>JABSSL010000025.1 GCA_013214355.1 Saprospiraceae bacterium | reverse complement strand
CTCTTTGGATGAAATATGCTCGTGACCATCTCCACAATTTAATAATTACATATCAACTTATTTAGATGTGTATAAACCATAGACATAAATGCACGAAAATCCCACCTGTATATCTGGCTATGCATATGTTGTCACGCTGTGACAGGCGCTAGCACTGACTGCTTGGAGTTGAACAAGCTTGAGACAAAACCCCGCTAGGGGTTAAATATCCCTAGCCATGAATCCAGGTAAAACCGTGCCTTTTGGGTACGGTATATATGCCCCGTCCCTCGAAACATTATCCCAAAATGGTGAAGTTCGAAAAACTAGAACCACCTAATTTCGACCAATCCACTTCCGAAGTGTAAAATAAGGGCGGCCGCAGAGTTGGCCTACTTCACGCCTAACTTTTCTAGGTTCTTCAGAGAATTGGCTTTGACAAAAGGTGGCGGATTAAGACTTAGAGATTGCTTAAAGCTTTCGATGGCTTTGTCCTTCTCACCCAAAGCCATATACCCTTCCCCTAAGCTATCGAAGCAGTTGGCATTTTCCGGATTTTTCTCCGCATTCATTTTGAAATATTTCACCGCATGCTTGGCTTCCTGATTCTGTAGCATCAGATAACCCAGGCCATTCAATTGGTTTACGTTGGCCATGGCTGAAGCTTCATCGGCAAAGGGAAAAGCTTCCTCTTTTTTACCCATTTGGAGTAGCAGTCCACTCTTTACACTAAGGGTTTGAAAGTTTTTGTTGTTGGCCATAGCTCGATCTGCCCAAGTCATCGCTTCTTCATGGTTGATGTTATTCTGTAGGCAGTAATTGGCAGCGGATAGAGGACCTTGCCAGGTGAAGCCCTTCACACCCCGCAATTCATCTCGAAAGGAAGCTAGAGCCATATCTTGTCCATCGATGGAGATCTTAAATGGAATGCTCTTCTTCTCCCAGTGTAAAGCCAAGGTGCCGTGGTTGGGTCCAAATTCCACAAACTCATAGGTGAGTACATTGGTGAAGCCATGATCTTGCATTTGGACATCAACCCGTAAAGCGTCTTCTTTTTCATTGTACCAGAAGCTACCCCAGGATGTGGTGTTATGGGAAAATATCAGGGTAGCCTTCCCTTCTTCCTGGATGGCCATGTGTAGACCATAGGAACCGGCTTTCAGTGTTTTTCCTTCAATCCGCACCTCGTCGCTGAAGGTGATGACGGTATTTTCATTGGCACCTGCGCGCCAAGGAATTTCACCTTGTGAGGCGAAATTGATCTTGTTGAAGCCGTAGGCTACTAGGGTACCCCAGATCTTTCCGGTACGGTCATTTCCATTGACTATGACTTGAGGCCGTGAATAATTGATGGTCACATTGGTCATACCTATCTGCTGACTAAGCGTTGCTGCAGGACTAGGCCTCGGGGTAGTGAGCGGCTGTCCCATAAGTGAGGTCACACCGGAGGCGAACAATAGGAGTAAGGCGAATAGATGGAAGGTGATATGCCCTTTTTTCATGAGTCGGATATTTAGTGATGAAATTTCTGAGCTGGAACCCGATACGGGTTTAGGTGTAGCTATGCTACTGGTTAACAGGCCTTAGTATTCATCGAATATGGACTTATCTGACTTAATATTTCTGGAAAATGGATATTAGGGAAGCTTCTCTATAGGAAGAAAGGTAAAGCATCGAGTTGCCGCCTTCGTCGGGAAAGTTCAATGCTACGTAGGGAGAAATCGGAGCTTGCTAGGCGGATCCTGGGGATTAAACGAGAACTGCCCAGCACTCAAATAGGATGCTGGGCAGTTCTTTGGAGCCATGGCTCCAAGGATTTAGTCATCGTACTTAGCTATCTCATCTTTGGGCGGCGACGTTTACCTCCGGGCATCATCATACCACCACGTTGTCCGCCACCTTGGCGCATAGCCGCCTTGGCTTGGCCACGATTGGCTAGCACTTTTTCGAATTGCTTCAACTGGTCTCGGATTTCTTGTTGCGTGATTTTTAAGCCTTTGGTATTCCGATAATGCTGCTGAGCTTGCTTCCACTTGTTCTTTGAAGCCGCGATGTTGGCAAGCTGAATCTGTAGCATGGCCTTTTCATTGTCCGTAGGGACATTGATCTCTTCCGCTTTTTTTAGCCATTTTTCTCCTTCATCAGTTTTCTTTTGCGACAAGGCTACGGAACCTTTGATCATGTAGAAGTACGCTCTATTCGTTGGATATAGTAAACGTGGAGAGAGCGTAAGTTTCAATAATCTTTCGGATTTATCCATATCCATTGATTGCATAGCTTTCGCCGCAGAACCAACTGTTCCTAGTAGGACGTAACCTACCAATAAAAGCAGGCCAGAGAACCACAAGGGAAAACCATACCAGAAACCATACAAAACCGAAAGTATTATACCCCCGATAATGCCGACACCCATCAAAGCAAAACGTAAATATGGATTAATCAAAAACATAGGCACTTTTTTAAGTTCTTAAAGCGGCACAAAGTTAAGGAATTAAAACATAGAAGGATAAGTTTCACAATAGTGAATTTAGCCGTTCTTCCATCTATATTGTGATTTCGTCGATTCTCTGGACTATGGTTTTGGTTCCCCAATGATTTTTTTGTTTTTGGTATTGCTTTGGTTTTGGAAAGCTTGACTTTTACCCTAAGTCTGACTTTGATCGAACAGGACGAAGACAAAATTTGTCCTATAAGGTGAGTTTTTTGTTATTTTTAGCTTTGTGAATCTTTGACTGTACGAGGATCACACCCGAGAATACTTATGCCACAACCTGAATTAAACGACATAATCGACCGACTGAAAGCCAATGATCGTACGGCATTGAGGGATATTTTTAAAAGTGAATATCTATCAGTCTGTAAGACGATCCACCGCTTTATTCGGGATAAAAACCTGGTCGAGGACTTGGCACAGGAAGTCTTCTTACGATTGTGGGATAAGCGGGAAAAGATCAATATTACCTCCTCTCTTTCAGCCTATATCCGTCGCATGGCCATTAATGAGGCGCTCGGGTACTTACGGAAAAATAAAAAGTTCGAAGAAGAAGAAATTCAGCCAGATATCTCGTTGGGACATGATCACAGCGGGGAAGACGATTATCTATATGGAGAACTGAAGGGCAATATCATGGCAGCTATCGATAGCTTGCCTCCTAAATGCAAGGCTGTATTCAAACTAAGTAGGTTTGAAGAAATGACTTATCAAGAAATTGCGGACCAAATGGGCATATCTATCAAAACGGTAGAAAATCAGATGGGAAAGGCCTTGAAAGTCTTACGTAGCAAGCTGCAGAATTACTTAACCATGATGATATTGATGCTCTTTTTTATGTAGGCAAAAAAGTTTTAAAAAAAAGTTAAAAACCTATAGGGGGATCCCTAGTTAAAATGCATCCTATAGGTGGAAACGGAAAATAAGGCAATGGAAGATGTAAAATTTACAAATCTAATCGGCAAGTACCTTTCGGGGAATATGAGTCCTCCTGAGAAGAAGGAGCTCATGTCCTGGGCAGAGTCCGATACCACTAATCAATCCTATCTGGAGGATATGATTGATGTGTGGAGTAAGACCGCGGATGCTGAGCCAGCATTCGAGGCGGATATCGAGGCCGCCTGGGCGAAAGTCGATCAAAAGCTGCCTTCTGTCGAGTCCGAGCAGCCTCCCGGCGCTAAGATTCGTTCCATAAGAAGGGCAAGTCGTCGCTGGTTGCAGATCGCCGCTGCTGCTGTAGTTGTTTTGGCAGTAGGTTGGTGGTGGAGCACCGGCAATGGGCAGCCGGACGCTTGGGTAGCTGTGAATACCCTTGATGGGCAGCTCAAAGAAATCACCTTACCCGATGGTAGCCAGATATGGTTGAGGGGTGATTCCAGACTATCTTATCCCGAAAGTTTTACTCAGCGACAGATTAAATTAGAAGGAGAAGCCTTCTTTGATGTCGCTCGCATGGAAGATTCTCCCTTTGAAATCTACAGTGGAGAAGCAAAAACTACCGTACTGGGTACGTCCTTTAATGTAAGAGCCTACCCAGATGACGAAGTGATAGAGATTAGTGTTACCTCTGGCACCGTTACCTTCGAGGAACAGAGAGGGGACGAAAAAGTGACCCTCGTAAAGAATACTTCCGCTGTCTTGAATAAGGTAAGCAAGACGATCGAAAAAACAGAGGAGGCCATCAGTAATGCGACGAGCTGGAAGAGCAATGAATTTAACTTCGAGGATATCCCTTTTGAAATCATTTTTGATGACCTGGCGAGACATTTTGGCGTTGAAATTCAAGTTCAAAATGAGGAACTGAAGAAAGAGCCCTACCGACTTATGAAGCAACCTGCAAAGGACTTGAAGGAAATTCTTGGTATCCTTAAGTGGGGGGCCCAGATTCCGATGGAAGTAGATACAAGCCGATTGCAAGAAGAAAATGTCATTATTATAAAATAAGGCAGAAACTACTGAAGACCTTTAAACCATTTTTCCTAGAAACACCATTCTGCCCCATGGGAAATAGAAGCACCAGACTGTATTTGTTCGTAGCCTGCTTGTTTTCTGTAAGCCTGCAGGCTCAAGAATTGACACAGATCGTATCGGTCACCTACAGTGATCAGACGCTTGGTCATGTTTTAGATGACTTAAGCAAAAATTATGATCTGAAGTTTAGCTACAGTGCCAATTACATCCCCTTGGAGAGTAAGATTTGGGTAAGACCAGGAGATAAGAAACTATCCGAAGCATTAGATGATATTTGTGATCAGGCTTCCGTTGCCTATCGTCCAATAGGGGGCCAGCTGGTCTTGAAATATAAAGAAAAAGAGGCTAAGCGCACTAGCAGTGCAAAAGTTAAACCGCTGAAGCCGAAACCACTCCCCAAATCCGTGCCGCAAACTACCCCGATCTACAGTGAGGCACCAGTCCCCGTTCCTCCTATTCGAGAAAAGACAGATCCATTTTCCCCCTTAGCTAAACAATCTATCAAGACGATTCCTGGTGGCAATAAGGTTGTTGAGCTAGATGCGGAGGTAGTGGAGGTAACGCCATATGTAACCTCCTCCCAATTGACGGTGGGCGATAATCGCTTGGCCCAGATTTCATTGATGCCTTTCTTGGGTACCAATGCGGATAAAAGCGAATACATCACCAATAATGTATCAGTCAATATCTTTTGGGGAACGAATGGAGGAGTAGATGGTATCGAAGTTGGAGGATTTATTAACACCATTGTGGAAGACGTACAGGGTGTACAAGTAGCGGGCTTTGGTAATACCGTGAGAGGAAATGTTACAGGAACACAGGTTGGCGGCCTCTTCAATACCAGTGGTGGGGAAGTTCAAGGGCTCCAAGCTGCCGGACTGTTTAACGTTTCCAATACATCTAAAGCGGTGCAAGCCTCCGGTCTGTTCAACGTCTCAGCAAAGGAAACGAGTGGTATTCAAGCCACTGGTTTGTTTAATGTAGCGGGTAAGGGAAATCAGGTGTCTCAGGCTTCAGCCTTGTTTAATGTAGCAGGTGGGCAAGCGACGACGCAGATTTCTGGCTTATTTAATGTGGCTGGAGATATTGGCTGGGGACAGATAAGCCCGATTTTCAATGTCGGAAAAAAAGTAGATGGATTTCAGATTGGCTTGATTAACATTGCTGACTCTGTGGGAGGCCTTCCTATTGGCCTTTTGAACATCATTAGACACGGTTATAATAAGGTAGAATTATCCTCTAGTGAATCTTTATTAGCAAATTTTGGATTAAAACTAGGGGTAAAAGGATTTTATAACATCATATCATTGGGAGCACGTTGGGATCAATTGGAAGTTGTAAACGGCAACGAGACCATCAACGGCAACTTTATGACTTGGGGCGTAGGTTACGGATTAGGTACCGCCATAACATTTAGCCCTAGGTTCCTGGTGAACATCGAAGCAATTAGCATGCACATCAACGAGGCGGAGCCATGGACGAATGAGCTCAACCAGTTGAATCAGCTGAAATTGCTCTTTGATCTCAGACTGGGTAGAGGATCATCCAGCGTATTCTTTGGACCTGTTGGTAACCTTATGCTGTCCAAAGTATACAATGAAGATACTCAGGAATACGGCTCACTGGTCGCTCCTTATGCTTTGCAAGAATCAACTTCAGCAAATGGTGTAAATCGCCAAATGTGGCTAGGTTTCACCGGTGGAATCAGATTCTAGTATAAGCCAATTTTTCTTATTGACATAGGCGCTTGGAGCCATTTGGAACTATGAGTTGTCATGACCCATAGCAGCCCGATCCATGCCCAAACGAATCTAAACCAGGTCTTTCTAGACTAGAAATGTTAAACGTTGGCACGACGATATAAGGGACAAAAAATCATCCGACATCCGACTAAATTCCTGTTGTAGCCAACTTGAAAATCTTGAAAAATGAAAAAATTACTAATTATCACTTTCTGCAGTTTAATGACTGTAGCTGCATTCAGCCAACATCAGACACTTTTTAGTAATGCCCGAGTTGTGGGAGGATTTGGGGGACCCATTATGGAATTCGGACTAGACAAAAACATAAATACCTCCATCGGTGGTGGCGGTGGTGTGGTCATCGATAACTTCTTCTTTGGAGGATATGGATTAGGGAGTCTTGATTTTGAAGAGCTATTCGACAATGGCGATGTAAGTGTGCTCGATATTGGACATGGTGGGTTTTGGTTAGGAGGTACCTTCGCACCACACAAATTGATTCACCTTTACACAAGCGCCAAGATTGGTTGGGGAGCTGTTAATGTAGAGCTAAACGATCCTGGCCTTCGCTACAGTGATTTAGATAAGATTTTTGTGTTGACCCCTGAAATAGGACTTGAAATGAACTTCACCCGTTGGTTCAGAATTGCCGGTACCGTGGGCTATCGGTGGGTGGATGGAACCAATGAAGAGAGAGGATATACCAATGAAGATTTCTCCGGTGCTATTATTGGCCTTACGATGCGTTTTGGCTGGTTTGGCAGCAGAAGATGGTAAAGCTAAACACTGTCACTGTTAAGAAAAACCCGACTGTAACGACACCTGTGCCTGCCTAGCTTGACTTACTACATATGAATACACCTAACAGCTAGGTAGGCATACGCTAGAAACCCCGAACTACCGATCACTGCAAAAACTAGATACTACGCAGTTAAACACTCTTTAAAAATACCTTATAACAAAAGTTCTTAGACCAATCTCGTGTTTTGAGATACTCAAAAATGAAAGGCAACACTTTACCGGCAGTAATCGTCAGCGTCGCTTATTCCTCTCATTTTCTGATTGTTCACGAGATTTGTCCAAGAAGGATAACAATCTACATCATGAAGAAGTTGCTTTCAAAGCTGCTCCTAATAGGCTTGCTATGTTTCTTTGGTGAGCTTTCTTTTGCACAACAACATACACAAACCATTCGTGGAAGGGTAATTGATAAAGATACCCAGATGCCCCTTATTGGCGCTACGATTGCCTTGCAAGAAAAAGGTGAACTCAATGGTACGGTAACCGATTTTGAGGGCTATTTTAAACTAGAGAATGTACTAGTTGGGCGACGAGACATAAGTATCACGTACTTGGGATATGAGCCAGTGATTTTGAATAGCATCATGCTTACCTCCGGAAAGGAATTGGTCTTAAATATTGATATGATTGAATCGGCGGTAGCCATGCAAGAGGTCGTGGTGAAAGCCGAACTGGACAAAGCGGAGACCCTGAATGAAATGGCTACGGTTAGTGCACGTTCTTTCTCGGTAGAAGAAACGGGGCGCTACGCAGGGAGCTACTTTGATCCGGCCAGGATGGCCCAAAACTATGCTGGGGTAGCAGTAGGCTCTGGAGATGATCTGGCAAATGATATTATCGTGAGAGGAAACTCGCCAATGGGCGTCCTTTGGCGATTGGAGGGTATTGAAATCCCAAACCCCAATCACTTCGGTGCGATGGGTAACTCCGGAGGAGGAGTAAGTATGTTAAGTAGCAGCATTTTGTCCAATTCAGATTTCTATACGGGGGCATTCCCAGCGGAATTTGGTAATGCACAATCCAGTGTGTTTGATCTGAATATGCGCAATGGCAATAACGAAAAGCGAGAGTTTTCCTTGATGCTAGGCGTGATGGGTATGGAAGGATCAATGGAAGGCCCCTTTGGTAAGAACTCAAAGGCTTCTTACTTGATTAATGCCCGCTATGCAACGCTGGCGGCTTTGGGGGAATTGGGACTGAATCCAGTGGGGGATGTCCTACCAGCTTACCGAGATGTTTCTTTCAAGTTTCATTTTCCTACCAAGAAATGGGGCAATTTCGATCTCTGGGGCTTAGGGGGCAGCAATCGTGCCTACGAAGAACCAGTAGCGGACCAAAATGCCTGGCAATCGGACGATGACCGATGGGGATTTAATGAGCGACAAAAAGTTGGTACCGTGGGCCTTTCACACCGCATATTACTTTCAGACCGGAGCTATCTTCGAACGGTGGTAGCAGCGTCCTCCAACACCTATTCGGAAGATGAATACTGGTTGGACGAAACAAAGGACTACGCTCAGCATCTCGATGACGAAACAAAGACCAGCAATAATACCTACCGCGTCAGCACTACTTATAATCACAAATTTGATGCTCGCAATACGATCCGAACTGGAATGATCATGAGCCATTTAGAATTTGATTTCACCTATGATGAAGACCAAGGAGAAGGTTTAGTAAGGTTCTTTGATAATCAAGGTGATATGCAATTCTTTCAAGCCTTCGCGCATTGGAAACATCGATTCGATGAAGATTGGACCTTGAATACCGGACTGCACTATTCTCAGTTACTCCTAAATGATAACTACTCCATAGAACCTAGAGTTGCACTTTCATGGCAAGCCAGCCCCAAGCAAAAATTGAGCCTAGCAGCAGGATTACATAGTCGTATGGAGCATCCCGCGGCTTATCTTTTTGATGGTACTTTACCGAGTGGTCGCGTACATACTCCTGCGCGAGATCTGGAACTGTCTAAGTCTTTGCACACCGTTCTGGGCTATGATTATCGGATCGCGGAAAACTTGAGGCTAAAAGCAGAAATATACTATCAATACTTATATGATGTACCCATTGAAAGCGACCCGAATAGCCTAGGATCTTTGCTCAATGCCGTTGATATCTGGGATATTATTGGGGCGCAGAATGTGGTTAATGAAGGGACAGGAGTGAATTATGGCTTAGACCTTACCGTAGAGAAGTTCTTCTCCAATTCTTACTACTTCTTGGCCACTGGCTCCATTTACGAATCCAAGTACACACCCGCCAACGGAAAAACCTATAACACGGCTTTCAATGGTAACTATCAGTTGAATTTGCTTGGTGGGAAGGAGTTTAAAATGGGGCGTAAGAAAAATAACATATTTGGCTTAAACGGCAAATTCATCTTGGCAGGTGGTAGACGTCAATTCCCCATCAACCTAGATGCCTCTCGTGAAGCCGGATATACCGTGTATGAATGGGATCGGCCATTCGATGCCAGGGTTGGCACTTACTATCGTTTTGATATGGGGGTTAGTTATCGGATCAATGCCAAGAAAGTGACCCATACCATTATGTTGGATATTCAAAATGTAACCAACAGGTTGAACGTTTTCAATAATTTTTATAGTGCAAATGCACAAGGGATTGTGTCCAATTATCAGACGGGCTTATTCCCGGTATTCAACTACCGCGTGGAGTTCTAATCCCAAGAACAAAAGAATTAAAAAGTAGGTAATTAGTCGTTTTGGGCTATTTATTAACAAAAAAAAACAGGAAAGATGAGAAACGCAAATTTCAAATGGCTAGCTGTCATGATGGTCATTAGTATGTCCATTAGTAGCTGCTTTATCGATGTAAATGATGACGATGGCTTCTTTGGTTGTGTAGATGGCGATGGACCCATCGTCGAGCAAACGCTGAACCTGGATGACTTTTCGGGGATTGAGTTAAGTCTCCCGATTGAGGTGATTCTAACACAAGGCGATGTGCAGCAGGTTGTTGTGCAAGGAAAACAAAATATCATTGATGAGCTAGAGCGAGATGTGCGCAACGGCGTATGGGATATTGAAACTCGAGACTGTGTGCGGGACATCGGCAATATGAAAATCTTCATTACGATTCCGGAAATCGATGAACTCTCCATCGCTGGCTCCGGGGAAATTTTTGGGGATAATATCTTTATTGTCAATGATGTAGAACTAGAGATTTCTGGTTCAGGAAACATGGACTTGGCGATGGAGGGTGATGATTTTCAAGCTACCATTACTGGCTCCGGCAATATCAAAATGGAAGGTGTCGCTGATGAACTTGATTTGAAGATTACTGGTTCTGGAGACATCGCTGCTTTTGATATGGACGCGCTCCGGGCTCGAGTCGAGATTACTGGCTCAGGGAATGCCGAGGTACGTGTACAAGATGAATTAGACGTGAAAATCAGTGGTAGCGGTGATGTAAGGTACAAAGGTACGCCGAGCCTGGACGTCAGCATCTCAGGCTCAGGTAGGGTAGTGGATGCGAATTAGGCCATGGCTATAGATTAGACTAGTTTAAGGTTTAGGGTGGGAAGTTGAGAGAAGTAAGTGGCGATCCTAAATCCTCACTACCTCCTCTAAAACTAAGCCCATTTCCTAAGCTTTAAACATTCAACCGTCAACGCTCCTAGGAGAGTTACCGCAAATTGTATAAGGTGTTTCTACTATATAGAGTGCATACGGGAAGACTCGCTGGGGTGAGTCTTCTCTTTTTTGTAAGCCAAATCTAGTATGGATGTAGGCTTTTTTATTTTCCAGTCAGAAAATCTCATATTAAAGACTATTTTTGCGGAAAATTTTGAAAATGCATAGAGAAATTCATGGCTGGCATAGTCCGCGCCTACATAAACATATGGAAGTAGCCGTTTACGGCCACTACGGTTTTGCCTTATTAATGATTCCTACGGCAGCAGCAGATTACTTGGAATATGAGCGGTTCCAATTGATGGCTGCCATTAGCCCAATGATCAACGAAGGGAAGGTGAAAGTATACTCCGTCAATAGCATTAATTCGGAGAGTTGGCTGAATAATCACATGCACCCCAGAGATAAATCTATTCGCCATACACAGTTCAATGAATACATTTATCAAGAAGTAGTGCCTTTTATTCGCAATAGTACCAGCTGGGAAACCCCGATCATTGCCTGTGGAGCCTCCCTCGGTGCTTTCCACGCAGCTAATCTATTCTTCAAGCGCCCAGATCTGATTAATGGAGTGATTGCGATGAGTGGAGATTATGATTTAGCTTCTTACACCAAAGGCTACCACGACCAGGATGTATACTTCAACTCTCCCATGCAGTATCTTCCTAACTTGGACGATCACCATATTCTTTCAGCGATGCGAGCAAGTCAGCATATTCACATCATGACGGGCTCCGGTAACTACGAAGCGCCAGATGCTTCACGCCGTCTCTCCGGCGTACTCCACGCCAAGGGCGTTCCGCATGACTTGGATGTTTGGGGGCATGATATGCCACACGATTGGCCTACTTGGAGGGCGATGTTGCCTTATGTTTTGGGGGCGAAGTTTTAAAAACATAGCTATAGGGCTGCTTGAGTTTGCTTAGATATTTTCTAGTTGCTTAAGCAGCCATTCTCGTTCTGTCAAGGGGTTGGCAGATTTTATTTCATTTCTCAGGGCGGAAACCTCCTTCTTGCTAAAGGGATTGATTCGGGACATCTTTCTGGTATATCGGATAATGTTTTGGTAGTTCTCTTTGTGATATCCCATTACCTTTTTTCGGTGGATATAGGTCCGCATACTTTCCAGCAAATGCTCCAGAGCATCATCCTCATCTAGTTCCACATACATCTTTAGGAGCATGGTCTTAGCATTAAGATTTGTAAGTAGGTCATCAAAGTTAGTGGTCACCAGCAAGCGCATGGCTTCGTCATACTGTTTACTTTCAAACTTTAACCTAGCTAGACTATGGAGGAAAAACGACTCTCGATAAGGCTCCTCCAGATTTTCTTTAAATTGATGTATGAAGTAGTTTACCCATTCATATTCCTTCATGCGTAGCGCTGAAGAGACAGCATTCCTGAAGGTATACCTCGACATATAGCCGTTTTCAATAAAGACTTCGCTTTCGAAGCCTTGTCGAAAGAGTTCAAAGGTGTGTCGGATGAAAATGTCACCTTGCCCAGCATTCGCTTTACCGATACAATAATTGATCGCCATTAGGTAGATTTCCTTGATCTCCGTTGGAGGAAAGAAATGCCCGCTGTTTTGGATTTGCGCAATAAGCTTGTTGAAGTAATCCGTACTGTCTTGTTCCGTAATGGCCTTGAAAACGAAGTAGTAGGTGGAGATCGCTGGGATCTCTAGCAACTGCTCATTGTTGTTTATGTGTTCTACAATAGCATTGACTAATCCGAGATCATAGTTTACTTTATATACATGTTGATGGAAAATCATCCGGCAGGATTCCTTGAGCTTTTCGGCGATGAAGTAGATATCTAGGGAGTCAGATACTTCCTGCAAGTTCATCTTTGTTGTCCTTTTCTTCCCTTCCATCGAAGTATACTCCTCCAATTGTAATAAGTATTCTTCTCTATGATAGGTGAAATTTCGGTATGGACCGTTATTGTGTAAGCTTTTAGCTTCTTGCAAAGATTTCAAGAATGATTTTTCGAGATTCCTTTTTCTAAGAATTTGGGTTAAGGTAATTTGCCGCTGTGTTTTTCTTGCCAACACTTCAGAAGAGATCAAAAACTCCTCAATAGATTTCAGGAGAAAGTGGATACTTTGTCTTAACTTGGCATCATTATAACTTTCCTTGGGGAATATTCTTCTAAATATTCGTTCCTTTTGTAGGAACTTATCTTCCCACAGGTGATTACCATTTACTAAATACTCGAAGAGGTCAACTACATCTTCACGCTGATTATGAGCAGGGGAATGCAGCCATTTGCGCGTTTCACGAATCTCCTTTTTAGAGAAGGTCTGCAATATGATTACTAGTTGACTGTTTTTAATGTCCTTTATTTCTTTTTTTGTCAACAATTCTTTTTAATTTAATTTGTTGTTTATTAGTGTTTTACGGATATTTTAGACGACAAAAATATCATTTTTTTTCAACAAATGGCCAAAAATGTCTTTGAAAAACCTTAGCAATCATTTCATATTTGTACTGTCAACGAAAACAAACGACCTAAAAATTGCGCTAATGATGAATTCCCTTTTGGTTGTTCCGAGATTAAGCCGAATCTTATCCCGTCGGGGACTTTGGCTGATCTTAGTTATGTTAGTTGGAACAACGGTCGGAGCGCAGGGTTGGCAACGTTCATTCGGAGGGAATAAGGAAGATCAGGGAGTGTTGGTTAGAGAGACAGTGGATCATGGAATTATCTCCCTAGGATTCAGTGAGTCCTTTCCCGGTGTGAACAACAGTGATATTGACATTTTTATCGTCCGTACCGACGTTGATGGTACCGAACTCTGGACAAAGGTCTATGATGAAGGATTTTCTGAGCGGCCAGCTGACATTGTGGAATTAGAAGATGGCTTCCTGATTTTAGGAACCATCCGACCCACCGTCACTTCAGATGATCAGCTGTATTTGCTCAATATTGACAGAAGAGGAAATAAAAGATGGAGTAAGGTTCTCGAATCCGCCACTGATGATGCAGGTGTCGCCATTGTTCCAGCTATTGATGGTACTGGGTATCTAATTACCGGTGTCACCTTTGACAAAGACAATGGGAATAAAGATGATATTCTGTTGGTTCAAGTGGATATGGAAGGTCAAGAATTGTGGCGGAAAGTTAGTGGCTCCACCGAAAATGACAAGGTTCAAGGCCTGGTGGCTTTAAATGATGGATACGTTATCGCTAGTAATTCACCAGCACTTAGCACATCGATAATAGACATTACGAACGACATTGTTTTACAAAAGGTCGATGCTAGCGGTGATAGTATCTGGAGTAAAGTGTACGGAGTAGGTGGAGAAATTGATCAGGTGGAAGATTTGATTTTGACCGCTGACAACCATCTAGTCATTACCGGCACAGCAGAGGATGTGAAGCAGTTGTTGATTGGTAAATTCGATACCAATGGAGATTCGATTTGGATAAAGAAATATGCTTTTTCTCCAGACGAGAACATTGGTAAGGATATTATCGAATTACAAGATGGCAGTTTCGCAGCTGTGGGTTATGTATCCAGAGATTTGGGAGATACGGATATTTTGGTCATCAAATTTGATCAAGATGGAGAAAAGGAGTGGCACTCCTTAGTGGGAGACTCCGGCAACCAAGACTTTGGTGAAAGCATCGTAGCAGCACAGGATGGAGGCTTCATTATCACGGGCTACAATGGCGTGGTTTTCAACTTTATTAATGACTTGATCTTATTGAAGTTGGATGGAAGCGGAAATGTGGTCACCAATCAGATCAGTGGAACCATCCAATATAAGCCAGATGGTTGTGCTGGGCCTGATAGTACTGCCACACCTTTGGAAGATTGGTTGGTGATTGCTGAAAGTGCTGACGAGACTTACTTTATTACCTCTGATTCCAATGGGTTCTATTCTGCCTTGGTAGATACCGGGACCTATACTATAAAAACATTACCTCCCAATAATTTATGGGATGTATGTGAGCCGGAGATAAATATCGTCGCGCTCAATGAGTTCTATGACACGACGGAAATCAATTTTGACGTAACTGGAGGAGTGGATTGTCCTGCTATGCAGGTGGATGTCACTACACCATTTATAGTCAACTGTGAGAACGCGATCTATTCTGTATCCTATTGCAATTTAGGCCCTATTACTGGAGAAGGAGCCTTCCTTACAATAGCATTAGATGATGATCTAACTTACGTTTCTTCGACACTCGCTCCAAGCGCACAAAATGACTCTATCATTATCTTCCAATTGGGAGATGTGGCAAGTATGGAGTGCGGGGAGTTCACGATCACCACACAAATAGCTTGTGAAGGTGTAGTTGAGGGGCAAGCAACACTAGTTCGAGCTCATATTTACCCTGATGACATCTGTGAGGGTAATGATGATTGGAGTGGAGCTAGTATAGAGGTCCGTGGCGATTGCGACACTGAAACCGGGACTTTAAATTTCCGGATCAAGAACGTGGGCGATGCCATTATGGTAAGAGAACGAAACTACTTTGTAGTTGAAGATGATCTTATGTTCCTTACTAGACCCTTTAGGCTAGAGCCACAGAAGGAAGAAGTAGTCCAGCTAGAGATGCTGGAAGGACCTACTTACCGCTTAATCGCTGAACAAGAAGAAGGCCATCCAGGAAACAGTTATCCCACTGTTGCAGTGGAAGGCTGTGTAGCGACTGGTGGTACATTTAATGTAGGAATGGTTTCGCAGTTTCCTGAAGATGAAGGAGACATATTCCAAGCAGTTGACGTACAAGAAGCTTTATCAACCGGATCCGGGGTGCTTATGAGAGGCTATCCCAAAGGCTATCAAGATTCTATAATAGACCAGAACACTGAGATTGAATACACAATTATTTTTGAAAACACTGGATCCGAAATCATAGATCGAGTGGTGATTCGGGATACCATGTCTTCAGCCCTAGACGTATCGAGTATTGTTCTAGGTGCTAGCAGTCATCCCTATGAGTTCGAAATTTACAATGATGGTATCCTGAAAATCACCTTCGATGAAATCCAACTTCAACCAGGCGGTAGCACAGAGGAGGCTAATTCCCGCGGCTTCGTTCAATTCCGAATTGCCCAAAAACCGATTAACGACGTGGGAATCGTAATCGATAATAGTGCTACCGTCTATTTTGATTATTACGCCCCGCAACCTACGAACACAGTAAGACATATCGTAGGGTGTTCGGATATCGTAAGTACTGGCTGCATTATTAGCGATGTACAGCCAGGACCAGGAAATCCGAGTGGCACAACAATAAAAGTTTCTCCAAATCCGTTTTTTGAATCAACATCCTTTGAAATTACAGGCACGGTTTTTGATGTAGTAGAGTTTAGATTGTTTGATGTAGCCGGGAGGCTCATCCGTACCGATCGTTTCAGAGGGAACAATTATGATTTTTATCGTAGATCCTTACCAGGAGGCTTGTACATGTACAGGATGGAAAGTGAGGGTAAGATTATTGCCACTGGCAAGGTCGTTATACGATAATCATAATCCCATTAACAATCGGTTCCTTGCTCCTTGAGCAAGGAACCTACAGATTGAAGTCGTCATTTTTAATTAATAAGTTTCGTTTTTTCTAAGAATTAGGTCGTCTTATTATTTCATGAGATTATGATTTGTTATTAGCGAGAGGCCCGGTACGACAATGCCGGGCTTTTTTTATGCCTTCTACCGAACAAACTATAGCTGTTCCAACAACCATTCCTTTTCCGTCAATACTTCTTCCGCTTGAATCTGAGCCTTCAAAGATTTCCGTCTTTCCCTATCGTATAAGTTGCTGTTAGTCAGTTTTCTAGCAAAACGAATGATGTTTAAGTAGTTGGTGCGATGATAACCGATAACTGCTTTTCTGCGAATGAAATTCTTCATGGCGTCAAGGTGGGCATTCAGCAAATCAAATTCATCTAGCTCATAATAAATCTTGAGTAGCAAAGTTTTGGCTGCCAGATTTAAGAGCAGGTCGCGATAGTTTGCCTTTTGCAATAACGGTAAGGCCGTCTGATACTGCCCCTGTGCATAGGCTAGACGTGCTTGATTAAAGCTGTAAGAACTTTCTCGATGCTGCCTAGCCAATCTATTCTTATATTCTTCAATGAAGGTAGCCACCCATTTGTAGTCTTTCGTTTTGATTCCTGCTGCTGCAATATTGTGGAAAGTAAAATGTGATAGTTCTCCTTGATCTAAAAAGACATCGGTGGCTAAGCCGGCCTTATACAGTTCCAACATTTCGTGAATAAAGGCTTGATTGCCAGTGTTACCCTTTTTTACACAGTAATTGATGGCAAGAAGGAATAAGTCTCGGATTTCTTCCGCCGGAAATTGTTGTGAATGCTTAAAAAGGCTAGTCTTGAAGTGCTGAAAGTGTTCGGTATTTTCAGGTTCAATCAAGGTGTAGTAATAGTAGTAGTAACAGGCTATGGCGGGTTCTTGCAATAGTTCCTTGCTATTTACATAGCTCAGTATTTCCTCCAACATTCCAATGTCAAACTGAGACTGATAGACCTTTTGATGAGTAAGTAGCAGGCAAACATGACGAAGTTTTGCCGTGAAGTAAGATAGATCCAAGGTATCGGACAGCTTTTGGAGCGCTTCTTGCCCCCCGTACTGGGTCTTGGAAACACTCCTGGAGCCTTCTAATTGCAACTGGAAGTTGAATTGCCAATACTCTGCATTGCGAAACCCTTCCGTTTCCACGCTTGCCCTGGCTTGTCCTAGACTACGTTGGAAGTGTTTGTCTAATTGCTTCTTCCGTAGCGCCTGAGCTTCATACAATTTCATTTGTGCTTCACTGGATACTGCCTCCTCGTGGGCTAAATACTCGAGAAGTTTTTGATAGAGCCGGCTGATCAAAAGTCGCATCTGCTGATCATTATATGGCTTAGCTGGATAGAGTTGTCGAAACAAATCTTCCTTTATACTCATCGTCCCTTGTTTATCGTAGGAGGTAGCCAAGCTTTCCCACAATTGTGCAAGTAGCGACTGCTGATTAAAGAAGGGAGAAGCAATGAACTTGCTAAAGGAACGCCTTTCGGCGGCGGAAAGCTGTAGAAAGAGTCTACCAAAGCGGGAATTAACCATACTTGCCGAGCTTGTTGAATTTTATTTGTGTACAAAAATATTAAATATAAATTGATTATCAGTTATTTAACTATTGAATTGTTTTATTTGTTTGTACAAATTGAAGAAAATGATTTTGGCTCAATACGGGCAAGTTTGCATTTTTGAAGTATTGAAAAACGTTCAACTCGCAAGTCTCTAATTGTCATGGAAATGAAGAAGATTTTAGTTCTAATTTTGGTGCTCACGATGGTTCTGGTAGATCTGGCCGGCCAGGATTGTGATTCTGACACTCAACCTCCTCGAGCTGTCAGCTTCTTTGGAGTTCTACCCAAATTAGATCCAGTGAATCCCCCGACTGATCTGGATGGGGATGGAATTGTAGACCATTACTCGGCTGTGGTTCAAGCTCAAGAGGCCTTTTTTCATGCGAACGGAGCTACCGAGGACAATTGTTCTACCGAACTGCAGTACAGGATTGAGGTGATAGGAGAACAAGGTTTTGGCCAGCGTACAACATCGCTCCTTGTGACAGAGCATATGCCTCGCCAAAGTCGGATCAGACTTTGGGTAGGAGATGAAGCAGAGAATTGGAGCTTTTGTGAGACCTTCCTTTGGGTACCAGAAGATCCAAGTTGCCCACATGATTCGTATCCACCCTCGGCTGTTTGTAAGTCTTTGGTTGAAGTCGCTTTGCATTCATCAGTTGCCGTGGTTGAGGCTAGTCTCCTTGATGATGGAAGTGTTGATCCTTGCGCTGGTGAGTTAGCATTCTCGATTTCCTTGGATCCTTGGGACGAAGCCCCTCCAGCGCAATTGGAGTTTTCTGAAATTGGGACTTTTTTAGTTAACCTATGGGTAACCAATGAGATAGGTGATTTTTCTCGCTGCCAAACTTACCTGCGAGTCACAGACGGTAGTAATATGGAAGAGGATTGTGCGCAAGATGTCACTGCTCCAATCGCGATCTGCCCCCCTAATGTTCTGGTCTACTATCCCAACTCAACTTTTCCTGATGTAGAGATTCAAGCTGAAATGTTAGCAGCCCAGAGTTATGATAATTGTACAGCTGATTTGCAGTACCGGGTTGAATTCTCACCACCCAGTCCGGTTCCGCCACCTACCACTTCCTTAACCTTAGGTCAATCTGACTTGAACTTGGAACATGAAATCTTGTTTGTTTGGGCAATTGATGAAGCCGGGAATAGTAGCTTTTGCGAAGCGAACGTTCGAGTTGAAAATAACTTTATCGGCCACCAATTCCAAGGGACAGTGTTTATTGACAATGGCAATTGTTTACGAGAGGAAGAGGATATGGCCGTTGCAGGTATTTCCGTGCAAGCAAGTGTAAATGTGAATGGAGTGCCAAGACTAGTCGAGACCACTGAAACCGGAGGAGAAGCTAGCAATAACTATGATTTTGTATTAAAGGAATATGAAAATGGGGCGATTGGGTTTGGGAGGGAGGAAACCATTTCTGTTGGGGCGGAAGACTTGGTCGAGATAGAGTTGCAATTGGTGGAAGGAATCAATTCTGCTTGCACATCTAGCTATTTGATTTCAGAGATCGCATTGGGTACCTCTTCAAGCTACCTGAGAGACTTCGGTATCGTTGGAGAGTCTGACTGCGCTGAACTATATGTGGATATCACGACACCTTTTTTACGCCGCTGCTTTGGGGCTCAGTACTGGATTAATTACTGTAATTATGGGAGAGTGACAGCAGAAGGTGTAACCATAAGGCTCAGCCTAGATGAGGCTATGGAATTCATTGACAGTGATATTTTACCCACATCGGTAGAGGGACAGGAGCTAGTGTTTCACATTGGCTCTTTGCCTCCTGGAGGATGCGGACGGTTTCCGGTGCAGGTGCAGCTGGGCTGTGAGAATACAGTACTAGGACAGACGCATTGCACGGAGGTCGAGGCATCTCACCAAAACGTGTGCTTCGGCGCTTCCAGTTATAATGGGCCAGAATTGCAACTTGATGCCAAATGTCGTCAAGATCAAGTAGAATTTACAATAAGAAATATCGGGGCTGATATGACGGTGGGACATAAATACATCGTCATTGAGGACATTTTGATGCTGCAGCAAGGAACCACAGATATCTTATCTAGCGGACAAGGTCAGGTGTTCAGTCTACCAGCCAATGGCTCAACTTTTCGACTTGAGGTCGATCAAGCACCGGATTACCCTTTCGCAAAAGTAGCAAGTGTGGCCATTGAGGGCTGCGGGGAGAATCAAAATGGGGAGGTCAGCCAGGGCTTCATTAATCAATTCCCTGAAAACGATCAGCAACTAGCTCTTGCTATAGATTGCCAGCAAAACATTGGCTCCTATGACCCTAACGATAAGCAGGCTTTCCCGAGAGGGGTAGGCGAGGATAAACTTGTAAAACCCAATGTTCCTGTAGAATACCTAGTCCGGTTTCAAAATACTGGCACTGATACCGCTTTCACTGTTCGTATTCAAGATCAACTGTCAGACTGGCTAGATATAACTACCGTGAAACCGGGGGCTTCCAGTCATCCATATAGTTTTTCTATCAAGGAAAATCGGCTACTAGAATTTAGGTTTAACAACATATTACTCCCAGACAGTACCACTAATCTGGCAGCTTCCAATGGATTTGTGAAATTTAGAGTGGAGCAAAAAAAGGACAATCCATCTGGAGCCTATATTAAGAATACCGCTGATATCTATTTCGACTTCAATGAGGCGATCCAGACAAATGTTGTCACGCATTTAGTTGGAGAAATTACCTTGACTAATGCCCAGGCACCCAGATACCGACCAATTAAGGCCCAGATTATTCCTAACCCATTTGCGAAAGTAGCAGCCTTTTATCTAGAATGAGAGGTTTCCTTTCCCGTCGAGCTTCAATTATTTGATTCAATGGGACGACTAGTACGTACAGAACTGGTCAAATCCAATAGACATGAAGTGGAGCGTGCTGTTCTTCCTCAGGGCATATATTTCTACACGCTTACAGATAGGAATGGCAAACTAGGTACGGGCAAACTGATGGCCAAGTAGAGCGTATCTGCAGACTATTTCTAATTATGAATCTAGTTGATAAATTTCAAAACTAACAATAATCCCACACACAAAATCTCAGGAAAATGAATAAAACCCTACTTCTATTTTTGCTCTTTCTATCGAGCTCTATTCTATTGCAAGGGCAAGAATGTGATCCAGATACAGAAGGACCGACTGTTATTTGTATCAACGGCTTAGTTGTCAGTCTGGAAACCCTTGAGCCTCCACAGGATGTAAATTTGGATGGTACATTGGACTCCTCTTCAGCAGAAATCTGGGCTTTGGACTTTATTGTATTGGGTCCCGATGCCACCCGTGACAACTGTTCTGAAAATCTCGATTTTCGAATTGAAATTATGGAGAATACGCTGGAAGGGGAGGTGCCAGAGGATGATTCGATTATTTTTACCAATCAGGATGAAGGAATCCATTTAGTTAGAGTCTGGGGAGGAGATGAAGCACAAAACTGGCGTATTTGTGAGACTTATGTAATTGTTCAGGAAGACTTTTCTTGCACGCAAGATAATACCGCTCCAGAAGCTTCTTGTCGGGGTATCATAGATGTGTCTCTCGGAGAAGATGGGACACCAACAACTGTTGCTGCTGTCGATGTAGATAACGGGAGCACGGACAACTGCGCTTTAGATTTAAGTTTCTTGTTGGCCTTAGCAGAAGGAGATGGTACCGCTCAAACCAGCCTTGAATTTAGTACCGTTGGAACATATGTGGTGGAACTTACTGCAATTGATCAGAAGAACAATAAGAACACTTGTGAAGCATTTGTTAGAGTGTCAGATAGTGAAGGTAACGGACCTGATTGCTCCAATGACCTGTTATCTCCAATCGCAAAGTGCTCTCAGAATCAGGTGTTTACTATAACAACGATATCAAACCCTTTAGTGCTAACTGGGGCATTTCTTGCAGGACAGAGTGTCGATGACTGTACTACCGATCTTACCTTTAAGATTGAGGAAGGTCCGGGAGGAGAAGGAATACCGAACGCGTCGTTTCTTTCCTTTGATGAAACGCAGGCAAATTTAAGACAGGTTACAGTTTGGGTGATAGATGATCAAGGGAATTATGACAAGTGCACTACGGAAATCAATATTATGAGTGATTTCATTCGGCACTCGGTTGAAGGGAAGGTTCTGGTTGCGGATGAAAACTGCGAGACAGATGCCCAATCTGGTGGAATTGGAGGTATTGGTGTTCGCTTGTCTTTAAAAGTAAATGGAATTAGTAGATTGAGTCGGGTTATAACGACTAGTACAAATGGATTTTCCAACCGCTATTTTGACTTAATCTACGAATATACACCTACAAAGATTGGTTTTGGGTTTGGCCCCAATGCCATTGAATATGAAGAGGGAGACAAGATTGATGTAGAAGTTCAATTATGGGAAAACATAAATACCAGCTGTTCTAATAGTAAGCTCTATGAGGACATAACCGGCAGCAATTCCAATTTGTATGAAGATTTTGGCATTCACTTAGATAGCCCCTGTCCAGAACTTTACCTGGATGTTTCCACACCGTTTCTGCGGCGATGCTTTGAAACAATATATTGGGTAAACTATTGCAACTATGGTGGTGCCAATGCTAAGGACTCCGAAATAGAGATTAATTTCGATGACTTTCTTGAGGTGGTAGATAGCTCTATTCCATGGGACAATGTCGATGGACAGACTTACACCTTCAATGTAGGGGATATCCCTTCGGGAGATTGTGACCGATTTTTTATCAAAGTCAAAACCTCCTGCGATTCAGAGCTGGGCCAAACACACTGTACAGAAGCTAAGATCACCAACAGTACAGATTGTAGTGGCGATAGTGTATTCGAAGGCCCCGAATTAGAACTCAAAGCAAGGTGTGAAGGCGAAGAGGTGAAATTTGAGATTCGGAACATTGGGCTAGATATGACTGAAAGCCACCACTATATTGTGATTGAAGACATTTTGATGCTGCAAGATGGCCAGACCGATGTTTTGTTAAGTGGGGAAAAACAAGAGTTTACTTTACCTGCCAATGGTTCCACCTTCCGTCTGGAAGTAGACCAAGTAGACGCCTATCCGTGGGCCAAAATTAGCGGGATTTCCTTGGAAGGTTGTGGCGAGAATGAACAGGGTGACTTCAGTCGTGGTTTCGTGACGCAATTTGCCGAATCCGACTGGCGACCCGACATTTCTATTGATTGCCAAGAGAATATCGGCGCATTTGACCCTAATGATAAGCAAGCCTTTCCCAAAGGTGTTGGCATAGATAAGATCACTAAAGCCAATACAGAAATTGAGTATATGATCCGTTTCCAGAATACGGGGACAGATACCGCTTTCACAGTAAGAATCGAAGATCAACTTTCTGAATTACTGAAAATCAGTACCGTTAGGCCCGGGGCTTCTAGTCATCCATACAGTTTCTCTATTAAGGACAATCGCATGATGGAATTCCGTTTTGATAACATACTCCTCCCCGATAGCACCACCAATCTAGAGGCATCTAACGGCTTCGTGAAATTCAGTGTCCAGCAAGTAGCAGACAATCCAATCGGTAGTTTGATTGAAAATACGGCCGGCATATATTTTGATTTCAACGAGCCGGTCATCACCAATACCGTTCAGCACTTGATCGGGGAGCCGCTGGTTTCCTCAAACCAGGAGCCTGAAAGGGCTTTACTCAAGGCAAATATTATCCCGAATCCATTTACAGAATCCACTATTATCCAGTTGGAAAACCTTGAGGATCAACCCTTACAACTAGTCCTGTTTGACTATTTAGGTCGTAAAATAAGAACGGAGAACTGGCGCGCAAACCAGCATGTCCTACATCGAAAGGGCTTGGCTTCGGGTATCTATTTTTTCACGATCCGAGGAAGAAAAGGTTTAGTTAGTGAAGGGCGTTTGATTATCCAATAAATGCGTGTATTTCTTGTCATACTTCACAAATGAATCAGGTGTAAACTATAGCACCAAGGCCATTTGAAAACTAACACTAGCAATCTTTCGTGAGGGTTTTATTAAACAGGTTTGTTTAAGTTGACAAGGCCCCCTCACCAGAAGTCGGAAAGGGAAGTTGGCAATTGTTGCTGTTAGACGGAACTTCTCTCTTCCGACTTCCTTTTGATCTAAAGTATTTCCCATGAACATAATCAGCGAGTTAAGCTGCTGCTTGCTCCTTTCCGGACTATTCCTGCTGGGAAGGAATGGACAGATTTTCACCAAGACGCTCTCCGCCGGAGTCATGATAGAAGTTTGTGACAATAGGATAGATGATGATGGAGATGGCTTAATCGATGCCTTTGACCCGGATTGCCAATGCAATGGCCGACTTAGCCCTAATCTCGTGCCCAATGGACAGTTCAATCAAACTACGGGTTGCTGCGCAAATCTTGGAGAAATTAACTGCTTGAGCGATTGGATCGTACTAGGACCCAGTCCAGATTACATTAGTGACAATTGCGCTGAGAGCGATTTACGTCCGGATGTACGCTTTCTCACCAATACCCTAAATCAAGGCTCCGCCAATGATGGCTACATCTTTAGTGTGATGCAATCCGTTGATGGGAGACAGTTCACAGAATCATTGGGTGTCTGTCTAGAGCAGCCTATGGAGGCAGGAAAAACCTATGAAGTTTCCTTTCAACTCGCCAATTTGCGGAACGACGCCCCGGACCTCCTTTTTTCCCTGCTTGGGATTGATTTTTGTGATCGATTGACTGCCTACGATACCAGAGGAAATAATTCGTTTTGTGAACTCCAATTGCCGGCTACCACCTTGGGTTCAGTGAATTCCAGGGATCTAACTACCGGGTGGAACAATTTGAGCTTTGCGGTGTCACCAGCGGAAAATATCGAAGCCATTTTCTATGCCGTAGAGTGTGGATCTGTTTCCAACGGGAATGACGCGGTGTTATATATGGTGCTGGATGAGGTGTCGATTCGGGAGCAGACGGCGCCTCCTATGGTCCCTGCAATAACGCTTCTTGGACAGCCCTGTGAAGAAGCAATTAGCCTGAGTATTCCCTGGCAAGTCGGCGCTACCTATCAATGGTATCGAGATTCGATACCTATTGATGGAGCAACAGATACGCTACTTCGGATCAATGAAGATTTGAGCCCTATTTCAGGTAGCTACCAGGTATTGATCAGAGACTTAGAAGGAAATTGTGATTTGACGGAACCCTACGAACTGATCCCCCCCGCATTGTTTACTCAAGTTTTTGCCGGTATATGTGAGGGAGATCGCTATGGCTTTGGTGAGGATTGGATCGACTCCACAGGTGTCTACCGAGATACCTTGAATTCAGTTTGGGGCTGTGACAGCATTATTGAGCTTCAACTGGATGTATGGAGTAGTTCCGTCCTAATCCAATCAGCGTCAATTTGCGCCGGAGAAAACTTTGCTTTCGGTGGACAAATGCTTTCTGAAACTGGACAATATCAAGATTCTTTACTTAACGTTTTAGGCTGTGATAGTATCATTATTTTAGATCTACTGGTAGCGGAGGAAGTACGGTCTAGTTTTGCTGATTCCGTCTGTTCAGGAGAAGCGTATTTCTTTGCTGGAGAGCTACTGACCGAGGAAGGCACCTACAGGGATACTTTGCAAACTACAGAAGGTTGTGATAGCATCATTTCACTGGAACTTACGATACTTCCTCCTTCCTTTGGGGATACACTATATGTCGAGCAACCCGAGGGGACAACCTATGATTTTCAGGGTAGCAGCTATGCGGATGCCGGAGTATATGAAGCCGTTTTATTGGCTACCAATGGTTGCGATAGTACCATCTATTTGGCTTTATCATTTTATGATCCTTGTACGATTCCATGGGCTGTCAATGCAGTCAGTGAAGCGGCATCTTGTGCTGAAGCTACAAATGGTCAGATTGAAGTCTTTGTGGATGGGGCCTTTCCTCCGTACCGGTATAGCTTAGATCATCAATCTGCTCAGCTGTTTCCAGTCTTCGAAGACTTGCGTTCTGGTATTTATAGCATTGAAGTGGAGGATGCCTTTGGTTGTAGTCAATCGATTTCCATTGACGTGGCTGTGCTGGACAATGCACTCCAGGTAGATCTTGGACCCGACACAAGTGTGTATTTCGGCGAACATATTGATTTGGAACCCATCCATTTAAATTTTGAACCTTCCAAATTGATTTGGACAAGAGATGATGTCATCGAATGTCAAGATTGCCCGGTATTGACAGCCGGCCCTACACAAGGAACGCTCTACCGGCTAGAGGCCATCGATGAGCTTGGCTGTAATGCTTTCGATGAGATTTGGGTAGAAGTGATTCCACCTCCAAAATTTTATCTTCCGAATGCCTTTTCTCCAAATGATGATGGCATCAATGATGTTTTTCGGGCAGCGGGCACCTTAGATGCAATGGATCGGGTGGAGGGAATGACCATTTATAGTCGATGGGGAGATATCCTTTTTCAGATGGAGGGCCAAGGGCAACAACTGGCTTGGGACGGATTGGTAAATGGGCAAAAGGCGGAGGTGGGCGTTTATGTATATACCATTCAATGGAGAAATTTCCGAGGAGAAATGGAGCTTATTCGTGGAGACGTGCTACTGATACGATGAAGTTGTTTAAGAATGTTTTTTTGAAGCGAAATTTGAAGGAATGAGGTTCTGAAGGCTGGTTTTTTCTTTAGCACCTGTCGAGCCGCCAGGCAGGATAGCAGCGCTACGGTAAAGAAAAAAGCTGTTTTCAGGTTCTCGTTCTCTCGAATTGCAGCCAATCAATCATTTTTAAACAACTTCGATAAAAAGTCTAAGAAAAAATGAGAAGTTACCCAACCCTTTTGCACACGAGGACCGTCTAGTAAACTAAACCCCACCAGAGAAATGAAAACTACCTAAATGTTCAATCATGTCGATAGCTATGAAAACCGTTTCCCTTTTCAGTAGCAGTGCAGGGAAACTTTGCAGAATTGATCGATACTAAGGTAGAAACTTTGATTCAGCTTATAATCAGTTTTGCATCCCATAAAATCCCAAATGAAGCAAAGGCCGTGGTTTACCGCGGCCTTTTTGCTTTCCACTTCGATAATTCAACCTAGAATGTGATAATCGGAGATAAGGGCTTACTTTTGCGGAAAAAAGTATGATAGTTGTAACGGGTGCTGCTGGCTTTATTGGCAGTTGTCTTGTCCGAAAGTTGAATGATGCAGGGCATAAGAATCTGCTGCTGGTAGATGACTTTTCTCGTGCTGATAAGTTGAAAAATCTGGAAGGTAAAGAACGAATAAAGGACATGGATCGGCAAGTCTTCCCAGATTGGTTAGCCATAAATGGGGCAGAGGTAGATTTCGTTTTTCATTTGGGAGCTAGGACCGATACGACGGAGCAGGATACGGAAATCTTTGATCGACTCAACTTAAACTACACGAAAGCCATCTGGCTGAGCTGTACCACACATCAGATTCCCTTAGTCTATGCCTCTAGCGCAGCTACCTATGGAATTGGAGATAAAGGGTACAAAGATGAACATGATATTGTGCAAGAGCTAGAGCCACTCAATCCTTACGGGCGTTCGAAAAATGACTTTGACAAGTGGGCATTGGAACAAGATTTTAATCCTCCACGTTGGGCAGGCTTGAAGTTTTTCAACGTCTACGGTCCGAATGAGTATCACAAAAGCCGTATGGCCTCTGTCATTTTCCACACGGTCCGGCAGATCAAGAAAACAGGTGGGATGAAGTTGTTCCGCTCTCATAAAGAAGGCATTGCCGATGGCCATCAAAGCCGAGACTTTGTATATGTGAAGGACGTAGTGGAGGTCTGCTATTTTCTCTTTCAGCAAGAGTTCCCTAACGGGCTGTATAATCTAGGGACGGGTAAAGCCCGAACTTTCCTTGATTTAGCGACCAACACCTTTTTGGCCATGGACCTTAGTCCAAATATCTCCTTTATTGATACTCCTGAAGACATCCGAGATACCTACCAATATTTTACGGAAGCTGACATGACGAAGTTAAAGTCGATCGGCTACGAACGCGAGTTTCATAGCTTAGAGGAGGGGATCAAGGATTATGTTCAGCAATACCTAATAGAGGAAAAGCCATGGTAGAGCCCTTTGAGGTCTGATGAATTATGGAAGCAATTGATACTCTAATAGACGAGTTGGCGAATCTTTCCTGCCAGGATCAAGCCTGCTTCAATCCTTTTGCAGATCACTGCGCTACGCATGATCTTCCCGATGCTATCGCGATCCGTAAGTCGAATCTACGTAAGTATTGGCAAGCTCAATATCAGCTAAATGCCAATAGTCTTTGGGTAGGGGAGGCCCCAGGTTATAATGGAGTTCGGCGCAGTGGCATGTACCTGATCTCAGAGCCACAATACGAGGAACTAGGGGAACGCTTAGGTGGGATTGAATTTCAAAAGGCTACCAAAACACCCAATAAGGCAACGCAAAGTTCTAAGGCTGTTTGGAAACTAATTCAAGCTTTGCCTTCCGTCCCCTTGACCTACGACGCTTTTCCATTGCATTCCTTTCGCAATACCCCTCCCTTTGTCAACCGGTCTCCCTCCAAACAAGAACTTCGATCCACGGCTCATATACTAGAAGAAATACTAGCTCTCTTTCAGCCGGAGCGAGTCATTGCTATTGGCCGAAAGGCAGAATACGCCCTGGAATACTTAGGAGTGAAAAGCATCTATGTCCGTCACCCCAGCAGAGGGGGAGGGCCCGCCTTTGAGCAAGGGATTAAAGGGATTTATGGTATAGACGATCTTCCCGTTCTAAAACAGACTTAACTGTGGAGTACGGAATTTTTCGAATAATTCCATATTAAAAGGTGGAGCAGATTTGTCTTGGAAGTATAGCTTCTTGGCTAATTGATACTGTTGTCTGATCATTTCCGCAATTTTGCCTTCCCCTCTCATGCGAATGCCAGAGCGCGTATCGCTCAGTTGCCCATTATGACATTCTTTGATCTTGTTCAAGACTTTGTCTGCTCGATCAGGGTAGGTTCTACGGATCCAGTCCTCAAAAATTGGCCCGATATCGCCATTCAAGCGGACCATCGTATAACCGAGGCTATGCGCACCTGATTCTGAGGCTTTCCTCGCAAGCCCCATTAGTTCATGCTCATTGAGGCCGGGGATCATCGGTGCAGCCATGACGCTGACCGGAATTCCATGATCCGTCAATTGTTGTACGGCCTGAAAACGCTGTTGGATGCTACTGGTACGAGGTTCCAAAAAACGCCTTAGATCCTCTTGCAATGTGGTAATGGAAAGACAGACCTTAACCAATTGATGTTCAGCTAATTTGGATAGAATATCTAAGTCTTTAAGGATGTAGCTGTTTTTTGTAATAATACTAACCGGATGACGATATTTCCACAGTACTTGCAATAGCGCTCGCGTGATACCATACTTCTGCTCAGCGGGTTGATATGGGTCCGTATTCCCAGATAACATGATCGGCTTGGCGACGTACTGTTTTCTTTTGAGCTGTTTCTCCAGCAGTGCCGGAGCATCTTTCTTCACTAATATCTTCTGCTCAAATTCTAATCCAGCACTATAGCCCCAATAATTGTGCGACTCTCTTGCGTAGCAATATACACAGCCATGTTCGCAACCTTGATAAGGGTTGATGGAATATTCAAATGGTATGTCCGGACTATTTACTTTGGTGATAATGGTCTTGGGTTGGACACTGATGTACTCGGTGGCCGGATTCTGCTCTGCAATGATTGCCGGATCCAATTCATAATTGTGTTGATGGAATCTATTGGCGGGATTATACTGTGCTCCTCGACCTTTCCGGAAACTCGGCTCTACCATTTGTTTTAATTGTTTTATTTATTTTCAAATATAAACAAAAAGTTTTTAAAAGAAAAGAATAGGCTCAATATTGAGGATATAAGATGCGATGACTGCTGATGTAACGCCTGCCACGACAAGGATTTGAGCTCCCCGATTTCTTTAATGGCGGCACTTTGCTAATCCTAAGCAGGGATTCAATAGATTTTCTTTACATTTGGAAAGTTTTGTACGTACTTTCTCAAGCAAATCTACACTTACGTTTATGGAATGGTTAACTAGCATAGCAAGAGGGTCACTGGGGATAGTGGTACTGTTGGGTATTTGTTATTTATTGAGTAGTGATCGGAAGGCTATCAATTGGCGCTTGGTGATTATTGGGACGGTCCTGCAATTGGTTTTGGCTATACTCATCTTACGGATACCCTTCATCCGCACAATCTTTGATTTTATCGCCTCCTTTTTTGTGGTGGTTCTTGATTTTACCGAAGCGGGTGCTGATTTTGTGTTGGGGGCATGGCCTGAGGTGGCCCAGATCAATGATGGTATGACCGGCGATGTATTTACTGTAGGCTACGTTTTTGCTTTCAAAGTACTGCCAACCATTATATTCTTTTCAGCTCTGTCTTCACTCCTATACTATTTGGGAATATTGCAGTTTATCATCAAGGGATTTGCTTGGGTGATGAGTAAGACGATGCAATTGACCGGTGCAGAAAGCCTAGCTGCTGCTGCCAATGTATTCATTGGCCAGACCGAGGCACCTCTAGTAGTGAAACCTTATTTGGAAGGGATGTCAAAATCCGAAATGCTGTGTTTGATGACTGGAGGTATGGCTACCATTGCCGGAGGTGTTTTTGCCGCCTATGTTGGATTTCTAGGTGGGAATGATCCGGAGATGCAGCGTGTTTTTGCGACGCATCTACTCACTGCTTCAATCATCTCCGCTCCGGCTGCGATCGTAGCCGCCAAGATGCTTTTTCCTGAAAATCGAGAAATTGATTTAGATAAACAGAAGTTGGATATCCCGCGCCAAGAGGTAGGTAATAATGTGTTAGATGCGATTTCACGAGGAACTACGGACGGCATCAAGCTCGCCATTAATGTGGGTGCCATGTTGTTGGTTTTCACTGCCTTCGTAGCCATGTTCAATTACATTCTTTTAAATGGAATAGGTAGCTGGACTGGCTTGAATGACTATGTTGCTGAAACAACTGACGGGCGCTTCACTGGGTTTAATCTCGAATATCTCCTCGGATTAATCTTTGCTCCGGTGGCTTGGTTGTTGGGTTCAAGTAGTGCTGATATTATGATTGTCGGGCAATTACTGGGACTCAAAACTACCTTGAATGAATTCTTTGCCTATGCTGCCTTGGAGGGCGTGCAAGATCAGATTTCCGAGAAATCTATGTTAATTGCTACTTATGCACTCTGTGGTTTTGCCAACTTTGCTTCCATTGGTATTCAGATTGGAGGAATTGGCGCCATTGCCCCTGGCCAACGTAAGAATCTGACAGAACTTGGTATCAAAGCATTGATCGGTGGTACCGTAGCATGCTTCTTAACTGCGGCTATTGCAGGTATGTTGGTGGGGTAAATAGAAGGCGAGCCGCATAGGGAAAACGAAGAAAATGCGCGACTTGTCGTCGAGAGGATAACTAAGGGTGAAAAAAGGAATTGCTACAGCGACAATAGGTACCTTCGCCGCCATTCAAACGCTGCAAATACCATGGCCTTTAATAACATCCTTAAGTCCCTTTTCATCAGTCTCTTTCCTGTCTTAGCATTGTATTTCAGTATCCGTTCCGGATTGAATTTAGTGGAACAGTTCGAGCTGAGCACTGCCGGCCTCTTTATCATGGCGATGACCGTTGTGGTATTGTTTGCCATGGTCTTTATCAAGCAGATGGCCAGGGGGTATGGTAATCTACGGGGATATGAGATTGCCCTTCTGTTAGGACTCATCTTGTACTCGATTGGCTATTTTCAGGGAGAAAATACGACGGCAAATTTGCTGGGAGTGGGGGCCATACTACTGGCCTGGGTAGCTTACAGTCGCTGGTACTCCACTTTTCCTACCCGAGAGCAAAATCTTCTTCGGGTGGGGCAGTATTTGCCGGCCTTTGAGGTACAGGATATTGAGCAAAATAAGATTACGGAAAAGACATTGCTCGGCCAGAAAAACCTCCTACTCTTTTTTCGGGGCAATTGGTGTCCACTCTGCATGGCGCAGCTGAAGGAGGTAGTGGAAGAATATCAAGCGCTTGAAGCTTTGGGCGTCCAGACTTATCTGATTAGCCCACAACCACCGAGCCATTCTATTGCGCTTTCCAGAAAACACAAGGTTAATTTTCACTATCTAGTAGATCAGGGAAATGCCATGGCCAAGCGCTTCAAAATCTTCGCCAAGAATGGCCTTCCAATGGGACTCCAGGCCTTGGGATATGATAGCGATACCGTTCTACCTACCGTTCTAGTGACCGATGAGCAAGGCAAAATCATCTTTGCCGACCTCACCGATAATTATCGGTTTCGCCCAGAGCCTGCTACCTTCCTCGACATCATTCGACAACAGGGGCCTAATTCTGAAGCAAATTTGAAGTCTGATTGAAAATCTTGCTTTTTTGATCCAGCTCCTGGCTTTCTTTTTTTCATTAGGTACATTTGAAGTTTGGCACTTCATCCATCTTTGGTCGGTCCTTTGGCCTATTGCCATGTGCTTCGTAACTTAGGATGATTGTAGAAGCACCTTCGACTTTTCTAATCAAAATTGAACCTATGAAAAACATCCTTTTGCCTTTCTTATGTATGGTGTTAATGTTGTCTGGACTACAGGCACAAGAAAAGGGAGATTCTCTACTAAAGGAAGGGATATTCTCCGGAATGAAACTGAGAAACATTGGCCCTGCCTTTGCCTCTGGCCGGATCGCAGATTTGGCTATTCATCCAGATGATGATAATGTTTGGTATGTAGCCGTTGGCTCTGGTGGGGTATGGAAAACTACCAATGCCGGGGTCACCTGGAAGTCGATTTTCGATAGACAGTATTCCTATTCTATCGGTTGCCTGACGATTGATCCTAATAATCCACATACGATTTGGGTGGGAACAGGAGAAAATGTTGGCGGTAGACACGTTGGCTTTGGTGACGGGATTTATAAGAGTATGGACGGTGGTAAGACTTGGAAGAACATGGGCTTGAAAAAGTCAGAGCATATTTCCAAGATCATTATCCATCCCGAAAACCCTGATGTAATCTGGGTGGCTGCACAAGGGCCACTTTGGAGTAAAGGAGATGAGAGAGGGTTGTACAAGAGTACCGACGGTGGTAAGAACTGGAAAAAAGTGTTGGGTGATGAAGAGTGGACCGGTGTAACGGATATCATTATGGATCCTCGTAATCCAGATCAACTCTATGCTGCCACCTGGCAAAGACACCGTACCGTAGCTAGCTATATGGGAGGTGGGCCTAAATCTGGTTTGCACCGTAGTACAGATGGTGGAGAAACTTGGCAGAGATTGAAAACCGGTTTGCCAAGAGGTAATATGGGAAAAATCGGTTTGGCCATTTCCCCTCAAAACCCAGATGTGCTGTATGCAGCTATCGAATTAAACCGCAAGCAAGGCGCTATCTACCGATCCGCAGACCGAGGTTCTTCCTGGGAGAAACGATCTAATGCGGTTTCCGGAGCTACCGGCCCTCACTATTACCAAGAATTATATGCTTCACCTCATGCCTTTGATCGTTTGTATCTGATGGATGTTCGCATCCAAGTATCGGATGATGGTGGAAAGAACTTCCGACGACTAAGCGAGCAAAAGAAACACTCTGATAATCACGCGATTGCTTTCCGGGCCGATGATCCAGACTATCTTTTGATCGGAACGGATGCTGGTATTTATGAGAGTTTTGATTTGGCAAAGAATTGGCGTTTTATCGCTAATCTTCCATTGACCCAGTACTATAAAGTGGCCGTGGATGATGCCGAACCGTTTTACAACATCTTTGGAGGTACGCAGGACAATGGTTCTCATGGCGGTCCTTCTCGCACGGACCTGAGTGAAGGAATCAGCAATCGCGAATGGTACAAGACCCTAGGGGCCGATGGCCATCAATCAGCCACCGAACCTGGCAATCCTAATATTACCTATGCAGAAACCCAGCAGGGTGGTTTGCACCGAATTGATCGCATCACCGGAGAGCAGGTGTATATCCAACCACAAGCCAGAGCCGGAGAAGGTTTTGAGCGTTTCAACTGGGACGCACCGATTGTGGTAAGTCCGCACAAACCTTCCCGTCTATATTTTGCCTCTTACCGCGTTTGGAGATCAGAAGATAGAGGAGACAGTTGGACACCTATTTCAGGGGATCTCACCAGAAATGAAGAGCGCATTAGCCTGCCGATTATGGGTAAAGTCCAAAGTTGGGATTCCCCTTGGGATGTGAATGCGATGTCTAATTACAATACCATCACTTCACTCTCTGAGTCTCCATTACAGGCTGGCCTGTTGTATGCCGGTACCGATGATGGCATTATTCAAGTAACCGAAGATGGTGGTCAGAATTGGAAGAAGATTGAAGCAGGGTCACTGCCAGGCGTTCCTGCAACGGCTTTTGTTAATGATATCAAGGCGGACCTGCATGATGTCAACACGGTTTACGTAGCCTTAGATAACCATAAGTATGGGGACTTTAAGCCTTATTTATTGAAGAGTACCAATAAGGGCAAGTCTTGGAAGTCGATTAGCAGCAACCTAAAAGATAAGAACATGGTGTGGCGCATGGTTCAGGATCACGTTAAACCTGAATTACTGTTTGCTGCCACAGAAAAAGGAATTTTCTTCTCCATCGATGCCGGAGGGAAGTGGATCAAACTGTCGAGCAATGCCAATATCGCTTTCCGTGACTTAGCCATTCAAAAGCGAGAGAATGACTTGGTGGGAGCTTCTTTCGGAAGAGGATTCTTTGTGCTGGATGATTATAGCCCATTACGTGAGATCTCAATGCCACAACTGAAAGAAGAAGCTACCCTGTTTGCTACTCGTAAAGCTTGGTGGTATCGTCCTCGTTCTGTCGTAGGAACTCAAGGCGCCTCTTTCTACACGGCTCCTAATCCTGATTTTGGCGCTGTTTTCACCTACTATTTGTCAGAAGGATACACGACGAAGAAAGCAGAACGTATGAAAGCAGAACGGAAACTAGCCAAGGGAGACAAAGATGTTCCATTCCCGGGTTGGGATGCCCTGCAAGATGAAATGCAGCAGTCCGCTCCTAAGATCTGGCTTACGGTAAAGGATGCTTCTGGTGCCGTAGTTAACCGAATCAAAGGCCCTGCTCGCAAAGGGATTCACCGAGTGGCTTGGGATTTGCGCTATTCCTCACAGGGTGGAGTACGCCTGAATAGCAGAGGCGGAGGTTTTGGAGGTGGTGGCTTCATGGCCTCTCCAGGAACCTATACGGTTAGCCTCGCCAAGGAGATTGATGGGGTGATTACCCCCTTGTCAGAGCCTAAGAGCTTTGAGGTAGTGCCGCTAAGAAAAGGTGCCCTGCCCGGAGCCTCCCCAGCGGAGCTAACAGCCTTCCGTGGAGAGATGGAGAAATTGCAAGGAGCATTGTCTGCCACTTCTTATTTGTTGGACAATAGCATGAAGAAGGTAAATGCGATGCAATTGGCTTTGGAAAGAAGTCGGACTGAGTCTGCCTCTCTTACGCAGCAACTACACGATTTGAAAGGGCAATTGTACGATATGCAAGAATTGATGAATGGTAATGCCGCTAAGAATGAGATTGGAGAAAGAAATGCACCCACCATTCGTAGCCGTATGTTCGTTGGTTTCCGAGGTATGAGCACAACTTATGGGCCTACACCGACGCATAAAGAAAGCGTGAAGATTGCTATGTCGGAACTAGATAAGATGAATGCGGACCTCGAGGAGATCAGTGGCGTTAAAATTCCTGCGCTAGAGGAGGAATTGGCTAAAACTGGCGCTCCTTGGATAGAAGGTCAGGCTTTACCGAAAGGCAATAAATAGATTAGGGAGTACCTAATTGACATGGAAGGGCTTCTCTCGAAATCACTCGGGGGAAGCCCTTTTTCTTGTATCTAGCGGGATAGATCCAGCCAATCTGGAATTTTATCCACACCCTGAGTTTTGTAACGGGTCAAGACACTTTCTACCACACTGGGATCATATTCAAACCAATCCACCTGCCGCTTGATTTTGAGATCTTGATCAAAATAGAGCCAAATGGTGAATTCCATACCCCAATCTACATCCACTAGTTTCCCATAGTAGTAAAAGGGATTGAGATGACCGCGTACCACTGCAGTGCTATCTTCGACAACTAGGCTTTCAATGGCGAGATGCTCCTGTTCAGGACTGAGTTTTTGGAAGCCAGTATCTGGCCAATTATAAAAGCGTTCAAACTGCCAGAGACTATCTAATTCCAAATGCAAGGAGATGTCATGAAATTGGAGATCTGGGCGATAAAAGGATAGGAGTTTGTCCCAATCTTTTCGCTGGGAGAAAGTCTCGAAAAAGGCAGTGGCTTTCTGTCGGACTTCCTCTTCATAACTAGAGGTGGAGGAATCAGTAGGGGCTGCTGTTGGCGTACAGGCCCAAACCAGGGCCAGGAGTATTGAACTCCAAGTAAGGTGATGTAAATGTCGGGTCATAAATAGCCATTTTTAAAATATACTCTACAAAGTAAAGACTAATTTAAGGACCCATAACGTGTGATCCGTTCAAGTGTGCACAGCCGAACCAATTTGCCAGGTATTTTTGCTCAAAGTTGTCAAAAAGACAATGCTTAGAATTTGACTACAGTAAATTATGGATAAAGTCTCGACTTAAGGCCAATGTTTCTGCTTGCGCCTGGAGATGCGGATTATGGCCACAATTTTCGATCAATACTCCTTTGGCATTCTCCCCGATGCCATTGGCTATATCCCATAGGTGCTGCTGCGTCGCATACTCATCTTGGGAACCCTGTAGGATCAAGGCGGGGCAACTTATGCCAGACAGCTGATCTGCAATATTCCATGTGGAGAAAGCCGCTGAGGTCCAGGTATCTGCCCAAGCGTAAAACAAGTCTTCCGTTTTCTCCCCGTGGTACTTGGCTAGTTTCTCCTTGAAAATGGTATGCTCAAATTGATGAATAGCCTGTTTCATGCCTCCAGATCCGGAATCTTCGACGTAGATGTGCGCGGCTTCGGTGATGATGCCTGATACTTCATCAGGATACTTCGCCGCATAAATTAAAGCGATGGTTCCTCCGTCACTATGCCCAATTAGAATGGGCTGCTGTAAGCCCAGCTCAAGTATAAGTTCACGCAGATACAAAACCGCCTCAAGCTCCAGATAATCATTATCCCTGGCCTTATTGAAGGGGGAAGATAAGCCATGCCCCATCCGATCGTAAACGACCCCATTGCATTCTAGCGCTTCACATAGCAAGCCGGGGTAAGCTTTCCAGAGGGCGACAGACCCTAGGGCTTCGTGTAGAAAGATCAAGGTAGGTCGGTTGACCTCCTCGGTATAGTGCAATTGCTCTACCCACAATTGGATACCGGCGATCGTGATATGCGATGAACTTTTCATATCGGAGAAAGTTACTATTTTGTTTGCAAGTCTTCTAGGATTAAAATTACTAAGCATATGCTCGCCTCACGTTACTCAGCCCTATTGTTACTCTTTTCCCTTTTCTCACTCCTAGGACAAGCTCGCGTTTTAGAAGTCAAGATAGAATCCAGGACGCCTGTTTTGAATGGTAAGTCCTGGGGGAGCAGTGGAGCCTATGAATTGATCAAAGGAACGATCACCTACGGTTTGGATCCAGACCATGTAGCCAACCAAAAAATTATCGATCTATACCTGGCTCCCCGAAATGCTGATGGCCTAGTGGTGGCAACTGGACACCTGGTGGTGGCTCAGCCCTTGGACCGATCTAAGGGCAGTGGCTTGGCCATGGTGGAAGTCAGCAATCGCGGCGGCAAATTCACGCCCTCTTATTTTAACCAAGCCACAAAAGGCAGAGAATTGCTTCCGGATGATCCTGCCTATTGGGGAGATGGCCTATTGCTAGAGCAAGGCATGACGCTGATTTGGGTGGGTTGGCAGTTTGATGTACCGGTTGATGAAAACACCTTGCGATTAGAAGTGCCAAAGGTGACACAGCAAGATGGTTCTCCGATTATGGGATGGGTGCGGAGTGATTGGACGGTGGATCAGGAGGCTGATTTCTTGAGTTTGGGGCATCGCATGCAGACAGGCTATCCTGCCATTGATTTAGATAGTAAGGCGCATCAGCTGACCGTGAGAGATGGGCGAGATGCACCTAGGTCGATCGTTCCGAGAGCTACCTGGTCATTCGGAAGAATAGAGGATGGAAAAGTAGTGCGGGACGCCAAATACATACATTTGGAAGGAGGATTTAAGGCCGGTAAGATTTACGAGTTAGTGTATAAATCGAAAGATCCAGTTGTAGTAGGAATGGGGCTGACGGCAATCCGTGATGTATTAAGCTACGCAAAATATGACGCTAGCTGCCCCTTCTCCGTAAAGCAAGGTATCGCTACTGGCGTATCACAAACGGGACGCTTTTTGCGTACCTTCCTCTATCATGGCTTAAACACGGATGAGGCGGGTCGACAAGTATATGATGGTATGTTAATCATCACTGCCGGAGCCGGCAGAGGGAGTTTCAATCATCGTTTTGGGCAGCCTTCACGAGATGCTCACCGCTACTCAGCCTTCTTTTACCCTACCGATGTTTTTCCTTTTACTGGAATAGAGCAAGAAGATCCCTTTACCGGAAATAAAGATGGATTGTATAATGGCATGCGTGTTCAAGAGCATCTGCCCAAGATTTTCTATGTGAATACCGGTTATGAATACTGGGGCAGAGCCGCCTCTATGATTCATATGCGTGCAGATGGTCAAAGTGATGCGCCACTAGCGGAGCACGAGCGGGTTTACCACATTGCCTCTGGACAGCACTTCGTTGATGCCTTCCCTCCCAGACCAGAGCGAAAACTCGGACAGCAGATTGCCGCCTATCGTGGGAATCCCTTGCAGTTTAAACCGAACTATCGCGCTTTATTGTTGCATTTGGGAGACTGGGTATCTAAGGATAAGAATCCGCCAGCGAGCCAATATCCGAAAATTGAGCAAGGAGAGTTGGTGAGCAAGGAGTCCTTAGATTTTCCCTATCTGAAAGGCTTGGCTGCCCCAAAAGTAATTCATCACGCTTATCAGGTGGACTACGGAGAAAGGTGGAAGCTAGATGGCATCGTAGATCATCAGCCACCTATTTTAGGCTATGCCTATCCAAGCCTGGTACCACAGGTAGATCGGAGCGGGAATGAGATGGGGGGTATCCGCAATGTGGAGATTCGGGTTCCATTGGCCACTTACACACCATGGAGTTTGAGAGGAGGTATGGCTGGCGATACACGTGAATTAGCTGATTTCAGAGGCATGTACATCCCTTTTGCAAGGACGGAACAGGAACGTATAGTGCATAATGATCCAAGGCCTAGCATCAATAGTCTATATCCAAACAAAGAGACCTATGAAGCCAAGGTACAAGAAGCCATTACAGACCTGGTACAAGAGGGCTTCTTATTGGAAAGGGACCGTGAATTCGTCCAACAACAGGCTTTGAAGCACTGGGAGTATACCGATACCGGATTATTGGAAGAACTAGAAACTCGAGGTCCCCAAAAAGGTAAATGCTTAGTCATTGGTGGAGGAAGACTGGATTGGGAAATCTATGAATCTTTTCGTGACTTAGCGGGAGGAGATAGCGCCAAAATTGTGATTATTCCTTCGGCATCTGAAGATCGCTACATTCTCAGAGATGGATACAACAAGCGTTTGAAAATACCATTTGAGAAAGTGGGACTGAATAATATCACGGTCCTACATACACGAGATCGCAAGGTGGCTGATAGTGACTCCTTTATTGCACCCTTACAAGAAGCAGATGGGGTATGGTTCGTAGGAGGGAGACAGTGGCGATTGGTGGACGCCTATGGCGGAACGAAGACGGAGATCGAGCTGCAAAAAGTCTTGGAGCGAGATGGAGTGATCGCCGGAACCTCTGCGGGGGCTACCATTCAGGGGTCCTACTTGGCGCGAGGGGATTCTAAGACCAATCAAATCATGATGGGGGATCATGAGGAAGGTTTTTCTTACATCACGAATGTAGCCATAGATCAGCATTTACTGGCGAGGAATAGGCAGTTTGATTTATTTGAAGTATTAGAAAAGTACCCGCATCTGTTGGGGATAGGATTGGATGAAGGTACAGCGATTGTGGTGGAAAAAGACATGGCTCAGGTAATTGGTAGAAGCTATGTGGTCTTCTATGACCCCAGCATTGGCGAGCAAAGTTTTCTGATGTTGAAGAAAGGGCAGAAGTATGATCTTCGCACGCGTCAAAAAGTTGACTGACAAAGTTTAACCATTTTCTTAAATCCGTGTTAACAGAATAGCTTGTGATAGTTCTGTGATACTTAGCGGCTATTTTTGCAATCAAAAAGGATTAACATGAAGAATTATTGGATTATGTTGCTGGTAATGGGCTTAACGACTGCGGCTTGTAGCCAAAAGTCAGGTGGTATAACGACCAAGGAAGGCCCTAAAAATGGCATTCAAACCATCGAAGAATATCTGGAAGGTAAAGACTATTCCGCCTACGAAATTGCCACTTTTGCGGGGGGATGTTTTTGGTGTACAGAAGCTTCCTTTGAAAGAATTCAGGGCGTGAAATACGTGATCAGTGGTTATGCAGGTGGGCAGAAAAGTAGACCTACCTATGAGGAAGTTTGTTCAGGTACCACTGGCCATACGGAAGCCATTCAGATTTACTACGATCCGGCAGTAGTGAGTTTTGATAAGTTACTGGAAGTATTTTTTGTCGCGCATGACCCTACCCAGTTGAATCGTCAGGGACCAGACCGAGGGACTCAGTACCGTTCGGCCATTTTCTTTCATAGCGAAGCGCAAAAGGCAAAAGTTGAGGCATTTTTCAAAGCTCAGGCGGGCAACTTTTCCAGCCCAATTGTAACGGAAATAAATCCTTACGGCGCCTACTGGGTAGCTGAAGAATACCATCAGGATTACTATGAAAGCCATCCGTATAATCCGTACATCGCTAATGTAAGCAAACCTAAAGTGGAGAAAGTTAAGAAGGTATTTGCTGACATTATTAAGCCAGAATTCAAGAAATAATTCCCAAGGGAAGGCGGAAATACCGTTGATTAGCGAATCCGAATTTTCGCCTTCCCGACCTAAAGAGCCCTTCCTTTTAGTCGCAATCTCCTCCATTCCCGAGCTACTTTACTCCCCGATTTATACTATTCCATCGAATTTTTTCAACCCGATCTCTAGCTCAAGCGTTTTATATTCAATAAATTAACGGAGACTCAGCCAGACAACATTGAATATGGATACAATAGAAGAGAAACTACAAGGGGTAAATTTCACCGGATACGTTCCCATAAAGCTATTTATAGAAAGCTTGGGGAAAATGTCTCAATTGCCCTATCAAAGCACGATCAGCTTTGAACCCTTCTTCAATATGCTGAAGAAGAACCTCTCCTTGGATCGCACGGAGGTTTCGCAGATGGTCCAACAAGCCTTGATTGAGGTGGAAAAAGATTTAAGCAGTGAGCATTGTGTAGTTAGTAATGAGCAGTTCAAAAACCGCTTGGATCACATCATGGGACTGATGATGCCTTCTTTGATGTTCAAGGATAATATTAGCATGATTTCTCCTCCCTTTGCCAAGCAGTTTGTCTACAAAACACCTGCTATGAAGGAGTTTTTTGAATCAGGTGATTGGGAGGTCAAGATAGAGGAAAAGAACCTCAAGCACGGGAAAAAGAATAACTCTATTCACGCGGCGATTTTTATCTTAAATTCAATCTACGGTACTGATTTTCCGCTGTTTGAGGGAATGGTGATGACCTATCGGAACATTCATACCGGTCTCGAAAAACACTATCAACTTTCGCTGCGCCTAGATTTCATCGAAATCGAAAAACTTAATCCCAAACACAAGATTACGAAGAAGCAGATCCAAGAGTTGTATGATAATTTTGAGAATGAGGAACTGTGGTTGAAGTATGTTCCACCTTCAGATTTTGCTTTTAAGGGCATTGCCATCGGAACCTTCCATGATGTAACGGAGATTGAAGTACTATCACAATTGAAGGGAATGGTCATGGATGGGGAGCGTAAGATAGATCCCTTTGATATGATGCCCATCATGCGCAATCAGCTCCGATCCTACTTGAATACTACTAGTTTAGATCTAGGATTTGTGGGGATAGTATTTAGTGATTTTCTGGGCGGTAATTCTTTTAGCTTGACCGGGACGAATGATCTAGATATCCTTCGCTCCTATGATAATTACGATACCACCGGTGGAGCCTACTGCCGTATATGTAGCTCCTCGGAACCGATGTTGTTCAAGCATTTGGACAAGATCGAAGAACCTTCTCGTGGAGAACAACGCCTGATCGACAACGGATACAAAAGTGTAATTCTAGTGCCACTACGAGATGAACGTGGAAAAATGCTTTCTATCTTCGAATTAGGGTGTAAGGATGAAAAAGGGTTTAATGCACTGACCATGCTTAAGTTGGCGGAGATATTCGATCTTCTACGATTGGGTAATGACCAGTATTACTATGACATGAACAATCGGATCAGTCAGTTCATTAAGCAGCAATTCACCTCTATTCATCCGAGTGTAGAATGGAAGTTTGAGCAAGTAGCGGCAGATCATGAAGTTCGCAAGACCTTACCAGACTTTGACGGATCCATATCTCCGATCGTCTTTAAAGACGTATATCCTCTATATGGTCAAGCAGATATTGTGAGTTCTTCTAACCTGAGAAATCGATCGATTCAGCTGGATTTGATCGAGAACTTAGAGCGGGCTATTCATTTGATGGGGACCTGGTTGGAACACTTGGATTTTCATCTACTCGAATCTTATAAGTTAGAAGCAGAAGCCATCCTGGATCGTTTGCGGGAAGAGTTTATGTCTAGCGACGAGACGCAGGTGGTGGACTTACTTTCAAGAGAGATTCACCCTCTTTTAAGACAGTTAAAAGGACAGTATGCTCAGCTACCTGCCGAACCCTTTGATGAATATTTTGCAGGGATAGATTCCACGCTAGATGTGGTGTATGAGCAAAGAAAACGGTATGAGGAAAGTGTGAGTCGCTTGAATCAAACCATTGGTAACTTCCTGGAACAAGATGATGCCAGGATGCAAAAGATATTACCCCACTTCTTCGAAAAGTATAGTACAGATGGGGTGGAGTACAATATTTACCTTGGGCAGTCCTTATTGCCAGAAGGCGAGTTTAGCGAGTTCTATCTCAAGGACTTCCGCCTTTGGCAATTGGTCAATACCTGTGAAATTACGCGGCTAGTCGAAGAGCAATCTAAGGAATGGCCGGTTCCCCTTACAACAGCTCAATTGCTCTTTGTCTACAACTCTCAATTGAGCATCCGCTTCCGCATGGATGAAAAGCAATTCGATGTGGATGGTACCTACAATGTGCGCTATGAGATTTTGAAGAAGAGAATTGATAAAGCGGTGATCAAGGGTACAAAAGAGCGTTTGACGCAAGCGGGTAAGATTGCCATTGTATATCTACAAGAGAAAGATCGCCAGGAATATCTAACCTACTTAGAGTACCTGATTCGCAAAGGCTATATCACGGAAGAGATTGAGCAATTGGAATTGGAGAAATTGCAAGGAGCAGATGGATTGAAAGCACTGAGAGTTACCGTTGCGGTTTAAACTCAAATTTGCTTTCTCAGCGATTCCACCTAATTGAGATGATGCGATTTACGGCGTCATCTCAATTTTTATATAGGGAGGTTAAGTCGTATAACAATAGTATCGAGCGCTTTCTATTTTAAACTGTTTTTGAAGTGTTAAAATTGGAAAGCTAGCCCAACTTTCCCGCTTAGGTCAGCAGTCTTGCGGGCTAAAAGTTATTATGAAAAACTATTGCTATTACCTGATTGGCATTGCGATTTTGGCCTTCTCCTGTGAAAAGGCTGAAGTTGAACCCGCTCCCTTCAAAGAAGGTGCTGTCCACTTCAAGGATTTGAAAGCAGGGCAAGAAAGTCGATTCATTCGTTATACTTTGAATTGCAATGATTTCGACCAGTCCTTCCAATGGACGGGAGATACCTTGGTCTTAAAGGTTATCGAAGAAGGACAGGAAATGTACTTCCAAGAGTCTCTTACCCCTGGGTCCCCCATGTATGCTCAGGGAGGAGACGTAAACCCCGTCACTTATCCTTTTGAGCGGCAAGTGGATCAACTGTATTTGCCCCAAAGAGAGGATTCCAAACTCTTCTATTTCTATGGTAGTGATTTCCTCATTCTCAAGAAAGAACCCTCCACCCTCCTGAATCGTTTGGAACAGGACAATTGCTACATGAATCTTAAAGGGGAAGCGTTTATCGGTGACGAAATTGGAATCATTGATCAATTTGAGATGGGCACTTTCAAGATTGAAAACAAGATGGCCGTTTCCTGCATCCCGATCTATTTGGGGATCGATGCATACTTAGGCTACGACTTAGATCAATTGTACCTGAGTCATGTCATCCACAAATCTGAATTCAATGGTCAGCGAACGGATAGCGTAGAAGGTTGGTTTTTGCTGGAAGACTAGGAAATTGGGCGAATAAATGGCGCTCACATTTATCCTAGAGATTAAGATTGGACTGGGAAAAACTACTTTTCCCAGTCCAAAAAGTAAAGGCGTTCCCTGCAAAATGCTCATGCAGTTTTACCCCTTTTACCAATGCCTTTATCTCGAAATGTATATCTTTTTTGTGGCCTGCTTACCCTCCTGAGATATTAGCCTGACAATGTAAATTCCGTTCTCCCATTCCGTTGCGTTAACGGACCAAGTGTTTAATCCCGTTTCAATAGACTGATCCCTACGCCAAAGTCTGCGTCCGGTGGCATCATAAATAAATAGCTGTGCGGAAGGGATATCCGCTAAATTGTTGAATTGTATCTGGAATTGTCCGTTAGAAGGATTTGGGAATACTTCAATGGCCAAGGGAGTATCAGGGTCCAGTGTTGGCAGCGCTTGATTGCTGGCTTCCAAAACCGGAGTCCCCAATCTGTAGGGAACGGATCCATCTGACTCGATACTACCCTTATAGGCAAGAGTGAGCTTGGTTTGGGTTTCTTCTTCCTCATTAATAGCGGCCCAAAGGTGCACTTCACCATCCTCAGCTGCTAGCCAGGTAATCCTTGGAGCTTTATCGCAGCTTCCCTCATCAATAGTAATCATTCGACCATCACTTGATCTCAAATAGAGATTAGCAGCCTGATTTGAGCCGCCATCTTCTGCACAAAGAGAGAACGTATATTGCTGTCCTGCTTGTACTTGCACAGGTAGATACTGTTGGCCGGATTGAAGATCTTGGGTTTGCCAGACTTCCTGTGGGGTAATGCGGCTCAACGAATGCTCAGGAGTTACGTTCGGTTCCAGAAGCGTGGCTGTGATAAACCAAGCTGTATTAGAAGGGAAACTAACTAAACCATTGCTACACCCAGCTATTACGCGCCATTCATAATAAGAATTTGGGAAAAGACCACTTACAAATAGGCTATTGGTATTCGTTACACCTCCCTGTAGGTTAAACCAACCTGTGTTCGAATTGAATTGTACTTGATAGCTTGCTGCTCCACTTACCGGTGACCAACGCAATACCACCGTATTGCGAGTCAAGTTAGTGACAAAGAGGCCACCTGGTGTGTTACAGGTAGGAAGCGGTAAGGTGGTAAATGATCTTGGGCTTGACCAGCTACTTTGTAAGCCGTTGCTACAATTGGTTCTGATCCTCCATTGATAGCTCGTATTTGGATTGAGACTATTGATGGTGAGTGGTCCAGAAGTCCAGGTAGATGGATTTAAATCGAACCAGGGTCCACCACTTATTCGGGTTTGTACCGTATAACTACTCGCACCACTCACTAGATTCCAATCAATATTGACGGTAGTGGTCGTGACGCCGAAGGTCTGAAGCCCGCTTGGTGTGTTACAGGTGGGAGGAGGTAGAGTGGTAAATGACCTGGGACTTGACCAACTACTCTGCAGTCCGTTACTACAATTACTTCTGATCCGCCATTGATAGCTTGTATTCGGGTCCAGTGAATTGATGGTTAGTGGGCCAGAGGTCCAAGTGGCAGGATTTACATTTTGCCATTGTCCACCACTTATCCTTGTTTGTATGGTATAGTTCGTTGCTCCGGAGACGAGTGCCCAATTAATGTCAACGGAAGTCTCGGTGACGTTGTAGGTTTGTAAACCTCCCGGTGTGTTACAGCTGGGCGCAGGCAAGGTCGTAAATGACCTCGGGCTTGACCAACTGCTTTGCAAGCCATTGCTACAATTAGCTCTAACTCGCCACTGATAATTCGTACTTGGACTCAGGCCATTGAATGTGATCGGACCAGAATCCCAATTTGGCGGATTAATATCTTGCCACTGACTATTGCCTTCCCGAGCTTGAACCGTATAGTTCGCGGCTCCGCTTACTAGCGCCCAATCGATGACAGCCGATGAGCTCGTAATATCGGAAGTTTGCAAGCCTACCGGCGTGTTACAGGCAGCCGCTTGGGTAGTGGTGAAGGACTTGGTAGATGAGTAATTGCTATTCAGCCCATTGGTACAAAACGTACGGACACGCCATTCGTAAGTGGTATTGGCACTCAATCCACCTACCCCCACAGAGGTTGAAGTGGTCGTGGCGGGTGAAAGGTTGGTCCAGCCACCACCAGGCAGCTTTCGGATCTGGACGCCATATTCCCGAGCCCCTTGCACTGTTGACCAGCTCAAGGTAGCCCCATCTTGACCAATATTGCTGGTTTGAAGATTTCCGGGAGCATTACAATTTGGCGCGGCGTCGGTAGTAAATTGTGGGCCAGTAGCTAAGGAACTGGTTTCCCCATTGGCACAGTTGGTTTTGACGCGCCATTCATAGGTGGTGCCTGCGGCAAAACCAGTCACAGGTACGGTTGTAGTCTGTAAAAATTCTGGACTCAGGGTTTGCCAACTACCATTGGGTGAGGCCCGGATGGTTACGGTATAACTAGCCGCTCCACTTACCGGTACCCAGCTCAAGGTCGCTTCCGTTTGTTCTACATCATACACCCTCAAGTTGCTGGGCTGGTTGCAACGGCCGCCACCCCCGCCACCATCAGCTCCTTGCTGAATGATCTTGGCCGTCTTCGTACCTGATTCGCTGCTCAAGGTGATCGTGGCTTCCCGTGAAGTACGCCCCGTGTTTACTTGGTAGCTGGCGTTGACCGTAGCATTACCGTCGCCACTGGTTTGGGATAGGGTGAGCCACCTTTCTTCCTCGCTCAAGGTCCAGCTTTGGTTGGATTGGATACTGAAGCGTACGGTACCAGCTGCTTTGTCGACATTTTGGACGCTGGGGGTGATGGCGAGTTCGTCGGTGGGACCGCCTCCTTCGAAGAAATCAGCTTCCCAGATGCCACGGCCAAAGGTAGCCGCTATGATTTTTCCGGTAGAGGCTTTGCATTCCAATTCGGTTACGATGACAGTAGGTAGTCCATCAATGTATGCTACCCAGTCGTCCATGGTATTATCTCGATAGAAGACGCCCACATCAGTGCCAATATAAAGGGCATCCCGACGGTCAGGTTGAATGGTTAAACAATTTGCTGGAACAACTGGCAAGGAACCAGTAATATTGGTCCATGAACTGCCTTCATTTGTACTTTGATATACCTTTTCTCCCCTGACATAGTTATGGAAAGTTACATAGATGATATTTGGATCTTGTGGATCAACGGTAATGTAGGAGATATACGGTCCCTGCACAGTACTTGGAAGACCAGCAGTGATATCAAACCAATTGGCACCGCCATCAGAAGTCTTAAAAAGCTGCGTTAGTGAGGCAGTATAAATTACATTACTATTCGAGGGAGCAATTGCCAGACTTCTCAGTTTATGATCAGTGAATATTGGTGAAATGGGTTGCCAAGAGTCTCCTCTGTTGGTACTCTTCCAAACTTGGTCATAACCTGCATATAAAACCTGTCTGTTATTAGGATCCATAGCCCATGGGGTAACCCAAGCTCCTCTAAGACATTCTTGAGGGCTGAGACAGTTTAACCCGCGTATAGTGTTGCCATTCTCAACTCTGAATAGTTGTCCTTCAAAGGCTTCTCCGTACATCAGATTTGAGTTCACCGGATCAAAGAAACATTCCATGCCATCGCCTCCTTCGACTTCAGACCAGTTTCCCGCAGAGTTTTTTAGTTTTGTCCCATTATCTTGTAATCCGCCAATGACTTTATTATCAGATGCTGATACCCCTAATTTATAGAATTGACTAATGACCAGATTCTCGCTAAGGTCGGTCCAACTATTACCACCATTGGTAGTCTTATAGATGCCACCGTCATTGCCTTCAAAGAGTGTATTGTTATCTTGCCAGACCAAGACATGCTTATCTGCATGGACAGTGGCAACGCCTGGATTGTATCCATCTCCAGAAAAGTCTGTCCAGAAATTGGTAACTGTCCAATTGGATCCCCCGTTTGTGGTTTTCCATAAATTTACTCCTCCGATGAAGACGGTACGATAATCAGTTGGAGAGATAGCGATGCATAGGTCATAGTTCCCTTGACCAATGTTTCGGTCTCTGCCATCACTCCTCCATTCCAATAGATTCTTCCCTTGCCGGCCGTATTTTTCTCGCCAGGATCGGCCACTATTATTGGATTCAAAGAAGCCATTGAAACTACTGTTTTCATGACTACTGACGAGCGCCACATAACCGGGATTATCTGGGGTAACTGCAATTTGGGTTCTCTTGGAATTCGATATCCTGAGTCTTGGCTGCCCCCAGCTTGCACCCCCATCGGTAGATTGGTAAAAATGATTAGCTGTTGATAGATAAATGATCGACGAAGAGCCCGGTCTGAAGGCAATATCGTAACATTTTTCCTGTTCACTAGTTATTAAGTTCCAACTGGCTCCAGCATTGTCGCTGCGGTATAGGCCCATTGTTGTCGCAGCAAAAATTATATTTGGGTTGCTAGGGTGTAGCAACAATTCGTTTATGTAGAACTCAAATACTCCCGCTGGTAGCTGACCTGCAATATTCCAAGTATTTCCGCCATCAGTAGATTTGAAGACTCCTAATGATAATGGATGGAAGAATCCCTTCCTGGCATCACCTGTAGCGAGATACATGACATTTGGATCTTGTGGGTTAATAGCAATCGAAGAAATACCTAGAGAAATAACAGAAAGGAGTTTGTCTGTATTTGTTGACCAATTTTGTCCCCCGTCTGTAGATTTCCATAGACCACCGCTTGGTGTGCCAACCCAGATGGTATTTCGGTCCGTTGGGTGAAAAGCAATGCAGTTTACTCTCCCAATTCCGAAATAGCCACTGTCTGTACTTTGAGGACCCAATTCTTTCCACGTTCCCGTAGAAAAAGCTGATGTTCTGGCTTCTGGGTGTTTGGCCTGATAATCCCTCCAATCGGTTTCGATCATTTCCGGGGATGGAAAGGTACCATCTAGGTTTGTTCTTCCTTCCCAAAAATATTCCCATCTCTTATATTGTTTAAAGCCATCTCCTTTCTTTGGTGGTTTATCCTTCCATTTACTTCCAATACGTTCCTGAATCTCATAGAAGTTCAGTGGTTCTCTCTCCAAATCCCCCACCGTAGCTTTTTGGGAAAACAGGGGTTGAGCACTAGCTATAAAAGTCAAGACCAGGAACAGGGAGTATAATTTTTTCATGATTGTGGATTTAGTATGCGTGGGCTGCATGGTTTTCTGTGGTAATTTTTACTGTTTGAGGAATGAAAGGGTTTGTCTTTCGGTAGCAGAGGAAATAACAAGCCAGTAGAGTCCGTTCGCCTGCTGCTGAATATTGATCGGAAGGTTTTGACGCCCCGGCGCGGCCTGAATCGCTTGCTGGTAGATCAATTGTCCCAACGTATTGTAGATGTCGATCTGTAGGTCCTGTCGGATCTGATGACTGATACCCAGCGTGAATTGGCCCCTATTTGGATTAGGGAGTAATTGGGCCGCTGACCAGCTGCTGGGCTCTTCAGTGTCGACCATCAGACAGTCGATGGTGATGATGTTTGAGTTGGCTTGGCTAGGAGTCGTACAGGCTAGTGGATCAACCGGCTTGACGGTGCAGTAGACCTGATCACCATTGTTGGCAGTAGAGAGGCTAAAATTTGCTCCGCTTCCTACTTCCACCTCATTGAGGAACCAGGTGATTTCGTCGGCTGTCATGCCTCCATTCACCACCGTAGCCTGAAATTCTAGCCCTGGACCAGGGCAATTGGAGGCTTCAATACTTACCGATAAGGCATTATTCTCCACTAGGACAGTATGATTTAGTGCTTCACTTGGGCAGTTGTTGATAAATCCAACTAATTGATAATCAATATTTCCAGTTTCCTGTGGTTTGGAGATTAGTGAATCCGATTGCTGCTGCAGGATATCAAGGCCAGTCCATTGATAAGTATCAGCTCCCGTACCAACCAGGATTAATGTGTCCCCCAAGCAGAGGCTAGTAGGTGCCACTTCCAGGCTAACTGTAGGGCTTGGATCAACCCTGATCGAGCTGGTTTGTACCTCCGACTGGCAGCCATTTACCGTGCTGCTTACGCGGTAGGTGGTTGTACCTATTCCGGGTTTCACCCAGACCTCGCTTTGTTCAAAGGATGCTAAGCCCGGACCTTCCCAGGCGTAAATACCACCTCCATTCGCTACCAATCGGACGGAATCCCCTTCGCAGATATCTGCCTGAGTGGGACTGAGGGTAACATCGGGTACGCTATTGAAAAGTACGGTTATCGCTTGAGTAGGGGAGGAGCAGCCATCTTGGGTTCCGACTAGTTCATAGACATAAGCTCCGGGTAGGATGGGATTAGCGATGACCTGGCTACCTGTATTGGAGGTTAGCCCTACACCTTCCCAGCTATAGGTTGTTGCCCCAGATCCGATTAGCTTCACTGCTTCTCCAAGGCAGGTAATAGTACTGGAGGCGCTAATGCTAACCATGGGGACTGTTACAAAGGATAAGGAGATGGAATCAGGTTCAGAAGTACAGCCGTTCGTTGTCCCTGTGACAACATACTCATAAGTGCCAGCAATTAAAGGAGCGGCTAGCACACTAGAGTCTACTGTACTTGATAAGTTGGGGCCAACCCAAGAATAGCTGTCAGCTCCAGTGACTTCTAGCGAGAGTGTAGTGCCAAGACAGGCACTTGTACCATCTGGTGTAGTGATTTCTAGCTCTCCTATAACGGTAATCAAGCTGCTCCGTATCAAGACATTCTCACCCGCCTCATTGCTAGTAGTCAGCTTTACCGTATATATCCCAGGTTCCGTATACGTGATGCTAGGGTTCCGTTCGGTGGATGTTTGGCCATTACCGAAATCCCAGGTCCATGCAGTGGGTTCATTAGCAGATAGATCTTCAAAACTTACGTTTAGTGGGAATGTACCGCAGATCTCGCTTTGCGTGAAATTAGATTCCGGTGCAACGACATTAGGTTCAACGACGATATAGTTGGTGATGGTTTTGGAATCTTCTCCGGCCAGGTTAGTGGCTGTCAGGCTAACGGTATAGGTGCCCGCTTCGGTGTACGTGTGCGTAGGGTTTAAACTTGTGGCTGTATTTCCATCGCCAAATTCCCAGAGAAAATCTGCGGGCAAATTTTCTGTGAGGTTCGTGAAATTTACAGTAAAGGGAGCTATTCCCTGTAAGGTATCTGCCTGGAAGTTGACGGATGGGGTTTGCTGCTCCGTACATGAATAGGTAGCTATCCATCCGGCATCGGTAAAAGAGCCATCTGATTCGAAGAGTACATACATATGACCCGTTCTGGCGACTACCTCTTCTGGGATAGCGTTACCACTAAACTTAGCGATGAGGGAGTCGGTGGATCCAGTTCCATCATAAACACTCACATAGTCGAAGCCTTCTTCAGTACTAAAGTTGGTGAAGTTTAAGGTGATGGTAGCGGCGGCATAGGGACTTATCGTCCAGCTACAGGCGAGGTCATTGGAATAAGGATTATTCTCACTGCCATCTACGAAGGAACCTTCGCATTCCGTCAATATTTGATCTCCTGTACAGGTACCTTCCTGGGCTTTGCAGGAGATGCTTAATTCAAAGTTACCACCATTGTTGTCAGCGGTGGTGATGTATATGAAGTACTCATCTCCATCAACTGCATAAAATCCAAGATCGGGATTGTTGCTATTTTCATTGCAGCCTTCTAACTCCTCCAGTTCTAAGCAAGTAAGATTGGTACAATTGCCACCGAAAACTAATAGGCGCGTATCGATCTCCGTATTGTCGTTGCAAGTAGACAATATCACACCCCCACCGTGCCCAAGGATGCGGTACCACTGTCCACCCAGACTTGCCTCTGTACCTATACATGCTGGTAATAATTGAGGATTAGTATTGGTATTACCACTCACCACCTCACCGCAGGATACCAATTGAGCGTTTTGGCAGGGCCAATTAAAGCCTTCACCCAGGCTCGTAACCTCCGCCACCCAGTTTCCATAAGTCTGCTCCTTACCGAAATTGCCAAAGATCCAGGCCGTTGCCGTTTCTGCATTGTGTCGTCGACTTATCCCAGAATAGGCCCCCCAGGGTACAAGTTCTTCAGAACTACTGATCGGGCTTTCTCCTGCTTTGACCAATAATGGAAAAGAGGGGTTCAGGTCTTGATCTAGGCTTAGAACGTACATCGATGGAAAGTCGGTGGAAGAACTGTGACTGAAGTTCAGAAGCGTAGCTCTTTCGGTAGGACTGGATAGCTGGAATGGAGTGATCGAAGGATAGGCAAAGGTCTGCCCTTCTACGCCCAGTTCAATCCAAGAAAGAAGTTCCTCGCCTAAGTCGAGTTTGGCATATCGAATCCCGTTAGAGCCATCCGCCAGACTATTGTGATGAGCAAAATGTACAACATCGTCAGCAATGAAAGCACTCTGAATTTGACACCCACCCACATCCAGGCGAGAACTCGAGCCTGATTGCTCTCCATGTTCTCCTGGACCATAAGCGGGATATTCATAGTAGAAGCCAGAAAGAAATGGACCTTGGTCAGAATCTGCTGTTACTTCAAAGAATTGTAAGGTACTGCCGCCTGCTTTACTTGCTCCTAGGAAATATATGCCTGGCCCGTAGCCAGTTTCGTAGCCATCAGAAACTGGAATTAGTGTCCCTACTTGATTTTCCTCTTCATTGAGAATGTCGGACCAGTAATTGTAGCTCAAGTTCTCCCCTTCATACCCTGTCTCCTTGTGAAATTGCAGAATGGTTGAGCGGTAGTCATCGCCATCCTCCTCAAAGAGCTTACCGGTCACGTACAAATCAGTAGCAGAGATGCCGATTCGCATTTCGCCCATCCATCGACCTGACTCCTCTGCAATATTGTCAAAGCTGTAACTCCACCATCCATCAGCTGGATCCTGTGAATAGGAAAAACTGATGATCAATCGGGAGGACTCCGGGTCTTTACCATGCAAGGCAACAAAAATGAAACGTTCACTCACGGGATCAAATACCACTTGAGGGTTATAAATGGTACCTGATAATGCCAAGTAACTATAAAAGTCTTCGAGGGGCTCGCTATCGAGTGCTATATTTCCATTTTGATCATAGTAACTGATACTACTATTGACGATGGCAATGATCCAACCTTCGTTTGAAATCGCCAATGTATTACTGCTGGGAGCTTGGACATTAAATCCGTTACCTAAAAAGGCAGTACCTATTTCAGGACTAATTCGGCCTATTAATTCGGTTTTCGGGCCCGCATTTGGAGGAGATATATCTTGCCCTATTAGCTCAATGTCTCGACTGGGGATAGGAGTTGCTGAAATCCTACTTTGTGGCGTAGTTGCATNTNCGACNGGATTAAGTATTTGCTTGAGAAGGGGACGTTGGGATTTAACTTGGCTGTAACTAGTGAACGTAACGAATAAGCAGCCCAATAGTAGGGTGCTGGGTAGAAGGCGTTTCATCTTGACTGCAATTTTGAGGGGGGGCTTAGTTAATGTATTATGGTTATTGTTGTAGGTGTCAGATATATTATACAATAAATTAATTTGTTTTTTTACTATTTACCATTACTTTTTTAATAATTTTTCAGGATGCTTAGTCTCATGTATTCGTGATAAACAATGCTTGAAAATCAATACAGGATGTGCATCCATCACTCTTGCATGATAGCAAGTTTACTTCAATCATTTTCTGCAAAATTTACTCAGTAGTTTTACCTTTTCTTATCAGTTTTAGTGTGATAATTTTGTTTTTTCATTGATATTGAGGTGATTATGTTGGACTAGATTTTTATCTTGTTCTCAAGTATTATCAGGATTCATTGGTAATATGTATGGAAATCTGAGTAGCAAAACGATAGGAGTTTCAGCAGAGAATAAGGAAATTGTTGCCAGCTAGGTCCACTGCTCCTACGGTACAAGGATTTAGAAAGTATTCACTTCATCCTTTATTGATTTAAGGTCATGTTTAAGTTTCGGTCTTTGAGTCGAGAAGGATCATTTTTTTGCTGACGCAAGGCGGCTGAAGTGGATGATAGCCATAGCTATCGAGCCGCTTTAGCCAACGCAGTGTCAGCGAAAAAGGGATATTCGTAGACCGATTGATGAAGTTTAAACATCATCTAAGCTATAATCGACTAAGATCATGCGCTATACGGTAGTAGATATTTTGCTTAAACTGACACAGAGAGAAAGAAAGATATTTGCGGAGAGGATACTCTGCTTAGGTGGAGAAACTACTATGGCATTTTATCGATCTTTGGTCAGACAACTGGATCAGGGAAAAGGTGATATTGATAAAGAAGCCTTACATCAAGAATTGTTTGGAGCGGAAAAATACAATGATCAAAGAGTGAGAAAATTGATGTTAGGTTTGAAAAAGCATTTAGAGGATTTTCTTCTGCAACAGTATGTGGGTAAGGATTCAGCCTTACGTAACTACTTGCTATCCCATATTTACGAGGAACGGGGAGCTCCAAAGCTGTTTCATAAGCAAATTCGTCAGACTAAAACCTTAATGGAAAAGGAGAATTCTCCCACCTTTCCTCTTTTGCCTACTTGGACCAAACACCTTGACTATTATCATGTATTCACCAGTAAGCTGGATACCAATCAACGTTTATTGACCGACTTGGTAAGCACCTACGATTATCAATTCATCTTACGGAGATTATTTTATCAAATCGAATACAAGGTTTTTGGTCGGGCCTTTACTTTAGAAGAAACGGATTATACCGGGCTTACAGAATCACTACTTGAGCACTGGGCTGTGTATTTTAGTGAAAAATACCCTGTGTTTGCCTGGCTCTGGCGGTTGTACCAAGATCTAGTAAAGGGCAGGTCTCAAGATCTTGATCTCTTGCAGGAGTTAGAATTCTATCGAAATTTCAGGACGGAACTTGGACTTTTTGAACGAAAAATGACCATTAAGCTACTCTTGAATCTCGCAAAAGGGCATCCCCAGTGGCGTAGTCAGCCCTTTGCTAGTCTCAGGCTAGAGATTTATCGACAGGCCATCCAAGAAGGAATATTCTTACACAACGGGACCTTAGATGAAGGTCAATTCTTAAATATAGCGGTTACCGCTGCTCTAGCTGAGGAATTTCAATGGATGCAACAATTTATCGAAAATCAATCCCAATGGTTGTCCGAAGCTAAGCAGGCGGATTGTCAACACCTCGCCAAGGCCTATTTGTATTATCACACTGGATTGCAGCTGATGCCTAAAGTCGAGAAAGAAGGGTATTTCAAAAAGGCTGCAAAACATATCAGTCAAGTGGGAGATCGCGATCCAAGGCTAGCCCTTAGAGTGCGATCATTATCTGTCCGGGTTCACTTCGAATTTATCCCAAGAGAGGGTCCATACTTCATTAGAGAACAACTTAGGAGGCTGCGGCGCTATTTGCGCAGTCGACGCCTTTCAGATCAGTTAGTTGAAAGCTATCTGCGATTTATCTACTATACACAAAAAATCGCAGTCTATTTTTGGGACGGGACAGGTAAGTCAGCCTCCGTAAGTGCGCTGTTAGATAGCCTGCGGCAGGAACCCAATGTTGCGCTTCGAACCTGGCTGATAGAGAAGCTGGAGGAGCTAATCTCTCCTCCAGTCGATTCCTAACTCAATCTATGATATCATCCGCACCGATGATACCGTTTGAGCCTGGGTCTTCCTCGCCTTCATTATTACCTCCTTTAACATCTTGTGGACGTTCAATCTCGCAGGATTTGAAAGTGCTTAGCAGCTTGGACATCAACTTTTTCATAGCATATCTGATTTTGAGTTTAGAAATGGGGAAAGCATTCAGCCGGCGGTAGCCAACTGTCCTGGTAAACCTTACATTGATGCATGACTGTCCACCCAATGGCAGCAGCATTGTAGTTAAGCCAGAAGACTGATTTCCAATTAATTGATGTTGATCTGCTTTCTTAGTGCGACCTATTCTAAAATGGTAACCGCATTTGTATAAATTTTTTGACTAAGGGTATTTTTGTACATTGCTTCCGCAAAACAGTTGACTATGTACAAAGCACTACTATCCTCGTTTTTTCTAGTATTATTTCTCTTAAACACAGATAAAGCAACCGCTCAGGATCGCGTATTTGATCTAGGATTTGAATTTCAAGCTTATCCGACGGGACTCATTCCAGGTTTGCGATTGGAGAGTGGTTTTGGTGAGCAACATGCCGTTCATCTGCGGTTGGGTTATAACTGGCTGCGCCATCAGGGATTTGGGGTGCATGAGGATGAAAGAGGAGATGGTTTTGGGTTTACAGTCGGGTATAAATACTATTTCAAGCCCGGCTTTGAGCGTTGGTTTTTAGGGATCAAGAATGATATCTGGTGGAATGAAGTGGATTGGATGGACAACATTGGCCAAAGTGATGAGATTAGTGGCACGACAAATATCACAGTGGTGCAACCTACTTTGGAGGGCGGAATAGCCTTACCCCTTGGCGAAAATTGGTTTTTCTCACCTACTATCGCATTTGGCTATGAGATCAATGTAGTGACCAAGGGAGAACCTACGGGGGAAGGAGCCATTTTGCTGCTGGGCTTCACTTTTGGCAGGAGATGGTAAAAAAGTTGTGCGCTGAACCTCGTCAGCGCACCCTAAATCCTATAATGAAAACTAAAACTCTATCTGTAATGGATTCGGAAGCTTTCTTCTAGCTCTTTCTAAATCTTTTTCACCTCAAAATACAGGGTATCACTGCTTACACCGGTAAAGATTCCAAGTCCATTTTCAATATTACTGGGAGGTTCGCTGAGACTTTGTGAAGATGTCCCAGAGGTTTGATACAGCGCTGCATACTCTGGACTTACCCGAAAAATAATGACTCGATGCGTACCATACTGCGTGATCTCTCTCCTAGGATTAATGCTGTAAAAATCCGTGATATCAGGTTCTGTGATTCTTCGAAACCTTTGGCCTAGATCCTCCTCCAAGTCCGCTATGAAGTCGTTGACATACTCAGGATTAGTTTCTAGGTTTTCGATCAGCACATAGTAGTAATCCCCTTCTGGATTATCCCAGCTAATTTCTATCGGATCAATCTGCGTAAAACCACCTCCCGGGAAGCCGCCAGTATTGGTGATTTTCTCCATTTCGATTAGAGAAGTAGATAGCTTGGCTTCTCTCTTAGCCGGTACGAAGGTGGACGCGCTGATGGTTGCGCCTCGCCATTCAAATTCGAGATTGTAGGATTTTTCTGCCGCTATGATTAATGCTGCTTGTTGATAGTAGCCTTCTCCAAAAGGATTTAGTCTATAGCTGTTGTCTCCTTCTGTAATGGAGATTTCCAACTCATCGAGTGTCAACAGTTGGGTGTCTTCTCGAGCATAAGAATTTGATAAGGTCACCCGCAAGGAATCTAGGGATTGCCCAGCATATAGGTAGCTACTTACCACCGGTGTTTCTGCATCAACACTGCTGATAGAAGTTTCTTCACAAGAGGATAGCAACAGGATGATCATCAAGAAGGCTAGGTAGGAAATGTATTTCATCATCAGGAGTTTTATGTACGCAGTCAGGTTAATGAAGTGACCAATTAAAGAATAGACTAGGTGTGAAATCAAGCAATGAAACATTCGTCTCCAAGAGCTCTCCCTCAATCACTTCATATTCTTTGTACCAGACATTGCTTCGATTGTATAGATTGAAAATGGAAAGCCCAAGGCTGGCCTTTGAGGTGCCCAGGTTGAAGTCGTGGGTAGCAGAAATATCGAAGCGGTGGTAAGCCGGAAGGCGTAAGCCATTTTTATCACTTACTTCAAAAAAGTCTGCTGTTGTTCCATCTAATAAGGGAACCTCATAATAGCCAGTAGGAGCCGTGTAGGGCCTTCCGGTAGCATAAATGAAAGTGGCTCCTAGGGTCCATCTCCCCAGTTTATAATTGCCGATAATTTTGAGTTCGTGGGTTTGATCTTGGTTGGCGTGAAAAGGTTCGTCTCCAAATGCTTCAAAGTCGTAGAGGACTTCCCCCAAGGTATAACCCACCCAGCCGGTAAATTTCCCTACCTTCTTTTGCAGTAAAAACTCGATTCCCTTGGCCGTTCCCGTACCGGTATAGAAGAATTCTTCAAAGTTGAGGGAGCGCCCGGGGCCAAACCCAGAGGATACCAGCCGAGTCGTATATTCTGATAAGCCATCCAGGGTTTTGTAATAGCCTTCCACATCAAATAGCCAGGTGCTGGTTTCGAGGCTTGTGCCAAGAATATAGTGGTAGGAGGAGCTGATCGGTACATTTTGGTCATTGGCAAGCAGCCAGAAATCTCGGCTTCCCTGTTGGATATCTTCTCGAACAATCCTTGTTGCAAATTGGTAGAATTTGCCCCAGGCTCCCTTCAGTTTAATCCTGTCGTCTAATAAATAAGTGAAGTTAAATCTTGGTTCCAGGTAGAGTTGATCCGTCAAACTGTAATGCGAGGCCCGCAGTCCTCCCTTAAGGATGAGCCGATCTTGTAAGGTGATACGATCCTGAAGATAAAGAGAAGAGGTCCACCCCTCGTCTGCTCGATCAAGCACTTGAATAGTATCGTTTTGCGTGTATTCATAAATAATATCTTGATAGGTGGTCTGGAAGCCAAATTCCAATTGATTATTCCGGGATAACTTCCATTCATTGTCCACTTTGAAAGTGACATCCTTTAGGTCATTGTATTCATAGTTCCCACTAGTTCGGGTAATGGTGGAATCACCTCGATCAATCGTCGTTTCATTGCGGCGATCGCGTTCACTATAGTAGTTGGAATAAGATAAATTTGCGTTGGTATAAAAACGATCACTCCAGCGGTGAGACCACTTGGCACTGCTTCCCCAATTGCCCCAGTTGGTTAGATCGGTATTGTTGCTTTGAAAGTTAAAATTCAAATTACCACCAAATCGTCCGCCGAAGCTGTTATTATCGAGATTGCGAGAATTGTCAAGATTGTCTTGACCATTGAAGAAACTAACAGAAACGCGATCCTCTTCCGTAGGACGATAGGTAACTTTTGCATTAAGGTCATAAAAATAAGAATTAGGCTGCACCTCCTGGAGCCCAAACCTTCCTCCAACGGGGCCTGGAGGAGCATCGGCCCCATTACTTTCTGTAAAAGCGTCGAAGATATTACTGTAGAATGCACTTTGAAAGGAACGCCGACCTGCCACCAAGAAAGAACCTTTCCCCGCAGCGAAGGGGGCTTCTACAAATCCGTTTATACTTAATAGGGATAAGCCCGCTCCCATATTGAAGCGTTCCGTACTCCCATCTTTCCCCGTCAACTCTACCACGCTAGATAATCGCCCGCCAAATTGAGCATCAAATCCTCCTTTATGCAATTGTACATCCTTGATGGCATTAGAGTTGAAAGCACTGAAAAAACCGAATAGATGGTCGACATGATAGACTGTGAAGCCATCAAAAAGGATGAGGTTTTGATCTGGAGTCCCACCTCTGACAAATAGCCCGGACGAACTCTCATTACTACCACTAATGCCGGGCAGTAACTGCAAGGAGCGAAAGATGTCTTTCTCCCCAAAACTTGGGAGCGTGGCCAAAGCGGCAGGAGATATACCCACCCGACTCACCCCCGTGGAAGCTTGAATCAATTGCTCTTTCCTCTCCGCTTGTACGACCACTTCTAACAGTTGGACACCAAAGTCCATCAATGGGATGCTGAGTTTTTCCATATCCATATCTGGTGTCAAGCGGAATTGTAAGGGGCGATATCCTATATAGGAGATGTCTAGCACAGTAGTATCATCGGGGACCTCAAACAGGGTGAAAAACCCATCGATATTGCTGGTGGTACCATTTGTACTGCCATTGACCATGATATTAGCAAAGGGTAAGGTCTCTCCCGTGTTTTGATCCTTGATCACCCCTTTGATCGTAAAGTTTTGCCGGCTGGGCTTAGCAGCTGCCTGGGCAATGGTTTTACCGGCCTCAGCTGCTTTGATTGCAATTTTTCTGGGGCCGTGTTGTTCAAAGGTTAAACCCGTGCCGAGTAGAATAAGAGCCAAGCCATTTTCAACATTGGTTTTAGGAAAAACGGCAGTAATGCGCTTTCCCTTTACCAAGGATTCTGGGTATTCAAAGCTGAGCCGGTAGTTAATCTCTAAATCGAGTAAGACTAAATCCAGCGATCGATCTTGATAGTTACCTTTGATTTTTATTTTTTTGGTAGCCTGACCCATTAGTCCCCCGGAGACTAGTAGCAACATTAATAGGAGGCAAGAGGAGAGTCGAATTAGTTTCATGGCTGGGAAATGTTTGATTGGTATGGCCTGCAAAGAGGTTGATGTCCTGACTCCAAATTCTGCCAAAATGGGATGGCTACAAAAATTGATCAATCAACTACAGGAAAAAATCAATCAAACCGGGCATCATATCTATTTGTGGAGAATGCTGGAAAATGGACGTAAAAGCAGGTTTGATAGAGGAATCCCCAGGCTTCATTGAGAATTATTGGGGAATTCGACACAATCCACCATATTTGAACAATGAATTCATTAGTGCAGACTACTACCTGGTGGCAAGTCCTACTATGGGCTGGCGGCTTTGCTTTTGTGCCCTACATGGTAGCCATGGCTATGGATTTTCCCTTCCTTTCGCTCGAACAAAGCTTGTATAATTTTATTGGCTTAGCGCTGGTAGTGATAATCAATGTAGAAATCTTATTACCTAGGCTTTATTTTCAACAGAAGAATTTAGCTTTTTTAGTGTGTGGGGTGACTTTGGTCATGCTCTTAGCTACCGTGGTATACTGGAACGGACCTAGGTGGGAGCCGCCAATGGTATCTTCAATGCGAACGGAAATGAGACCCTTCGTGAAGAAGATGGGACGATTTGGAGGTTATTTTAGAATGGTAGGAAGAGTGATGCCATTCTTCATGGCCCTGGTTGGTAGCAGTGTGGTTAGTATTGGTGCTTTTGCGCGGCGTAAGGAAAAAAGGGCGATCGAACTAGAAAAGGAGAAACTGGAGACGGAAATGAAGTTTTTGAAGTCCCAAATCAATCCGCATTTCCTGTTTAATGCACTTAATAATATCTATACGTTGACGCTTACGCAGTCCAAATCTGCTCCGGAACATTTACTCCGCCTTTCAGATATGCTCCGTTACATGTTATACGAATGCAAGGCGGACCGAGTACCACTCAGTGCTGAGATAAATTATTTGCAGAACTACATTCAGATGAAAAAGCTCAAAGATAGCGGTGGGATGAATATCGAGGTCCACTTGCCAGCACAAACACCGGATCTGCAGATTGCTCCCTTACTGTTTATCCCCTTTGTAGAAAATGCGTTTAAACATAGTAAGATTGAAGACTTGGAGAAAGGTTGGATCAAAATTAAACTACGGACAGTGGAGCGGGAGCTGCGTTTCTGCGTGAGTAATAGTATCCCTGCTCAGAACTTCACGAAAGATCAGGTAGGGGGAATTGGCTTGGATAATGTTCAACGACAGTTGCAACTGATGTATCCTGGCCAATATTCTTTGGATATCGAGAAAAAAGAGAGCCTATTCGCTGTCCAACTAAGGATACAACTCTAAGCCGTATGTTGAAAAATGTCATTCGCAGCTTGATCGTCGATGATGAAGAATTGGCTAGAAAACTCCTGCAGACTTATGCAGATCGATTGCCGCATTTAGAGGTAGTAGCGGAATGCAAGAATCCACTCGAAGCATTGGTATATCTACAACGAGAGCGCATAGACCTTTTACTACTAGATATTCAGATGCCAGAATTGACCGGCATTGAATTCCTGAAAACATTACCCTACAAGCCCATCGTTATCTTCACTACCGCCTATCCTGACTTTGCCTTAGAGGGCTACAGTTTAGATGCCGTAGATTATTTGCTCAAGCCATTTAGCTTTGAAAGGTTTGTGCAGGGGGTGAATAAGGCGTCAGAATTGCTGCAGATAAGAGGGGGTGCCGGGAAGTCAGCATGGCCAGCCCCTGATGCCGCAAAGGAGCCGGAAAAAGATTATATCATGGTGCGATCTGAGCATAAGATCTTTCGGATCCGCTACGAGGATATTTTGTACATCCAAGGTATGCGTGAATATGTCGCCTTCCAAACGGTAGACAAGAAAGTGCTTTCCCTCAATTCCTTGAAGCAACTGGAGCAAGACTTACCCACTCATCGTTTTGTACGATCGCATAAGTCTTATATCATCTCGTTGGATAAAGTAGACTCCATTGAAGGTAATATGCTATTAATTGCCCAACAGAGGATTCCCATTGGTACCCATTTTAGGGAGGAAATCATGAGGATGTTGTTGGAGTAGCTAATTGACCTAGTAAGACAGGAGTAAAGAGAAAGGTTTTGCAAAAAACAGCGGGGCGCCTGCTTCTGGCGAAAAACGCTGGACACATTTGGGTGCTGCGGAATAGGTGGTAATTTTTACCCAATAAAAAAGGCCACCCCCTGTAAGAGAATGGCCATTTAAAGCTTGGTCGGAATTGATACTTTTACCAGTCCCAACGTCTCGGTAACTACTTAATCTTGGGCTTCTCCAGGGTAAAGACTCGGGAGACATTGAATCCAAAATGGATCCCGCCGTCTCCCCAGTTACCAACAGTTTCAGCGATATATCCTTTTTCAATCATTGAAGTCGAATTGGTGAAATGAAGTTGGAAAACGTGTCCGCCCGTCTCAATATCAAATCCAATCGAAAACGAATTCTGAAATTCCGGGGCTAGTTGATCGGGTAGCACGTAGATGTATTCCGCATTTAGCGTCACACGTTTTGTAAGCTTGATTCTACCTGCCACGCCAAGGGCATAGACATCGTTTTCCTCTTCATTTGTAAGCACTAGGTTCCTATGAACCAAAGTCGGAGAAAATTGTAGAGAAATTTGTTCGTTGATCTTACTTCCTGCAATGAGCTGGAAGGTATGGTAGAGTCGAGAGGAAAAAAGGTTGTCTCGATCCTGATTTTGCCAGCGTAGTGTCTGGATAGCGGTTGTAGCTAGGAAAGCTGCCGAAATGGGCATATTGCGTTTCCCTTTGCTTTGCCGCAAGAATTTGTACTTGATAAAGCCATCGTATGTTTTTTCGAAGCTACTTCGACCAAATCCAATCATCAACTGATCCGTGATTCCGTAATCTCCGCCAATCCGGATCGAAGCTTGATCCAAACCAAACAACTCGTAGAATCCTCCATTCAGTGTGCCGAAGCGGTGGCCTATTTTGATGTCGAGTACGCCAGCTGATGTATTTTCAAGGGAATGTAAATTGATGACTCGATTAGCCTTGAAACTGGCAGTCACGTATTCTGTAGTTTCTTCTTCGCTATCATCCAACAAGGAAAGAAGGTCGTCTTCTTGAGCCATGAGGGGAAGTAGGAAGAAGCTTATGCCAACTAGGGTAAAAAGTATCTTTTTCATACGTATTAGGCTGATTAGGTGGAACAACTGCCTTGCCAGAGCAAAGACTGGATCGGTTCTTGGAAGATGGATAGCCTTCCTTCTGGCAAGTACAGTTAGTTCTAGTACACTTAAGGCGATTTATTTTTTAAACGGTTCTAGGGCTACGTTCACGTCGATCTCGACAATCTTGGCAATATTCTTACGTACTACAGATGGAATCTTAATGCCATGATCTTCCGGCTGTGTTTCAAATTTTGCGGTAGCGCTAATCTTATCACCTGCTACGGTGATCTGACCAGGCGTGCTGACGGTCTTAGCAATGCCATGAATGGTGAGTTCTCCTTCCACGGTGACGTCGTAAGTGCCATCTTTACTAAGATCTACGTCTGCAGCATTTGCAATCTGTCCTTTGAAGATCGATTTTGGGTAAGTGCCGCTTTCCATGTAGTTTTCGTTAAAGTGTTCTTGCATTAAGGCTTTTTCGAATTGGAAGGCCTTTACCAGTACGGCGAATTCCATTTTTCCGCTTGCCACATCTAGCACACAGGTAGCTTTTTGATTATGTGCTTCAATCTTCTCTACCGGAGTATCAGAGTAGAAGGATATTTTTCCTTCTCTAGTGAAATATTTCTGTGCTTCGGCTTGCGATAAGCCAACTGTCATGAATAAGCAAAGGCCTAATAGGAATTGTTTCATTTGTGAAATTTTGGTTCCCTGGTAGAAGCTGTTTGAATCTATCTGGCTGCTAGACAGGTTCAAGCAGCTTCTTAATTCAGAGAAGGTGATTTTTAATTTGTTTCGACGCAACGCACTAGCACTACATCCATGAGCATTCCGGTGCATACGCCTTTAAAGTTTACCTTTTCCCCAATTGGGAAGTCTTCTCTAGCATGTTGAGTAAGTTGATCAAGTTGGCAGATCACGCCAAACATATCCTGTCCAGCATCTAAGGTCACGCTGACGATTCCTTCTTCATTTTTGCTAACATCTCTCACGGTACCGCTTACCGCCATGATTTTGTCCAGGTATTCCTCATTGGCAGCTGTTTCATCTGATTCAAAAGCCTGGAAGACTTCGGCAGCGCTAAGGCTCACCTCCGCTTTGCTAGCCTTTATGTTTTGATGAGGTTTGTAGTACATGTAAGCTCCACTACCTATGCCAATAATCAGGAGTCCGATGATATACTTGAGGTACTTTTTCATGGTTTTGAGTTTTTAAGGTGTTGAGTAATGGGGGCGGAGAGTCATTAGTTATTGGGGGCACCGTCAGTAATCCATTGGGCGATGGTCTGAATTTGGCAATCAGGTAGTTGAGGCGAACCTTGTGGCATGGGAGAGAAACCGGCTTCTCTTCGGATAGCACCGATTAATCTACCACTGTTAACATGTGTTTTCAATTGGTCATATCCTTCTAGAATGATCCCTCCTTGCCGATTGGTATTGTCGTGACATACCAAGCAGTTGTTCACTAGGATCGGCAAAATATCTTGGTTGTAGCTTACGTCATTAGTATCGCACACATCTCCACCTGGATACAAATCCTCCTCGCTATTATAAGCACAAGCTTGTAGCAAGGCGATGACCACTATCAGGGCTAAGGAGCGGCCGGCGTTAAATTGGGGTAAGCGGATAGGCTGAAACATCAAAGCTCGATTTGGTTGTGAATAATTGTTTTGACACTTCAAATGTAGAGCAATGAGCTTTGTGATGAAATTTCAACTTACTGAACGGGAAAAAAATGGAGCTGAACGGGAAAGGAGGCAAGAAAGAAGAAGAAATCAGACGAGAAAAGGGGATACAAGGCAGTTAAACGGTCCTTGAAATCCCCTCTTCTGTGCTAAAGTAATGTTTGCTTAGAGTTAAGCTCTGAATTAGCTATTTGCAGAGTGTCTAGATTTTTTATGGTCGGCCATAGTAGGCGGTCGATTCTTCCAGGAGTCTGGAACATGTTTAATGGTCGGCCTGATGGCTTGAATGGCTCTAAGGATATCACTTCTACTAATTTGACCAATCAATTTTCCATCTTCAATTACCGGAAGTCGTTTATATCCCGCATGTACAAATTCGGAAGCGGCATCAAATATATTCTTATTGGCATTGATCGTTTTAACAGATTTCGACATAAAATCCTCGACCGTACCTTTTTGTGAAGGTTTTTTATGGTAAAGACCTTCTAATATGGTCTTCAGGCAGTCTACTTCTGATAACATACCGACTAGCTGCTTATTCTCGTCCAGTACTGGAGCACCACTGATTTTCTTTTTGATCAGGATGTCCATAGCTTCTCTAATATCAGTGTCGGGAGTGAAGGTTATCAGGCGCGTGGCCATATACTTTGTGACGGACGGATAAGTAGACATGGATTGTTTTTTAGGTGAAATAAAAGATGACATAGGGATCTATTAATAATACTCCTTTTTGCTTTCAAAAACAAATTAATACTTGTTTTTAAGTTTAATGGTAGAATAAAAAATTGATTTCGTTACAATTGTTGGCTTTATTGATCATTTTTTAATTAGTTGACGGAATATATTTTGGAAAAGGCTGCAAGTGAGGGTTTTGTAAGTCTGATTCAGAAAAAGCCCTGAAAGATCACTGCAAAAAGCGGAGAAAGACCTATCTTGGATGAGAGAAAACACCTTTTCGTACATTGATCCCATGTAAATACTACCATCAATTCCCCGATCAGTGAGCCTGGGAGACCAAGGGGCAGAGTCGAGAAAAATTAGCCAAAAAGAAGACGAAATAGATCAACCAAAGCATACTATATGTTACCCCTCAAGTGTCTAGCTAAGCTAGTTACCCTGTCTCTTTTGACCTTGGGATTACCTTCCATTAGTTCAGGTCAGCTGCGTGTGGCCAAAGTTTTTCAAGATCACATGGTTTTGCAACGCGATCAACCCATCAACGTTTGGGGGAGTTCGTCGAAGCGCAAAAGAATTAGCATCACTTTCAACGGAAGAACGTATACGACCCGTCCCGATAAGCAAGGAAATTGGTCCTATACACTTCCTGCTATGGAAGCGGGCGGTCCACATTTGATGCGCATAAGTAGTCGGAAAGAGGCCATAATGGTTAGTGATATCTTAATTGGTGACCTTTGGGTTTGCTCTGGACAAAGTAATATGGAGTGGACGGTGGCCAGCTCAAATGATGCCAAGGCAGAGATATCCGCCGCCAATGATGATCAAATTCGACATTTTAAAGTTCCGCATTCCTGGGCGAAAACGCCACAGGATACTTTAGCAGGAGGGGCTTGGGCGGTGGTCAGCAAGGAAACGGTTGGAAATTTTACAGCGGTTGGCTACTTCTTTGCCCGTGAACTTCGCAAACATGTAGATGTGCCGATCGGCTTGATCAATACCTCTTGGGGAGGAAGTCGAGTGGAACCTTGGATGCATCCGCAAGCGCTGTCTGGCTATAGCTTACCGAACTTAGATTCGCTACAGCAGGCCGTCCAGATCAAAAACAAAATGAAATTGAAGGAGTTAGAGGCCAAGCATGGTCCATTGGCTAAGAAGGATCAAGGATTGGAAATGGGCTGGCATACGCCAGATTGCAATGATAATCAATGGGCGAAGTTGGAACTGCCGGGTCTCTGGGAGGATAAGGGATACGAAGGCGTGGATGGTATTCTTTGGTTTCGCAAAACCATTGAACTATCCGAAGCGGAAGCAGCGGCAGGTATTGAATTGGGTTTAGGTAAAATCGATGACTCGGATTGGACCTATGTCAATGGGCAGAAAATTGGGAGTAATATCGGAGCCTATGCCAAGGATAGAGTATATGAGGTGGCGCCCGAGCAGTTAAAAGCAGGGGCCAACTTAATTGCTATTCGAGTGGAAGATACTGGTGGTGGTGGTGGTATTTATGGAGCTGATGAGTTGCTATATCTAAAGACGATCAAAGGAAAGCGCAGTTTAGTGGGTACCTGGGCTATGAAAATCGGCGAGGCTACCTTCAAGGCCAAAGCCGGCTTCCGCGAAAACCAAACCCCCACTATACTATATAATATCATGGTGCATCCACTCCTTAGGTTACCGATAAAGGGAGCCCTTTGGTATCAGGGAGAATCCAATGCGAATCAGTCTGGTGCGTACGTCTACAGGGAACAATTTGCTGATATGATTACGGACTGGCGGAAAAGATGGAAGGTGGGAGACTTCCCCTTTTTGTTTGTCCAGCTAGCGAACTTTATGCAACCGGTACCTGAACCCATGCCTAGCCATTGGGCCCTGCTGCGAGAGTCGCAAACGGCCGCCCTAGATCTGCCCAATACCGCGCAAGCTGTGATTATCGATATAGGTGAAGCCGATGATATACATCCGCGTAACAAACAGGATGTGGGCTTGCGCCTGTCCTTAGCTGCCCGCCGACTGGCTTACGGCGAAAAAGAGATTGTCTATTCCGGACCCGTATACAAAGAGATGAGCAAGGATGGAAAATCCATCGTTTTGTCCTTCGACCATATTGGTACAGGCTTGGTGGCAAAAGACAAATATGGGTATGTGAAAGGATTTACCATTGCAGGAGCAGATCAGCAATTTGTTTGGGCAAAGGCTCAGATCCGTGGTAAGCAAATCGTTGTCTGGAGTGATAAAGTGGCTGATCCCAAGGCTGTTCGCTATGCTTGGGCCAACAATCCGGATGATGCGAACTTGTACAATAAAGAGGGCTTGCCCGCTACACCATTCCGTACAGACACTTGGCCAGAGTAGTTGGTACCTTTAGAAGATGTTTAACAATTGCTGTAGTAGATAGCTGAAGGTAAATCTTGTGCTGCAGGAAGTGTTTTTTTGTAGTTGGACCCAATCTTGTTGGTACAAGTAGATAGATATGGACAATCCGGCAAAAAAAATAACGCAGGGCCGAAGCCTATTTTTCCCGAATTAACCTTATTGTGGTTTTAAAAAACGGAAATTCCAACAAAATGAAGAACAAGACTTTTGCAAGGTATCTCCTTGCGATGACCATCGCCGTAGGGATACTTTGGGCGTGTAGTAAGGAAAAACAGCAAATATTATTCAGTAGTCTCACCGAAGAAGAACAACGAACTTCCATTAATGCCTTGGCCAGTATGCAGGTAGCAGATGGCCTCGAAGTCGAGCTTTTTGCATCCGAGCCTTTGTTGGTTAACCCGACTAACATTGCCGTGGACGAGCGGGGAAGGGTATGGGTTTGTGAAGTCAATAACTATCGCCTGCCGCATAACCAGGATATCGAGGAACGAGATCAAGGTGATCGGATCTTGATTCTAGAAGACACCGACGGGGATGGTAAGGCCGATGATAGAAAGTTATATTATCAAGGTAAAGATATTAATGGTGCCTTGGGGATTGCCCTCTTTGGGAAGCAAGTGGTGGTGTCCATCAGTCCCAATGTATTCATTTTTACGGACGAGGATGGGGATGATCAGCCGGATCGGAAGGACACTTTATTTACCAATATCGATGGGGTTGACCACGACCACGGTATGCATGCTTTTGTCTTTGGTCCAGATGGAAAATGGTATTTCAATTTTGGAAATGAAGGCAAACAGATATATGACAAAGAAGGTAATGCCGTCGTAGATCAACTCGGACAGGCTATCCGCACCAAAAATTCTCCCTACAAGCAAGGCTTAGTTTTTCGCTGCGATCCTGGCGGTGAAAATGTAGAAGTACTGGCCCAAAACTTCCGTAACCCCTTTGAGGTGACGATAGATCCCTTCGGAAACCTCTGGCAATCAGACAATGATGATGACGGCAATAAAGCTACCCGTATCAATTTTGTCATGGAACATGGCAATTATGGGTATACCGATGGTCAAACTGGGGCAGGTTGGCGCACCCGCAGGGTAGGAATGCATGAGGAAATTCCGCTTCGTCATTGGCACCAGAATGATCCAGGTGTAGTACCCAATCTCCTGCAGACGGGTGCCGGATCTCCAACTGGTATTCTTTTCTATGAAGGCAAACAGCTTCCTGTTGCCTTTCAACATCAGATGATTCATTGTGAACCCGGGCAAAATGTGGTGCGGTCTTATCCGGTGCAGAAAGATGGCGCAGGCTACCAAGCAGAGACAGTGAATTTGCTTAAAAGCGAAGATATTTGGTTTCGCCCGAGCGATATTGCCACTGCTCCGGATGGCTCTATTTTTATTTCAGACTGGTATGATGCTGGCGTAGGTGGTCACAAGATGGCGGATGCCCAGCGCGGACGTATCTATCGAGTGGCAAAGAAAACGGATACCTACCAAGTCCCTTCTATACCTTTAGCCACGGCTGAAGAAGCGGTTTCCGCTTTATTCAACCCAAATAGCAGTGTTTTCTACCAGGCTTGGCATAAGTTAAAAGAGTTGGGCCCAAAGGCGGAACCGGCCCTACAGCAACTGTGGCAGGAGGGAGATCCATATCAGAAAGCTAAGGCGCTTTGGCTGCTGGCAGAAGTGGGCAATGCGCCTGAGTATATCGCAGCAGGTTTGCAGGATAAGTCGGAAGACTTGAGAATTACGGCATTGAGAATAGCTCGTCAAAAGGATGCAGAAAACATCCTAGATTACCTACGGATTTTGATCCAGGATCCTTCTCCAATGGTGCAAAGAGAGGTGGCTATCGCGCTTCGCTTTCTAGGGACTCCCGAGGCTGCAAATCTGTGGGGACAGCTGGCGGCGGCTTATCAAGGTGGTGACAGGTGGTTACTTGAAGCCCTCGGTATTGGCGCTGACCTTTTCCCTGATCTTTATTTCGAGGCTTTGACAAGGCAGAATGGTGGCAAATGGGAGCAAGCAGGGCAAAAAGAGTTGATCTGGCGCATCCATGCTACAAAATCGATTTCGCTACTAGCAGATTTGATTGCCAAAGATACGGCCAATTTAGCCACCTACTTTCGAGCTTTTACCTTCAAGGATGGACCTGATAAGGATGACCACCTCGTGCAATTACTGCAACAAGATCACCCCAAGCAGGATTTGATTCGCACCTACGCACTTGGACAATTAGGAGCCGAATACGTGCAGCAGCACCCGGAGATTAAGCCTTTGATTCGCTCTATCCTACCTCAGCTGGAAGGATCACCGGAATGGGTAGAAGCTGTTAAGAGTATGCAATTGATGGAGATGCGTCCGAAAATCCTAGATCTATTTCTATCCACCGATCAAGGTGGCCTCCGCACAGAAGCGGCGAACCTACTCTTTGACCTTGGCGGTGCCCAAGCATTAGAACAACATTTTCTAGCTAGTGAGGAAGCGGAACAGAAAAAGATCTTGCAGTACTTAGGAAGGGTGGGGCATAAGGAGAATCTGGCTTTTTTGACCAGATTAGTGGACGATGAAGGCCTAGCCTTCGGACTAAAGAACGAAGCGATCCAGGCGATGGGCAACAATTGGGATGGACAACACTATTTATTTGATTTGTTGAAAGCGGATCGCTTGGAGGGACAATTGAAAAGGACAGCAGCCATCAAGATCATGAATTGCTGGGATCCCGAGGTGCGTAATGCGGCTCCGCAATTTATCGACGGCGCCACTTCCAAGGAGGGAGAAGTGCTGCCCACACCAAGACAACTAGTGGCTGCCCAAGGAGACGCGGCTGCAGGTGCTTTGGTCTTTCAATCTTATTGCACCTCCTGCCACCCCGTCAACGGACAGGGGGTGACCTTCGGGCCAGACTTGTCGGAGATTGGTGATAAATTAGCCAAACGAGCCATGTACGAAGCCATCATCTATCCTAGTTCGGGCATCAATTTTGGCTACGAAGGATACATGGCTAAAATGAAGGATGGCAGCGTCTATCAAGGGTATATCACCAGCCAAACAGAAGATGAAATTAACTTGAGAATGATGGGTGGGGTAGATCAATTGATCGAGCGAAGCCAGATGGATCAGCTCGAACCCATGGAGGCCTCCTTAATGACGCCGAACCTACAAAGTGTTATGAGTAAACAAGAGTTAGTAGACCTGGTGGAGTATATGCGGACTTTGCAGAAGGAGGAAGCTCTGCAGTAGCTCACTCAACGGGTGAGTACTCACCCGCTGAGTGATTGACTGAATTTGACTAGCTGTATGGAGTGTTGTTTTATTATAGTGTTGATATACAGTGGTTTATGTCCGTAGGCTCCCTGAGCTCACCCGCTGAGTACTCACCCGCTGAGGTCAAGGTGGAACTTTCTTCGATTTATTCCACTTATAAGTGGTGTTATACTTTTCACCCAGTAACACCTCAACTGTTATGTCCTCGAAGATTTTGAATGATATGCATCTCGCCAACCAAAAACGCTGGGATGCCTCAGCCAAACGCTGGGCGGAGTGTACTGATAGCCGTGGAATCTGGAAAAGATGCGTCGAAGATCCATCCATCGTATTTTCACCTACGGTATTGAAATACCTTTCAGATATCGAAGGAAAGAAAGTCGCCGTTCTCGGCAGCGGAGACAATGAAGCTGTTTTTGCCCTAGCTGGCCTGGGAGCCCAAGTGACTTCCATTGATATATCGACTGAACAACTGCAATATGCTGCGGAACGGGCTGATCTATTGGGCTTATCTATCGAATTTATCCAATCTGATGTTACGAACCTGGCAGCGATTAAAGTCGCCCAATTTGATCTTATCTATACTGGTGGACACGTAGCAGTCTGGGTATCCGACCTAAAACGCTATTATCAAGAGGCTTCCCGGATTTTGAAACCAGGAGGTTGGTTCTTGGTAGATGAATATCACCCCTTTCGACGAGTTTGGAAGAAAGTTCCTGATGCACTAGAGGTACAAAACGATTATTACCGTCGCGGACCCTATGAGTATTCGATGGGAGATGATGTCTTGTACCAAGAGAAAGGTGTCTATACTTGCTATGAATTCCACTGGACCATCGGCGATTTTATCAATGCAGTGATTCAAGCCGGTTGCCAGATCAAAGAAGTTGATGAGCACGGGACTTACGTTGGAGATTGGGAAATTTCTCCCATGAAGGGCTTACCGGAGCTCTTTTTGATCGTGGCACAGAAGCAGGTTTGATCACTTCAATATCCCTTTTGGATTTGTACTTGGTGTAGCAAGGGTTCTCCAGATTGTAACCGTTGATAGTTTTCAATGATCTGTGCCATGGCAGTGTCTTTATTAGTTAGGCTGGCAATATGTGGGGTGATGGAAACTTTGGGATGCGTCCAAAAAGGATGATCATTGGGCAATGGCTCTTGATGAAAAACGTCGAGTAGAGCCCCACCTAAGTGAACACTATCCAGCAGTGAGAGCAAATCCTCATCCACCAAATGCCCTCCCCGGCCCACATTGATGACATAGGCCCCTTGGGGTAATTGCTTCAAGGTATCCATATTCAGGATACCGGTCGTGCTATCGGTCAGGGGGAGTAGATTGATTAAAATATCGGATTGAGCAAGGCAGCGGGCTAGCTCCCCTTCTCCTTGGAAGGAGGTCACGCCCGGGATATTCTTAGCAGATGCCGACCAGCCACTAACCGGAAAACCAAGTTGGGCAAAGCGTTCAGCAACCAGGGCTCCAATCTTCCCTAAACCTAAAACCCCTATTCGCGTATCTGCAATGGTACCGTAACCGTGCTGCTGCCAACTCTTATTTTGCTGCTGCTGCTGATACTGGCGAAGCTTTTTCAAATGATTCATCACGGTAGCTAAGGTAAATTCCCACATGTCATTGGCCAGGCCCGGGTCTACGATGCGGCACAGGCGCAAGTGAGGCAGGAGGGGTGTGGTTTGTAAAATATGTTCCACGCCCGCTCCCAGGGATTGCACGACTTTCAAGGCTGGGAATTGCTGTAGGTCACCAGGTTTAGGTTTCCAACAGACGGCAAATGTGACCTCAGCTTTATTTTTCACGTTCGGGAAAATCTCCACCCTAGTATCCGGAAAGGCTAAACTAAGGCCTTCAGCCCAAGGTTTCGGATCCTTGTTGTTGCAGATCAATACTATACTCACAATGCTTACAATTAGTCAATAAATACAATGGTTAAACTCCTAGCCCCCTGTGCCCCAATCACCAAAGACTGCTCAATGTCCGCCGTTTTACTGGGACCGGCTATAAATACACCATATCCACTCTGGTCAATTTGAATTTTTTGGTAAGCTTCATGCAAATTACCGACCAGTTGTTTTTTACTTAAAACCAGAATCAAATGCTGACAGATCACAGGTAGTGCTCTATGTACACAGTCTTCTTCTGTTACCCAAATGGCAGCGTTTTCGGCCACGCCCACCTGACCTGGAATTACAGCTACATCTACTTGCTTGAGCTCACTGGGATCAGTGACGGCCTGAAGATCAACATTCCCTTTGTACGAAGAATAGGTAGAAGCAATTTGCTTCGCTTCTGGAAATTGTACGGAAATGAAATTGGCCATTTCATCTGTACTAGTCAAGCTAAGGCAACGACTAGCATTGGCCTCAGCCAAAGACGTGAAGGCGGCGTGCAAATCCGAGGTAGCAAATTCAAAGGCCGGGATGTCGGGTAATGCACGAGCAGCAGGCTTGTTAGCCTGTATCCGGGAAAGTATCTTCTCTTTGCTCATGATGCCGGATGATTTTCTTGATACCATTCTTTGAAACTCTGCTTAGGCGCTGTCGGCAGTTCACGTTCCTTCCCCCAATCATTCCAGCGGTTGTAGACCATCGAACTCGGCATGACCCGCAGTGCCCAACGTGCCAAGCGACCAAAGCGCCGATAGGCTTTTGGGCTGGAAAGAATTTTGCCTGCTAGCCGCATACTCCAGCGCTTGAAACGATTGAGATGCCCCTCCTCGGCAATGATCTGTCGCCATTTATAGAGCTGTTCGTGAATATCAATTTTTACGGGACAAACATCAGAGCAAGATCCGCAAAGCGTCGAGGCAAAAGGAAGGTCACTATGCTGCTTGAGATCTTTGCCGGGGGTTAGAATAGAGCCAATCGGGCCGGGTATGGTATAGCCATAGCTATGCCCGCCACTTCTACGGTACACAGGGCAGGTATTCATGCAGGCCCCGCAGCGGATGCACTTCAGGCCATTGCGAAAGTCCTCCCGCCCTAGGTGTTCACTTCGGCCATTATCCACAATGACATAATGCATCGCACCTCCAGCTTTCGGCCGATGATAATGAGAGGTAAATATCGAGATGGCTTGACCGATGGCACTCCTAGCCAATAATCTTACAAAAATGCCCAAGTCTTGCGCTCGAGGAATAATCTTCTCTATCCCCATACAATGAATCTGGACTTTATTCAAATGCACACCCATATCTGAATTCCCTTCATTCGTCACGATCACCACGCCCCCTGTCTCCGCCACAGCAAAATTGACGCCTGTCAAACCTGCATGGCTTTCCATAAAAGCAGAACGCAAATGCTGACGAGCTGCTTCCGTTAAGTAGTTCGGATCAGTAGCCCCTTTTTCAGTACCCAATTTTTCATGGAAAAGCTCACCAATTTCTTCTTTCTTTAAATGAATGGCCGGAGCCACAATATGGCTAGGTCGTTCGTCGCGGAGTTGAATGATCCGCTCCCCTAAGTCTGTATCGATTACTTCTACCCCGTTGGCTTCTAGGAATGGATTGAGATGGCATTCCTCGGTAAGCATGGACTTGCTCTTGACCACTTTACTCAACTTGTTCTTTTGTAAAATGCCGAGTACAATTCGATTGTGATCCTCAGCCGTGGCTGCCCAATGTACCTGCACACCATTCCGCGTGGCTGCCTCTTCAAATTGCACCAGATAATGGTCCAGATTGCTGAGGACGTTGTCCTTAATCTGGGAGGCGAGTTCGCGAAGATGCTCCCATTCTGGAATGCCATGCGCTGCCACATCACGCTTTTCCCGTGCCCGCCAGATAGAGGCATTGTGCCAGTCGGTTTTCGATTCGTTTTGTATAAAGGTCGCTGCCTTGTCTGCGTGTTGCATGTATTAGTAAGTATTCAGGCTCAATTATTCATTTTGCATTCAAAATTTCGACCAAGTGCATCACTTTGATTTCCGATCGTCGTCTACGGATCAATCCTTCCAAGTGCATCAAACAACTCATATCCCCCGCCGTTAGCACTTCAGCTCCATTTCGCTGGTGATCAGCAATCCGATCCTTACCCATTTTTGCGGATACCGCTGCCTCGGATACCGCAAAGGTACCACCAAAGCCACAGCACTCATCTTTTCGATCCAAAGTGATCAACTCCAGCCCATCGACCATTTGCAGCAGTTGTTCCGTCTTAGAATAGGCAGTGCCCACCCGCTCAGAGCCCTGGCCAAGGCGGAGCCCTCGCAGCCCGTGGCAGCTTTGGTGTAATCCGACCTTGTGAGGGAATTTGGCTGTCAGGCTTTTTATCTGTATTACATCTAGTAGGAATTCGGAGATATCTAGCGTTCTGGCTCGAACATGTTGTACTTGCTCCGACTGTTCAATCACATCGAAGTGCTTTCTAACGTGGTAGGTACAACTTCCAGAAGGGGCTACGATATAGTCAAAGGCTTGGAAGGTCTCTACAAAGTGGAGGTAGCTGGGAATGGCATCCTTTTCGCACCCTGAGTTGGCCATGGGTTGTCCGCAGCAGGTTTGTTCCATCGGATAACTCACCTCCACCTCAAATTGTCGAAGCAACTCCAAAGTGGCAATCCCAACCTGAGGGTAAAACTGGTCAACATAACAGGGTAAGAAAAGTCCAACTTTCATGAAAAGCATCATTTATTAGGATCGTCATGAAAGTTGAAATGATCTCTACAAAACGATCCTATACGAAATTATCTTCCTGGGTATCTTTGGGTTTGATCAACAGTAGGTAAGTACTACCGGCAGTAAAGGCAGCCATACTTGTGATCCAAAGCCAGTAACCTAATTTGATTTCCGTGATCTTTGAATAGGTTGGAGCTTCACTACTGATAATTTGTTCCTGTCCTAAAAAGGAGAGGCCCACTGCTAAGGCCAAGATACCGAAAATTGGAGCAAATTTGTCAAACTTAAATAGACTCACCGCACCCAAAATGAGTAAGGGATTCGCAAGCCAGGCCATACAAGCAGAATCGCCGGCCATGATGCCTAGCCATCCCATGAGTAAAAGTCCGATGGGACTAGACCAAGCGTCAAAATCAGCTCTGTCGATGTAGAAGGCAGGTTGGGTAAGGGAGAAGAGGAAAAGGCCTAGTGAGGCATAGAAGACCCACCTCCGATGTTGTTTCCATTGGTTGAAGTACATGGTTTTCAATTTGGTTTTAAGAAGCGAAGCTCAAGCCGCTTCTTCGAAATATTATTGGGGCTGCGAAGTTTCAGATCTTTGCAGGGCTTCGCAAGGAATATCAACCAATCGTACGTTTCTTTCGACCAAGGACTAGTTTATTTAGAAAGTGGGAAGTTGGAATCGCGAAGTGCGAACAGATTCCAACTTCCTACTTCCCATTTCCCATTTCGCCCTTTCCACTTCCGATTTCCCACTTCCCATTTCCCATTTCGCCCTTCCCCCTTCCGACTTCCCAATTCCCACTTCCTATTTCCGACTTCCCACTTACAAACCGTGTTTTTCGACCATTTCATTAATAAAAGTGAATCCCTTCTCTGCAATTTCCCAAGGCGGAGAGTATTCCCGCCATACATTGATCGCATTGGCAAAATCTGGATCATTCCGAGTGAAAGCTTCGATGGTAAGCCAGCCCTTATAGTTATGTTTGGCCAGAGCTGCAAAAGTCTCATCCCAAGGATTGTGCCCTTCTCCCGGCGTTCCGCGATCATTTTCACTAATGTGTACATGCTGTAGGACGGGAGCTACCAGGTCTATGGCATCTGTGATACCTTTTTCTTCCAAGTTTGCATGATGGGTATCATACATAGCTTGTACCTGCGGATGATCAGTCAATTTCACCAGACCGGTCAATTGCTCCATGGTATTGCACAGATAGCATTCAAAGCGGTTGATGGCTTCCAAGGCTAGCATTACATTTCCTTGCGCTGCATAGTCTCCGGCTTCCCGTAATACTGCTGCACTACGTTCATACTCCACCGCTTGAGGTGTCTTTTGAGTAAAAGTCGCAAAGGCAGAGTGGAAAGGTCCACACATCACGGTAGATCCCATATCAAAGGCTCGATCAATAGCCCATTTCAGTTGGTCCACCGCCTTCTGGCGCACCGCTGCCGAATCACTGACTGGGTTATGCTCTGCTCCCAAAGCCAGGCAAGGGTTCATCTCCAATCCCAGATCCTTGGCTTGTGCGCCGATGCGTTTGTAAGCTGCAGGGTCATCTGATCCCATAGAACATTCAATGCCATCATATCCGATGGTCTTGAGGCGCTCCATAATGGGCAGCATGTCGTCGGATACTACGGCTGACCAAACGAGTAGATTGAATCCTATTTTATTTTTCATTCTTTTGAAATTGTCTTGTTTAGGTTAGGCTGCAATATCAGCCCTTATTTCTAACATTAAGGCTAGCACCTTATTCCAGGTACTGGCATCTTCTAAGGTGGCATTCGGAAACATACAGCCATCCCAGCAGATGTGCTGGATATTGTTACGGATCTGCCCGTCTTCCTCCAACAACCAATACCGAGCACACTTCACCACATCCAACTTACCATCAGGGGCATCAGCAGGGCAGTGGCGACCCGTTTTGTCGTGAGACCCACTACCAAACACGGTGCCATTACTCTGTGCTACATGGAAGTCGATTGTCCAAGGGGCCAGGGCCTTAGTCATTTTGCCGTAAGCCTCCCAGAATTCTTCTTCTTCGTAGTCTTTCCCGACCAAGGCATACTCATCCGCATTATAACCGAGGAGGAATAAGTACGTATGGGCCAAATCTGCCTGGAATCCTAGCTGTTCCGGCATCCCCACCGCTTCCATCAATTCTAAATTGTGGAACCAAGAGTGCATGCCCGCCCAGCAGATCTCACCTTCAGCAGCTAGCCGCTCGCCATAATCTCCGGCAATCTTGGCCGCTTCCGTAAAGGTGTCAATAATCTTTTTCATATTGCCTACTGGATCCGCGGCCCAGTGCGCCGGCGAATCGGCAGAATCGATGCGAATGCTACCGTATTGCCGAATCCCATGTTCCCGCAATACCTTGCCGAATTCGCAGGTCTGCTTGACTTTGTCCAGGAATTGTTGGCGCTCCGCTGCGCTACCCATGGCCGAACCTCCTCCGGTATCTGGCCATATAGGTGCCCCAATCGAACCAATCTTCAGCCCTTTTTCCTGAATACTGTCCGCAAATCGCAGGATATCATCTTTACCTAAATGGATGCTAACATGGGGATCCATGATATTGAGGTCGATTCCATCAAATCCTTGCCCCTCTACTTCGGCGGCTTTGGTTAGTTGAATCATGTGATCCAAGGAAAGTATCGGCTCAGCGCCTTCTCCCTTGCCGACGATGCCCGGCCACATTGAATTATGCAGTTGTAACATGCTATTATAAGGTGGTAGTTTTGAATTATGTAGCTAGTAATGGGCGCATCTTAGTTTCCACATATGCCCCCGCATTTAAAGTAACCTGATCTGGATTAGTAATGGCCTCATCGCATTCATCTTCCACAATGATCCAACCCTCAAAGCCAGAATCCTTAAGGTATTGTGTGATTCCAAGCACATCAATATCTCCTTCGCCTAATGCTGCCCAACGCCCATCGGTATACATATCTTTATAATGCACACAATTCACCAATTCCCGATATTGCTGGACAATAGCGAGTGGGTCCATACCCCCTTTGGCTATGTGGCCGATGTCTGGGGTATACTGAATATAGCGTGCGTCGAGGCCATTGAGCAGAATTTTATAATCCTCCTCCGTGCGATAGATCGAACCGCCGGGAGAGTTTGGGTGATAGGAGCACTCAATTCCAGCTCCTTGAGCTCGCTCTGCAATGGCATTCACACAGCTCAGCAGGTTTTGCTGCCGTTCTTCGAGATTACTGCGGTCTTTTCCTGGCATTTGTACCAGTAGAAATAGGGTTTCTGGGAAGTGCTGGAGGAATGAAATCCATTGATCTGCATGTGCTCTTTCTTCGTCTGTTTCCGTCGGATGTCGCCAGTCTTCTACCAAGCAAAGTACGGGAAGTTCTTGGCCAGTAGCATTCAGGGCTTCTTTCATCAACTTGGGATCCGATAGATGTTGTAGGAAACTGGTTTCAGGTTCAATGCCCAGAAAACCTGCCTGCTGGCTAATGGAGAGGATGTGTTCTAGGCGCCCTTTGTATTGTTCCCCCGGCATCTGCCAGGTGTAGGTTTCACAGCCTATTTTGATATTGCTCATATGCTTAGTTCTCTAGTAAAAAGTTGGTGGTTACCGTATTGAATCTTTCCAAGTCTTCCCAGTGATGCACATGCCCGCCGTCCGGGAATTCGATCATTTGAGATCCTTCAATTCCTTGGTGCAATATTTGGGAAAAGGCCGGAGGTGTGAAGATATCTTGCATGCCGATAGTGATAAGGGTAGGCACTTTGATCTGAGGTAGGCGAGATACAGCATCATGTCCGATACAGGCATCCAACTGACCATCGAAACCATTGGCCGTCTGTGGGGAGTCATTGGCGGCGGCTTCCTGCTGACCTGCTTGAAGATCTGCTAAGTGCTGCTCATAATGAGGAGCCGCAAATATCCACAATTGCAGTAGCTCCATAAAATCTCCTGGATTACTTGTTTTACGTAGCTTTTTCAAGTTTTCGTAGACCGTAGTGGCATAGTTGTTAAAGCGGGGCCAGGTACTGATCAGGACAAGACTAGTTACTCGTTCTGGATAGTTGAGACATAGTTCCTGGGCAATAGCTCCACCCATGGATATGCCGGCTACTCTGGCTTTATCAATTCCCGCGTCGTCCATAACTGCAATCGAGTCCGCTGCCATCAGCGCAGTCGTATATGGACCTGGCGGCTGATCTGACAAACCTACTCCTCTGTTATCAATTAGAATGCAACGAAAGTGTTTTTCATAGACACTCACGTGTTTTTCCCAGGTATTTCCATCTGCGCCAAAGCCCATTAATAGGACTAGAGGCTCGCCTTGCCCGCGTTCCTGATAATAGATCTTTGTGCCATTGTGATCTACGTATTTACCCATGTTTATTGCATTTAAGGTGAAGGTGAATGAGTCAATTTTGACGCTAGACATCTATCGAATACTTGTCAGTGTAAGATCTATTGCAGCGCCTTGATAAACAGAATGGAGTAACGGACAAAACAGGATTAGGACTATTTGAGGAAAGGATAAGTTAGGGCAACTCAAATAGGTAAAGATGCTTGAAAGCGGTTGTTTTCGTTTCATTCTGCTAATGCCGGCAATTTACCCAATCCTATTTTTAATTCGAAATTATTTTTTGTTCTTCTCGACCGTAATACAATTTGATTATGTAAGCAAGGGTATTTGCCTACCTTTTTCAATTTATGTATTTTACCAGGCACAAATAGCAATGGGATGAAAAAGCTTAGCTACGCCTGCGGTATCAGCGACAAGCCGCTTATTGGGATGACGATTGGGGATATGTTTGACCAAACGGTTGAACGGTATCCAGACAATGATGCATTAATTGTTCGCCATCAACATATCAGATATACCTATCGACAATTGCGGGAGAAAGTGGATGAGTGTGCTAAGGCCTTACTGGCCCTGGGATTGGAAAAAGGTGATCGCCTTGGGGTTTGGGCTCCTAATTGTGCTGAATGGACCATTACCCAATTGGCGACCAGTAAGATTGGCGTGATTCAAGTGAATATCAATCCTAGCTATCGCCTACATGAATTGGAATATGCGCTCAACCAGTCCGGTTGCAAAGCAATCGTCACGGCCGACCAGTTCAAGACGTCCAAGTACACAGAAATGATCTATGAGTTGGCTCCTGAGCTTTATGTTTGTGAGCCAGGTCAGCTAAAGGCAGAAAAGATCCCTGATTTGAGAACGGTGGTACGCCTGCATACTGAGCCTTCTTCCGGCATGTACACTTGGTCGGAAATGTTGAGTCATGCGGAACAAGCGACTGATGAGCAGCTGGCAGAAGTGCAGGGTAGTCTGTTTTTTGACGAAGCCATTAATATCCAATACACTAGCGGCACCACTGGTTATCCAAAAGGGGCTACCCTTAGTCACCATAACATCTTGAACAATGGATATCTGGTGACGGAGATCATGAAGTTCACGGACCAAGACCGATTAATTATTCCCGTTCCACTCTATCATTGTTTCGGCATGGTGATGGGAAACCTGGGCTGCATTGCACAGGGAGCCACGATGATTTATCCCAGTGAAGGCTTTGAGCCAGCCGCTGTACTTGAGGCGGTGGAGGTAGAAAGTGCCACAGCGCTTTACGGGGTGCCGACAATGTTCATCGCAGAATTGGAGCATCCAGACTTTAATAATTACGATCTCAGCAGCTTACGAACGGGTATTATGGCCGGCTCGCCCTGTCCGGTAGAGGTGATGAAGCAAGTCAATGACTTGATGAATATGAAAGAGGTGGAAATTGCGTACGGTATGACTGAGACTAGCCCCGTTAGCACGCAGACTCGACATGATGCTCCAATAGAAAAAAGGGTAAGTACCGTCGGACGAGTTTTACCGCATACTGAAATTAAAATCATCGACCCGGAAACCGGTCAGGTTGTACCAGTAGGAGAAAAGGGCGAACTATGTACCCGAGGTTATTGTGTGATGTTGGGGTATTGGAATGATCCAGAAAAGACAAAGGCGGCCATTGATGACGCCAGATGGATGCACACCGGAGACCTGGCGACCATGGATGAAGACGGATATTTCAATATTGTTGGACGAATTAAGGACATGGTGATTCGCGGAGGTGAGAATGTGTATCCTAGAGAGATTGAAGAATATTTGTATAGCCATCCCAAGATAAGTGATGTGCAAGTGATCGGGGTACCTGATCCAAAATATGGGGAAGAGATTATGGCTTGGGTGAAATTGAAGGAAGGTGAGACAGCGACGGCAGAGGAAATCAAAAGCTACTGCCAGGGGAATATCGCCCATTACAAAATACCTCGTTACATCAAGTTTACTTCGGATTTTCCCATGACCGTTACTGGCAAAATTCGGAAAGTTGAAATGCGAGAAGTTAGTATCAAGGAATTAGGATTGGAAGAAGCTGACAACGTCCAAACAGCTTAGCACCTATTTGATCAAATCTCAATTGTCGGCACATACCTAAAGCATAGCTAAACGCTTAATGGATTTACTTAAAAATACCATCCTTTCCCATACAACCGTACCCGAGGAGGAACTCGACGAAATACTGACTTGCTTTAACTTAATGAAACTAGCAAAAGGAGAGTACCTGTTGAAGGCGGAACAATATGTACAGCAGATGTTCTTCTTACAGAAAGGTTGTATCAGTTTTTATACGATTCACGAGGGTCGAGAACAGGTAGTGGAACTATTCACTGAAGGAACCTTTTTTACTGATCTTTACAGTTATCTCAGAGAGCAACCTTCCAAGTGCTTCTTCAAGGCCCTAGAGCCCAGTGAGATTCTGGCTGCTTCAAAAGAAGATTTCGAATCTGGCTTACGCAATTCGCATGCAATGGAGCATTTTTGGCGAAAGTCGCTGGAGGAGGAATATCTGACTCAATACGTCAATTCTACCAACAAGAATGCCCTTAGCAATGAAGAACGGTATCTTCGTCTGCTACGCAAACGGCCTGATCTTTTCCAAAGAGTACCCCAATATTTGATTGCTTCCTATCTAGGGCTTACGCCTGTGGGCCTATCAAAAATCCGAAAACGCCTGAGCCAATCTCAATAACACGTATTACCTACTCGTCGATTCTGGCAATTTCTTCATGAACTTCAATTTGGGGTTAAAAATTTGATAATCAGTCATTTATTTATGTTTTGCCCTGGCTTACTTATTCCTTTTTGGAAAAAAATGAAATCATAAAGGTAAGATCCAATGCTGCTCTCAGATAGGTTAATGTAAACGGAGAGATCAACTCTTCGAATTTTCCATGAAACATAAACCATTATGAGAGAGCTACAATTTAAAATGCTGCTAGGCTTTATTTGCTTACTATCTTTTACCGCATGCCAAAAGGAGGAGGCGAAGCCAATTGAAGAAGCCCATTTGGTCAATCCCTTTGAAGAAGCGGGTATTCTACACAACCAGATTTTAGACGAAATCATTGCCCTACCTAATGTAGAACAGATTGATCAACAAACCATTCAGAAGTTGATCTTAAACAGCGTAAACGCCAAGTACCCCAATACCATCATTTCCTACGACTCAAGAAAGAAAGAAGTAATTACCGATTATTTTGAAGGCCCTTATGAAATGCTGCTAGAGCTACAGGCCATCACTGATACCGAATACGAATACTTGAAGAGAATCGAGAAAGCTATGCAGTGCTGCCCTGATAGCTTACTAGATGAATTGGAGAAAATCCTAAGAGATATCCTATCGATACCTGGACCATTTATTCCGCTCCCTTCTCCGGGCAATTCCAATGGAGAAACCGGCTTAGAGGAAGGAGCGATCGTGCTCATCACCGAAGCCATTGCACGGCATAGCTTCCAATACTGGCAAAAACAAGCTGAAGACCCTGAGAGTCCCTGGAAAAGAATCGAGATAGCTAATGGTCAATTGATCAGAGCGTGCCCAGGCTGCAATATCGGAGGTGCCGATGCTGCTGGAGCAGGAAGTGCAGCTTTATATACCTGGTGGACTGGGCCATTTTCTCTCGGTGCTACAGTTGTGACTGGCGTAGGCGCTTCCGCTGGACAGGCCCTGTGGGAATTGGGTAGCTGGTTATGGGACTAGCGATATATTAAGGCGATAAGACGGTTTTATATACGTTTTCCCGACCCCTATGCAGTGCAGGGGTCGGGTTTTTTATTTGAGGCCGAGAGTGGTTTATTTTCAAATGGATGGAAAACTATTCTGTCACAAAACCAAGTGTCTGTGGACTGGCAATTCTGGGCTAATTCTCGTAAATTAGAACTTGTTCTAAATATTAAACCAGTTTAATGAAAGTCGAAGGTGAATAACTTAGATTTGACGGGCTTGCAAAGAGCCTTGCAGCTAAAGATTATAGCCTCTAAATCAGTTAATTCTGTCCTATGAAGTCATTATATTTTACGGAAGAGCACGAGCTCTTCCGAGACACGATGAAGGATTTTTGTATCCAAGAAATTCAACCTTACGAAGCCACTTGGGAGGCCGAAGGAAAGATTGATAGAAGCCTCTTCCGGAAGATGGGAGAAATGGGCTTCCTAGGTTTAGAATTTCCCGAGAAGTATGGCGGGTTGGGCCTTGATTTCATGTATACTACAGTATTGGCCGAAGAGATGGGGTATCAGTGTTGTGCAGGTGTGACAACAACGGTATCTGCCCATATCTATTTGGCGATGAACTACATTGCTAGAGGTGGTTCAGAATTGTTGAAAGAAAAGTACTTGGTACCTGGTATATTGGGGACCAAGGTGGGAGCCCTCGGGATGAGTGAGCCCTTTGCTGGTTCCGACCTAAAAGCGCTTCGCACCACCGCGAAAAGAGATGGGGATCACTACATTGTCAATGGCTCTAAGACCTTCATCACCAATGGCTATTATGGGGACTTCGTAGTAACGGCTGTAAAGATGGAACGAGGTATCTCTATGCTGGTGATTGATTTGGATGCTCCTGGAGTCAGTAAAAGCAAACTAGATAAACTAGGGCTTAGAAGCTCAGATACCGCGGAGATCGCTTTTGATAATGTAAAAGTACCCGTTGAAAATTTAATCGGTGAGGAAGGTAAGGGCTTCTATTACATGATGGATAGTCTTCAGGTGGAGCGACTGTCTACTGCTCAATACAATATCGGAGGCATGCAAAAGATCCTCGATATTACCCTACAATATATGTCTGAGCGGCAAGCATTTGGCAAGTCGATCAATCGCTTCCAAGCCCTTCGTCATAAAATAGCTGATATCGCCACAGAACTAGAAGCATGGCGCCAATTCATGCATCATACCTCCTACCGACTTTCACAAGGAGAATTTGTAGTGAAGGAGTGCTCTATGTTGAAGCTAAAGACTTCAGATTTGATTAACCAGGTAGCCTATGACTGCCTGCAGATGTTCGGCGGCTACGGCTTCATGGAGGAATATCCTATTGCTCGTATATACCGAGATGTGCGGGTAATTCCGATTTATGCGGGAACTAGTGAAATCATGAAGGAGATCATCGCTAAGATGGTGATTGATGGGGTGGATTACAAACCTGCTTACAAGGCGCACTAATTAGGTTGGTACAAAAGTAATTGAAAAGCAGCGCGGCAAATATCCGAAGTTTTGCCAGCTCAGGTCCTGGGGAAACTTCGGATATCTCGCATGGGGTTCTTTCAATAAACTTTTGTTCCACAGGACTGATGCAACAACACCAAAGTTAGAGGGATCCTAATCCTATACATTCAAAAGACCTTAACATCCTATGCAAAGTCAATCATTACAAGTTCAAAAAGCCAACCTTTATGAGGTGCAATCTGCAGGACAGGAACTATCTTCCCTAGAAGATGGCGAAGTACTAATGAAGATTGAAAAATATGCCTTGACCACCAATAATATCACCTATGCGGTAAGTGGATCGAAGTTGCGGTACTGGGATTTCTTTCCTGCTGATGACACTTGGGGCATTATTCCAGCCTGGGGTTTTGGCGAAGTAATTGAAAGCAAACACCCAGATGTCCCCGTCGGTGAGCGCTGTTATGGCTATTTTCCGATGAGTAGCCATTTAAAGGCAAAGCCAATCAAGGTAAATGAAGCTGGATTTCGTGATGGCATCGAGCATAGAAATCCTTTGCCTCCGATCTATAATTATTACATGCGGGTCAATAATAATCCTGCTTTCCATCCTTCAATGGAGGATTTTATTCCCATTATTCAGCCCCTTTTTACAACCTCTTTCTTGATTTACCATTTCCTCAAAGAGCAATCTTTCTTTGAGGCGGAGCAAGTGGTATTGACGAGTGCTTCCTCCAAGACTGGTTTGGCGCTTGCTTTTATGTTGAGCCAACATAAAGAAGTGGATGGAAAGAAGATCGTAGGTTTGACTTCTCCGTCCAATGTTGAGTTTGTCAAATCTGTAGGTTACTATGATGAGGTGATTGAATACGATAATTATACTACGGAATTAGCCCAAGAGGGTACTGTAGTAGTGGATTTTGCTGGGAAGACCCAATTGTTGGAAGATATGGGAGCCCAACTGGCTGATCACTTAAAGCATATTGCCTTGATCGGTATTACCGATTGGAAATCAACTAAAGGGTTCAGAGGAGTACCAAAATCAGAGTTTTTCTTTGCACCTACTCATTTGCAGAATAAGTATAAAGAGTGGGGGTCGCAAAAGGCCAATAATTTGATCAATCAAGCCTTAGGTGGTTTTATTTTGGATACGAAGAAATTGATTGAAATAGCCTATGTGGATGATTTGGATCATTTACGCTCCTTGTATCTGGAGATGTTAGATGGCAAAGTAGATCCAAAAATGGGATACATTGTGAGACCTAATTTGACACAATAGAAGATTTCATGTTGAGGAAATAAGCAAGAAGTTAGTCTTTGATCAATCCTTCATTAGAGCGTATGTTTGAAATGCCATCCATTGACTACGAGCAACCCTCAGTCAATCATGAAATTTTGATCATACGCTGAATAACAAAATACACATGTACGAAAAATTACTTTCTCCCCTTGATCTGGGATTTACAACTTTGAGGAACCGCGTTTTGATGGGTTCTATGCACACCAATTTAGAGGAAATTCCAGGCGGATTGGAGCGAGCAGCTACTTTTTATGCAGAAAGAGCTAGAGGGCAAGTGGGACTTATAGTTACGGGAGGAATTGCACCGAATGTAGCGGGAAGTGTGGGGCCACATGCGGCTAAGATGACGACTCAGGAAGAGGCCGATCAGCATAAGATCATTACTGATGCAGTACATAAAGAAGGGGGTAAAATCTGTTTGCAGATTCTGCACGCTGGCAGATATGCTTATCATCCCAATCTAGTGGGACCCTCCCCAATTAAAGCACCGATCAATTTCTTTACCCCGAAGGAACTAAGTTCGGAAGAGGTTTGGCAAACGGTAAAGGATTACGCTAATACCGCCGCTTTGGCCCAAAGTGCCGGTTATGATGGTGTGGAAATCATGGGGTCGGAAGGATATTTGATCAACCAATTCATCGTAAAGCGTACAAACCATCGAGAGGATGAATGGGGAGGTAGCTATGAAAACCGGATCAAATTTCCCATTGAGATAGTCAAACAGACGAGAGAGAAAGTAGGTCCCAATTTTATCATCATCTATCGTCTATCCATGTTAGATTTGGTGGAAGGAGGTAGTAGCTGGGAAGAAGTGGTACAATTGGCGAAAGAGATTGAAGCAGCTGGGGCCACCATCATCAATACTGGCATCGGCTGGCACGAGGCTCGTGTCCCTACCATCGGTACGGTAGTTCCAAAGGGTGGTTTTGCTTGGGTCACCAAGCGCATGATGGGAGAAGTGAATATTCCGCTAGTGGCGACCAACAGGATCAATATGCCAGATGTTGGTGAAAAAGTACTACAGGATGGTTGTGCCGATATGGTATCCATGGCGCGCCCGTTCTTAGCGGATGCGGATCTCGTTCTAAAGGCAATTGAAAAAAGACCGGAGGAGATCAATACTTGTATCGCTTGTAATCAAGCCTGCTTGGATCACACCTTCGAGATGAAGATTTGTTCCTGTATTGTAAATCCAAGAGCTTGCCATGAAACGGAGCTGAATTTCTTACCTGCGACGACTCTGAAGAAAGTGGCAGTAGTGGGCGCTGGTCCTGCGGGTATGGCGGCAGCTACCATTGCAGCAGAACGAGGACATACCGTGGATCTGTTTGAGGCGGAGAAAGAGATTGGAGGACAGTTCAACATGGCGAAGGTGATCCCAGGTAAAGAAGAGTACCAGCATACCATCCGGTACTATGATGCCATGATTAAAAAGCATGGGGTGCAGTTGCACTTGAATCATAGGGTAACGGCTGAAGAATTGATCGCAGCGGGATATGATGAAGTAATTTTGGCCACTGGCGTAACCCCTAGGAAAGTCGACTTCCCAGGTGCAGATCACGCTAAAGTGTTAAATTATGCTGATGTGTTGTATCGAGGTAAGGAAGTAGGAAAGAGTGTTGCCATTATTGGTGCCGGAGGAATTGGATTTGATATGGCAGAGTTTCTAGCTCATGATACGGAACACGAAAGCCCGAGTATGAGCACTTCAGCCTACATGGAAGAGTGGGGCGTAGACATGGCCTACTCGGATCCCGGTGCTTTAACGGCTGCCAAACCTGCCCCCTCACCTCGAGAGATCTATTTGCTCAAGCGTTCTGGGGGTAAGCATGGTAAGGACCTTGGAAAAACGACTGGTTGGATCCACCGAGCGAGCTTGAAAATGAAAGGAGTGAAACACTTGGCCAATGTCACCTATGAGAAGGTGGATGACGAAGGGTTGCACATCAGCATCGGCGGAGAGCTGCAGGTGCTGCCCGTAGAGCATGTAGTCATTTGTGCGGGGCAAGAGCCTTTGCGAGATCTACATGACGCTTTAGATGCTCAGGGGCAGAAGGTGCATTTGATCGGTGGAGCCGATGTAGCTGCCCAATTGGACGCCAAACGGGCGATTAAGCAAGCGAGTTACTTGGCGGCGGAATTGTAGGACAAAATCAGAGATAGCAGTTATGACAGTAGTAGAAAGATGGCACCATATTATGGGTACTCGCAACTTTGAAGAGTTGGATGAACTCCTGGCAGAGGATGCCATCATGTATTCTCCGGTTGTATTTACACCTCAAAAAGGGAAGTATATCACAAAGATGTACTTAGCGGCAGCAGGGCATGTCATCGGGAACGAACATTTCAAGTATGTCAATGAGATCATTGGTGAGCGAAGTGCCTGTCTTGAGTTTGAAACGGAAATTGCGGGCAAATATGTAAATGGGATAGATCTAATCACCTGGAATGAAGATCAGGAAATTACGGAATTCAAAGTGATGATTCGTCCTTTACAAGCCGTTAATGTAGTTTGGGAAGAGATGGGCAAGCTGCTAGAAAAGATGAAATCGTAGCTTCTGACGGAGAACTTAGTCAAAGAGCTATAATAAAAACGGGGAAGCCAAGCATAAGTTTGGCATCCCCTAATACGTTCATGAGGATAAAATCACTCAAAAGCGGTTGTGTAACATGTATACTTAAAACGGATTCGGTTATAATGCATCTTCAGCTTTTGGGTTGACCCATAATCCATACATGCTAATCCGTTTCGAATGAAATATCCAGCCTTATTTAGTGTTGTCTTTTGGTCTGCTAAACTTCCAGAATGTTCTGGTATTTGCCTGTGAAGTGGAGTAGTGGACTATCGGCAAATTGATAGTCTAATTCCCTAACCTTTCCGATTAGGATATAGTGATTCCCACCATCTTGAATGCTTCGAAGCTTACAATCAAGCCAAGCAAGCGGTTGACTGAAAATTGGGGATTTGGTGGTAGATTCGAAATCAATCTCTTGGCCAAATCGCTCTTGAATGGAAGCATCGCTACGATTAGCTTCCCCAATTTTCATCGGGAGTACATTTACAGCAAAGTATTTACTTTCTCTTAAGGTGCTAATGATGGCCGCGGACTTTGGTAGGCAAAACAGGATCAAAGGCGGTTCATTGGAAACTGCAGTGAAAGATGGGATGTGCTGTGCGATAATTTGTCCTTCTAATTGGGTGGTAACGACGGAGAGGCCGGTTGCAAATTGCCCCATAACCTGACTGAGTCGCTTGATTTTCAATTTGGAAACAGTCATTTTAATTCATTTTGGGTACTATTTTCATGGGAATTCATATTGCTCTACGAATCTGAAAAATCATTGTTTCAAAAAAATATCAAAATGCTAAATAAATTTTGGTAAAAATTGTTCAACGGAATATATAAATTGTTAAAAACATCATATAACAGTTAGTTTACTTATGATCTTCCCGCAAACATCTTATAGCATTAAAAAACGAAAAGCCGAACCTCCAGGCTTAGGGAGATTCGGCTTTTATGTTCGACTAGTTTAGTTTTGGGTTTATTGTGCATTTAGCCCAGGGAAAGGATCTTCGTTCAAACCAATGGATGCCAGATCCATGCCCCCCTTAATATTAGCTAGCTGTAAGGTGAAGAGTTTACTCACATGTGTCGAAGCAACCATAGCACCGGTAGAAAGTGGATTCCAATCCTCCCAAGTGAAGCCTAGGCCGCCGAATGGGATAATGCTAACCCACATTTTCCATTCCTTCGGACGATTGTTTTCATCCAAGATCCACAAATAGCTATCTCCTGGAGTGACTCCTCCTGACTGATAGGATACCTTGAGCGCCTTCGCCCCATCCTCCAAGGTAACCACGCTTCTTTGCACTCCGGGATCAAAAGCTTTCACTACCGGATTTAACCAGAAACTGTCATTACAAAAGTAAGCCCAGGCCTCTTGGATCATTTGATCCTTTACTTCGCCTTCGACGGCTTGTCCACCGACGAAAGCCAAACCGGTTACAGACTTCGTATGTAGCAGAACTTTCTTGTTCTCATCCCAACTAATACTTACGAAATTTCGGTCCTTGTCCCAGATGAAATCGTGTTCGCCGCGTCCTTGGAAGGTCCAACTGACATAAGTCGTGGAATCCCATGCCGCTTTATTTACAGCGGCCTCCATGGCTTTGGCCAATTCGTCCGCCGCAGCTCCTGTTTCTCCCGGAGGTTCACTTTCGTTGAGGCTGAAGAATAAAATGCCGATACCTAAGACAACGATACCGACCAGTACCCCTAATATTTTCAGTATTTTTTTCATGCTGCTTGTTGTGGTCTAATGATGAAAAATCGCAGAATCGCTACCAGTAAAAATACACCTAAAACGCCATAAACAGTGCTAATGATTATGGTTTCTTCCGGTATGGCAATGGCTTTTCGCTTCACCGTGATGGCCCAGAAGGCCCAAACAATGACTAACACATAGGCTAAGTCGCGCCTGGTCCATAGAACCAGTGCGCCCAGCAAGCCACCTACAACGAGCATAATTACGGTCCAATTAATGTCTGATAGGCCAAATCCGTCCCAACCAATGGAGACCAGTAGGGCAGTGGCATTGGCAATCGTTGCTACGCTGATCCAACCCAAATAAATGCTAAAAGGGAGCTTGACCCAAAATGGGATGGAGACCGAGGCCGGAGCTGAGCGCAAGCGCAAGTAAATGAATATCAAGGATACCAGGATACCGATCATGATGAGCAAACTTAAGGCGGTCCATAGGTAATGCCAGGCGAGTATCCAGCTTCCGTTTGCCAAGCAAGACAGGACAAACCACCATCCAATGGTTTGCACGTAGGCAGGTCCTTCTTTACTTCTGCTGAAGAGGTTGCGACTTTGTATAATGATGAAAACCAGTAACAAAGTGTAGATCAAACTCCAAATGGAAAAGGCATATCCAGCTGGTACAAATAGATTGGGATAGAGATCTGAAATCTCCCCGGTAGTTCGCCCTCCAACCGGCAAAGTAACGGCCAGTGTGTTAAGGGTAATCGTGAAAATAAAGCCAAGTATATTGGCAATTTGTAAAGTGGTGGTTTTGTTTGTATTCATGGAGAATAAACAGTATCCTCCGACTTATGTTCTCCGATTGTTACGAGGCGGCGCCGGTTCTAGAGCTCTAATTCCAATCTTTTCCTAATCTTTTTAGCCCGCATAAAGCTCCGAATCAGCAAAACCCCCATAAAAGCGGCTAAACCCCATCCCCAGTTGGTGTAGTCTTGATAAGCGGAGTCTTGAAAAAGAAAGGTAAAGGTCAAGGTGGCAATACCAAGAATGGTAAAGATAAATTGCTGGCCTAGAGCATATAATAACTGAGTCCGTTGAATACTGCCGATTGACTTCACCTCCAATTCGCCTCGCTGGACCCGATCTAAGGTTTTTCGGACATCCGCCGGCAAGGAAATGACATTGGCCACCGTTTTCTGCAATAGCTCTCTAATGAACTTTACCAAGTCGCCCCGTTCTCCCAGCACGAACTCCTGGAAATAAGGTCGAATGACTTCGATCGGATTCATATGCGGGTCAAGGGTGTTGCAGATGCCTAAGAGTAGGGTCACCATGCGATTAAGTAGCACGTAATCTTTGGGAATTTGCATGGTATTGGCAATCCCCTTGATGCCTAGCTCCTGCGTCAGATTAAATAGGCTCGTCTCAAAAGGGTTGACCTTAATATCCTGGAAACTCAGCCCATCAAATTGAACTTCATTCTGGAGGAAGTTTCGGAAGGCATCGATGACCTTTTCTGCTATTTTTGTAGCTTCTCTTTCATCGGCTAGAATCTCCATGAGCTTTAGGGCGTCGATGATGCCATTGCTATCGTTCTTAGCGGCCCCTTCGATCAATTTCAGTAAGCCTGTCCGCATATTGGGTTTCAAGGTGGCTACGGCGCCAAAATCGAGTAGGACTAAAGTACCGTCTTCCTTTACCAGAATATTCCCTGGGTGAGGATCGGCATGATAGAAACCATCTTCAAATACCATCTGGCAGTAGGCGTGAACGAGGCGGTTGGCGAGATCACGCTTATCAATACCCCATTCATCGATCTGCTCAATATTACTGATCTTCACACCCGGGTGGAAGGTGGTAGTGAGCACCCGCTGTGAAGAAAAAGCTGGATGGACTTGAGGAATAGCAAAAGCCTCTTCATCGCTTAGATTAGCTTGAATGGCCAGCATCGAAAAGGCTTCTTTTCTAAAATCCAACTCCTCCTCGATCATCTTCTTAACTTGAGTGTAGGCGTATTCGATACCTTTAATCTCAAAAAACCAGGCTACTAAAGCGGTTAGTCTTTCGATGACCTTCAGATCGACTTGAGCGATTGTTTCGATATGGGCATGTTGAACTTTTACGACTACCTCTGTCCCATCATGGAGACGAGCCCGATGGGCCTGCCCGATGGAGGCCGCAGCGATTGGGGTTTCCGTAAATTCAGCAAAAAGCTCACTCGGATCTTTGCTCAGTTCAGACAAGATTCTCTTCTGTATTTCCGGATAGGGACGCGCAGGAATTTGATCCTGCAAATCTTCTAAAGGGGCTTGAAAGGCTTCCGGAAGGAAATTCGTCAAGATGGATAACAACTGTCCTACCTTGATGAAAAGTCCTTGGAGTTCCAGGATGGCTTTTTTTACTCTTTCGGCATTGCGTAGATGCAAAGCCAGAATTCTCTTTTCATAGTACTTCTTTCCCCGAATTTTCCGAGCAAGATATAGCCTTAGATAGCTGAACATAACGACGAAGGCCGTCCAATAGGCCTTTCGGATACGCCAGCTGGCAGAATAGGTTCGGGGATTGGATGGGTTCATATATGGATGCGCTTGTTTTGCATTCGCAAATATAGGGTATATCCCAATGCAGCGTATGACAAACCTTCAACTCCCTTTTAGCTAGATTGCACTATTATTTCGCGTAAAAAGACAAAGATATTCATCAATTATGATCGATATTTGTCGGATTAACCAACTTTATGAGATGAAAAAACTTCGAAGCCAAGATTGGTTTGGCAAAACTGGAAAAGATGGGTTCATTTATAGAGCCTGGATGAAGAATCAAGGTATTCCTGATGATGAATTCAGAGGCAAGCCAGTGATTGGAATATGTAATACCTGGTCCGAGTTTACCCCTTGTAATGCTCATTTTCGAGAATTGGCTGAGTCCGTTAAAAAGGGAGTGCTGGAGGCTGGCGGATTTCCGGTGGAGTTTCCTGTCATGTCTCTGGGGGAGACCTTAATCAAGCCCACGGCAATGTTGTTTCGCAACTTGATGAGCATGGATGTAGAAGAATCCATTAGAGCCAACCCGATGGATGGGGTAGTTCTACTGGCGGGTTGTGATAAGACGACGCCTGCCACCGTGATGGGCGCCTGTAGCGTAGATTTGCCTTCGATTGTAGTTTCCGGAGGTCCAATGTTAACAGGGCATTACAGAGGGAAGCCCATTGCTACCTCCGATATTTGGCGCTATAAGGATGCCGTACGAGCAGGGGAGATGCAACAGGAAGAATTTCGGTCCGTGGAAGAGTGCATGTGTCGTAGTCAGGGGCACTGTGCCGTGATGGGAACAGCTTCTACCATGGCCTGTATGGTGGAGTCCTTAGGACTTTCCCTACCTAGTAATGCCGCCATTCCTGCCGCTGATTCTCGCCGGAAAGTGATGGCTCAATTATCAGGTCGCCAGATTGTAGAGATGGTCAAGAATGACCGAAAACTATCTGATGTCTTGACTCGAGAAGCCTTCGAAAATGCCATCATTGTCAATGCTGCAATTGGCGGTTCCACCAATTTTGTAGTGCACCTGATGGCGATTGCCGGGCGTATTGGGATTGATTTATCCTTAGATGACTTTGATAAATTGGGGAGCCAGATCCCATTGCTGGCTAATCTACAGCCCTCAGGGGATCACTTCATGGAGGACTTCTATTATGCAGGAGGTCTACCGGTGATTATTAAAGCTTTGGGAGAAAAATTGCACAACGTAATTACCGTTAATGGGCATAATCTAGTTGATAATTGCACAGATGCAGAATGCTTCAATGCGGATGTAATCTCACCTACCCTCCAAGATGCTTTCCAACAGGCCTCGGGTATCGCTGTGGTCTACGGAAATTTGGCGGAAAACGGAGCAATTATCAAACCTTCTGCGGCTACGGCCGAGCTGATGACTCATAAAGGGAAGGCAGTCGTATTCGAAGACATCGAAGACTATCATGCTAGAATTAACCTGGAAGATCTAGAGGTGGATGAAACTTGTGTCCTGGTGTTGAAGAATGTAGGACCTAAAGGTTATCCTGGGATGCCAGAGGTGGGAAATATGGGGATTCCTCCGAAGCTATTGAGAGCAGGAGTCAAGGACATGATCCGTATCTCCGATGGACGAATGAGCGGGACGGCCTTTGGGACCGTATTCCTGCATGTTTCACCAGAATCGGCAGTAGGAGGGAACTTGGCCCTAGTACAAGATGGAGATATGATCGAAGTAGATGTACCCAATCGCAAACTGAATTTATTGGTCTCCGAGGAAGAATTGGCGGAACGTAGAAAATCCTGGTCCGCCCCAGATCTTGGTTACCATCGAGGATACGTGAATTTATATATCAAGACAGTGGAACAGTCCGATCAGGGAGCTGACTTAGACTTCTTAAAAGGAAAGTCGGGGAGCACTGTTACGCGAGATTCCCACTAGCGATAGGGTCCAGTAATTTCTCCGGTAGGGGCCTACCTATTCATGAGTTTTGTCTCCTGGTTTGAAAGTAGAAAATTGGAGGTGCGAAATCGGAAAAGACTTCTTCATGCGCACTTCCCACTTCCAAAGCGTCCAAGCACGCGGATATAGGTAGTCGAATTTACGGAAGTAATCTACTTGAGAAACTGCTGAGATGGAATGGATTGTCGGAGGAATTTCCCCGGTGTGATGCCCTTCCACTGCTTGAAAGCCCGCACAAAGGAACTGGCTTCTGAATAGCCTAATAGATAGGCAACTTCTTCGATGGATTGCTGATTTTCTACTAGGTGCTTGGAAGCCAATTCCATCTTTATGTCAGTTACTAGCTTTCCAAACTGAGTACCTTCCCGCTTCAGATGCCGCTGTAAGCTGCGATGTCCCATGCCCAACTTACTAGCTAGGTCGATGATCTTAGGAAAGCGATCTTCTTGGATCTGTTTTAGGATTAATTTCTTCACCTGGTTTGTGAGTGAGGGGCTGGCGGGTAAGTTCGCAATAGAAGAGCGAGCATTGACTAGAAGCGTATTCAAGAGATCTGGACTTCCTTTAACGGTGGGATGATCAAGTAGCCGACGATGAAAGGTAATCGTAGCCCTCTTGGATCGATATTCTACTCGACAATTGAATATCCTATAGTATTCATTGATCTGACGGGGGCGAGGGTAGGGTAGTTGAACCAAAACAGGTAAATGCCGTTGCAGACTAAGCCGTTGTAGAGACTTACATGCGCAGACCAAAGCCGTATCTAAATTGTGCTGCACCGCCACACCATTTTGTAACGCCCAATCGGCTTTGTACTCGAATACCACCATGAACTGATCTTGGAACTCCTCGAGCCAACAATCCATGGAATCACTGATCAGTCGACTAAACTGGGCCGCAAAGGAAAAGGCCTCTCCAATCGTGCTGGCCCGATCCATGATATCATCAACAGCTGCAGTAGCCTTCAGGTCAAAGTATTCTCCTAGGTGTAAACCAAAATGTGGGTCTTGGCTCAGGGAAACGGCCTTCTCCAGTAGGCTCGCGGTGAAGGAATAGGATAGATGTCCTTGCTCAGCGGTTCGTTTCAGGGCTTTTCTTTCTTGGAGAAACTCAGTTTCCTTTACCCCCTTATCGAGCGCAAAGTTGATAATGTCATGACCATAAAATGAGTTAAAGTACATAGGCCGCTTCTATGCCCTGGCAATCTTGCTATTTCTTTTTTAGCATCAAAACTCCGCTTGTCGGTCCCATTCCATTGCGCCAAAAGACTAGGGCTAAGAGTTGCCGGAGAAAGATTATTTTGACGTAATATGTCAATTTTTTGGTTCAAATGGCGGCTATCTTGCCCTCAAAATAGAAACCATGCCGACAAAAACTTTTCTGTTAGCCACAATTGTAGCGTTCTTGGTCAGTAATGTGCTTACGACACTTTGGTACATGCTAATGGATGCACCGAATGTAGTACCCTTCCGCAGAGAGACGATGGACTATGGCCTATTGACACTCAATCATCTAATTTATGCAGCTTTAATGGTACATTTTTATCCCTACTATAGGGTCAAACACAATACGATTGGCGGAGCCTTTCGGTTTGGAGTCCTGATTGCTGCGCTAATGTATATCCCACAAGCCTTGGTTATCCGTAGCATCTGGACGGTGGATGTGAATGCCATTTTTATCCTGAATACCCTGGCCCATTTGTTCATTGGTGGAGCCATGGGGGTTGCGCTCTATTATCTCACAAGGAAAAGTACTACCTCGGTAAATTAATTGGAAGCCCTATTGTAGTCTGGTGGCTACGTCATTCATAATGTATTTCCATTCCCGCTTCGCTCGAAATTTACTGTACCACCCATCCCAGATTAGCCTGTTTGGATCTTTGTAGGATATGGTAGCACGAAAAAATTGATCCTTGAAAACGCTTTCTGGAATGATGGCAAGGATTTGTTCGTTTGCTGGATCCAAAAACCACTGTTGTTTGTCGTGTTTGGGAAAGTCATTGGATAAGGCGGTCACCCAGAAGCATTCTTCCTTTTGATCATAATTGATCAGGTAAGTGTAGGATCTTTGCTTTCCCGTTTTAGAGGAGACTGTAGAAGATTCACATCTAATAAAGCTGTCATCTAAATAATAGGCACAAGTACGTGTACCTTCTTCGGTATAGGATTTATCCGTTCTGGGGAAAAGTGTCTCCTTGATTTTCCAATCACCAATTAGAAAATCTAGATCCTTGATCGACTGAGCATCCAGCTCGCCTCCCCAGGCTAATAGTACTAAAATAACGTATTTCTTCATGATTATTGCTTTGTAGCTACGTCTCGAAAAATGTGTTGCCAGGCCTTGTCAGAGGCTCTAAATTTACTGGACCAGCCTTCCCAAATAATTTGATCTCGATTGGCATAGGAAATCGTATGCCTAAAGAAGCGGTCTTTGTTTACATTTCGGGGGGTGATCCCGATGATCTGCTGATTTTCTTTGTCCAGAAACCACTGGTGTAGACCATGCAAGGGGAAGTCACTGGCAAAGTTTGTTGCCCAAAAGCAATCCTCCTTTTTGTCATAATTAATGTAGTAGGCGTAGGATCGTTTCCTCCCGTTACGGGATACGACGGTCGAAGCTTCGCACTTTATGAAACTTCCATCGAGGTAATATTCGCAAGTCCGAGTGCCCTTTTCCTGGTACTCATTGTCCCTACCGGGTAAGATGGTTTCTTCGACTTGCCAGGTTCCAATTAGAAAATCAAGGTCTTTGATCGATTGACTTGAGCAGCTGATAGCTGCGATCATGAAAAGCGTCGTGATGATGGTCTTACTCATAAGCTAATTTGATTTTTTTCAAATTAGGAAAGGAGCAAATTGATGAGGTCTCAATACCAGTATCGAGGTCTCAGAAACGGTAACGGACCATTAAATTTCTGTTTTATCTTCAGGTGAGGGATCTGTCCATGCATTTGATTTGTAGGACTGGGGTGTTTGTCCGGTATAGGCTTTGAAGACGCGATTGAAACTTGCTTTAGAGTTGAAGCCGGCATCGAAGGCTAGGCTGAGGATCTTCAGGTGTGCCTGTTTTGGGTCTTTAAGTCGTTCCTTTACTTCCTCCACGCGGTACTCATTAATGAATTGGAAAAAGTTCTTTCCTAGCTCTTGATTAATGGTATTGGAAATAGCTCGTCCCGAAATATTGACAAACCTGCTAAGATCAGCGAGAGAGAGTTGAGGGTTTCGGTAAAGATGGTGATCTCGGAGGGCCGTATTTAATTTTCGGATCACTGCGGAGTGTTCGCTGAGATCCTGTTCAGTGGATTCCTCTTGCTCAAGTATACGATGCGTCTGCGCTTGTTTGAATCCGCTGATACTTAACCAATAGAGTACTCCAGCATAAAGCAGTAAGGTGAAAGCTCGGGGATCATCCCAGTCTTGCAAGGTGTATTTCCCTCCCGCCAGCAGACTTGCGATCAGAAAAGCCACTATCAAGATGCAGGAGGCTGCAATGACGAAAATGAATTGAGTTACCCATCTTAGATCAATGCTTTCGGTATAAGAAACCTTGTTCAGTAGAGAACGCTGATAGGCTCTGACCAGCTGGAAAGAAAGAAATAGATAAATTAAAACCGATAGAATGGCCGCCGATTCTAGCCATTCAGCAACATGATGAAACCATGGCCAGGGGTTGATATGAATAAAGATGGTATGATAGATACTATGGATATAATTAAGGACGATAGGTGAAAAATGCCAAAGATCCTTCCGCCGAAATGTGTTTGGACTTTCTGTGAGTGTTTTGATGTAGAAATAAAAAGCAGGGCCGATCCAATACGACAAAGAAAAGGGAAGCCAAGCTAGCCATTCATAAGTATTCCAGATGGATGCATCTAAAATAAAGGGAGTGAAAGTCAGACAGGTAGTAAGAATAGTTAAGGAGAGAAATCGATTCGCCTGTTGGTTTTCCTTCTTTTCAAAAAGTAAAAAGGCAAACACAAATCCATTGATCACCGAACAGACGGTGAACAGTTGAATGGGTGAAATCTCAAATGTCATTCACAATAGTACATAAATCTGTGTATGCTTACGTCCAGAGATGGAAAAGAATGGTAGATCAGAATTAGGAGTTCTGAGCTTGCGGAACAAAACCATCGACCAAGCGCCAAAGTTCATGGAGCGCCTCAGCGTAGGTTTCTAACTGAACGGATGTTCCTCTGTAATGTTGTTGAATGGATATCCCCCCAATTTGGCATTCTATCTCGATATCTAAGCCATCTGCTCCTTGGTACCCAGAGGGATGATTATAAGGGTCATGTATAATGTTCCTGCTTGTGAGTAGATCATTACTTAGCAAAAAGTCAAGAAGAATATCTAGCGCTCTTTCTGGCAGCGGATAAGTTCCCTCATTCTGCCCGTTGATTCTTCCCGTTCGCTGCATCCGGTAGTGCATAAGTGTAGTGGTCCATTCGTAAGTGTAAGTGCTAGTGAGACTTTCCCGTATGGGTTCGAATCGATAGTTGACTAGTTTGAAGTAATCGATCATGAGACTTTACTTTACCTACAATTTGTGCTACAAGTGTTCAGGATGCCAGTTTATTGGAGTGAAGTGGGAAAATTCGGTAGTAGGGTAGTAGGTAGATGGTGGGAAGAGGAGAAAATTTTAATTCTCGATTATTTGTTTTACATTTAGGTAGGAAATAAATTGTCAGAGAACTAATACAATAGCATGAAAGGAACGCATTTGGGGGAGTTTGAAGAGTTGGTCCTATTGATCGTAGGCGTACTCGTAGATCAAGCTTACGGTGTGACGGTGGCAGAAGAGATCGAGAAGCAAACGGGCCGTAAGGTGTCCTTGAGCCCGGTACACTCCTCGCTTTATCGCTTAGAAAAGAAAGGCTTTGTACGTTCAGAACTATCTGGCTCCACACAAACCAGGGGAGGTCGTCGTAAGCGAATTTATCAAATCACCGCAGCTGGAAAATCAGCCCTAGATCAAGTAAGAATCATGCGAAACAACCTATGGGATATGATTCACTAGCTTTGACGTAGGATTAACCCGATGTTATGAAAAATAAATCTTATCCCAATCCTCCGAAATGGGCCCAACGCTGGCTGCGCTGGTATTGCCCTTCAGCATTACTGGAGGAAATCGAAGGGGATTTAATGGAAGCCTTTGAGCGTAATCTTGATGCTAAAGGCATTCGCTTTGCTCGCCGACATTACATTATAGATAGTATTCGATTTTTTAATCCGACCACTTTTGAAAAGGCAAGGAGCCTGGGTTTTCGCTCTGCTCCTTTCTACCAAAATCACCTGACTATGTTTAAGAATTATCTGAAGATCGCCATCCGAAATCTATGGCGGTACAAGGAGAACACCGCCATCAACCTGATGGGATTAACCGTCGGATTGACGGGTTTTTTGCTAATTGGTTTATTTGTTTGGGACGAATGGAAATTTGACCAATATCACCCCAACAATGACCGCATTTTTAGAGTTATTGCCGATCGAACTAGTGGGGATGGCGAGAGCGGATATGCTTCTACCTCTCCAGCCGTAGGCCCCACCTTCAAACAGGATTTTCCGGAAGTAGAACAAACGCTGCGACTCTTTCAGATCCGACAAAAGATGCTGTTTGACAATGGAGAAGATAGCTTTTTGGAGGAGGATGGTTTTTTTGCAGAGCGAGCCATTTTTGATCTATTTGAACTTCCTCTACTGCATGGAGATCCCGCTACGGCCCTAGAAAAGCCGAATACGGTAGTATTGTCTACTTCCCTGGCGAACAAATATTTTGGAGAAGAGAATCCCGTTGGGAAAACTATGCAGATAAATAATAATGAGATCACAGTAACAGGGGTACTGCAGCCCTTATCTCGACATTTTCACTTGAAGTTTGATTTTCTGTTCTCCTTTGAAGATCTCTTGGCCGACGTGTCGAAGGAGCGAATCCAAAGTTGGGTGTGGCAGGATTTTTACAATTATGTGCAATTCAAGGAAGGAACCTCCGTTGAGCAATTTGAAGCCAAGCTAACGAATTTTGTAGAGGAATATGCACATCCAGTGACGAAGAAAATGGGCTTTCACTACTACCTTGCCCTGCAGCCACTAACGGCTATTCATCTGCATTCCGTTCAGCTTCGCAATGATAAAATCGTCGCTGGGAATCATCGCTACGTCACCGGTTTAGCTTATGTTGGTTTCTTCTTACTCTTCATTGCCTGCATCAACTTTATCAACTTGACCACGGCAAAGGCTATTCGCCGATTTAAAGAGGTGGGTATTCGCAAAACGGCAGGGGCGAGAAGAGGGCAATTAGCGATGCAGTTCTTCAGCGAAGCTATCCTAGTGGTGGTAATAGCTATGGTATTGGCCGCCAACCTAGCCCGTTTGATCCTACCTTACCTGAATGATTTCGCGGGGAAGCAGATCAGCTTTCCGATCTACACCAATATATCAGTGATTGCCTTATTGCTGGCCCTTTGCCTAGCTACGGGCTTGCTAGCCGGGGCGTACCCAGCTATGGTACTTTCCGGTTTTAGACCTTTGCAAGCCTTGAAAAATATGCAGTTTCGTCCCGGTTCGGGTCAGGAATGGTTAAGAAAAGGCTTGATCGTAGTACAATTTACGGTTTCGACTTTACTCATCATTTGCGTACTGATCGTCTTTCAGCAAGTTCAGTTTTTGAACAAGCAAGATCTCGGTTTTGAGAAGGAGCAGTTGATTCATTTCCCGATGAGGGGAAGTTTGTTCAGCAAACAAGATGTGTTGAGAGAAGAGTTTTCCAAGGTTCCTGGTGTTGTATCGACTACGATCGGCTTTGGCATACCTGGCGATATCGTTTCCGGAGACAATATCATTGTACCAGGGGAGGAACGACAAACTTTGCCCGCCCGCATTTTTACCATTGACCATGATTACATCAAAACGATGGGTATGGAGGTGATTGCTGGGCGAGATTTTAATAAAGACATCAGTACAGATGCGGATGAGGGATTTATCATCAATGAAACGGCTGTTCATACCCTGGGCATTGCAGACACACCGGAAGAAGCAATCGGTAAGCCACTAGAATGGGAAATGTGGGTACAAGGAGATACCCTCAAAAAAGGAAGAGTAATTGGAGTAGTAAAAGACTTTCACTACAATAGTTTTCATCAAGCGGTGCAGACCAGTGTCCTCCATATTTTCCCTGGGGCTTATTGGAAGGTAGCGCTGAGGTTAGACGGACAAAACATGAGTGAAACGCTGGCTGGAGTGGAAAAGGTTTGGGATAGTTTTGATTCTGGCTATCCCATCGATTACCAATTCGTAGATGCCAGCTTTGGAGCCATGTATGTGGCGGAGCAGAAGCTAAGTAAGATCTTCTGGGTGTTCACCTTGTTGGCCATCTTTATCGCCTGTATGGGAGCCTTTGGCTTAGCTACCTATGCGGCTGAGCGCCGTCAGAAGGAGATTGGTATTCGCAAAGTACTGGGAGCAAGTGTAGAAGGCATCGTAGGACTACTTTCAAAGGACTTTCTTCAACTTGTTTTCATTGCCTTGTTAATCGCTTCCCCACTGGCTTGGTATTTCATGAAAGAATGGCTAGCGGACTTTGCCTACCGAATTGATATTCAATGGTGGATCTTTGCCTTGGCCGGTGTACTGGCTTTGAGTATCGCTTTCTTTTCGGTTAGCGCCCAAAGTGTCAGGGCTGCCTTAGCTAATCCCGTGCATGCGCTGCGGGATGAATAATTGAGAGCATGTTTAAAAATCCAGGATTGTGCCTGTCCGGCGGCCAGACGGGCGAGGGCGAGCAAATTTTGTTCTGAGTGAGGCAAAAAACAAAGGCATACCTGGAAGGTACGGCGAGGATTTTTAACGAAACACAGGAGAAAATTTGCCGACCGTAGCCGATTGATGGAAATTTAAACATACTCTGAAATTCGACTACCTTTTTAATCGAAATTTTGAAACGATCAGATAGTGATCGGAGGGAAAACCAGTAGGCCAAGTCGAAACAACCTCAGTGCTTAGGTTCTTGATCTTGTTTCCCTGGTAATAGAGTTGATCAATTCTTGCTCCACTTCGATGCGTCAAACCAGGCTGTCTTTTGGGATCAGGGTTCAAACTTCGAAAGGCATCTGTAAATCCTGCTTCAAGGAGTTTTCTTGAAGCAGGACTATCTCCACCATCGGTATGGGGCACCGCATTAAAGTCCCCTCCAAAAAAGACCGGTACTTCCGCTGCCGTATTAAAACGGTCTGCATGAAAGTCGTAAACCGTTTGAAACTGCTGCATCCCGTACCAATTGGACATGGCCCAAGCTTTCTGTGTTTTACTAATAGCCAACTTCACGGCAACATTATTAAATTCGGTTTCCCCATTCACCTGTATTTCTTCAATGGGGTAGCGACTAATAACGGAAATGTTACTTCCTTGAAAACGGTAATCCCAATCCGAAGTAGTGGCATAGTAATAGCCCAATTCGGCTGCAATGAAATCTCCGGAAGAGTAGGTCTCTTGCATCAAGACTACATCTACTTTTCTTTCCTTCAGTATTTCCACAATCCTTCGTCGGGAATCCCATCCATCCTTCTCTTCGGTCCAATGAATCCCCCCATGCCAAATATTCCAAACACCGACGGTAAGATGCTTTACTTTCTTTTTCAGTTTTGGTGCTTTTGTCGACTGGAATTGCCGATAACTATCCAGTACTGTTCTGGAGCTAAGCGTTTCTTTCCAGATCGTTAATTGGTCCATCGCAAAATCCGCAGGAAATAACTTTTCCTTGGCCGTAAATGAGGCCGCCATAGCCTCATTGAGGACTACCCGATCTCCTTTGATTGCATATAGCTTGCTTACCGGCTTTAGATTCGTCAGCGCCCGGTTCTGATAGACTGTATAAGGATTAGATACTAACTCCTTTCTGTGTTCCAATACAGCTGAAAGTCTATCTTGGTCAAGTTGTCCAGGTTTGTTTCCTTTTTTGGCCTTTCTTGCCGCTAGGTCCTCTGGCTCAACGATCAAGTCAATGAACTCATCCACCTTTAGCGTTCCAACGCCCAATTCATTAAAGCGATCAACAAGTATTTGCAATTGCCGTTTTCCTTCTTCAACCTTAGGAGAAAACTGCTGACCATCGTCGGGGTCTGGCCGAGTTGTGCCGACGGAAAGAGAGTGCTTATTGCTAAAATCAAAGCCTACCTTATAAAGGGCTATATTCTGACCATCGAAGTAGATTCGAAATTCGGCAAAAGCCGCATTGTAGGTCAGCGTCAGTTGATGCCATTGCCCATCACTGATTGGCAGTTTATCCCCATTATCTCTTTCATAATTGATTCTTCGACTTCCAGACCCAATGCTCCAAGCTAGGGTTCCACCGGAGCTGTACAATACCCAACCTGGATTCATCTGAGCGAGAATACCTTTGTTGGTAAAATCTTTTTGGGCCAGGAACACCATGGGTTTGGTGGAGGTAGTTTGTACCCAACATTGGATGGAAAAGTCATGATTCCCATCGAGGGACAACCCATCCAGCTTCAACTGCGGATATTCTCCATTACCTCCAAGTCGCATAGCTTTCCCATCAATACCCGTTGTGAATGAGAAACCATTCCCGGAGAATTCCTGCTTACCCCTTTTTAATCCTTGATCAAAATCGAAAATGATAGGCTCAGATGCTTGAGCCTGCAGGAATACGGCTAAAAGTAAGCCATAAAAACTTAAGGATAAACAGCGAAGGAATTGTCGGTTTTTCATGTTGTGTGTAAAGACAAGTTACGTCAAGATACCATCGGAAGTTTATTTTGGGGCGTACACGCGCTTGGCATTCTTCAGCACCTCCTCTTTGTCCAAAGTCATCGGCTTCAATTTCTGCTGCGTAAACAATTCCATTTGATCGGTATAATGTGGACTGCCTGGCTTGGCGCTGGCTCCGTAAGCATTGATAGATTCTAGTACCGGTCCATCTGGGGTAAATCGAACCATCTGGATATAGGAATCACCTGCGATGGGGCGCAGACGACCATCTTTTTGCATTCGACTTCCCACTGCTGCCAAGACATCAGGCCCACCTCCGTAGGCTAAACTTACGTCTCCTCTGCTATGTCGTTGTACCTGTCCAAGCGGCACTTTTACCTTACCAAAGTTTTCCTGCAAATGATCTTGTGCACTTTGAACAGAAGCAGCCAAACTAGCCTCAGTCAATTCGTCCCCACTGACTAAGCTCTTACGACTCTTTATCTTGCGTAGAATATCATATAGTGCTAGGATGAAAATGGAAGCGGCCTCGCTATCTTCCGATGCCACGCGATCCCAACTTTTGAGCAGCTGTATCGAACCCGCAATTTGCGGAAATTTGCTTTCGTCCAAGGAAAAGATAGGTTCGAGTTTTGGCGCGGATCGCATCGGTTTGTGATACTGGCGATCAAACTTAATGACCTTGAATTCTTCGTAGTCAATCGACTTGTCCTCTTCGAACAGGTGTAGCATACGAACGGCTCTATTGGTTTCGAATTGTGGAGGCTCATAGCCCATCGAGGCCGGAACACTGCTTACCGCCGGGTTGTCGTCTGCACTACTACTTAAGAAAGGGGTATGATTACAATTGTAGACAAAGCCGGAAGGTGGATCGAGTACTTGAGCCAAGCTATCCACTGGATAATACGTATCCCAAAGGGTAGAAGATGAGTTACCGGGGACCACACCACTCCAATTGTATTGTCTATTGCGGACCGGAAACTTACCATTACTTACGTAGTAGATGTGATCTTCCATATCGGCATAGACGATATTGGTACAGATGATGCCTTGCATATCCAGTGCCTTTTTCCATTCCTGGAAGTTCGTAGCTTTATTCATCATATACCACTGCTCGGCTGCTTGGACCGTCTGGTTAGCGGGAAAACGCAGCGCAAAGAAGCCGTTGGGTGTTTCGACGGTTACCCCAAATTTACTCTTGAAAAACTTCTGCTTTTTACCCACCTTGAAGAAGCCCATCAGTTTGATCCTAGCTTTGGTATCATAGGTCTCTAGCTGCTCCCATTTATCATCGTACCGATACCATTCTTTGTTGGTTGGGTGCATTTCGAGCTGAAAGATATCGGCAAAATCTGGCTTATTAACAGTGTGAGCCCAGCCCAGATGTTCATTGGTGCCGGTGAAAATGGAAACGCCCCCTGCAAAAGTAGCGCCTATAATATTCCAGCCTTCCTCACTACAAAGGTGTGCTTCATACCAAGAATTTAAGCCCTCCAGGGGTTGGTGTGAATTAATGCCAAGATAGGTTTGACCGTCCGCTGTGCGTTTGCTACTTACCGCAAAGGCATTTGAACCCCTTGATTCATTGGGGGGCAAAGCTGCTACCTTTCCGCTCAATAATCTGTTCAACGAATTATCCACTCCAGAGAGTAGAGCCATTCCTACCACGTAAGATTTCAATAAATCCTGTGGAGTGACAGGGAAAAGCTTTCTGTGTAAAATCTCTTTTTTATGAGAAGCGGCATAGCTATTCACCCCAGCTGCATAAGCTTCCAAGATCTTCTTGAATTCCGGACTTACGTCTGTTTCGTACTTTTCCTCCACAATATCATGCGGGTTGAGTATATGGACCCCGACGTCAAAAATCGCACCACTACGACCATTTACCAGCCCTGCTAAACCTTTAATCGGAAGCAGTTGCTGTTGCATGGTTTTAAAGTCATCCTCCGCGGTAGCCCAAGCAAAACCATAGGCCACCTCAGCATCGGTTTTAGCAAAAATATGGGGTACGCCCCACTCGTCTCGAGCTATTTGTATGTTGTCAGGATTGATTTGCGCGGCAAGTGGAAAGTACAAGGCGCTGATTACTAAAGAAAGGCAGATTCTGAGCATCATGATTTATTGTTGGCTATAGAGTATGTTAAACTTCAATAATTGGTCTGCAAATGTTCCTTTATTGCTTCTACTTCGTTGTAGAATCAGGCTTGATAGCGCTGCAATCAGCCAGAACCTACGGCTCGTTTAAGCAAAAAATAAATCATTTTCGTCTCAACTATTAAAATTTAAAATACTCTTATTTCGAAATATACCGAACTCGCAGCAAAAGCAAGAACTGATTTCAGGATATAACAATGGAATCCATTTTCTGTTGTGGGCTGGATTTTCTTATTTTGAGCTCTAGTCTTCAAAAAAAAACGATGAGGTCCTCGGACTTCTAGAACCTATCCTAGTATTTCTAGGCACCTAAAACTTTAAACAAAATGAAAGGGAAATTCATACTCCACTCGGAGGAAAATTGGGAAGAAGCCCCAATTGGTAGAACAGCCACTCTCTCCGGCCCTCAGCAAACTGCTGCTAAAAATCTAATGGTCATTGACGCCGTATTTGAACCTGGAAAACAACATAGCTTTCATCACCATCCCAACCAGGAGGAGGTCATCTATGTGGTAGAAGGGGTTTTGGAGCAATGGATCGAAGGCGAAAAACGGATGATGAAACCCGGGGATAGCTGCTTCATTCCCGCCGGTGTGGTACATGCTTCCTTTAATGCTTCTGATCAGGATGCTCGGATCATTGCCATTCTGAGCCCGGCTGTAGGAGAAGATGGGTATGAAGTGGAAGATGTATTTGATCGCCCACCTTGGAATACGATGAGACAATAGTTTTAATGGAGAATTTTTAATGAAGAATGTTTAATTGGGGTGTGGGCTTGAGGAAAAGATAAAGACCTCAGAATTGACTCGGTGATCCGACCTATTCTGAGGTCTTGTTGTATAGTTAAGTACTCAGCCAAGATTAAACGAACATATCCCTTTGGGCGATTTTTGGACTCACACAGCGTTGAAAAGCCTCGTCGATACAGAGGCATCGCCTACTCTTGCCTGTTGTAGGTAGGTTTTTCGCCTTGATTGAACCCAAAACTCATCCCAAATGAAGGGCTGTCTAATCATGTCCGAGTACTTAAGCTTCTGCCGTAGCAGATTTCTTTTCGCGGAAGAAAATGGCAAATAAGATCAATACCACACCTGCCAAACCCGCAGGAACCATCCAGATATTCCACCAGTTGTGGCCAATGATTTCACCGGCATCATTGAGAATCTCATGTGACTCTACCACCTGGCCAGAGTAAATAGACCCAATGTACATACCTAAACCATAAGTCACCAAGGCGATCAAGCCCTGGGCACTGGAACGTACCGCTTCGGGCGCTTCATTGTCTACATAAATTTGACCAGTAACGAAGAAGAAGTCGTAGCAAAGTCCGTGTAGAATGATACCTGCATAGAACATAAAGACCAGCTCCTCATTATTACCGTAAGCAAATAGTAGGTATCTAGCTACCCAGCACATAATTCCCACCAAAATCATCTTCTTTACCCCCAATTTTCTGAAAAAGAAAGGCATTAAGAGAAGAAAGATGATTTCCGACATCTGTCCCATCGTCATCTTTCCGGCGGCATTGACCATGCCCGATTCGTTGAAATAAGGATTGGTGAAGTTATAGTAGAAAGACAGTGGAATAGAGACCAATAATGAGCCGATGATCAGAACAGCAAAGGAGCGATCTTTCATGAGCTTCAAAGCATCAAAGCCAAGCAGTTGACCCACTGAAACATCTTTACCTTTGGCTTTAGGTGGAGTAGCGGGAAGGAAAAAGCAATAAATGCCCATGACCACCGAGAACCCTGCCGCAATCTTGAAGGGAATAGCTGTGGGCTCAATTTTCATGGTCCCAATCATAATGCCCGCAATAATCCAAGCAATAGTACCCATCACACGAATAGCAGGAAATTGCTTTTCAGGGTTATCCATCTGATTGAAGGCTACGGCATTGGCGATGGCTAGTGTTGGCATGTAGCACAGGGAGTAGAGCAGGAGGGCCCAATATACGCCTCCCGGAGTGGTGATGGTAGAAATCCAGTATAGCAAGCCAGCTCCGATCAAGTGCAAACCTCCCAATACCTTCTCTGCATTAAAAAAGCGATCGGCAATCATCCCGACGAAAAGTGGGGCAAAAATAGCGCCTAAACTAATCGTGCTATAGGCGTTCCCTACGTCAGATCCCTGAAATCCTATTTCTCCAAAATACGTACCCATCGTCACGTACCAGCAGCCCCAAATAAAGAACTGAAAGAACATCATAATGGAAAGCTGTACCCTAATATTCGTTGACATATCGCTAAGTTGGTTTGTATATGAGTCTATACCATTGTTGGACTCAATGTTCGTTTATAAATATGCTACTGCCTTGATTCTTTGGGATCGGTATTGGAAGAGCAAGCGTAATTTAAAAACTTTTCCTGAAAGACCGACAAGCGCAATCCTGCTCTTACTCGTATAATGCCTCAATGCTCAGGGGAGCCAGCTCGTTTAGGAATTCACTGATCTTGCTGGTAGTCATATCGAGAAAGGCGGCTCCTTTTTCTGGGGTGGAATGCTTAGGGTCTCCCACGCCAGTATCTGCGGTCACTTTTGTCCAATGCCTTTGGCTAGTGACCCAGCCTTCTTTGAAGCCATTGAGTTTATAGGATTTGGCGGCTCCGTCTCCAGCTTCGGAAAGCGGAAGAACGAGATCCGGATGTAAATGCATGATCACACTGGTCTCCAACTCTCCTGCATGATCGCCTGGTTCCACAAAGAAATCATGGCTATTACCCACCTGCCACCAATTGATACTGCAAACGTATAGCTCCGGAAAGTCGATCGCTAGTTCTCGGATCATCGTCTTGAAGTTATTTCCACCATGTGAATTGAGGATCACCAGTTTACCCACCTTATGACGGACCAAAACATCGGCGACATCCTTCAAGATGGCGTATTGCGTGCTCGGGTTAAGATTCATGCAGAGTTTTACATCCAGTTGCCCCGTATTGATGCCGAATGGGATGGTAGGCAGGACAATTACCTTGGTACCGGTCTCCCAACTTTTTCTGGCAGATTCCTCTGCCACTGCTGTAGCTTCATAATTATCCGTGGCGTAGGGGAGATGATAATTGTGGGCTTCGGTGGCGCCCCAGGGTAGGATGGCAATTTGGTAATCTGTGGGTTCCACATCTTTCCAATTTGTCTCTGCTAATACGTAGGGTCGTATCATTGGTGTTTTCGTTTTGTGATCCTTTGAAAGCTTTCAGCTGAAGTAAAAAACGAAAAAAAATGACAGCTTTAAAAAGCTTTTGCCATAATTCTTTTTTAGCTTGATCATTCAAAACGAAACTACCAACTACAGATGTCCAATCAGCAGTTATTTATACAAGATCTACAGTTCCATATCCATGGAGATGTACTTTCCGATGATACCAGTTTAGGCCTGTATTCTACTGATGCCAGTGTTTATCAGATTAGACCCATTGCGGTGGTATTACCGAAGCATGAAAAAGATGTTCGCGCAGCCTTGCAAATTGCGAAGGATCATCAAGTGGCTGTCCTGCCTAGGGGAGGTGGCACGAGCTTGGCTGGCCAAACAGTGGCTGAGGCTATGATCCTAGACTTCTCTAAGTACATGAATCAATTATTGGAAGTGAACGAGCAGGAAGGTTGGGCCAGGGTACAGCCGGGTTTGGTTCGCGATGAATTAAATGCCAAGCTTCAGCCACTGGGCTTGCACTTCGCTCCCGACCCAGCCACCTCCAGCCGGGCGAATGTCGGTGGGATGATCGGGAATAACTCCTCTGGGACCAAAAGTATTGTTTTCGGTAAAACGGTAGATCATGTTATAGAATTGAAGGCCTTATTGGAAGATGGAACGTTCTTGCATACCCAACCGCTGGAAAAGGCTGATTTCATCCAGAAAGGGGCTGCTGGTGGGCGTGAAAGTGAGATCTATCGGGAATTGTTTGAGATGATCGACGATCATGAAGAGGCTATTCAATGTGCCTTTCCAAAGGTTATGCGGAGGGTTCAGGGTTACAATTTGGATGAGTTTGCGGGGAAGGAGCTTTGGAATCTCAGTAAATTATTGTGCGGTAGTGAAGGGACATTGGTCACCTTCCTGGAGGCTAAGATTAAGCTGGAGCCTTTGCCGAAGCATAAATCCGTTTGTGTAGTACATTTCGCGGAGGTACTGGAGGCGATTGAAGCGGTTAATGTGATGTTGCCTTTCCAACCTTCAGCCATTGAGATCTTAGATGATACCGTGGTGAGGCTCAGCCGAGAAAACCTAACCACTCAACGGCATGCCCAGTTTATTGAAGGGGATCCGGCGGCGATACAGATTGTCGAATTCTACGGAGATTCGCCTGAGGAGGTGCTGGAACGACCAAGGCAAATGATGGCAGAGTTGCAGCGACGGAATATGGGCTATGCCTACCCGCTTTTCCCAGAAGGACCCGCCTATGAGGATGTTTGGGTCATTCGCAAGAAAGGTTTGGGGCTAATGTTGGGCATTAAAGGAAACAAAAAACCACTGGCTTTTATTGAAGATGCGGGCATACCTACCGAGCATTTGCCTGAATACATAGATCGAGTTTTAAAACTCTGTGCGGCCAATGGTACGGAAGCGGCCATGTATGCACATGCTAGCGTTGGCGTAATTCACGTGCGACCAATCTTAGACCTACGCTTAGCAGAAGACATCCAGCGTTTCAAGAATATTGCGGATGGGACTTTCCAGCTGGTGAAGGAGTACGGCGGGTCCTGGAGTGGGGAGCATGGGGATGGTTTGGTCCGAAGCTATTATCTGCCGGAGTTCTTTGGGGAAGAAGTGTATCAGGTGCTCAAGCGCGTTAAGCAATTATTCGATCCGGACAGTCGCATGAATCCGGGAAAGATCATTG
>JABSSL010000024.1 GCA_013214355.1 Saprospiraceae bacterium | reverse complement strand
AGCACAGAGACAAAAGTTACTACGCAACGAGATAAAACGAATATCCAAAAACGGGGAAGTCATATTGGCAAAATCTGCCTAATTTCGACCAACCCACTTCCGATGTCTATCCCTGCCTTTCCGTTTAGGACTTGGGAAATAGATATCGTACTTGACAGCACGAGAAATCCGGGCTGTAATCTTGGCTAGTTATATTTTGCCCCTACGGGGCAGTTATTTGGTACTTCTAAGGAGCGCTAACTAGCGTCCCGTAGGGACGAAATATACCTAGCCCCGTAACAAAGGAAAAACCATAGCCTTGCCCTTGTCCGTCAGGCAGGCGATGATGGGGACGAACCAGCTGAAGTGATAGCGATGTATTTTTTCTTCTAAGGTAGCACTAGGATAGTTTAGTTCTACGAAGGAAATGCCGAAGTCGGTGGCCATAAGGCAGTTTTCGATGACCATTTGGTGGTAGCCGGGGAAGCTTTCGGCTTGCATAAGATCCTGAGCCTGGAGGTATTGAAAAATGTTTTTGAGTTGTACTTCGCGATGGCGATACATGCCTCTCAGTGCCTCACCGATTTTGGGATATTGGGTGCTAATGGCCAAAAGATCTTGTAGCAAGAAGCGGTATTCCCAGAATTTGGCGGCTTGTTCGGCGGTGGAGGTGAGAATGGTGGTGATATCGATGTCGGGCCGATCGAGCTTTTCCATGACTGCATCGGATGCGACCAAGCAATCCTGGAAAATGGCCTCGATTAAAGGGCCCTTGCCAGGGTAATGGTATCTCAGGTTGCCATGACTGATGCCCAGAGCGGCAGCAATGTCGCGGATAGAGACCTCCGCCATGCCCTTCTCGTTGAAGAGCTCACACGCTTTTTTGACAATCTTCTCGGCTGTACCCATGAATTAGTCCGTTTGCGCTAAGATAGGCTTTTTTGCCCAAGCTGGCCCTTCTAGGATATAGATACATAAGATGCCTAGGACAAAGTTTGAGCTGCTGGTTTCCCATAAATGTGCCCAACGTACGGATTCCGGCATGAAAGGATTGGGAATGAGTAGCCCCCCCGCCAGCATCACGCCGAAGATCAGGCCGGTGATAATGGCCTTTGTTCCCCAGCTGACTGACATGCTTCGAGCTATCAACACCGCCAGCCCTCCCCATACTAACCCACGAATAAATTGAAAGAGGATTAGGCCAGGATTGCCAGTCAAGACATCCCACATATGTATATGGAAAGGAAGAATAGCAGTACTTCCACTGTAGTATTCCCGAACTGCTTCCGATTGCCAAGCAATAAAATAGCCAAACAAGAAATAAATCAGCACATAGCTTGCAGCGATCCAACACAGTGATTTTAGCAAACTGCTATTGACTTCCAACGATGAATCTGCTTGCTTGGAAGAGCGCATCCTCCCCATGATCCCAACGCTGATAGGGGCGAACAAGATAGAGATGATTAAACCGGATAGAATGATCTTCCATAGCATCGAAGCTGGTAGCTCTAAAGCCGCATTAAAGAATAGACTTTCCACTTGAGTCAGTACTGTATTGGCTATGAAGTAGACGGTGAAGACGATCAGTATCAACTTCCAGCCTCGCCATTTGACAAAGCATAACCAGGTGCCAAGGATGGCAGCTGTGAGAAAACAAGATAAGAGTAATAGGGCTGCCGTCTGGGCGGCTTCGGCCATGGCTTCTGCTTGGGCAGGATCTCCTGTCTTGCTGCTAGGGGGGGCTTCTGTCAGACCGCTGAGCATTCCAGCTATCACGAAGCAAATAAAGAGGCTGACGGTAAGGGCAGGAATTTGCCAAAGGAGATGGAGGGGGGATTTCATGATGAAGAGAGTTGAATGAAGAATGTTTACGGTAAAAGATATGGATTGGGTGGTCGCACTCAATGATGTCTTCCACAACCCTTAGTCTTTACTTTCCTTTAGCGTCTTGTAGGCGTGCTTGGCCCAACGGAGATGTGCCTTCTGTCCTTCTATCCCATTTTCTAGGGCTAGCTTACTGTGTAAACTCATGGTATGGGAATAATCGCCATGAATTGTTTTCAACCACACTAAACTTTGCTCGATCCGTTCTGCCAGATGGATTAAGAACTGTAGGCGTTTATCTAGTGGGAGTAAGGTTTCCATAAAGGCAAACTTCAGCAATACTTCGCTCAGGTGTTTGCTAATATCCTCTTCGGGGAAGGGGGCATGTAGCCAATCCAGTAATTGATCTTTTCCCTGGGCGGTCAGCTCGAATTGACGCTTCTTTTCCCCGGGTGGAAGACATTTCACAATGAATCCTGCCTTCTCCAGTTTTTTGAGCGCAGGATAAATACTACCGGGACTGCTGCTATAATTCCCCAAGGCGGTTTGTTCAAATACTTGCCGGATAGCATAGCCCGTCTTAGCTCCCTGTTCCAATAAGCCTAGAATGGCATAGTCTAGATTAGTTGTTCGAGTCATTTTAATACGATTCGTACTATAAAAATAATACGAATCGTATTAAATGTCAATGAAAATATTTTTAGTCCACTTGCGCTAAAGTGTTTTTTACTGTATGTTTGTATCATTAGTCCATTTGGACTAAAGTGCGAAACAATCAATTTCTCGATTAAATAATCAACTATCACATGAAAAAGATCCTGATTCTAAATGGACATCCGGACAAGGAGAGTTTTAATGCGGCCCTGACTGAGGCTTATGCAAAGGGGGCAAGGGCACAAGCCAATACCCAGGTGGACGTACTGTACCTAGCTGATCTGACTTTTGATCCAATACTCCGATACGGCTACCGCAAGCGTACCGAATTAGAGCCTGATCTTCTACACGCCTTTGAATTGTTGAAGGAAGCGGATCATACTGTTTGGATATATCCTACTTGGTGGGGCGGTATGCCCGCTTTATTAAAAGGCTTTATTGATCGTCTTTTTCTCCCCGGTTTTACCTTTGAATACCGCGAGAATAGCCCTTTCTGGGACAAATTGATGAAGGGGAAAACGGCTAGAGTTATAACGACCATGGATGCTCCTGTTTGGTACTACCGATTGACATACAATAGTGCCGGGCATAAGGTCATTAAGCGAGTTATTCTAGGATTCTGTGGTTTCAAGGTGAAGTTCTTTACCATCGGGAATTTGAAAAATAGTTCTGATCAGCTACGGAAAAAATGGTTGGAGAAGGTGGAGACTTTGGGAACTAAAGAGGCAGGAGCCATCAAAGTGGAAAGTAATCAAAATACTTCCAAAGCGGAATTGAGCATGGGGTAAGGATAGAATGCTGTTGGCCATGTCTGGATTCCACAATTTCAGTCTTTTACCTGATCCCGCACAGGAACGAGGGGATACGGAGACCTCATTTGTTTTAGATCTCAGTATCCCTGCCCAGCTAGAGGAACCATTGTTATTATTGCCCTGAAAAGCATTCCTGTAAGCTCAGAAAGTCTCCTTAAACCAAGTTGAAATTCCCTGACCGATTTGATGTGGATAGGTTTCCTGTAGATAATGTTTTCCCTTGCCTAGATCAATTGACTCTAGGTTTTGCCAGGTCGCTTTGATTTTTTTGGCTTCCTTTGGCTTGATGATCATACCTGGTTTAGCATGGAACATCAATTTTGGAAGTTCTGAAGTGGGCAACCATTTTTCGTATGCGAGAATGATGTCATGACTCGCCTTTGGTTCCCCACTGATGGCGATTTGAGAAGGCCAAATCCACACCGCCTTCCTATCCGCCTCTGCTAGATAAGGCGCAGCATAGTAATTTCGCTCCTCCTCGCTTAGTTTCCTTTTGGTCATCATCGGGAGGAATCGCTCAACGAAGAAGTTCTTCTTGACAATCATTTTATGTCCTTTTTTCGGATGCCGTAGGCGCTTAAAGATGTATCGCTCGATGAGATTAGCATCACGCCATTCTATGGTACGAACGATTCCTTCCAAGAAGACTATTCCAGCCACCCTTTCAGGAAATCTATGTGCATAGTGAAATCCAATACCAGAACCCCAATCTTGAATGACCAAAATAATATTGTCCAGTGCTAGGTCGTCGAGGAATACATCGATATAGTTGATGTGCTCTTGGAAGGTATAGCTGATATCTGGCTTATCCGATTTACCCATACCGATCAAGTCAGGGGCAATTACCCTTCCATGGGGAGTGAGGTAAGGGACAATGTTTCGCCAAATATAATTGGAGGTAGGGTTGCCATGTAGAAGAACAAAGGTGTGCTTTGCATCCTTGTTGCCCTCGTCGATGTAGTGGATGTTGGAGCCCTTTACCTGCAAGAACTTCGAATGGTAAGGGAATTTGGCAGAGATGATATTGGTGTCAGTGGACGGCATGACCATGTTTTGATGGATTGAATGATGAATGGAATCAGTATTACTTAAGGCGTGGGTTAGGACGGCATAGTGTAATGCCAATAGGACTAGTATCTTTTTCATGCTATAATTTTGATATATGATTAGTAGGTCTTGACAAAGCAAGACGATGTAAAGGCTTTTATTAGAAGTGGTAAAAGTTAGAAGTCCAAGATGGCTCTCATGTGATCATCTGAAATGATATCATTGATGATCTGTTCAGCGGGTTTGTTGTCTTTCAGCGGATGTTGCTGATATAAACTGGCATAAATTTTATCAGAGCTAATCAGAATTTCGTTGAAGTGAGTATGGGTGTAGTCCTTTATTCTACTTGAAAAACCTTTATCCCAAAGGAGATACTCAGGGTTAACGATGCCTCTTTCGATAAACCCCTTGGTTTTGCGGGTGCATCGACAGGGATTGTCCTTGTTCACTAATCCACACTTGTTGTTCATCCATTGTCTAAGCTGCTGTCGTATTCGACTCAGTTTCTTCCTAAAGTTAGCTTTGGAGATCTGAAACATCTCTGCTCCCAGATTGTGATCCACCTCGAAAAGGTCACCGACAATGTACAACAACCTATCCTCCCTCGGCACACACATGAGCATGCCCGTCATACATTTGATCTTTGCTTCTTCGCTGAGCGGATCCAGTTGATCCAAGTTGTCATCAGAGATATTTTTATCATCCTCAATCTCACCAACAAAGTCAAAGAATTGCTGGAAGGAATGAATACCTTTTTCGTTCTTTGATTTTTTATAGTTGAGTATAGTATTGAAGGCGATTCTATACAGCCAGGTTCTAAATTGGGCCTTTTCCTGCTGATAGCTGGAGAGATTAGTAATGACCTTGATCAAGATATCTTGTGTCAGATCTTCAGCATCTACGGGGTTTCCCAGCATTTTAAGGCAAATATTGTAGATAAAGTTATTGTGTCGTGTTACCAGTTTATTGAGCGCTTCCCGACTTCCCTCAATGGCCTCGCTGACTAACTCCACGTCTTTCTGATGATCAAATTCCTGGGTAAATGGATTCTTTTTTGTCATTCCTTGCTCTTTTATTTCTTTATACAGCAAAGTTCCTTTGGTGTGACAGTAATCGCTTGCTGGGCATAAATTAATGGTTCAAACCTGAATAAAAATGCCGAAATCCTAGAATCTGATTGCGAATGTTTTGGATTTGTACTCCATTTTTAGCTAAAAGCTGACAAAATCGATCATTCATCGGAACAATAGGACGTTCGTCGAAAAGAAATAGGTCGTTTATCCGGGATTCCTACATTTGCACTGACTGTTATTCAAAACTCTAAATCACTCCGACTATGTTATTCAAGAAGTTAAGCCTTCTATTGGGATGCCTTACGCTCTTATGTAGCCTTTCTGTAGAAGCGCAAAGCGATAACGGACTAATCACTGGTAAAATTCAAGACCCCGACGGAAATCCTGTTGCTTTCGCAAATGTCGTTCTAAAACTCGCCAAAGATTCCACATTATTTAAGGTTGAATATTCGAAAGAAGATGGTGGTTTCGCCATTCTAGAAGTACCTGCTGGTGCTTATTGGTTAGATGTTTCTTATGTAGGTTTACCTCCCTACCAATCTGAGGTGATCGACTTGGCCGCTGGCCAAAAAGTGAATGTAGGAAATATCGATCTTAAGCCTGGCGCTACTGATTTAAGTGAGGTGGTGGTGAAAGCTCAGAAACCATTGCTGGAGATTAAGCCAGATAAGATGGTGCTCAATGTAGAAGGTAGTATCAATGCTACTGGAAACAACGCCATGGACCTTCTGCGTAAATCTCCAGGCGTTGTGATCGATAACAATGAGAATATCTCCATGCTGGGGCGTACCGGCGTACAAATCTATATCGATGGGAAACCTTCGCCCTTGGGCGCAGAAGATCTTGCCGCTTTCCTAAAGACGGTACAAAGCACTGAAATAGAGGCCATTGAGATTATCACCAATCCTTCCTCTCGTTACGATGCGGAAAGTACCGCCGGTATCATCAACATCAAAATGAAAAAGGATAAGCGCCTAGGCACTAATGCGAACCTTAATTTGGGGGGGTCCATGGGGCAAGTGGGGCAGTTCAATGGTTCGATCAACGGGAACTACCGCAATAAGCAATTGAATGCTTTTGGCTCTTTTGGCTACTACGATGGAGAGAATATCAACTTCATGGATATTTACCGGGAACAATCGGGCTTGGTGTTTGATCAGAGAGGAAGAAATGATTCTGAATGGTCAGGCCAAAACTTCCGCTTCGGAACTGATTTTTTCCTCAATAAAAAGGAAACGATCGGCTTCTTGATCAATGGTAACCTGAATGATAATGGTAATAGTGGGAACAGCCGCACTTTCATGAGTATGCAAGGACAAAGTGCGATCGATAGTGTGCTGGTAGCGGAGAGCTTCCAGGATGGAACGCGAGATAATGTGAACTTCAATGTGAATTATCAGATCGACAATGGCAAAGGCAATGTGTGGAATATGGATGTTGACTATGGGCTGTTCCGGAACGAAAGAGAAGCCTTCCAGCCCAACTTATACATGGATGCTTCTGAGAGTGAAATCTTGAGGGAACGGATCTTCGCTAACAATAGCCCTACCGATATTGATATCTATACTTTCAAGTTGGATCACGAACGCCCTCTATTCGGAGGTAAAATGGAAATTGGTACGAAATTATCTTTAGTTGAAACGGATAATACTTTTGATTTCTTCAATGTAATCAATGGTGAAAATCAACGGGATCTTGATCGCAGTAACCAATTTGAATACAGAGAAAATGTGAATGCGGGTTATGCGAACTTCTCTAAGCAGATTAAGAAGTGGGGACTGCAAGCGGGCTTACGGGTAGAGCACACGCATTCTACCGGAGATTTGACTAGCGCTAAGCCTACAGATAATGACTTTGTGGAAAGAGATTATGTAGACTTTTTTCCTTCTGCCGGTATCACCTTTGCCATGAACCAGAAGAATACTTTCCAATTGTCTTATAGCCGCAGAATCAATCGTCCTTCCTACCAGGATTTGAATCCTTTTGAAGACAAGTTGGATGAATTGACCTTCCAACAAGGTAATCCATTCTTGCAGCCAGAGTATGCCAACAACTTCCAGTTGTCTCACTCTTTCAACTATCGCTTTAATACTACTTTTAGCTTTAGTCACACGCAAGACCTGATTACTCGCCAAACAGAGGCGTCTGGAGACAATGCTAGTTATATCACTTGGTTGAATCTAGATGACCAGTATGTATACAGCTTGAATTTCTCTGCACCTGTACCTTTGGCAAAATGGTGGAGCTCTTATACCAGCTTGACCGGTACTTACAGTCAGAACAGAGCAGAGAATCTTCGCGGTAATGCGGTGGATCTAGATGCTACCTCTTTCAATGTCTATAGCCAGCATACCTTCCGTCTACCGATGAATCTTTCTTTTGAATTGTCAGGATGGTACAACGCGCCAGGTTTGTGGGGTGGCACATTTGAGATGGATGAGATGTGGAGTATCGATGCCGGTGTGCAGAAGAAAGTGCTTGGTGGTCGTGGTAACTTGAAAGTATCGGTAAGTGATATTTTCAGAACCAATCAGTGGAGCGGTACTAGTGAATTTGGCCCCTTGTTTATGGATGTTGGAGGTCGTTGGGATAGCCGTCGAGTACGCGTAAACTTCTCCTACATGTTCGGAAACTCCCAGGTGAAAGGCGCACGTCGTCGTAAAACTGGATTGGAAGACGAACAACGTCGAGTGAAGTCCGGAAACTAAACTAACGTGAGTTCGGAGTTTCGGGGATACCTTAAAAAGAAGTAGCATAAGAGTCAAATTTGGTAAAATTGTAATGACCAAACCACAATTCACCAAATCCAAGACTCCTATGCTTTTAGAAATGTACATTGAAATTGATGATTTCTGTAAATCTGATCCTGTAATTTTTCAAATGTGGTCTACAAATAGACGCGGCCCCAGTCCTAAACTTAGTTTAGGTGAGGTGATGACAATTTTGGTGTACTACCATCATCAATCTTACAAGAACTTCAAAAGTTATTACACCGAGTATGTATCTAAACAACTACGATCTGATTTTCCAGACTTAGTTAGCTATAATCGGTTTGTAGAATTGATTCCTCGGTCCTTTCTTCCTTTATGCTTGTACTTGAATCACCGTTGTAGCCGGTCAAAGCATACGGGAATTTATTATATAGATAGTGCTCCTTGGCCGGTTTGTCACCCTAAAAGAGCACATCAACATAAAGTAATGCGTGGTTTTGCCCAATGGGGTAAAACTTCAGTAGGCTGGTTCTTTGGCCTTAAGTATCATCTGGTAACCAACCAGTTAGGAGAATTAATGAATTTTTACATCTCAGCGGGAAATGTTTCGGATGCCAATATCAAAGTCCTATTCCTGCTTACCAAAGACTTGAAAGGTTGGCTTTTTGGCGACAAGGGCTATCTGTTAAAAGACTACAAACGTGACTTTCTCCAAAAAGAAGGATTACTACAAATCTTTTCCAAATGTCGTAAGAACATGGCCAAAAGATCAGTCCCCTTAGAACCTAGTTTGTGGATCGGCAAAAGAGGCATAATTGAATCCGTTATTGATATTACAAAAAATCAGTGCGATTCGGCTCACTCTAGACATCGATCCCCTTTTAATGCCTTTGCCAATCTGCTAGCAGGTCTGGCGGCTTATACTTTTAGGCCCAAAAAACCAACAACGAAAATAAAATTGGAAGCTCGTTTGCTTCCACAGCCCAATTCTTTAGAGTTGGCTGCTTAATTACTCCGAACTCACGTTAAACTAGCAAGTAATTGTATCTCGTTATAAAAATTGAGAAGGGAGCTCAGCGAAAGCGGGCTCCCTTTTTTACAAAGCTTTCAATTCTGTAACTCCCACACCCACTTCACGGAATCTCCAATTACCCGAAAATATCCGATCTCTTCCCCGCGCTCTGCTCGGAATAGGTTAGGTGTTTTTAATTGTTCTATCCGATCGTAATTAGGCTCCAGTAAGATCTTTCCCTTTTTATTCACTAAACCATAAAAGATTTGTGGGTTGATGATGATGTTTCCATCGGGCTGGGGATGAAGGAAGCGAAATTTTGGAGGAACGATATAGACCCCGCGCATATTGATAGCTCCGTAAAGGCGCTTGCGCATGCTAGCCGGGCGTACTTTGGCGATACCTAGATGAAAGGTGTCTATTTCACTATAGTATTGACCAAAAAGATTATTTCCGGAGGCGTCGGCGAAGTAGGAACGTTGCTTATTGTAGCTATGTGTAACGCCAAAAACCCCCTCTGAAAAGAATTGGGGTTCTCCGCTTTTAAATTGAATTTCTTCCCCCAATTCGTTGATGATTTTTTTCTCCTTCTTATTGCTCACGAAAGTTACACCATTCTTGAAGGCTTGCGTTTTATCGTAAGGTGCTCCAATCACCTTACCCGTAGTAATATTGATAAATTGCCACTGTTCACTACCGGGCGATTGGGTCGCAACTAGTCCTTCCGAGATCATACCAATGCGAGTATAAACGGTCCGAAGCACCTCCGCGCCAGCAGCATTAATCAACCCAAACCTGCTGTTCTTCGCCAACACTTTAGCATAACCTTGCGAGAAGTCAGCGATGTGCTTGTAGGTCGGAACCAGTCGGACCTGGCCTGTGGTGTCGAGTAAGCCTTGGAGCCCATTCTTTTCTTTGCTAAAGATGGCCACTCCAAGCGAGTTATAAGCACCGATGACCCCATATTTACCGGGAGGAATAATTAGTTTACCTTTTTGATCAACTACGGCAGGACGAGGCTTCCCCGTCAGGGAGTCTGGCCGTTGAATGACAGCCACACCGCTAGAGAAATCCATCGGAAGGGGGTGTAAGGTATGGTGGGTAAAGGGCTCCTCATCCTTCCCTTTAATTTTGCGGTATTCAAATAAAGCCCCTAGCCCAAAGGCCTTTTTGCCGGAAGGGAGATAAGCATTCCACTTTTTATTGTTTTTAGACCACCAGCACATACCTTCATGAAAATCTCCCACAAAACTTGCTAATACCCCTTTAATATCGGTTTGAATGATTTTTTCTCCTTGCTTATTGATAAATCCACAATCCCCTGTACTATCCACCACCATGGCTAAACCTTCGGAAAAGGGACGGGCTACGGTATACTTTGGAGGGATGACAATCGTACCAGCAGTATCGAGGTAGCCCCATAAACCAGCTTCATTCCTGAAAACCGAATAGTTTTCTTTGAAAGGACTAGGTTTGGTAGGATTGACAAAAATCTGATGTCCTTTATTATTGAAAGTAAAAGTGGGCGTACCTCTTTGACCAATAATGAAATAATTGGAATAGACCCCGATCTCGTCGTATTCTGTGGGAATAATTTCTTTTCCTTCAAAATCTATGATTCCAAAATCTGCGTCTGGGTGGCCGTAAAGGTCAGTGCCGCCATTCCTACGCATGATCAAAGCTGATTTTTCTTCCCAATCGTAATCCAGCACATAGTCCGCATGGGGGTCAAGGATCACCTCTCCATCAGTATTGATAAATACCCATTTCGCTTCACTTTCTTTGCTGCTAATATAGAACTGTGGGGTCTTGCGGTGGGTCTGCTTAGCATCATCCCCCTTGATCATCTGGAATTCGCGCATCAGATCCGGCTTCTTTCCTAGGAGGAAACGAGCAGGCACTTCTAGCTTTCTACCTGCCTTGTCTTCAATCAAGCGGAGATCTCCTCCGATACAAGCTCTAGCCCGTCCCTCTCGAAAGGGACCGATATAGGTGTAGGTGATAGTTTGCCCATTTTTTTTCATCACTTGTCCCTCCCGATTGATCAAGCCCATTCTTCCATCGGACCGCATGAAGGCCGTATGCATATATGGTCGATCAAAAGGACGGATACCAATAACCGGTATCTCTTCCACAAATGACTTAGCCGCCAAGGAAAAGAACCCAGAAGGGAACACGCTCCCTCCGAAGACTTTCTTGGTGTAAGGCGTGAGGACGGCTTTATCTTTACGATAGATTATCAGCATCTCTCCCTTAATGATCTGATAAACCTTGGGGGGAGCATAAGGGAGTCGAGTAATGACCGCTCTGTCCTTGGGGTCTCCGATCTCCGATACTTTTTTATCGGTTTCTACAATGGCATAATAAGGCCCCGCCTTTCTAGTGGTGAAGCGCCCTGGCGACTCGGTTATGATAGGGTATTCCTTAGGACCAGGCTTAGGAATAATTTTTACCTCCCTTCGTTTTTTGTTCTTATTGAGCCTCAAAGAGAAGATGTTTTGAAATATCGTATCGATAGCAAATTTCCCTTGATCATTAAGGCCGAAGATGACTTCATTACTTTTATCTGCTACGAATACAGAACGGTCATCGACTTGCTCAATTCGCTTGTACTTGGGGATGAGCAGATCAATTTCTCCCGCTCTAAAGCTTAAGGCTCCGTATTTTCTGTCCCGATTGGTGATTCCCTGTTGGCAAAAGGCGATATCCCCTACAAAGGGGTTTATACCTTCATAATCACAAGGGATCAAAACTCCTTTCTTAATATTGGCAGCGTATAACCCCCATTTCCCTTTCTGTTCAACCCGGTAAACCCCCGCTTTGCCAGAAGTATATATGTAGCCGAAAGCGGGGGACTTCATGTTCCCGCTGGTGTCCATTAAATAGTCCTTTTCTCTTTCTGCATTTGAGGCGGTATTGAAAATCACATATTGATCGTCCAAAGGAAACCACCAGGGGACCCATTCTGTGCTATTGCGATTTTCTCGGAAGTACTCGCCCTTTTTTTCGGCTCGGCGACTACGCTTCAAGGCCTTTATCGGTTTCTTCTCAGGGATGTTCCATAGTTCTACGGTTGGACTTCCTTGCAAGGCAAAAGCAGCCAGCATTGAACTTACTTTTTCAACCTTGAGGTAGTTGATTTTATTGGTTTGATGTTCGGGTTCACCAGGCTTAGGGTTGAGGTTGATGTAATGGGTATTCCAGAAGAAATCGCCTTTCATCGCAATGAAAGTCCGATCGAGCATCAGAAAATCTCGGGCACCGTCTGGGACCACCCGTGTGCCCGTTGAATCAATGAGCTCCCAGGCGTAATCTTGGGCTTCCCGCCGAACTTTGTAAAAGCCGGCTAGGCCAGCCTGTTCCATGGCAAAGTATTGCGGGGCGATTAAGGTACTGCCATCTCCCCGACTCAAGCCCCAACGATTTTTCTGCTTCACAAAAAAATAATGGCCTTGCCCTGGAATGGTATCCGCTAGGTAGATATCATCAAAGGCTTGGCCAGCAAGAAATACTTGTTGTGAGGAATCAACCAATTGAAAAAGACTATCACGCTCTACGGCGAAGTAATTGGGCGCCAGAATTCGGATACGTCTAAACTCATTTGGCAATACCTTATTTAGGGCATCATCTAGTAATCCGACCTTTTGATCAATTTCAAAAATGCGGTACGGAGATGGCTTATCACTGGATTGTGGGGTATGCCAATTGGCATTGACTTCAGCGATGAAATCATAGATAGGAGCGATGTACTCATAGGCCTTATTGTTCGGGAAAATTTCAACAAAGCCCACTTTGTGGTTGATCCGTACGGGATAGACCGTCACGGTATCATCCGTGGTGATATCAGGATATTGGGAAAAGGCAGTTAGGCTGCTCAGAATACAACTTAAGATCAATAAAGACTTTTGCTTCATTACAAGAGGCTATGAGAGCGATAATACCTAAGACGGCTTGTCTTTTGACCCTAGAACAGCAGCATAAGTAGCAGGACAAAACTAGGAACGTCCATTGTCAATGTACTTAGGTGCAAGAAAGCAGATTAAGTTTGTAGTGTTCTCAGGGAGTGGAAATGAAAGACCGTCAATTGCATCCCATAGTTGCCGGTAAAAGACAGCAGAGCTGAGATCTCATGACTTCATCTGTTGAGGGACAAAACCAGAAATCTTAGCTCGACTGCTGCTATATATGGGTTACAAAATATGGTCTAATGGTAAAAGGTCTTATTCCTTTACATCTCAGGCCAATCGCCAAGGGGTTAGGAATGTTTACAGGCTCGCCATCTTAATGACTTCCTCTAAGTCATTAAGTTTTTGCAGGGGCTCTTCACGCACCTCCATTTCAAAGGTGTATTTCTGACCACGAGCTGCTTCCAGTTCCTTCTCTTTTTGTTTAAAGCTACTTTGTGTGAACAAGGCCACTTGATTATTCGGTAGCACAGCAATTAGCTTATTATCTAGTCGGGGATCAAACCTGAATCCATCCCAAGAGTAGCGATTTAGGCCGATTACAACTTGATTATTTCGGGTAACGAAATAAACAGTTACTGCATTTTTCAAGGTTTCGGGCATATCACCAAAGTTGAAATCTGCCATCAGTGGAATGCTACTTGGTGACTTCCAAAGTATATCATAGTTATGAATTCCAAAGCCTTGTGCCTGAATAGAGCGCCGGAATGCTCTTTGTTGAGAACGAACAGCTTCTAAGTCTCGCAAACTCACCATATCTGCCTTGTAAGCAGCCAATAACTTTTGGTAAGCGGCATTGGCAGCTGCTAAGTCAGCAGGTTTTGGAGCCTTTTCTACCAACATAGAAAAGATAGTGTCCTCTGCCAAAAGAGTGAGTTCGTAAACCCCGGTTTTAGGCCCTGCTGCTAATTCATAGCGAGACCAATCTTTATCCCTAATCCAGGGGTTCTTTTTGGGCGCCTTAGCCGGATCACTACCAGCATAGATGAATAAATGTGATCTAGCGTCACGCAATTCAGGAAACTGATTGAGGTTAGCAGGATCATCGATCCTAATTTCATTCTGCTTTTCGTAGGTGGGCTTTTTAGGTTCCTCAGCCGTTTTAGCCTGTAGTTCTTCGATCTGTTGATTGAGATCATTAAGTCTGGCCCCTTCCATCGGAACTTCTACTGGATCTGCACCTGGACCTAGGTTAGTCCACTCATTCGTTTCATCATCCAAAACCCACGCATCATAAGCACCATCTACGGGAGAAATGAATGCTATATTGATCGGTTTATTGGGGGCAATGTTTACGGCTTGACCATTTTGGAAACCACGGATCTCAAACATTCCAGCCGTTTGCATCCACTCCATTTCCTCTCCCTCTCCTTTAACGGTCATAGGGATTCCGGAAGAAATGATTTCTGCTACGGTATTGAATTCTCGGTAGCGGATCGTCACCGGCCCACTAAGCAGATTGCCTTCGGCATCCACGATAGCGTTGGCGGGGATGTCCAAGGTAGTTCCGGATTGAGTGGTAAAACTACTGGCTTCAGCTGGATTTTGGATGGTGAAGGTCTCACCTTCTAGATCCTCTTCGAAGGAGAAGGGTCGGTTGGCCGTAGCTCTTGCAAAGCCAGGAGCTTCGATTGCTACGGAATTTTCAATTTCCTCTGCCTGCTCAGAATTAGTAGCATCATTTCCACAAGAACTGAGGGATACTAATCCGGCAAAAAGAAGAAGGGTAGCCCATCTGGTTGTAAGCATCAATTTAGACAAACCAGAAAAGCGTTTGGAGGGTTGGTATTGAATTGTCATAATGAAATTTAGTTTGCACGTTTTATTTCTATGCGCTTAACAGTCAATGAGTCAGGAAGTAGGAGTCGGCAGGGCATTCGGCACAAGTTCATTGTGTCCTTCCTGAAAGAATTTGTCGAGATTTGATTGGGAATTGTAACAGTGGGTATATAGTCGTAATGCAGTTCGTACAAAAAGATACAATTATCAGTTACTTTTTTGTGCATTAGGTACTGCGTGGGATTTAGAATGCATTTAATTTAGGTAGCGGCGGGGATGCTAAACCCAGGAAACCTAAATAACCGGCACTTTCTATCTTGAAGATGCAAAAATTTTCACCTTGGTTGTGTTGCTTTCCCCTAGGTTTAGGTAAAGATTAGCCTGACCAAGATCATTTGTTAAAATGAAATGTTGTGCCATCCTTTTTAAACCTCAAACCGTTTTATTGTAGTGGTTCGATAAATTACTACCTTTTGGGTGATCAAGGGCTTCTGCTTAAGATCCTCTCCGCCTCGTACTCTCAAAGCGCAGAACATATGGGAGCTTTGGAGGAGAGTAAAACTAAGGTTCACCCAAGATCAATCGCTATGAAATGAATGCCCATTTACACCGTTACCTATTCCCCATTCTTCTCTTGAGCCTCCTGGCTTGTCGTAAGAATAGTGGCCCCAATCAAGACATGCCTAGTGAAGCCTTTGCTTATCTAGATGCGGAGGCCAAAGCGCTAGCTCTTTCTAATCCCATCCATCTATCGAATGTAGGTGATGTTCTTCAGGATCATCAATTTGTGTTTACGGGAGAGTCTCACGGCGTAGCTTTCAATTATGAGTTGGAGTTTATGATGCTACAATTTTTGGTGGATGAAGAATGGCTAGACTATTACGTTCCGGAACTCCCTTATAGCTTCTGTTATTTTCTGCGGCAGTATCTAGATAATGGGGATGATACCATATTGGATAGACTTTTTGCTCCCCTGGAAGGAACTTTTACCTGGACCGCGGATGCCAAACAGCACTGGCAGAAAGTGAGATCCTTCTATCAATCTTTACCCACAGAAAAACGGTTTAGCGTTTTGGGTATTGAAATTGAACATCAGGCTCGAAATGCTGCATGGATGATGCAGGATTTACTTCCCACCAAGAGCGCACCTACCTTTCTAGCTGAGCACTTAGCTACGCTCAACCAGCAGGTGTTGATGAATAATGACAACTATGTTGAACTGTATAATTTGGCTATAAGTTTGAAGGACTTATTGATTAGCCGCTCTGCGGAAATGAAGGAGTATCTCGACGATAATTTCCAAGCTTTTCAAATTGTTAACCAATTAGTCATTGATACGCACGAAGCCAGGTTTGACGATGCGTTCTCCACGAAGCGGGAGGCCTTGATCTACCAGAACTTTATTCGAGATAAAGACCTGTTTGCCAATGGTAATAGTTATGGACAATGGGGCGCCAATCATATCTACCAAAGGGATATTCAAGGGGTTTCTTGGCTAGCCGAACGTTTGGACAAAGAAGAGAACTCACCCATACAAAATGGCGTTTACTCTATCCTTTATCTCTACCACGATTGCCAAACCTTGCTGAAGAATCCCTATCGAAAAGTAGATTATACTAACCTGAATTACGCCGCTGACTTTCAGAAACTTTCCGAGCAGGAATTTACCTTGTTTCGATTAGATCGACCCAGCTCTCCCTTTATGGAGCAATTGATATGGCCGTCCACCAACCTGAAACTATCAGCAGGTGTGACCACGGATTATATACAGGCCTTATTGCTAGTCCAAGATTCTCCAGCTGCCTCTCCACTCAATTGAGAAAGTGTCTGCTGGCCATTTTTAGATAGAGGCAAACTGGCCTAAAGGCATTTTTTTTACTACTTTTAAACTCGTAGCAGTTTCCTACAGCTACATGCCTTAATGATTAAAATCAATCACTTCAAAACAAAAAAATGGGTAAAATGAAAACACTACTTATGACCCTTTGCCTAGTGCTAGGGGTAGTAGCTCTACAAGGACAATCAGCAAAAGGTGATTACACTGGAAGCTGGGAATATGAAGTACTTACGCCGGAAGGTGATTACAGAGGGGTAATGGAGATAAAGATGGAAGAGGGAAAATACATCGGACATTTAGTAGTTGGCAATAATAAAACGCCACTGAAAAACCTGAAAATTGATGGTAACAAAATGACCTGCTCCGTGTACGCAGAAGGGTACGATTGTGATATTAGCGGGGAATTCACCAAAGACGCTTTTAAAGGCGGTGTGGAAGTAGAAGGGAATGTGATGGACATGACAGCCAAGCGAGGCGGCGGCGGTAAATAGTCCTTCGAAATTTGTTGTTCGTAGTTTCAAAACTACGAACAACAAATACACAAACTACGAACAACAAACAATAACAATACTAAGCCAACTCAATCTCACCACCACCCGCGGAAGAAGCATAGATCCCCTTAATAACGGCCAAGGACTTTCTCGCCTCCTTACCATTCACTGCTGGCTCACGATCTGTCAATACCGCCTCAATCATATCTGCAATTTGTGCCTTATGCGCTTGGTGACCAATCGCGTTGGGGTCAGAGGCGCCGGACCCCGTTTCTTCGGCAGCACCGGTATTTTGCGGTTCCTGACCTTCCACATGCCACTCCTTAATGCTCCCTCCTTCTAGTACGATCGATCCCTTCTGCCCATAAATCTCTAGACGCTCCGGAAAGCCCGGATAAATAGCCGTACTCCCCTCGATGGTACCTAACGCACCATTTTCAAATTGTAGCAAGGCTACACCTAGGTCTTCACCTTCAATCTGATGCTTCACCGTACGAATTTTGCCATAAACGGTCTTAACATCCCCGAAAATAGAGACAAGTAGGTCGATAGTGTGAATGCCCTGGTTAATAAGTGCGGCTCCTCCATCTCCTGCTAGGGTTCCCTTCCAATCACTAGAAGTATAATAAGCTTCACTTCGAAACCACTTGATATAGGCATTGCCCAGCGTTAGCTCCCCTAACACTCCCTGCTGGACAGCCTGCTGTACTTCTAGGAAGTCAGGTTTAAACCGATTTTGAAAAATACAAGCCAATTTTACACCTGCTTTTTCACAGGCATCGATCATTTGGTCGGCACGTTCAATACTAACCTCTAATGGTTTTTCCGTGATCACATGCTTTCCCTTAGCGGCTGCTAACAAAGTGGGCTCCAGATGATTGCCACTGGCCGTGCAGATGCAAACTATGTCAATGTCTTGGCGCTCCAATAGCTGCTCCATGGCAGAGTAGGCTGGTACCCCAAATTTTTCTTCGGCAGCACGGGCGCGCTCAGGTGTAGAGCTACACACTGCTACCAACCGAGCATTAGGGAGTTCTTGAATGCTTTTGTAATGATGAATAGCCACCGCACCGGTTCCGACGATGGCGAAGTTAAGAACCTTGTTTGTAGACATAAGTTGGTTGTTTCGGTCTTGGGAAACTCCTGCTATGATTATCGGTTGTTTCCCTTTTTGTTTTGAGTGATTAAGGTACAGATAAGATTGAGGTCAAGATCAAAACTACTCACTTTTATTTCCTAAAGTAGAGAGGAAACATTAAATAGCTACTTGCTTGATGGGACATGCTTTCCGGCCTCCCAGTTTTTCGAAAGATACTTTTGGGCAAAATTCAAAGGCTCCTCCTCCAGCTGGGTAGCCATAGAATCATTCCAACGATTGAGAAAACCAAAGATCGCGACCGTAGCCGCTATTTCCACGATTTGCGGTTCTGTAAAATGTTGTTGTAGATCAGCATGGTGCTCCGGAGTGACCTGATTGGGAGTGCTTCCAGCTGCTAAGGCAAAGCGTAGGGCGGCTCTTTCTTTTTCAGAGAATAGATCTGAACTTTCGAATTCCCAGATATGCTGCAACTTTTCTACTGCAACTCCATTTCTATGCGCAGTATGCGCTGTGTGCGCTTGACAATATCTGCAGCCTGCTGCATTACTAGCCACGTGCGCAATCAGGTTTTTGAGATAGGTGGGTACTTCTAGGTGGCTTTCTCGTTTGGCCTTCAGTGTCCATTTCAAGTTCTTGAACATGAGTTTAAGCCCAGTCCAAGCAGAAGTCTGTGTAGCAGAAAAACCTTGCACATTGGCCATGAGCATGGCGAAAGAGCCTAGGATATTGGGCTTTTTGCCCATCCCATAGAGGCTATTGGGAACAAAGCCCATCCCTTTCTTAGCTTCGTTGATTATAATTTCGAATTCTTTCATCTTGTGAAAACTTGAGGTTAGCTAGATGCTGAGGCGCTAAATATAGTGGTCTTTTCCTCCTATAGGCTGAGAACAGATTGGTGTTGGAATCTCACTCCTAGGCCTCTAGTCGAACTAAGATAAGCTTTTATCTAAAGGATGTGATAAGTGGAATAGCTACAAGTAATTTCGTGATTAACACACCATAAATACTCGCACATGAAAGTGTCAGACCTGGTACTTCAGATTAAGGAAAAACCACGAAAATTATTTTTGATCGATGGGATGGGTGCCTTGCTATCCGCATTTTTATTAGGTGTGGTACTGGTTAACTTGGAACCTATCTTCGGGATTCCGCGATCTACTTTATACGTGTTGGCCGTGATACCTTGCTTTTTTGCTGCCTATGACTTCTTTTGTTACTGGAAACTGGATGAAAATCTTGGGCGCTTCTTGCAAATAATCGCAGTATTGAACGTAGCTTATTGTTGCCTTTCTCTTGGTTTAGCTATATCTCACCAGGAGGTCATCACTACCTTTGGCTGGGGGTATATCATTGGCGAGGTGATGATAGTAGTAACGCTCGCTATCTTTGAATGGAGAATAGCCGATGAGTAGCTGAGAAAGAGCAAGCTTTGAGGTAGATCTGGATTAGGGAATACTGAATTTTAGAATTTCTCCTGGAATGGTTAAGACTGGATTTCTCACGATTGCCCGAACCTCATACTCACCTGAGCTCAGTCCTTCCAAGGGGAGCTTAAAGTGTCCATTGGTGGTTTCCTTTACCCAATCTGTCCTTTTCCAATCTGTATAAGTTTGTGAGAAAAGCTTGGTACACGGTCGGTATTCAAAGCCATACTCAAGGTCCTGCTGATCCCCCTTTTTAGCTAGGAAGCCTTTAAGTTGTGTTCCTTCGGATTGTTGCTTTGGAGGTAGGGTCTGTACGACGGGAGGCGTGAGGGTTGGTTCTGCTCTGGTCAATTTTAGGACAAGGGGATAAGGCCACTTTCCGTTATCGTATAATTGAAGGAGCGGGGTGAAATGGATTTCTAATTGGCTGTCTTGTTGCTGATATCGAACCGGTGCCAGAGATCGACCTGGCCATTCAATCGCCTGCCCCAGTATACTAATTTCAGAATCTTTAGTGGCTCGCACAGATTTTAAGATCAAGCTATGTTCTTGTCCCAGGATCCAGCTTTCTTCAGGAGAAATATAGAGGTAAACATCCGTAGCTTCCCGTTTTCGAGCCAACCAAGTATTCCCTTCGTAATGCAGGATCCATGGGCGTACATCATGAATAGCTTCGGCATTGACGAATGACCAAGCAGACATTTCTCGCAATGAGACTTCTTCGTGGCTTGGTAGTCCTCCATCTGGCTGAAGGCCTACAGTAAAAAGAGCAGTCCCTCCTTTTGATCGAGTTTCAATCAATAAATCGACTAGCTCCTGTACGGATCTCGCCTGAGGTCTCGCCTTGTAGGACCATTGATCCACCATGGAGAAACCCACTTCCCAACTTTGACTTTTGACATTTGTGGGAATGTGTTCATTCCAAGTAGGGAGAACAGCACCGGTAATTAGAAGGTCCTTTTGTTGCTGGAGGGCTACCTTCGCAGCAAAGTCTGCTTGCTTTCCTTCTAAGAAGAATAAATCTATCTTCCCATAATTAGTAAATAGCTCCTTGCACTGAGCTTCCACCAGGCCCTCATAACTTTCCTGTAGCTCTTCGTCTAGCTCCTCCAGCACCGTTTCTTTGATGGGAAGGTCGTGCGTGTATAAGAAGTGGTGGTCATCGGTTGAATACTGAAAGCCAACCTTCAATTTTGCTGCTCGGGCTGCTTCTACATAGGCCTTTAGTAAATCTTTCGTATAAGGCGTATTGATAATGTTAAATGAGGTAGTTTCCGTATCCCATAGGCAAAAACCAGACTTGCTTTTAACGGTGAATAGGATGTATTGAACGCCTGCCAATTTTGCGAGTTTGGTAATTTCCTTCGGATTAAAGTCCCAAGGATCGAAGGAGGTAGGCAAGTCTTCAAAAAAACGCTTTTGGAAGGCAGGAGAGGCGTTAATTAAGCTATGTTCCATACTGATGCCCAACTGGCTTTCCAATCCCCAATGAATGCGAAGGCCAAGTCCCGCGTCCCTAAACCATTCCAGCGCTGCTGGACTATTTTTGATACTAGAATTGCTGGTCTGCCCCAAGAGCCAAAACGGGGCTACTAGGAAGAGAAAAAGTAGTCCTGTATGGATTTTCATCACGCTGTATTGTTTGGGAGGAAAAATAGGGAATTTTTTGATTTAGTTACAGGTAGTTGTCAAACTACACGCAACTAATTTTAGAACAGCAATAATAGTTGTTGCGGAGGGTACAGGACTCGAACCTGCACAGGCCTAAGCCTACCTCACGTTAGCAATGTGGTGCGTTACCAATTCCGCCAACCCTCCGTTTGGTACACCCGGACGGATTCGAACCGTCAAACATCGGATTTTAAGTCCGATAGCGTTTCCTTTTAGCTTACAGGTGTAGAATTTTGAGTACCACTGATGAGATTCGAACTCATACACACCAGTTTCTGAAACTGGGGGCTCTGCCGTTGGCCTACAGTGGTAAGCATAAAAAAAGCTCCTTGGACAAATACCAAGGAGCTTTTCTATTGCTTCATATCTAGACAATACAATTACACCTCGGTTATCTTCGGATAACTCAGGAGCAATAATGTATATGTGCGTTTTTTAGTCATGATACTCTTACAACTTCCTCCTTCTGTGAAAAGTTCCCGTACCTTTATATTTGGATAAATTCTTCTGCTATGACTCAAAGCTCCTTTGCTAAACCGAAAGTTCTCATTATTACTACTGGGGGTACGATTGCCAGCGTTAATGGCAAGCCGATGATCGATGGACCAGCTTTAGTAGGAGCTTTACCTGAGCTGGGCAATCTCGCGGATATACAAGTGGAAGAGTTCAGCAAGATTGGTTCATCTAAGATGACGCCTGCTCTGTGGCTCCAACTCTCTCAGCGGGTCAACCAGCTACTTGCTACGGATGAAGATTTAAATTCCGTTGTGATAACTCATGGGACGGACACACTGGAGGAAACGGCCTACTTCTTACATCTCACGATCCGTAGCCCCAAACCCGTGATCGTAGTAGGGGCCATGCGCTCCGCGAACGAAATTTCTGCTGATGGCCCGGCTAACCTAATCAACGCTGTTCGGGTGGGACTGGCTCCCGAGGCGGTGGGCAGTGGTGTGATGGTCGTCTTAAATGAACGGATAAGTGCGGCACGTGAAGTTTGGAAAACACATAATCGCGGGGTGGACACTTTTCAGTCCTCAAGTAGTTTTTTAGGAGTAGTGGATCCCGATAAAATCCGATTCTACCGGCAGACTCTGTATGCGCATACCGCTAACACTCCCTTTAGGATAGAAAAACTGGATCAACTTCCCAAGGTAGAATTGGTAATGGACTTCACGGATTTCGATCCTGGAATCATAGATTATTTTGCTTCCAAGGGCTTGGATGGACTAGTGGTGGGTTCCTTCGCTGGAGGGCGGATTAGCGCCGGTATGACTGAAGGCTTGAAGCGGGCGGCGGGTAAAGGCTTGCCGATTTGTATTGCCTCCCAGGTGCCTGAGGGGCGAATTATTGGCTATCCGGAATATGACTTTCCCGTCCTTTTTGCTCCTGATCTCAGCCCCAAGAAAGCACGAATACTACTGATGCTAAGTTTGCTATTGACTGACGATCCGGAGCAATGGCAGGCCTATTTCGAGCAGTTCTAAAGGTAGAAGGCCAGGTTTCGCGCTAGGTACTATTAACTATTCATGAGAAATCATGCCTATTCCGCCATTTTTGCATAGCTGACATCCTTTTTTATATCCCATCACCTGGTTTTTTCCTGGATCTTTGCATTGTAATTAATCGAAAGGGTTCACCTCTCTAGCAAGTCAAAAAAGAGGATAGATAAAAGGCAAAAAATAAAGAAATACCACTGACTAGCTAAGTCTTTGGGCTGGACATCTATGCCTGAACTCTTCCTATAATAAATGATCAAAACCCCAAAGTTGCGGAGCTTAATGGCTTGTGTAACAGTGGGTAAATAATGTCAATCGTTTTAAATCAAATAGCCATGAAGAAATTTTTGTTGAGTGTAATTGCTGTTTTGTTTTTGATGAATGCACCAGTGCAGGCTCAATGGAAGCAATACAATCCTAATCCTAACAATGATCCAGCAAACGCATCTAAGGAGTTATTAAACCCTACCAATCACGTCCTACTAATGATCGACCATGAGAGCCAAATGGCTTTTGCCGTGGAGTCCCAGCCTATTGAAGAATTGCGCAACAATTCGGGCTTGATTTCCGGAACTGCGAAGATCTATGATATTGCTACCGTAATTACGACCGTGGCAGAAAAGTCTTTCAGCGGCCCTGTTTTCCCAGAAATAAGAGAGTATTTCCCAGATTCTAAGTCTTATATAGATAGAACTACAATGAACTGTTGGGAAGACAAGCGTGTGGTAAAAGCTGTAGGAGACTTCAATAAGAAGAAATTGGTCATTGCAGGGCTTTGGACAGAGGTGTGTGTCCTCACCGCTGCCTTGTCTGCACTAGAAGACGGGTACGAAGTATATGTCATTACAGATGCCTCCGGCGGAATCTCTCAAGAGGCGCATGATATGGCCATTACCAGAATGGTGCAGGCAGGTGTAAAACCAGTTACCTCTTTACAATACCTGCTCGAAGTACACCGAGACTGGGCCAGAGGAGATATGTATGAAGCAGTGCTCAAGGTATCAAAGAAATATGGTGGTGCCTATGGTCTAGGTATTGATTACATCAAGACGATGACCGAGTGGATGAAAGAAGATGGTAATAACCACTAATCGACTATAAAACTTGCTTAGGGGGAAGTGCTCTTGAAGAGCACTTCCCCCTAGGTGCATCTAATTCAACGGAAGAGGGGACCGATCGGTGAGTAAAAACCAGGTGCCCACAAAAAGAGAAATTATCATGAAAAGCATATATGTATTATTAACCCTAGCTGTTGTTTCTGGAGCCGTATTACCGATTCAGGCTGGGTTGAATGCAAAGATGGGAAAGGCCGTAGGTGATCCCGTTTACGCAGCCCTAATTTCTTTCGTTATTGGTTCCATTGGTTTGTTAATCTATAGCTTAGCTACCAAAGTGGACCTCAGTCAGATCTCAGCGGCCGGTACGGTACACTGGTCTGTCTGGACGGCGGGACTTTTAGGCGCATTTTACGTGGCAGCTGTAATAATTCTGGTGCCAAAGATCGGAGCGGCATTAACCTTTGGCTTAGTCGTCGCGGGACAGTTGACTTTTTCTTTACTGCTGGATCATTATGGATGGTTGGGAATGACGGTCCATGCTATCAATTGGCAGCGACTGCTAGGGATAGCTTTAATCATTGGGGGCGTATTATTGATTCGAAATTTCTAGATGGCGAACTGATCACACTATAGTGGATGCATTTTTGCTTATGTACCGATCAGATGGAATTTATTTTCGTTTTGGACGGTTAAATGTAGCAGTAACTGGAGATCGAGTAGGAAATAGTATCCGAATTCATATCTTCCCCAATGTTACACCTGGTAGTATGTAAAGCAATTAGCAAAAGGTAGCTATGATAGTGGATCAACTGATCGAAAATGCTCGCGATTTTTATGCCAATGGTCAAGCCAAGAAGGCGCTTCAGGCCTTAGAGCAGGCCTTGGAGCAAATCCCTTATCACGCGGAAAGTTGGTACTGGAAAGGCTTATTTCTAAGTGGTGAGAAGCAACATGAAAAAGCTTTAGAAGCTTTTAATCAGGCCATAGAAGCTGATCCAGCTAACTCTACTTACTTTGAGATGAGAGGTGTCTGTTTCTGCCAACTAGATCGCTTTGAAGATGGTCTTGAGGATTTTGAACGGTCGATCAGTCTGAACCCGGCTAGTGCGGAGGCACATTACCTCAAAGGCTGTTCATTGGAAGATCTAAAGCGGTGGGATGAGGCGCTAGAGGCCTATGACCAAGCTATCGTTTTTGATCCCTTGCACCATCGTGCCCATTTTCAAAGGGGCTTGGTACACAAGGCATTGGGAAATTATGGCGCAGCCTTAGCCGATTTTGATTTTGTACTGCCAAAGGCGGAAACTTTGCATGACTATAACTTCCACAAAGCCTTTACTCTCTATAAGTTAGACAGAGCTGCTGAAGCCTTGTTGTTGATGCATGCGGATGTAGAGGAGAATCCTACTTTTGGCACTAGTTATGCTTTGCGCGCCAAAATTAGACTTGCCCTTGGGGATGATGAGGCGGCGATCGCCGATATTAACCATGCGATTGCGATTGAACCGAAATACGTGGGATATTTGGTTACGAAAGGCTTTATTTACCATGAGATGGATCTTTTGGAGGAAGCCAAAGAAGCTTACATGGCTGCTCTTGAGCTTGATCCTAGTTATGAGTTAACGTATACGAATCTTAGTTCTTTGTTAGAGGACTTTGGGCAATACGAAGCTGCTCGAGACGCCTGCCTGGATGCCATTCGGATCAATCCTACTTCTGCAGTGGCTTATAATAACCTAGGATCTGCACTCTTATACTTAAAAGATTACCTCGGTGCCAAACCTGCGCTGGAGAAAGCTATCGAATTGTTGCCCACCTATATCGATCCTCACTACAATTTGGGAAACCTATATCGGTTTACAGGTAAATGGGATCTTGCTTTGGCTGCCTATGAAGAGGTCCTGAAACTAGACTCGGAGGATAGCAATGCCATTTACCAACGGGATCTAATGTTGAAGAAATTGGAAAAACACTGACCTTTGGCCCCACACGCTCAAAGGCCAAAGGTTCAGCGAATTTGTTACGTTGTGCGCTTAAGCAGAAACCTCCTGCATCTTTCTAATTTGGGTAAGCAGCATTTTCTTCGGTGTGAACGGGATAGATCTCATCATCAGTTTCTGTGCAAAAGTCACACCCGCCAACACATTCAATTTACCTTCGATCATGCCGTCATATCCTGCCTGCGCTACCTCCCGAGCACTGAAAGTATTATTGAATAAGTCTGTTTTATCCATCCCTGACACCTTAGCAAACTCGGTTTCTGTGGCACCTGGAAGCAGTGCCGTCACGCTAATGTTTTTATCGTATAGTTCTTCATCAATAGCATTGCTAAAGGAAGTTACATAGGCTTTTGTAGCATAGTAAACCGCCTGCAAAGGACCAGGCAATAAGCTGGCCGTAGAAGAAACGTTCAAGATCTTTCCGCTATTACGTTTTACAAAATCAGGCAAGAAGAATCGCGTTAGGGCGGTTAAGGCCACGATATTTAAGTTGATCATAGCCAAGTCTTCTTCCCAGGCTCTTTCGTGGAACTTCCCTTGTCCGCCGAAGCCTGCATTATTGATCAAATAATCTACTTCAATTCCTGCATTCTTAACCTCTTCATACACTTCTTGTGAAGCATTTGGAAGCGTGAGATCTTTTACGATGACGGTGACCTTAGCAGCAGTATTGCTCTCCAAGTCCTCCTTGAGCTTATTCAGCTTGCCTGCACTTCTGGCTACAATGACCAAATCTCCTCCTTGCTCCGCGTGGATACGCGCTAATTCTTTGCCAATTCCGCTACTTGCACCTGTGATTAATGCTATCTTTTTCATGCTTGCTATCTTTTTTGGTTGTTTAATTGAGTATTGTTGCCTCTACCCGGATTACATAAACAAAGGTATGTGCTATTCTTACCGCAGGAAACAGACAAAATGCGGATAGTATAACACAAAACGCAGATTTGCCGCAGGATCACTGATAAGACCGTTCGATCAATGCTTTTTGTCATTCCCTTCCTTGTGACTTTAATTATGTACATTATCGAGAAATTTGACACTAAATCGAAGACATGAAGAATATACTCTTGCTGCTAATCCTTAGTGGATTTTCCCATCTGACCATTGCTCAATCCCCTGCTAATCAAGTTGTAATTGGGCATAAGGATAGTATCTACTCCAAGGTGTTGAAAGAAGCTCGAACGATTTGGATACATATCCCTCATCAGGGGGATGACCTCTTCGCGAAAAAGACTTATCCAGTGGTATATCTGCTGGATGGGGAGGCTCATTTTCCGTCTGTGGCAACTATGATCCAAAGTCTAAGCGCTAATTCAATTTGCCCTGACATGATTATCGTGGGGATCGAGAATACGAACCGAACACGGGATCTTACACCTAGCAAGGGGGATAGTAGTCATCCATTTGTGGCTCCAGGAATGGTTGAAGCTTCCGGGGGTGGAGACAATTTTCTACGCTTTATCAAGGAAGAATTAAAGCCTTATGTAGAAGCGAATTATCCCGTTAATTCTTTTGAAATGCTAATTGGCCATTCATTTGGGGGATTATTGGCGATGCATGCCTTTAAGCACCAGCCTGATCTTTTTGATGCCTTTATTTCTATTGACCCTTCCATGTGGTGGAGTCAGGAAAGCCTGTTGAAAGAGATTAAAGCGTCGGAGTGGACAAGTGCCCACCAAGGCAAGATGCTCTATCTGGGAATCGCGAATACCTTAGAGGAAGGCATGACGGTGGAGGCCGCCTTGGAGGACAAGGGATTGTTGACAGGTCATTTTCGTGCCCTGATGGAGTTGCATGATCACCTATTGGCTTCCAAAGGGGATGAGATTAAGTATGCAGGTAAATACTACGAAAATGATGATCATGGCTCTGTTCCCCTAATTACGGAATATGATGCCGTGCGCTTCTTTTTTGATTTTTACAAACTCGTTATTGGTCCTCAGGATTTCATGGATCCATCTGTTGGCGTTGCGGCTAAAATGCAGAAGCACTACAAAGTGGTTTCAAAGGAAATGGGTATGACCATCTTGCCGGACGAATCAATGGTAAATCAGATGGGATATAATATGCTGGAGATGCAAATGCTGTCGAAAGCCAAACAGCTTTTTGAGATGAATACCAAGAACTATCCCGATAGTTTCAATACCCATGATTCGTTGGGCGATTACTATATGGCAGTCGAAGACCTGGAGAATGCCAAGAAATCTTTTCAAAAAGCATTTGATTTGAACCCTGATGGCCCTTCTAAACAGAAGTTAGAGGATCTTAAGAAATAAGGGGAATAGGCAACCGAAGGGCCACAATCGCCGGGCTGATTAACTCTACTAAACCTTGATCTCCCGGCGAGCCTGTTTTACCATTTTGTTCCACAGCTTTCGATGCTCTTTCATGGCGGCAAGCTTATCTTCAGGGTTGGTCCGACATTCCAGGAGAATCCAGCCATCATAGTCGATGGCCGTAAAGAGCTTGGCAAGGGCGGGATAGGGATATTCTCCAACGTTGACTTCCCGGATATGTACCGTGTCTCCAAAGCGATCCTTGACCAGATTGAAATTGTGCTCCAAACCTTCACCGATCAGATCTTGATCGTTGCAATTCCAGCATACCTTGACATTAGGATGATCAGCTATATCCATGATGGCTTTCATGTTGGGCAGTTCTTGGGTGCCACGGCCATGTACCTCGACTCGAATGACCTGGCCATAATCGGCCCCGAATTTGCCTACTTCATTTAGGGCCAGACCAATCTGCTCGATGGTTTTTTCCTTGGATACACCTTTGGGAAAGGCATTGGGTTTAACTTTGACGCCTGTACCTCCGATGTCATGACTCAGCTTGATGTAAGCCTTGGTCCCTTCGATCTCCTGCTGTAGTCGGGAACTGTCTGCATAGTGGTAAGCTTGATTGGTTCCCATACCCAGGCAGGTAACTCGGCTATCTGCGAAGCGCTTTTTCACTTCTAGCCGTTCGTTTTGAGATAAGTCCAGCGTGACGGCATGAGCGTGTTCGATTCGTAGCTCTACGCCGAAGGTCTTAGCTTTAGTGCAGTTCTCAATCAAGGTAGGAAGATCCCAGTCCTTGCCCCAGAGATAGGTGACCAATCCCATTTTCATGTTGCTACCTAGCTTGGCAGGTGGGGCAGTAAATCCGTAAAGCGGAGACAATAAGGCTCCCGCGGCTAACAATTGATTGAAGGAACGTCGATTAATTGTGGATGGCTTATTCATGAAAAGAGGCTTATATTATTGGTTCTTCGACAAAGCTTGTGTTTGAAGACATTTAAAAATGAAATTCAACGCTAGCTACAAGCGCTTATTCATCTCCTGCTATGATTGTCCACAAGCTTTGTCGAAGCAGGGTATTATTTAGGGGGATTAGAAAGGATACTTTGCGTTTCTGTAGGAAATTGATCCGGTACTTTCTGTGTTACTTGGCCGGTAGCGACCCATTCAGCGGCACGCTGGAAGGTGGTTTTGAAGCCTAGGCACAATTGTGACTCATTGCTGTGACCTAGTGTGGTATGAAAGACTCGACCTAAGCCATAGTGGATGGTCATCAACATGGGCTCATGTCTGTCTTGTCCACCTTGTGCTGGATCGCCATAAGCTGTAGCCAGGATATGCATGTTTTTGGCTGGGCCCCGCATCATGTCATACAATTCATCTTCGACATGGAGCCATCGGGTAGGAAGACCTTTCATGATGGCGTGGGTGCTGTCCCGCGCTTGAATGATGAATTCGTGACGTTTACCATGATTGCCTCCTCTGCCAGGCGAATCATCTCTGATTACCTCATTTTTATCATTGATATAGACATAGGGGCCATTTTTCTCATTTCGTCCCTCCCAACCGCCAAGGCCGATTATCTCATTATAGGCTTCCCAATTAGAGAAAGCGTTGTCGGCGGCGTGAACAGAGATGAAGCCACCCCCGCCGTGTACATAGCGTTCAAAGTCCTGCTGTGTTTCTGCTGGCCAGGCATCTCCATTATAGTTGGATATTACCACATCATAGGCGTGAAAGGGGGGACGGAAGTTAGTCATCGGTTCTCCTTTAGCGGGGGAGGTAGCGATATCCACAACAAATAGGTTTGTCTCTTCCAATTGTTGTTGTAGAATGGGAGTGGTTTCAGGCCAGTTTTTGTGGTTGTTTTGGCCGTCCACAATTAAGGCTCGAAGCTTTTTCTTCAGCAAGCCTCTGCCCGCTAGCCATTCCTTCGCTACTCTAGGCCAACCTTCGACATCACCCAACCCTTTTCCAAAAGAAAAACCATGACCACCAGATTCGAAGATGTGTAAGGCTGCCGGAATTCCGTGTTTTCGTAGACCTTGATAGTAGACAATGCTGTTTTCGGGGATAACACCTTTGTCATTATCTGCGTGGATCAGTAAGGCAGGCGGTGTTTCTGCGGTGATCTGCTTTTCGTTAGAATAGTATTCTTCCATCTCGGCACTGGGCGTATCTCCAATAATGTTCCTTCTAGAGCCCCTGTGAGCGATCGTGGTATCCATGGAAATGACTGGATACATTAGGATGGAGAAATCTGGACGTGAAGAGAAGCCGTCGATAGGGAGCTGAGCATTTTCGATTCCTCGGTCAAAGTGAGTAGATAAAGACGAAGCTAAATGGCCACCTGCTGAGAAACCCATGATTCCAATTCGATCAGGGTCCAATCTCCAATCAACAGCTTTGCTCCGGACTAAGCGCATAGCTCGCTGTGCATCCATCAGGGCTACCTTGTCATTACATTCATCTGATTCCCATCCAGGAAGTCTGTATTTTAAGACAAAGGCAGCGATACCCATTTCATTGAGCCATTTCGCCATCCAACTGCCTTCCCAGTCCCATGCTAGCACCCAATAGCCTCCACCAGGACAGATCACTACTCCCGTTCCATTCGCATTGGACTTAGCCGGTAGGTAAACGGCTATTTCCGGTTCCTGGACGGCACTTATTCTGCGTTCGCTACCATTATTGACTTCTCTTGTTTTTTGCTGGTTTTCACTAGCACAGGGGATACCTTCGGGATAAAGCGGAAGTACCATGTCTTGTGAACTAGCCCAAAAAAAAGAGCATAATAGGAAAAGAAGGGTTGAAGTTGGCTTCATTTTGTTCGTTTTATCAAGTGTTGCTGGTTCTAATACCCGCAGATGGCTAAGAACACCAACTGGGCTTGTAGGAAGCTTCCAGTGGGCATCTCACCATAAGTAAACATAAAAGGATCGATTTAAACCATAATATCTTTGACTACATGACCGTGTACGTCAGTCAATCTAAAGTCTCTGCCTTGGAAATGATAGGTCAATTGCTCGTGATTGATACCCATTAGATGCAAGATAGTTGCCTGCAGATCGTGGGTATGAACGCGGTCTTGGGTACCATAATAACCGATTTCGTCGGTTTCTCCAAAGCTAAAGCCTTTCTTCACCCCACCACCAGCCATCCACATGGTGAACGCCTCTTTGTGGTGATCGCGTCCGGCAAAGGGATTGGATATACCTCCACGGTTTTCCATCATTGGAGTACGTCCAAATTCTCCCCCCCAAACCACTAGGGTCTCTTCTAATAGTCCGCGCTGTTCTAGGTCTTTCAAGAGAGCGGACATGGGCTTGTCGATCTCCTGACAGCGCTTCACGAATCCGATGTCCAAGGCCTCAAATTGGTTACTGCCGTGGGAATCCCAACCTCGATGGAAAAGTTGAATGAAACGTACATCCTTCTCTGCTAAACGGCGCGCCAGGAGGCAATTGTTGGCAAAAGAGGCTTGACCAGGAGTGGTGCCGTACATTTCATGAATGTAGTCCGGCTCATCGTTGATATCCATCACCTCTGGCACGGTCATCTGCATTTTAAAAGCCATTTCGTACTGTGCAATCCGCGTCACAATCTCTGGGTCCTGCACTTCTTCGTAACGTCTGCGATTCAGTTCGTTAATGGCTTCAATGGTACCTTTGCGGATATTCCGAGGCATTCCGTCAGGATTATTCACGTATAGTACAGGTTCTCCTTTGGATCTGCATTGTACCCCTTGAAAAACGGTTGGTAAAAAGCCACTTCCCCAGACGCTCTTGCCAGCGCTAGGTGCCGATTGACCAGATACCAGGACGACGAAGCCCGGCAAATCCTGGTTCTCAGAGCCTAGGCCATAGGTCACCCAGGAGCCCATGCTGGGGCGCCCGAGGCGGGCATGCCCGGTATGCATGAAGAGCTGAGCCGGTGCATGGTTGAATTCGTCGGTATGCATGGCTCGGAGGAAGGTTACCTCATCTACCACTTCTTTGAAATGCGGTAAGCGATCAGATACATAGCTTTGCGTTTCCCCAAACTTCCCAAACTCAAACTGTGGTCCTAGCATCTTAGGAACACCCGTGATAAAGGCGAAACGCTTACCCTCGAGTAAGGAGGGGGGACAGTCCAATCCATCTAATTTATGCAGAGCAGGTTTATATTCGAATAACTCTAATTGAGAAGGGGCGCCCGCCATATGTAGGAAGATCACACGTTTTGCTTTTGGGGCAAAATGGCTATCTCTAGGACGCAAGGGGTTAGCTAAGTCGATCAAAGGGCTATCGTGACTACTCCCGATGCCAGCTGGGCGATCACAAGAAGAGAGAAAGGACAAGGCCATGGCGCCTAAGCTCAGACCGCCTACCTGTAGGAAAGATCGACGAGTTAGCTCTTTCTCATATTCTTGTATTAATTCATTGATCAATTTCATAGATCCAATTTTAGGCCTCTTTATTCAGGCTAATTTCCTTGGGAGCTGGCTTTGCTCGCCAGGAAGTTGCCAAAGACGGTTGGATAAAAGTCAATTTGGCTATTCTCTTACCACAAATTCATCAAGATTGAGAATAACATTACTTACCACGGTTAGGGCAGCTAATTGGGTGTGATTGTTCTCTTCGCTTTGTGCTATCTTTTTGGCTTCTTCTGGATTGTCTTGATAATAATCCAGATTCTCTTCAAAATGCTGTTGCAAAAGGTTAAGTGTCTCAGCGGACGGGGTTTTCAACAAAGCCCGTTCGTAGACTATGGCTAGTGCTGTGTCTTCTTTCTGTTCGGCCTTGTTCATGGCTATCTTGGCCAATGCTCTTGCTGCTTCCACATAGACGGTATCATTCATGGTGGTAAGAGCCTGCAGTGGCGTATTGGTTTGAATTCTCCTGGATACGCAAATCTCCCTACTCGGGCTATCAAAGGTTAGGAAAGAAGGGTAGGGGCTGGATTTTCGCCAAAAGGTATACAGGGCTCGGCGGTAGCGATCCTCCCCTTGACTCTCCCGCCAACGCATCACATTGCGGATAACTTGCCATACCCCATCTGGCTGTGGAGGCATTACGCTAGGTCCATACATCTTCGTACTCAATAAGCCACTTACGGCCAGCGCCTGATCTCGGACTTGCTCGGCAGTCAAGCGCTTGCGATAGGCCCTCGACCACCACTGATTATTGGGATCTTTTTCTAAGGCGATCGCGCTGGTGACGGAGCTCTGCTGATAGGCGCTGGAGCTGGCAATGAATTTCAAAAGCTTCTTGACGCTCCATTGCATATCTTCTTGGAATTCAATGGCTAACCAATCTAGGAGTTCCGGGTGGGTAGGCGGTGTGCCTTGAGAGCCGAAGTCTTCAATGGTTTCAACAATCCCTCTCCCCATCATCTCTGCCCAAAATCGATTGACAATGACTCTTGCAGTGAGTGGGTTATCTCGATGAACCAACCATTCTGCCAAGTCCAGTCGATCTACTTGCTCATCTTTGGCTAAGGGAGATAAACTTTCCGGAACATCTGCTTCTACTACGGCTCCATGGACCAGCCAGTTACCCCTTTCAAATACATGTGTGGTTCGACTTGCCTTTCCAGATAAATCCTTCATTATTGGAGTCGGGATTTGGGCAAGCTCTGCCAGGCTATCTGCAATTTCGGTTTTAGCTAAATCGGTAGTTCCAAAACTCAATTCTTCTACCCGGAAACCTCGAGGAATCTTCGTATCACTTTGAAACTGGATATAAAGATCTTGTTTAGCCTTCTCTACACTGGTCAATTTAATCTGGCTGTTCTCCCCACGACTGAGGATGGATTCTCCAAGCAGCGTACCATCTAGCGCACCAGCGAACACCGAAACTTTTATGGCTTCTTTCGTTTTGTTGTGGCTTAAGGTAATAGCATTTAATGCTGCCATATCCACGTCCTTGAACAGCAGCCATCCGCCCTGGGCTATGCTGCGCGCTCTATTTTTATCATCGATAAATAGTTTATCCCAACTATCACTAAAGCCTGGTTTCCAGTTGGGAAACAAGACCATTCGTCGGTATCGATTCAAATCCTTACTATCATTGATGTTTTCGGCAATTGGAGTAGGAGATAGGCTATTGGTCCACCGCTTCAGTTTTTCCTTATCCGTTTTGGAGAAACTCATTAGGTTTGGCGCATCATTCCGGGTATCAGCATCTTCCGTGTTGTTGAAAAAAGCCATGGACGTATAGAAGTCCTCATGTACGAACGGATCATAGGGGTGGCTATGGCATTGTACACAGGACATGGTTGTGCCCTGCCATACTTCCCAGGTAGTATTGATACGGTCAATGACAGCGGCTACTCGAAATTCCTCGTCATCGGTTCCTCCTTCATCATTGGTCATAGTATTACGGTGAAAAGCTGTAGCTAGTAGCTCCTTTTCGGAAGGCTCTGGCAAAAGGTCACCTGCCAATTGCTGGATGGTGAATTTATCGAAGGGCAGGTCTTCATTGAAGGCATCAATCAACCAATCACGGTACCGCCAAATGGAGCGATAGGGGTCTTTTTGATAACCTTGAGAATCTCCATAGCGAGCTAGGTCCATCCACATGGCTGCCCAACGTTCTCCAAAATGAGGAGACCCCAACAGTCGATCTATGACTTTATCTAAGGCTGTATCGCTTTCATCCGCTAAGAAGGCCGCTACTTCTGCATCGGTTGGAGGAAGGCCGGTTAAATCCAGCGTGATCCTTCGAATCAGCGTTGTTTTGTCGGCTCTGGGTGAGGGAGGGATATCCTCCTGCTGTAGGCGATCGAGTATGTAATGGTCAATTTCGTTCTGTAATGGAAATACCGATGCAGTGGATGGATCCGCTATTGCAGGCTTCACTGGTGGAATATAAGCCCAATGCTTTGCCCAGGGTGCACCCTGATTGATCCAGTCGGTCAACAATTGAATCTCTTTTGGAGACATGGGGTCGGCATCTAGAGGCATGCGCAATTCCGGATCGCTATGTTTGATCCGTCTGATCAATTCACTTTTACCTGCTTTGCCGCGCACAATGGCTAGTTTGCCAGATTCTGCAGCTTGAAAGGCTTCCTCTTCAAATAGAAAGCTTAGGCCCCCAGAAGCTTTTACCCCGCCATGGCATCGTAGGCAATGCTGGTTGAGAATGGGACGAATATCACTATTGAAATCGATTGCATGAGTGGGGAAAATAATCTTCTTGACACCCCAAATACCAAGCAGTGTCAATCCAACTATTGTCAATATTCTTAGGTAGTTGTTTGTCATAACTACATTGCTTTTATCTCTGCCCAGTAGGCCTCGTCAACAGGTATACCCAAGCGCTCGTTTTCAAGTCGAGTCGCTAAGGTGCGCTCCCCTGGATAATAGGCCTTTTCCCCAGGGGTAGCAGGTTCAGCACTTCTGATAGCGTCCAGCGTATTTTCCAGCATCTCTTCGTAATGGGCTTTTGCTCCAAGGTTTTGGCCATCTATAGCAATAAAGATCTGGGATAAGCCATATTCGTCCTCGCACTGCTCACCTATTTGAGTAGTTGCTAGGCCTTCTGATAGGCTACTGGCGAGCAAGTCCAGCATCAGTGAAAGACCTGAACCTTTCCAAAAACCAAAAGGGAGTGCTCTACCACTCTTTTCAATTTCAGCCGGATCTCGCGTTATTTCTCCAGCCGAGTCAAACCCTCCCGCCACGGGGAGGAGTTTTCCTTGCCTTCGGTAACTTTCGATCTTACCGAAAGAGAACTGAGTCATAGCAGTATCCAATACAATATGTCCATCAGCTTTAGGAAAGCCAATGATCAGGGGGTTATTGCCGAAAACCGGGTTCTTGGCACCCCAGGCGGGCATATTGGGTATCGTATTGGTCCAGCAAAGACCGATCATACCCGCCTCTGCAGCTTGCCAGCCAAAGGCACCACCGCGCATCCAATGGTTGGTATTTCTTAAGGCAACTAGACCTATACCATGTTTTTGTGCCAACTCAATGGCTCGATTCATGCAGGTCCAAGCATTTAGGTTGCCAGGACCTAATTGACCATCCCATTGTTCTAAAGCTCCCATCTGCTTTACGGGAATGGCTTCTTGATCGATTTTTACATAGCCCTTCTGGATATATTCAATGAAACGAGGAAAGCGATTAAGTCCATGAGAATACACGCCATCTCTACTGGCCTCCGCAAATAAGCGAGCACTAAGGTCCGCTCTGTCTTGGGGGAACCCAATCTTGCGTAGCACACGAACCAATTCTTCATGCATCTCAAGGTAAGGCACTCGTTTCATCTTTCTAAAATAAGTTTAATTTCGGTTTTTATCTATTCCAACAGCCACAATTGCAATAAGTGCTAATAAACCTAATAAAATTAAGTCCATGCGAACTCCTGCCAGGGTATTGGGTACTATGCCAAATAAGGATAGCACTAAAATGAGCAAGGCAATCAGGGTGGCTAGGGGTACGATCTTTAAGAAGCCTGAGCGATCGTAAAAGATGCCCGTGAAGATCATGGGAGCCATCAAAGCCGTTCCTGCAAAACTCATACGCGTAAGCAATACTAACTCGTCGCTACTCATCAGGGCAAAGGCCAAGGTGATGACGGCAAAGAAGAGAATCGCCATCCGGGCATAGCCTAACATCTTCTTATCATCACCGGAGAGCAAGGAACGAATTTCTCCACCCAAGGCAAATAACTGCGAATCCGAAGTAGAAATGGCAGCGGCAATCAAACCGATCATGACAAAGGCGGCAATCAAAGGAGCCTGATCCTCAAGGAAGGTACGATTGAGGAATTCGGCGGTGGTGGCATCTGGGTATTTGGCCGCTCCATACATTCCCATGAATAAGGTTGGGAGGATGATTAAAATGGCAAAGAATCCTAATCCTACCGCAAGCTTATATAAGGATTTAGTATCCTTCATGATGATCAATCGGGTAGACACTTGTGGTTGGGTAAAAGGTAATAAGCAGATCGCAATCATGGAGCCAAATAGAAATTGAAAATCGAGCAAGCCATTGGGCCCTGGTACGGACAATAAGGCTTCGTTTTTCTGTTGTATCTCTTCGAACATCGGCCCAATCCCTCCAAAGTAGTTAAGGCAGTTGATGCCAATAATCCAGATTACCGCAAGGAGTAGAATACCCTGTAACATATCACTGTAGATGATTGCTTTCAATCCTCCGATTTCGCTATAAATTAGCATCACGACCACCATTCCAACTGCCCCAGCCCAAAGGGGGATGGAATCAGGGAAAGCTCCACTTAAGAAAATAGCTACTCCTCGAATTTGGATAGCCACGTAGGGGACTAGAAAGATAAAAGCCCCGAAGAAAGTAACCAGGCCTGCCACTCGCCATTTATAGCAATAACTCATAAAGCCTGCCATGCCATAGTACTCATGGCCTGCTGCCTTTTTGCGGAAAGCATAGCCAATGGATATGATACCAAAGACCATAACTGCGTCAGAAATGGCTAGGAATATCCATGCACCAACACCGTGATTACGGAAAAAATCCGGCATACCTTGCAGGGTAAAGGTGCTAAATAGTGTGGCGGCAAAAGTGAAGAAGCCCAAGACTGCTCCAATGTTGGCACCCGCCATCAAAAAGCCTTTGGAACTTTTTTCTTTTGTTCTAGCGCTCATGGTAAAGAAGACCAAGGCGGCAATGTAGATGATACCTACAATAATTAAAGATTGTAACATGGCTTAGTCGTTTTTGCGTCCGGGGTGAACAAGGGTGCCTAGGTAAGTAATACCTACCAGCACAATGGCTTGCAAGATGCCCATCCACAGTGTGTAGGGCATTCCCATGAGCTGGGGTTTATAACGGCCAACTGGTGTGATCACAGGGGTGAAGGTGAGTATCGCCACCAAGATCACTGCGGCGCAACATAGTTTCCAGAGTGTCTCTTTATTCATGATTTATTGTTGAAGGTCATAGTTGGTTTAATCCTTATCGTTTGGTGTTTTCCCATTTCATTACCTCTTGGACTTGTCTTCTGCATCACTCCTTATCGTTGGTGGAAAACACCAACGATGGAGGGAGGATGGCTTGAGTTAGTGGCTCAAGCTAGCCCAGCCCTTGGAGTTAGTCTCCTTAATTCCACCTTTATCGTTGGTGTTCTCACCCACGATAAGGCGAGACAGAGGTCTTCTACAGCCTTGGCATGGTCAGCGCTCCGTCGACCATGATGACTTGGCCGGTGGAGTAGGGGAAATCCCCTCTGACAAGTGAGGCTACTGCTTTGCCTACGTCTTCCGGTAGGCCCCAGCGGGGTTGAACGCAGAGATCTCCATCTAGGATCAGACTGTCGTATTTACCTTTGACGGTTGAGGTCATATCGGTCTTGATAATCCCTGGTCGTACCTCGTATACAGGAATTTCCTCTTTACCCAATCGTGCGGCGAGCAATTGAGTGGCCATACTGATGCCTGCTTTTGACATGCAATATTGTCCACGATTGGGAGAAACAACAGTTGCTGAGATAGAGGAAATATTGACGAGGAAAGCTGGGAAGCTATCATCCGCTTGTTTGGCTTGTAACATGAGCTTGGCTGTAGCGAGACTGAGAAAGAAAGGGCCCCGAAGATTGATTCCCATCACACGATCATAACTTTCTTCGCTCATATCCAAAAGATCCTTACGTTCTTTGGGAGCTACTCCTGCATTGTTTATCAAGGCATTGAGTTGTCCCCACTTGCCCATGATCTGATCGAGCATACGTTGATGATCTTGCGTATCGCCGACATTACCTTGGCAGTAGATGACATCCGTTCCATGTTTACTCAATTCTTCTAGGGTATCTTGTACCTGCTCAGCTGGCCGCATTCCATTAATCGCTATAGACCATCCTTCGGCGGCCAATGCATGAGCAATACCTAAACCAATTCCCCGGCTTCCACCGGTAATCAGTGCAACTCGTTTCATTTTGTTGGTGTTTTCGTTTACTAAGTGATGTCAGTAGTAGATGTTAGAAGGAAGAGGTCAGATTACTTCGTTGACAGACAGTAGTGGATAGACCGCTTCGCTGACAGATGATAGAGGTCAGATACAAGATATCAAGCTCTTACATCTGTCCTCTTGCCTCTGACTTCTCCCTACATGTCTCACCTAGACTAAATCAGGAACGTCTAACCAGCGTCTTTGTGCCCAGCTTTCCAGTCCTAATTCTGCTAACTGCACGCCCTTCGCGCCTTCCAATAGATCATTTTCAAAAGGACTATCGGTAACTACGTGCTTTAAGAACAATTCCCATTGTGCCTTGAAGGCATTGTCGTAAGGCTCCTGTTCTGGTACTTTGGACCAATCGTCGTAGAAGTTGATGGGTTGTGGTACATCAGGGTTCCAGACTGGCTTCGGGGTGTTTCCATAGTGCTGGATGTAACATTCCCGTAGACCTGCCACTGCTGATCCTCGTGTACCGTCCACCTGGAGCGTCAGAAGGTCATCTCTACGTACCCGTACGGTCCAGGATGAATTGAAGTGGGCAATAACTCCTCCTTCTAGTTCGAAGGTAGCATAGGCTGCGTCATCTGCCGTGGCATCATATTCTTTTCCGTTTTCATCTACTCGTTTTGGAATATGCGTAGCTCCCAAACAAGATACTGCCTTAACGTTGCCAAATACATTGTCTAGAACGTATCGCCAATGGCAGAGCATGTCCACAATAATACCTCCATCGTCTTCTTTGCGATAATTCCAAGACGGACGCTGGGCAGGAATAGAATGTCCCTCGTATACCCAATAACCGAACTCTCCTCTTACACTTAAGATGTCTCCAAAGAAGCCATTTTGCATCAATCGCTTCAATTTCAAGATCCCGGGCAGCCATAATTTATCTTGTACCACCCCGTGTTTGACACCTGCTGCTTGTGCTAATGTATACAATTCAAGTGCCTCTTGCGAGTTGACGGCAGTTGGCTTTTCACAATAGATGTGTTTGCCTAGTTCAATGGCTCTTTTCACTGCGTGGTAACGACGGCCAGTGATCTGTGCATCAAAGTAGATCTGGTTGTGATCATCCTGCAGGGCTTCCTCTAGATCCGTGGTCATCTTGTCAAAACCGGAAATATCACAAAGTCGCTTGAGCTTCCCTGCATTCCGTCCTACCAGGATGGGATCTGGCATAATCACCTCATTATTCCCAATCGGAATACCACCTTGATCACGAATGGCAACCATTGAGCGCAATAGGTGTTGATTGGTTCCCATTCTACCGGTCACCCCGTTCAAGATAATTCCAATCGTATGTGTCTTACTAAATGTATTATCAGGCATGTGTTTGATATGCTTTTATAATTTTTTCTAAAAATTCGGACTGGTCAGATTGCCAGTGCCGATGTGAAAATATTTCTACCTCTGCGAATCCGTTAAAGCCCGCCTGGCCTACCCACTCGCTGATTTGAGGCACATTGATACACCCTTCTCCCATCAGGCCTCGATCATTGAGCATGTCTTCCGTAGGAACCCGCCAGTCACAGATGTGATAGGCAAATAGATAGTCCTTAGCGCCCGCTCGCTTGATCTCTGCTTCCAAACGCTCATCCCACCAAAGGTGATAGACATCTACCACCACCCCCACTAAGGGAGATTGGATAGCTTCGGTCATATCATTGGCTTGATTGAGGGTTGAAACTGCAGAGCGAGTGTCTGCATACATAGGATGCAGCGGTTCTATCCCCAGCTTAATGTTTAAGGATTCTGCTAAAGGAAGAAGTGCTTCAATGCCAGCCTGGATCTGTGCTCTAGAAGTCGACAGAGATTGCGTTGGTTCAGCTCCACACACGAGGACGATGAGCGGTGCACCTAAGGCAGCTGCCTCCTCGATTAATCGTTTATTGTCATCAATGGATTTGGCCCTTTCGGACGCGGTGGCCTTAGGAAAAAAGCCTCCCCGCACTAAGGATACTACCTCTAAGGGAGAATCGGCTATCAACTCTCCCGCTTTGGTTGCTCCCATCTCAGCATAAGCATCCGTCCATACACTGATCCCACCTATACCACTGGCCGCGTAGTGTTCTAGCGATTCTTCGAGTGACCAAGGTTTTGTGGTGATGGTGTGAACGCAGAGCTTGTTTAAGTCCTTCTGGTTTTTCATCATAATTACTGCTATTTCACACTACCATAAAAAGTGTAATAGGTTTCGTTTTTGATTATCCGTTGGGCGTAGAGCGTGACTTCTCGCAGATGATAATCTCCCCACATGCAAGACTCTCCATATGGGATTTTACTACCTGGAGGAACATAGTCCCAGCCATTCGGTTGATGATAAATGGTGTGCAATAGAAGCCCTTGGTGCTCTGGGTCTTCACTTAGATAAGGTGCTTGTAATAAGCTATCCAAGACGGTTAACCCGGCTTGCCAATAGCGCTTTCCTTCGTCACCTAAATATTTACCCAATCTTAGTAATCCTTGTGCAGCAATGGCGGCGGCGGAGCTATCGATCGGTTCGAAATCATTGTAAGGATCTGAAGGACGACTGAAGTAATCACCTAATTTGTGCAAGTTTGGTGCACCTGTATCCCAATAGGGAATGCCGTCGGTTGGCGTATTATCGATGTAGAAATCGCAAGTCGCCTTAGCTGCTTTGAGGTAGACTGCTTCCAGTGCTGAAAATCCACCGTAAGGGGCAAGATCCTCGTCGGATAGCGTCTTTAGGTACTCCAGTTGTTCCGGGTAGCCGGCGATGGCCCAAGCTAGGCCTCGAGTCCAAGTGGTAAAGCCGGAAAAGCCTTGTTGAGCATTTGGACAACGGAAGTTTCCATCATTGGTATTGAAGATACTTTCATGCGCGGTTCTTCCCCATTCGTCGTAGCTATCTCGGCCTTCTCCATAGTATATGGCATATTGGGCCGTAGCTAAAGCATGTTGGATCCCTCTTTCTAGGAGGCTTATACGTCGGTCGTTTTCTCCCCAGATGGCATAATCTAATTCGTGACTTACCATGACCGCTCTCACGGTTCTGATGGTATCCACAAAAAGAGAATGTGGTCCATTGAAGGAATACATGTAACCCCCATCAGGCAGTTCCGTCCAGCGTTTGGCTTGGACAGCGCCGGATAGCTTAAGTGCTAACTCATAGAAATGCTGTTCCCAATCCACTTGTGGAATTTTGCCCTCTTTCATCAAGCGTAGCAAGTTACCGTAGGTACTTACATTGTTGAAGCCGTGATCATGAACACCAAAGTGTCCAACGTGTGAGGCCATCTTTTCCAAAGTAGCCTTTCGTCCGATCTCCAAAAATGCTTCGTCACCGGTAGCATCATACTGCAGGATACTTGAACCATATTGGAACCCTTGGGTCCATTCGGTCCATCCCCTGGTCGTGTATTTGCCTGCACGTGTGAAAACGGGAGCGCCTTGAGAAGGGTCATATTCTTGTTCGATACGTCGTATCTTGTGGGCAGAAAGTTCCCACAGCAGTTCCACCTTGGGCAGAAGCTGCTCAATTGTCAGTTTTTCGTTTATATTCATCAGTTAATAATTAACTTGCCCGAAAATTAAGGAGGTTGAACGGTAATTAAAAGGGAATTAGAAAAAGAAGTGTCGTAAAATCAAGTTTTAGATTTTTTTAGTGCCAGTTTTAGATTTTTCAAGCAAGATTCCATGATTATACATACGAAGTCATATCCGAGAGCCGCCCTCGTGGGAAATCCTTCCGACGGCTATTTTGGCAAAACGATAGCTTTCGTCTTCAGCAATTTCAGTGCTGAAGTTATTCTCTACGAAACACCGGAACTGGAAATCCTCCCACAAGAACGCGATCGAAGTATCTATAAAGACATCAATGGGCTTTTTGAGGATGTACAGCTCTTCGGCTATTACGGAGGTATACGATTGCTGAAAGCAACAATCAAGAAATTCTTGGAGTATTGTCGGACTAATCGAGTGGTACTAGATAACCGTAATTTTACGATTCGATACCAGTCCGATATTCCAAACCGGCTGGGTTTGGCGGGGTCGAGTGCGATTATCACTGCCTGTATGAAGGCCCTCATGGCTTTTTACAAAATCCGGATACCTCGACAGCTGCTGGCTAATTTGGTACTGTCCGTTGAAACGGATGAGTTAGGCATTAGTGCGGGCTTGCAGGACCGAGTGGCGCAGGCTTATGAAGAGCCGGTATTTATGGATTTTGATAAATCAATCTTTGAACGGCAAGAATATGGCGATTATCGGCCCTTTTCTGCTGATCATTTGCAACGTATATATATTGCTTATCGTACAGACCTATCAGAGGGATCCGAAGTCTTTCATAATGATATTCGAGCCCGATTTGAAAAGGGAGATCAAATAGTGATTGACGCGATGAAAGGGTTTGCGGATCTTACCGTGCAAGTTATGAAGCTTCTAGAAACCAAGCAATTTGATCAAATTTCCCCCCTGTTGGACGCCAATTTTGACTTGCGCAGTTCCATTTATCAAATAAGTAGTAAGAATACGGAGATGGTAGCCCTAGCTAGGAGCGTGGGGGCAAGTGCCAAGTTTACCGGATCGGGAGGAGCGATTATCGGCACCTACCAAAGCGAAGAAATGTACGAGGCTCTATGTGGGATTTTGTCCCAGCATAAGATAGAGGTCTTTAAACCCATAATTGTTAGCTAAAATGAGTACAGTAAAGAAGGCCATCATCCCGGCCGCCGGATTTGGCACCCGACTTTTGCCCGCCACGAAATCCCAACCCAAAGAAATGATCCCGATTGTGGATAAACCCGTGATCCAATACGTGATAGAAGAGGCGGTAGACTCTGGTATCACAGATATTTTGATGGTGATTGGTAAAGGGAAACGCGCTATTGAAGAGCATTTTGATCACAACTTCGAGTTGGAATACAACCTGGCCCAAAAAGGGAAAAAGGAGGAACTGGAAATGATCAAGCGTATCTCTGATATGGCGAATATCCATTTTGTCTGGCAAAAGGAGCTGAATGGACTGGGGGATGCAGTACGCTACGGTCGACTACACGTGGGCAATGAACCTTTCGCGGTTCTATTGGGAGATACGATACTTGATTCTAATACAGATAAGCCCGTGATGCGACAAATTATGGAGGTTTACGAGCGGTTCCAAGCTTCGGTTGTAGCTTTGGAGGAAGTTCCCAAATCACTCACCTATCGCTATGGTGTGATGGGAGGACAATCTACCAGCGATGATGGATTGTACAAGGTGGATCAATGGATTGAAAAGCCTCGCCCCGAAGACGCACCTTCCAACCTGGTTATTGCCGGCCGCTATGTCTTCACGCCGGAGATTTTCGATCTACTGGAGGTCATTCCAACGGGGGTTAATAATGAGATTCAATTGACGGATGCGATGAGGTTGTTACTTAAGTCTCAGGATATGTATGGCCTGCACTTTGATGGTAAACGGTTTGATGTAGGGAATAAGCTGGATTTTATCAAGACGAATCTGTTGTTTGGTTTGAAAAGGGAGGAGTTTCGGGAGCCTTTGAGGGAGTGGTTGAAGGGGTTGGAGGTGTAGGGGGGCTCGGGGCTATATGTTTGGTGAAAAACACCAAACACAGCACTGGATTGTCTAGGGCATGGCTTTCTGTTTGGTGGAAAAAACCAAACAGGATATGGGTCATAAAAAGGGGATAGATTATGACAAAGTTTATGGATGCAGCTTTAGCCGAAGCCCGTAAAGGTATGGAGGAAGGCGGGATTCCAATTGGTGCGGTATTGGTGCATAAAGGAAAGATTATTGGGCGTGGGCATAATCGGCGGGTACAAAAAGGGAGTGCTATTCTGCATGGGGAGATGGATGCTCTAGAAAACGCCGGACGACAGCCCGCTTCCGTTTATCGAGAATGTGTGATGTATACGACTTTATCTCCTTGTTCTATGTGTTCTGGTACCATGCTGTTATATGGGATACCCAAGGTAGTAATCGGAGAAAATCGAACTTTTATGGGAGAGGAGGAGTTACTGCGAGCTAGAGGTGTAGAAGTCGAAGTAGTAAATGATGAACGCTGTGTGGAATTGATGCGGCGGTTTATTAAGGAGAAACCGGAATTGTGGAATGAAGATATTGGGGAGTGAGGATTGGCTGTGCTGCCTACCGGCCTCCGAAGTGAGGGGCGCTGTGCGTACATGCAATGGAAAATTTCAATGAATAATTAAATGGTGTTTTTTGGTATACCTTTCCTGTTAGCTGCTTCAGATCCACGGTGGTAAGGTGTGAATCCAGCCCTTTCTCTATTGGTTTTCAATAAAATGATTCTTCGGGGGGGCTGTTTCTTCCGGCTGGGCGGAATGAATTTATGTGATTCCTGATTACTTGTAGCTGGTTTTGGTGCGACCTCTGTATCTTGCGGCTTTGTTCATGCCTAAGATTTACTTCTCCATGCCAAAAAAACACAAGCTTGTTCCTGCCGTTCATCTATTGCTTTTCAATGACCAAGGACAATTACTGATGGCGCGCCGGTTCAATACCGGCTATGAGGATGGCAACTACAGCGTGGTGGCAGGACATGTGGAAGAGCATGAAACGGTTTTGGAGGCGGCTCGCCGCGAAGCTAAAGAGGAGGTGGGCATTCTGATTGAATTGGAGGCTTTTCAATTTGTACATGTGATGCATCGGCGGCGGGAAAAGGTGCATTTACCGGATCGGGTAGATTTCTTTGTGTCAGCGTATGAATGGGAGGGGGAGTTACGGAATATAGAGCCCAATAAATGCGATGAATTGCGATGGGTAGATAGGGATCAATTACCTAGCAACACCATACCTTACGTTCGCGCTGCGCTGAGCGCTGTCCAAACTGAAAAACCTATTACGGAATATGGCTGGTAGACCTTTGATTGCTCCATACGAACATGTCATCTGGGATTGGAATGGAACCTTGCTAAATGATGTCCTACTCTGTGTCGAGATTGCGAATCAGCTTTTGGCTAACCACAATGATTTAAGACTTGACCAAGCGGCTTATCGCGAGGTGTTTGGCTTCCCCATCACGGCGTACTATCATAGAATTGGGATTGATCTGGAGAAAGAACCCTTCGATGAATTGACGAAGAAGTTCTTCGCTACTTACGATCAGGCTGTACTGGACTGCCAGCTTCACCTAGGCGTGCAACAGCTTTTGGGGCATTTTCAGAATAGCGATAAGCAACAGTACATTCTAACGGCTGCTTTTAAGAAAAGTGTGCTGGAACTCTTACAACATTTTGATATTCACCATTTCTTCGCGGAGATCGAAGGTTTGGATAATCACCGTGCCGAGAGTAAAGTGGATAGGGGTCGGCAGCTGATTCGCAATCGGGCTATCCGAGCCAATCAAGCGGTGTTGATTGGAGATACTTTGCACGACTTTGAGGTGGCGGAGGCCATTGGTGTGGATTGTATTTTGGTGGCCAACGGCCATCAATCGCAGCGGCGTTTGGAGAATGGGGTGGGGAATAAGGCGCGGGTTATAGGGCGGATTGAGGAGTTGGGGTGATAAATTAATGTTTTCTATGGTAAGGTTGTTGGTCATGGCTTGGGGTATGTTGTCGGTCGAAAAGACCAACAACGATGTACCAACAACGGTAAACCAACAACGGTCGTGGGATCAGCTGTTGTCAGGTGATGAATCTTGCCTCAAATAGGTAGACAGCAAATCGACTAGCTTTTGGACTTCTTCGGGACCGGTATTGTAGTTGGTAATACAGGCTCTGATGCAGGGCTGACCTTTGATGGGGTAGGTGGAGATCCAGGCTTTGCCTTTGGAAACGATATCATCGACGATCTCTTGGACGCGGGCTGGAGTTTGCTCCAAACTTGGGTGTGAGAAGCAAAGGATAGGCAAATGACTATAATTTTTGATCTCCCAACCAGCCGCTTCTAGACTTTCACGTAGTAGTTGCCCCTGGTGAATCTGGTGGTGGATTACTTCTTCATAGCCTTCCCATCCGAAGAACAAGAGCGGTAAATGCATTTTTAAGCCCATGAAGCGGCGCGACCATTGTAGAGAATGCACATAGGGATCAATCTCCTTCTTTGATTCTCCTTTTTCAGGCATGTAGGCGGTGGATACGTCAAAGGCTCGATGGAGTATGTTGGGGTCAGAGGTGAGGAAGAGGCTGATTCCCATGGGGACAGAGAACCATTTGTGGATGTCCATGGTTATGGAGTTACTTTTTTCGATCCCGCTCAGATGTCTCCGGTGTTTGGTAGATAGCATTAGGGCGCCGCCGTAGGCGGCATCGACGTGAAACCAGCAGCTATGTGCTTTGCAGATGACGGCTAGTGTATCTAGGTCATCAATGGCGCCGGAGCCGGTCGTGCCAGCCGTCCCTACTACCATGATGGGCTGCTTCCCTGCGGCCTCATCCAAGATCAATTGGTGTTTGAGTTGCTTTAAGTCCATGCGTTCCTCCATGTCGCTAGGGATGACTTGTAAGGTCTTGGCTCCCAAGCCTAGAGATCTTGTCGCTTTCAGCAGACTGTGGTGAGATTCAGCAGAACAGTAGATTACCGGCATTTGCTTAAGGGCAAAAAGCCCCTCCTCACCATAGTTCGGATAATGATGGTGTAAGGCACAGATAATGGCAGTTAGATTGGATTCAGCACCACCAGAGGTGAAGGTGCCGTCTTGTGCTTCTTCTGCGTAGCCAAAGCGTTGACAGCACTGCAAGATCAAATTGCGTTCAATTTCTGCGGCGTAGGGGGCGTGACTCCAGGCGGCCAGCTGTGGATTGAAAAAGGCCGTAATGATATCGGCTAAGATGCTTGGGAAATTGGCTCGTGGGTTGAATAGGCCAAAGTAATTGGAGTTGGTAGTGTGTATGGTAAAGTCCTTTAGTTGCTGCATTAAGTTTTGTAGAGATGCTTTGGTAGCAGCGGGTTTTTTATAGGTGAAATCTGCTACCGTGGCCTGGAGTTGCTGGTGCGACCATAAAGTGCCTACAGGAGCTTCGTCTCCTTTTTCGTACCAATCTAAGAGCGTGCTGAGTGTTTGTTGTAGGAATGCTTCTTGTTCTGTTCGACCCAAATCAAATGAAGTCATGTTTTTGATTGTAAAATTAGAAAGTATTATAGATAAATAAATTTGGAATAAAAAGTGAAATAGTATTTTTGATTTTGATATCGTTTTATTTGAATTCGATTGTTAATGATTCGAAATGGATGAATTAGACCGGTCAATTTTAGATGAATTAGAGCAAAATGCCAGAGCTTCGTTGGCGAAGATTGGGCGGGAAGTGGGCCTGACCGCCCCCGCTGTGGCACAGCGAATCACTAAGATGGAAAATAGTGGTTTAATCAAGCAGTATACTACCCTTATTGACCATGTACAGTTGGGATTTGATATTGCAGCGCAGATTACATTGAAATGTCCTTATGGTAAAATCAAGGCATTTGCCAGGCAACTGACAGCTTTCCCGGAAATTAGACAATGTCTCAGGCTGACGGGAGAGGATTGTGTGTTAATTTACGCTTGGTTCCGAAATAATAACCATCTGGTAGAATTCTTGGAGCAGCTAGCAGAATACGGAGAGACTAAAACCTCGATCGTGCTCAAGGATATGCTAGCAGACGAATCGCGGTAATGGAATTCTTTACACATATCACTTTCTTCGCCACGGCACAAGGGGTATTCCTAAGTTGCGTACTATTCCTTTTGAAGCGAGGCAATCGGTTAGCTAACAGTTTGTTGGCAGGCTTGATACTTTTGTATTCCTTGTGGATGGCTGAGTTTGCCTCCTATTTTACCCGATATCTGTACCACGTTCCGCATCTAATGTTTGTTACGGTAGGCCTGCCCTTGCTCTTTGGCCCACTACTGCTGTTTTATGTACAAAGCTTGCAAGGGGAGCGTAAGGCGATCCGGAGGAAAGATGTATGGCATCTGATTCCGTTTATCGTTCATACCCTCTATTACCTACCCTTTTTCTTACAATCTAGCGAAGCGAAAGTTATCGGACTAGAACAGTTGCAAAATGTGGAGGTCCCGCCTGCTTTTTCGATTTCTTTCTTTATCAATGAGAGCCTTAAATTCCTGCATTTACTGGGCTATTTATTCCTAGTCTACCGAACCTATCGTCCCTTTGGTCGCAAAGATCAAACTCCGGTCCTTTCCACTATGGGTAATCGCTGGCTGAAGCAGCTGCTTCTGGCCTTGGGCTTGTTTCTGCTATTTGATTTTTCTCACTTGTTAAGTATCTATCTCTTCCATTATGATTACCTTTTTGGAATGGCGAAGGCCGTACTGTTGTCCGGAACTTTTGCCATCTATTATTTAGGCTACTCTACGATTCGACAACCAGAGATTACCACTGGTACTTGGGAGGAGATGAAGCCCAAGAAAAGCTATCAAAAGTCTTCTTTGAAAGCCACTCAAGCTCAACAATACCTAAATCAACTATTGATCAAGATGGAGACGGAACGTCCTTATCTGCAAGATGACTTAAAGCTCAATGACTTAGCAGTTGAACTTGGTGTTTCTACGCATCACCTGTCCCAAGTACTTAATGAACATTTGGGGAAAAGCTTTTCAGATTTTATCAACACTTATCGCGTGCAGCATGCCCAGACGCTCTTGGTGGATCCTGAACGTAGTCAGCATACCATATTAAGTATCGCATTTGATTCTGGTTTTAGTAATAAAGCTTCTTTCAATGCTGCCTTTAAGAAATATGTAGGACAAACCCCTTCTGCTTTTCGGAAAGCTCATCAGGTGGCCTAATTCTTTACTTTCAGGCCTGGTACACTCCTCAGTAATCTTAATCCTTCCACTGATATAGCAGTTGATAGCAGCCCTAATTCCCGTAGATTCGGCATCTCCAAAAGAGGTTTGATCCCTTGATCTGTAATAGGCGTGAAGGAAAGGTCAAGTTTTTGCAATTGTGGTACATTCAATAGCTGCTGAAGGCCCGTATTACTAATTTGGGTTTTTCCTAGACCTAGGAACTTTAGCCTAGGTAAGCGCTGAAGATAGGTAAGCCCTTGATCGGTGATAGGTAAGCCAAATAGCCCTAGATCAGACAGCTGCTCAAGTTTTTCCAGATGGCGAAGCCCCTCGTCAGTCACCATAGTTGTGTTTAAATAGAGTGTTTCGAGTCTTTGGAGTTCTTGTACATGTAGCAGGCCAGCATCGGAGACCTTGGTGTTATTAAGTGATAGTAAATGGAGCGATTTCAATGGTCGTAAATGTTGCAAGCCTAGATCTGAAATCTTGGTTCTTCCCAGCACCAATAATTTCAGTTGGGTAAGCGAACTAATGGCCATCAAGCCGCGGTCGGAGATAGCCGTTTTAGCAATGTATAACTCTTCCAGTTGCGGTAAGTTACCCAAATGTCTCATCCCACGATCTGTGATATTAGTACTGGATATCCCCAAGGTTTTCAGTTCCGGGAGTGTTTTCACCAGGGCTAAATCCTCGTCAGTGCAATGTCGACCACTAAAGCTTACCCCTTTTATATGACTACTGTCCGTAAGCTTATAGAAGGCTCCAATTACTTCCAATTGGTTGGCTGTCTCCCGCTCTGAATCGTGGACTTTTAGACTTGATGATCCTTCCTGTCTGGAATCTAAAAAGGCCTTTAACTTGGGCCAACTCTTAAAGCCATTTTCTCGCGCAATGACATATTGCATGTCACTCAACTGTAGGGATAATGCTGAAATATCATCAGAAGATAGGTGAGCATACTGCGGAAGGTACTCTTGAATACGATGCAACGCCGCTTTTTCGCCGGAGCGCTGCGCTTTCAGTAATTCTTTTGCTTTACTTCTTAACTGCTTTTCGTTGAGACGGGTAGGTGATTGGTCATTTGACAACATCATAATGTTCTTTAATTATACCCCTTATTCTGCATTTTCGGGATTAAAGAAAACTATATGTCATTCCAAAGAATGGAAGAGTAGGTGACCTCAGGTCTTTCCGCAGAATGGAAGCGCCCTAAACGCTTGCAATAAAGGTACAATTTTCTCTTCATTTTGGTTCCCTCAAGATCCAAGTAATTTCTAGCTTACTGAACTTACTCCTCTTGCTGATAGAAAAGTCAGCTGGCTTGCCCATTAATAGGTCAAATCCTATCGGATTGGTCTCTTTTACCCTTCGATTTATCGTTTTTACACCCAAGGTCAAGCGTCGGTCTTTAAGGATTCGACTGGATAAATTTAACACCTACTTCTATGCTAATGAGATACTTTTCTATCGGATTATTTATGCTATTAGGGCCCTGGCTCCTGGCTCAAGCGGCAGCCACCCTGACGGATCAAGTGAGTGTATTATCAACAGATTTACCTTTGACTGCACGCAGCCAGTTGGGCGGAGTGACAGTGGATCGACTTGGATTTGTGTACGTGGCTAATTTTCACGATGCCGTCTGGAAGATCTCGCCAAAGGGAGAAACCAAGTTATTGACTGACGGGCTATATGGGTCTTCTGGTAATGCCATTGATGGTAGAGGGGATTTATATCAAGCTAATTTCATTGCCCATAGCATCGTACGGATCGATCGATTTGGTCAAATTTCACCTTTTATCGATGAAGGGCTTAGCGGACCAGTAGGACTGGTTTTTGATTCTGATCAGAACTTGTACGTCTGTAATTTCAATCAAAATAATATCATTAAGGTATCGTCCGACAAACAAATAAGTGTATTCGCCAGCGGGGTCCACTTTAATGGCCCCAATGGCATTACCATTGACCCAGCAGGCAACCTTTACGTCGCTAACTTCAACAGTAATGATGTGATCAAGATCGCTCCTGATGGTACATCTTCGGTATTTGCGACGCTTCCGGGGGTGGATGGTACGGCGCATGTCGTGCACTACAATGATCGACTTTTTGTGACGAAGATTAAGTCTAACCGGGTGTATCAAATCAATAAGACTGGTGAAGTACGGTTGCTAGCAGGTAACGGGCAAACCGCGATTAAGGAGGGTCCTGCTTTGGAGGCTTCCTTTTCTGCGCCGAATGGGATTGGAGTGGATGCTCAGAGTGGAGAGCTGTATATCAACAATGTGAAAGGACAATGGAGTAGTAGAAAAGCCTCCACGATAGAGATAAGTAAGATTAAGTTATTGACAATTACAGAGATGCTGTCCCATCATCTAGATCAAAATAATCAGGAAGCAGCTCAGAATGCCTATCTGGCTTATCGATCGGATCCCTTTACCAAATCGGAAGATGTTGTCTTGGCAGTAGGGAATTTGGGATGGCAATATATGGCCAAACGCAATGTACAAGCGGCAATCACGCTATTTACCCTAAATAGTGAGGGATATCCTGATCGATGGCAGCCCTTCTTTAACCTAGGAGAAGTGTATAAAATTTTAGGACAACCGGAAAAAGCTAAATCCTACTATGAAAAAGCTTTAGTAAATAGTCCCGGCAATAAGCGGATCATGGCGAGACTCAAGTCCTAATAATAGCCAAACCCGAAGCTGGAAATTGGAAGGTGCGCACGGGTGATAGAGTGTTTACAAGAGGCTCTATTCTTACCGATCTAATTTCATATTTACTTCCAATTTCCCGTTTTGAAAAAAACGTTCACTAGTTAGCCTAGCATTTGATATCCTCAATTGCTGGGCTTTTTTCATTGTAGACTCCAAGGTATATTTACCAGATATAACCAATGGAAAGGACTTGTATGTGGAATGGGAAATTTATCTTGCTTAGTATGCTTGTCTTGATGATTGCCGTAGGAGTGTGGTATTATTTGAAACGGGGCTCTAAGGAATTCCCGGAGGTGACGGAAAATTCTACGGAACGTGTTCAAGCACTTTACACTCAAATGCGGGAGAAGGGCATAGCAAAAACTCAATTCATCCTCTTCCTACGTGCCTTCAAAGCTGAACAGGAATTAGAAGTGTGGGTGGGTACGCAGGATCAAGAAGCGTTTCAACATCTAATCACCTACCCCATCTGTAAAAGCAGCGGTGTCCTCGGACCCAAGCGCAAGGAGGGAGACCTACAAGTGCCCGAAGGTTGTTATTACATTGATAGGATGAATCCTAATAGTTCCTTCCATTTGTCCTTGGGCCTCAACTACCCGAATGCGTCGGATAAAATCCGGGGTGACCAGCAGGAACCTGGTTCCGACATCTTCATCCATGGAGGCTGTGTGACTGTAGGCTGTTTGCCTATTACCGATCAAAAGATTGAAGAACTTTATCAGTTGGTGTCACAGGCACGGGCCAATGGGCAAGCCGAAGTGCCTGTTCACATCTTCCCAGGACGATTTGATACCGCTGAATTTCGGAGAGACTATAATGACAGCCTACACGCTCCCTTTTGGCAAGAATTGTTACCCATTTATCAGTATTTTGAGCGCCATAAAATGCTGCCATCAATTAGGATAGATGTCGATGGGGCATATCAGATTTAAAAGCGGATGAATGCCCTTAGATGTACCAAATAGCTTGGCCTTTATTTGTGCTCTTTTTGCTTTTGCTAGCATGAGCTTTTTTGCCAGCGTCTTGGTTTTGGTGGGTACACGATCAAAACTAAGAGCAACAGAACACCGCATTATTTTTCTTTTGATTTTGAACTTCTTCTTTTACAGCTTTGAAGAAACTTGGGGATTTGGCTTGTACTTGTTTGCAGATGTATTTGTTCAACGAATCTTCTTAGTGTCTTGGTTTGGGTTCGGATCGTTTATCTTCTTATACATTTTCTACTCCGTCTACCCGAAACAGATAAGTCGAAAATATCGATTTGTGAATCTATTGTTCCTATTCCCAGCAGTAGAATACCTGATGCATCTTCCTGACAATCTACACTTTTGGGGGCTTTTGACTGATGAATCGATTTTCGTCAAAGCGTATCAACTATTTGATAGCTTCTCTACTAATTATAGCTTGCTATATGCTCTGTTTTTGCTGATCGGTGCTATCTTTTTGATGACCTATCAGCACTTTTTTCGACGCTTTGAGCTCATCCATCAAGTCTCACGGACCTGGCTTTGGGGTATATTACTATTTTCATTTGTACTCATCACACTAGATAATTTTGGAGGAACTAAATTCTATCTGGCTTACTATCTGACCCTATTGCTCTTGTCTATCTATATATTGTTCTTTGTCTTTTACTGCCCGCAGGCATTTAGTGGCAAGCGTAGTTCCTTTAACGATCGGATGAGGGAAGTCTTTACTGCTAAGGCGCCGACCATCTTGATGGACCAGAACTATCTAATGATCCACCTCAATGAGCAGATGTTGAAGATCTTAAACTACAGGAAATCGGAACTTCTGGGTCGATCCGTAGCTAGATTACTTCCTGCAGCTGCAGAAACTCCACCTAAGGACAAGACTGAGGTCGAGTTTGATCTCATCACTAAATCCAATATGCTCTTATCCGGGCGATTTCGCCAAGAAACCCTACAGGTTGATTATCCAAGTGAATCAGTTTTCCATTCTATACAGTTGTTAGAATATCACGAGCTAGGTCAATTCCTTAGTCAAGAAGACGAGCTGCTAATGACACGATTGGAGCAGCTTATGGAGGAACAACAGCTTTTTCTGAATCCAGTTCTTCAACAAACCGACATTGCAGAGGCGCTTCAGGTTTCCAAACGGCGGCTTGGTGAATTATTAAAGTCAAGGATGAACACCACTTTTCCTTCTTTCGTGAATACCTATCGAGTGACATATGCCCAATCTATCTTGAAGGACGGAAATAAACATCATACCATAGAAGCAATTGGAAGGCAAGCTGGATTTAGCAGTAAGACTTCATTTTTCACCATTTTTAAGGAGATTACCGGGCAAACACCAGGGCAATATCGGAAGCAATAGGTTCAGGTTTATGCATTAGCAAAAATCCGAACCTGCTCCAGGGATATAGCCTGCAACTTCCTAGCTTTCTTCGCCATCATTCCTTCGAACTTAGATAAATCACACTTTTTCAGAATTAATCTAAAGAAGATTGAATGACAAACAATATCCTATACCTAGTGGTGATCATTGCTTTCTCCATGCTGTCCTGCGGTCGGAAAGCTTATCTTGGAGCCTTGAATCAGCCAATCAAAGAGAAACAACTTAGCGCGGATGCCGTTCAAGCAGATTTAGACTATTTGCAGCGTTCTATTGAGCAAATTGTACCCTTTCCCTACTTGTATAAAGACTCATCCCAGATTGCCCAGATCTACGAAACTATGAAAGGTAGGGGTGAGCAAGATATCCTATCCTTTTATAAAGGCGTCTTAGAAATAATCGGTAGCTACGATGCCAGCCATTTTTTTGTGCAATTTCCCACAAGTCTTTTTCGTCGACAGCTCAAAGAAAAACATCAAGGCCTATTTCCTTTTTACTGTTCCTTGGAAGGGGAGGAGCTTATCGTGGATAAAGTCCTGTACCCTGCTGATAGCATATGGATGGATTATCAGGTAGAACGAATCAATGGCTTGGATGCAGATTCCTTATTCCGATCCTTCTATCGATACACAGGAGGGGCGGAAACCACGAAGCATTATGATACCCGTTCTAATTTTTTTACCTGTCTCTGGTTAAATAAGGTAGAAGGGCCGTTTCACATAGAGATGACAAGGGGGGATAATGAACCCATTACCATCCAACATCAGGGTTACTATCTACCCGAAAAGTCAGAGGTATCGACTCCCCCCTCCGAAGGGAATGATGGCCTTAAAACTTACGTACAATACCGGCAAATCAATGAAGAAACGGCATATTTGGAGATCAAGCGTTTTTGGGGCTTTCCCAAAAAAGAATACTTTGACTTTCTAGAGCAAACTTTCTATGACCTAAAAGGGAAAGGGATGAAGTGCTTGCTGGTCGATCTAAGAGGAAATGGTGGAGGGAATGATCGTTTATGCATAGCGCTTTTACATTACCTCGTTGACCGGCCCTATCGTATGTATGGTGGCCAACATCGTAAAGTGAGTAAAGCATACAATAAATACTTTAAGTATGCAGGGAGTATGCCCTGGATAATTCGTCAGATACCTTATGGCTTTGGTGTTAGCTTATTTTTCTCAAAACATCCAACGGAAAGCAAGGTGTACAGTAGCCCTAAAGTAGGCAAAGAGGCTAAATTAGTGAGAATCAAAAGAAACCCCCTTCGGTTCGACGGAGATACTTATTTTATCATTGATAATGGAACCTACAGCTCGGCTGTAAGCCTAGCCAATGCGGTAGAAGATTTTGATTTGGGTACATTAATTGGGCAACCCTCTGGAAGTATCCCAAATGAACATGGGGAGATTATGCAATTAAAGTTGCCGAACTCTGGATTAGGCGTGTATTTGCCCAGCGCCTTCTATGTTAGAGCCAACATGGATCTAACGAATCCCAATCCGGTACTTCCTGAGCATTTTATTCCAAGATCCCAACTACGTAATATGAGCGCAGAAGATCTGGTAGAATTTATCAATGGAATCAGGGAGCAGTAAGTGTTCAATTGTAGTATTTGGTACTTACATTTAGCTTTGCCCCGCTGATACTTAAATCAATCGAGTCAAAACTTCCGAATCAAGAAGACTCCAATGATCATGAGCAAGGCACCCAATAGCCTTTGCCAGTTAATCTTGTGGACCGGAAAATTTAACCAGCCAAAGTGATCTAAGATCACAGCGCCCAAGATCTGCCCTAGAATCACGAAGCCGACGGCATTGGCCATACCAATTTTAGGAGCTACCAAGATGAGTACAAAAATGTAGGCGACACCCAATGGACCACCGAGCCAGGCCCACCAAGGAGCTTCAGTGATGGCTGCCCCGGTCGGAATTGCATTTTTTTGTAGAAAAAAGATCAAGGTCACCAGGATCAAGCCCACTAGAAACACCGATACGGTGGAATGAATCGGCCCTCCTAAGGATTTACCCAAGGCTGCGTTGGAGGCCGTTTGGATCGGAACACCAATACCTGCAGCTAATACAATTGGGATATAAAAGATTTCCATAGGTTTCATTTGAATTCTTTTCTGATAAATAAGCCGTAGCTATCGTTAATAAATAGGAAGGAATTGCCAAGTTCAAGCCAATTGAAGCCAAAACCGAATTGATACCCACCCTTTTCCACGCCGATCCGGACGCGCTGCAAGGAAGCACCGTGATCCCCACCACTCATCGCCGTGAACAATTCGATCGAATTGTAAACTCTCCATTGATCATTGATCTTAGGACGATATCGAAAGATAGAAAACCAACTGTAGTCCTTTGATTCGCCTAGGTCCTTGGCGAGTAAGCCAAAGAAACTCCAAGTATCTTTGGTGTGATTGAAATGGATTCCGAAGTCTGCGCCAGCACCTGCATTGTTGACCCGCCCTAATACCGTAGTACCAAAACCACTCTTGTCGGTATAACTAAAATAAGCGCCAGAGAAGAAGCTTACCTGCTCCTCATAATCGACTTCGATTCTAGTACGACTAAATAATGTAAAGCGATATTGCTTGTCGAATGGCTTTAGGAATTGGATATCTGCAAAAACATACTCCGAAGATGGCATCAGCTCGTAACTCTGGCTAGATAGCATCGAAGGCAGAACTCCAATTAGAAGCAGACAACTAATAATTCTTAGCATGGCTAGTTGGTTGGTGGTGAAAAAGGCATGCTCCTCGCCAAGCGAAAATATTTATCCTTTTCCCTCGGCCACAAAGCTAAGCACAATCTACTAGCAAAGCCACTGACTGAATAATTGGTGCGCTACTAACTTTTTGGTAAGTGAGGGAGTCTGGAAATGGGAAGTTCGAAGTGGGAAATGGGAATGTCATGGCTTTCGATTCCGCCTTCTGCTTTCGTCCTTCCGCTTTCGTGAAGTGAGAAGTGGGGAAATTGCAGGTTCCGACTTGCGACTTCGCATTTCCGATTTTGACAAGTATTTCTGCCAAAGATTAGGCAAGCTTCTATTTCAATCCTGCTAATTTCAAGACTCTGCTAGAGGTTGTTTCCTATTTTGTTAAATTAGTCAAGAATGAGAAGCTGGATTGTAACAGCTTCGGAATGAGAATGCATCAAAACTCACATTAGTATGAAAAAACCAAAAATTGGGCAACTCCTGATAGCCTTAGCTTTAGTGTTGCCACTAGGCCTATTGAGTCAAGAAGCTGATTTGAAGTGGAACCCCACTTTCAGTATGCAATTTCGACAAATTAATGGTACAGATCTATCTCCGGATGGGAAGCATGTCGCCTACGTCGTCAGAGAAGCGCTAACGGAAGGTGAAAAGTCAGAATACCTACAGCAGATTTGGGTAGCAGCTACCGACGGGAGTATGGAAATTCAATATACACGCGGAGAAAAATCTAGTTATGCTCCTGCCTTTAGCCCTGATGGCCAGCGGATTGCCTTCTTATCTGGTCGTTCCGGAAAAACGCAGATTTGGGTTATGCGCTTGATGGGAGGAGAGGCAGAGCAAATTACGGATAGTAAAACAGGCATTGCTTCTTTTCAGTGGTCTCCTCAGGGCGATCGGTTTGCTTTTACCGCCAAGGATGAGGAAACAGCGGAAGAAGAAAAAGCCAAAAAAGAGAAGAGAGCGGTGATCTTGGTTGATCAAAACTTCAAATACAACCATCTCTACACCATTGACTTGGAGCCGGGAGAGGATAAGAAAAGGAAAACCCAACGACTTACTAAAGGGGAATTCCACATCTCAAGTTTTGATTGGTCTCCGGATGGTTCACAGATCGTTTTTGCACATAAAGAGAACCCAAGCATCAATACGAGTCGCAGTGGGTTTGATATTTCGATGGTGGCTTCTGACAGTAGCGCGGTTAGATCACTAGTGGCCCAAGATGGGAGTGATGATAGTCCACACTTTTCTCCCGATGGTCGTCATATTGCTTTTGTTTCTGATAATGGAAAGCCAGAACCCATTGGCCTGGGAGATCTGTACTTGTATGCTTTGGCCGATGGTAAGATGACGGCTTTGCCCCATACTCCAGATCGTAATGCCAATCTCATGGGCTGGACGGCAGATGGACAAAATTTATTGTTCTCCGAAGCACTTAATACCTCACGTACAGCTATGATCCTGCCGATCAATGATGTGCTCCAAGGCAAGAAAGGGAAAGGAGTGGCCAAGGCACTTTGCCCCTTGGATGGTACGAGCGGAGCGATTGCCTTTGACAGCAAAACTCAAAAGATGGCTTTTGCTTATCAGACTCCAGATCAGCCTGTTGAACTGCACGTGGCCAATGCCGATGGGAGCAACAAGAAAGCGATTACTACGGTCAATTCGAAGATTGAGTTACCTGCGATGGGGAAAACAGAATTGATTAAGTGGAAGTCCAAAGATGGCTTGGAAGTGGAAGGCCTTCTTACTTATCCCGTCAACTATGAGCCGGGTAAAAAGTACCCCACCATACTACAAATTCATGGAGGCCCAGCAGGGGTGTTTACCAAAGGCTTCACAGGAAATCCTTCTATCTACCTCACTCAATATTTCGCTGAACAAGGTTTCTTCGTACTACGGCCTAATCCCCGCGGAAGCTCTGGATATGGTAAAGCGTTTCGATATGCTAACTTCCGAGATTGGGGCTATGGGGATTTTGAGGATTTAATGAGCGGAGTAGATAAGGTAGTAGCAGATGGGATGGCAGATGAAGAAAGACTGTTGGCTATGGGGTGGAGTTACGGTGGATACATGACGAGCTTCTTAGTGACGAAGACCAATCGCTTCAAAGCGGCGAGTATGGGAGCCGGCTTGCCCAACCTGATTAGTATGACGTCTACTACCGATATACCCGACTACTTGGTTGGGCATATGGGCAAGGAATTCTGGGAGGACTATGAGACTTACGAAAAGCATTCCGCGATCTATCACATCAAGAATGTAGAAACGCCTACTCAGGTGATTCATGGAGCAAATGATCTTCGAGTTCCATTTACGCAAGGACAAGAGTTTTATGTAGCCCTGAAACGCAGAGGTGTAGATACGGAGATGATCGTTCTACCTAGAACACCGCATGGACCGAGAGAGCCTAAATTGCAAATGGAAGTTTCTCCTCGCATCATGGGCTGGTTTGAGAAGTTTCTACCGGAAAAGGCTAAGCCGTAACAGAAAAACTGAATACGAGGATGCCAAAGCCTTAGCTTTGCCATCCTCGTGTTTACCTTTTGGTGGTCGGAGTCGATACCTTATCCTAGAATTCGTAGCTAATCCCGGTCTTAAAGAAGAAGGGAGTTCCAGGTGTGAAATGGATCTCTTCAATACCTTCTCTTTCCTCGCCGGGTAAACGGGACTGTGTGGCAAATTGAGTTTCCTCCCAGTCTGAATTGAATAAGTTTTCGATCGACATATGCCAGGATAGTTGTCGGTATTTATACCCTAGGTTCAGGTCGACAATGGTGTAGCCTTCGGCTACAATACTATAGTCCTCATTAGCGGGGCGATTTGCTAGGTGTCGGATCTTCATACTTCCACTGAATCCATCTTTTTGCATACTGATTCCTCCACTTAAGGTGTGAATAGGAGCTAAGGGAATGTATTGTGCTCCTTCAGGTCCCTCGATGCTCCTGGCATAGGTATAGGTCCAGTCTACATCTGCAAACAGCCAATTCTTCATTTGATACCTAATGCCTAGGTCTAGGCCAGATCGTTTGGTCCTACCACTTGGTTCTACTATTCCTTCATCTCCAACATAGACAAATTCCTGTTCCAAATCTAAATTCCATAGCGCTAACTCTGTAATGAGACGCGGTGTAGGTTTCCAGGTCGCTCCTAGGTCTACACCTAATGCTCGTGGCAAGAAGTTTCGACCACTTTGCCCGAGGACCACTCTGGTATCATTTGAATGAAATCCATAACCCGTCTTGATGAAGTATTGTAGATTTCGATTGAGATTGTAAATCAAATTCAGCTTTGGACTGGCCAAGACTTGAGCGACCGACATGGAGCTATAGGTTGGGCTCAACGCATCCTTATAGTTTCCATTTAGGTAATCCAAACGAACAGATGGATTGACCAGTAATTTGCCAAATTCGAATTCTGCGTTTAGGAATCCGTAGGTATTGGATTCTTGAACCTCTCCCAACTGGATTCTTTCTTGCGTGGTGATACGATTGATGGTATACGATAGTTCATTGTCCTCTACTAAATCTACGCGCATACCGATGCCGGCTTGAAAAGAGGTGGCGATATTTCCTAGGTAATTGGAATGATTCCAAGTGGATTCAAAACCAAATAATTGCCGTTGTTCGCGCTGTCGAATTTGATCACCGTTCTCTGGGTCGCGAAGGAAGAAGGTGAAGTTAGAGTAGAGTTCGAAATCGTACATTGAGTAGTAGATATTGCTCTTAATGAAGGTCTTCTCATCCAAGATCTTCTGGAAATTCAAAGCAAGATTAGTGCGACTGGTTTGGCCTCCTTCTGTATCATCTATAGCTCCAAAACGGGTGATGAGCCCTGCATTTATGGCTCTAAAGGGGATTTGACCGGAAGCATCCCACTGGCTTTGAAAATGAGAAGCGATGACGCTCAGTTTTGCATCATTGGGCAATTGAGTTTGGAATTTTCCCATCAGATTTAGTCGGTTGAAGTTTTGTGGAGACTCGAAGGGGCCGTCTGTCACTAGATACTCTGATGCGATGTAAGCCTTTTGCTTATTGTTGTTTAGGATATTGAACATACCGAGTGCGCGGCTCGTGTTGAATTGCCCGATATCCAATTTAAAGAGACTGTTATCCAGCCGGTCTTTGGTTTTGAAATTTACATATCCGGCAGTGGCAAAATTCCCTTGATCTGCATGATAGGTACCTTTCCCAAAATCTATCTTATCTATGGTTTCAGGAATGAGGAAGTGAAGATCAGCATAGCCTTGGCCATGGGCATGCGAAACCATATTAACGGGCATTCCATCCACTTTGAGGCTGATATCCGTACCATGGTCAATATCAAATCCGCGTAGGAATATCTGCTCCGCCTTACCTCCACCGGCATGTTGACCAATGAAAAGTCCGGGGACTTTGCGAAGAATCTCTTGGGATGAGTTGACCGGATTTAACGTCAAATCGATTCCTGAAAGTAGATTTAGAGAACGATCACTTCTACCAACTACAACTTCGTCCAACTGGAATACGGATTCCTCCATTTCTATAGTTAGAGGTAAGTCGGTGGCGGAAAGAATTTCGGTATGTGTTTTATAGCCGAGGTGTATGACTTGGAGCGTATCCCCCTTAGCGCAATTTTTAAGCCAGAAGGCACCACCGTCATTCGAGTGGGTATGCTCCTGCGTAGTTATATTGATGATGTAGGCGCCGACAATTGGTGATTCCTTTTCACCCAATATTTTACCTTCGAGCACTTGAGTGAGGGCAAATATAGGAACCATAAATAAGGATAAAAGTGTGATAGCGGATTTCATGGTGCAATGCTGAATTATGAAAATTTGATGTGGGACGATTGCCAACTTATTGGGTGTCGACGAGACCAAAAAGTTCGTATCAGTCCTCGGAAATGTTGTTTAGGAGTATATACGGGGCCTAATGCTTTTCGGGATTTAGTCTTTTCTAAAAGATGTCATAGAATCACAAATTAACGTACCTTAGATGCCGCTACCAATTGATTTCTTTCGGTCAATCGAGAAAATTTATGAAGCGTATTCAACTCTTTGAATTTGAGGATCTTCCGTGGTTTCCTAACTTCATTCGCAAATGCATGACGCGTCTAATTGTAGTAATGCACCGCCTGCTAGGAACACGCGATCATTTATTAGAATTATTGAAGAAAGTGATTCCAGAAAGTGGAGAAAAACGGATTATTGATCTTTGCTCAGGCAGTGGAGGGCCGATGCTCTACGCTTTTGAGCATTTACGAAAGGAGGAGGGGTTTAAGGATTTGTCCTTAACCATGACGGATCTTTATCCCAATGAGGAATTTGCCAAGGAAGTTAATGAGCGCAATGATCCGATGCTTTCTTTTCAAAAGGACCCTTTGGATGCCACGCAGGTAGGTGATAAAATGCAGGGGCTTCGGACCATGGTAAGCAGCTTCCATCATATGCCCCCCTTACTCGCCAAACGTATACTTATGGATGCGGAAAAAAGCCGCCAACCTATTCTGATCTTTGAAATTAGTGACAATAGTGTTCCCGTTTGGGCTAGCCTTATCGCTATTCCGATCAATTTTATTATGTGTCTCTTTGTTACACCTTTGGTGAGGCCCATGACTTGGCAGCAATTGGTCTTTACCTATCCGATACCCATTATTCCACTAGCATTTGCCTGGGATGGAGCTATTTCAAATGTAAGAACCTACACCTTAAAGGATATGGATGAACTGCTAGAAGGTTTGGGCGGAAGTGGATACCAATGGGAAAAGAATTTAATAGGCACGAAACGGGCAAAAATGTTGTATTTGTGGGGCAGGCCTACCGCTTAAATGGATTTTGGTGGTCCTGCTTAAGGCATCCTTTTTTCCAATTGCCCCCGTATGAATAATTGGTATTCTATCCTCGTGACCTTTCTAGTACGGTTTACCCTGATAGTCCTTGGAAGCCATACGTTTGGGGGGTATCCATGGTGCTTCCCGCTTTGACAGGGTATTTACGGGTGAGAGGCGGCCAGCACTATCCCACCGATGTGATTGCTGGATATCTACTTGGAGGTGCCATCGGCTATTTAATACCAACACTTCATAAAAGACCATTGAAAGCCAGCGGCTTATCTATTTATCCCATTAGCAAAGGGATGCATTTGTCCTATCAGTTTTAGTTTGTACGGTAAAGCTTCAAAAGGCCTCTTTCCATCCTGATATTTGTTATATTTACGAGTGAAAGCGATCTGTGCTTATTGGGTCGCTTTTAGGAAGAATATCGTAAACAAAACACTTTTACCAACTTTTAACAAAACAAGCTTATGCAAAAGAACCTAGACCGTCGGTCCTTTCTGACTGCTGTCAGTATGTTGGCCGCCGGGAACCTAATGTCTGTCCCGTCCTGGGGCTTCGGCAAATCCAATGCTAAGTTGAAAATCGTGCTAGTCGGAACAGGCGTCCGTGGCACCTCTTTCTGGGGGAAACGACTGGTCGATCAGTATTCGGATATCCTTGAATTTGTCGGACTATGTGATATCAATGAGGGGCGATTGGCTTATGCGAAGACTTACATGGGAGTGAACTGCCCCACTTTTACAGACTTTGAGGAAATGGTCAGTACGACCAAACCGGATTTGGTCATCGTAACAACTAAGGATTCTACTCATCACGAGTTCATTATCAAGGGATTGGATATGGGGTGTGATGTGTTGACGGAAAAGCCACTGACTACAGATGAGGATAAATGTCAAGCTATCCTCGATGCAGAAAGACGCAACAACAAGAATGTAATTGTAGGATTCAACTATCGTTGGAGTCCTTATATGACCAAGATCAAGGAGTTGTTGGCAAATAATGAAATTGGCAAGGTCGTTTCGGTGGATTTCCATTGGTATCTCAACACTTATCATGGCGCTTCCTACTTCCGTCGCTGGCATGGACTGCGCCAAGCGGGTGGTACGCTCTGGGTGCACAAAGCTACTCACCACTTTGACTTGGTCAATTGGTGGTTGGATTCTGATCCTGCGGAGGTTTTTGCTTATGGTGCGCTTGAGCATTATGGTAGCAATGGCCCTTTCCGAGGTGAGAATTGCCGGACTTGTGAGCATAAAAAGGACTGCAAATTCCATTGGGATATTACCAAGAGTAAGCGGAACATGGACCTCTATGTCAATAATGAAAAGTATGATGGATATGTGCGGGATAGTTGTTTGTTCCGACATGATATCAATATCTATGACAAGATGTCTGCCCAGATCAAGTACGCGAACGATGTATTGGTGAATTATTCACTGACTACCTACTCTCCGTTTGAAGGTTGGCGTATAGCTTTCAATGGTACGGATGGACGAATCGAAGCTTGGCTCGATATTCCTTGGATGGAAAATAGTGGTATGGATCAGGCAGAATTGCACGCTGCAGAGATGTCACAGGATAAGAAAGATGACAAGGAGCGCAAGCCTATCATCTTGCATAAGAACTGGAACGAATATCAAACCATTGAAGTGGTTTCTGAGCGTGGCGGCCACGGTGGTGGCGATAAGCGATTGCATGATAAGATTTTCCGCAATCCTGATAATCCAGATCCTTACAAACATTCTGCGGGTACGCGAGATGGCGCGATGTCGATTTTGGTCGGTGTAGCAGCTCGTAAAAGTATTGAATCTGGTCGGCCGGTCAAGATAGCCGAATTGACGGATTTGGAGCCGCGGGCTAAACGGTTGTAGGATTGATTGTTGGATGAAGCACCAACAATAGCGGATGAAAACATCCGCGATGGGGATAGCATCGCCCCATGATAGCTGCGGAGGGTACGAAGGTACTTCTCGCAGCTATTTTTTTGCATACAAGGTGGTTACCTTTTTCTTTCCTAATCGATTAATCATTGAAATCGTTCTTGATGGTCTATATTCTTAGGATTGAAAATCACTTACTTTTATTGTAATTTGTGAAAATGACTCGATCAGACATAGCAAATATGCCAATACGACGCTTTTCGGTGGAGGAATACTACCGACTAGCAGAAGTAGGCATTCTAGGCCCAGAGGACAAAGTTGAATTGATAAACGGAGAAATTGTCAAGATGAGTCCTATTGGTCCGAGGCATGCGGGTGTTATAAACCAGCTCAGTTATCTACTACGCGAAATGGAGGGATGGAACCGTGTCCTCGCTGTTCAGAATCCCGTTAGATTATCATCCTATAGTGAACCGGAGCCAGATATTTCGATCCTAAAGCCACGGGCTGACTTTTATAAGTCAGGTCATCCTACTCCTGCTGATGTAATCTTATTGGTAGAAGTCGCAGATACAACTTTCGAATATGACTCCAAGGTTAAGCTCCCTTTGTATGCGAAAGAGAGCATTCCGGAATATTGGATTATTGACTTACAGAGTGATCGGATACTAATTTATACTAACCCACAAGGCTCAACTTATCAAACTCAACATATCTATCAGCGTGGAGACCTGCTGAGTAGTTCTATTTTATCAAAGGGACTGCCAGTGGACGAAATTCTAGATTAGTCTTTCTCAGGTCTACACTTCCGAAATCTCGAAGATTTCGGAAGTGTAGATCTGAGAAATAGAAAGCGGCCCGATGTTGCCATCGGACCGCTGTTACATTATAGATAACTTAGATTAGCATTCTAAATCATGTCTATTGGTATCCAGGATTCTGTCCATATCCACCGAGTGTTCTATCAATTTGATCTTGTGGAATTGGACGTAGTACATGAAAATCTTGAATGTTAGGTCCACCTTGTTCGTTGTACAAGCGTACGCGCTCCACCAACTTGTTGGTACGAACCAAATCCCACCAGCGATGTCCTTCACCAACTAGCTCTCTAGCTCTTTCATCTAGGATGAAGTCTAAGGTTACAGCTCCGGCATCAATTTCTACAGCTGCTTCTTGTCCTGGCCATGCACCTCTACGGCGGATCATGTTTAGATCCTCCGCTGCACCCGCAGTATTATTTTGTGCTAGGCGTGCTTCAGCTCGGAGTAGGTAGGCATCCGCTAAGCGCATCAGGATGAAGTCACGTTGTCCTTGTGTCTTCTGACGATCTGGACGAGTAGGGTCGATCCATTTGTTCATGGATGGGAATCGGCGCTCATCCCACTCATCACTAGAGTAAACCGCGTAACGAGCCTTTGCTTGGCGATCTGCACCCCATTCGGCATCTGTACCAGGGCCTGGGATGTAAACAGCGGTATCTCCTACTGTGAATTTAGGTGATCCAACCAAACCAGCGTCAACATGTCCTGCTGCTGCTTCTTCAGATGTCCAAGTAGGGATATTGCTCTCCCGGTTGGAAAACCAAACATGCTTAAAGGTCTTATCATAGCGTGCATCAGTAGCTCTATCCCAAAGTCCCAATAGGAAATTGGTAGGACGGAATCGCTTCCAAGGACGACCGTTCGTGATATCACGAGTCATACCAGGAAGTACGTCATATTCCATCAAGAAATATAGGTGACCTCTGTGGCCCTGTCCGTCCAAGCCTTCATCTACTTGTGACTTGGAGTTCTGTACTACAAATACAACTTCATCGTTTTGCTCATTGTCGATGTCCCAAAGACTTGAAAAGTCATCTAAGAGTTTGAAGTCATAGTTGTTGATTACGTTGCTGAACAGCGATTCAGCACGGCTAGCATCGTTGCTTTCGCCATAGCTCTTATAACTTCTTGTCAATAAAACTTTAGCTAAAAGGAATTCAGCAGCTGGCTTGGTAGCGCGACCATATTCATCCTGTACATCAGGAAGAACGGAAATGGCAAATTCAAGATCAGGAATAATGGCCTGACTGTAAATTTCTCCCGCTGAGGTACGGTTGGCTTCCAATTCTACGCCTTCCGTTTCTTCAAGGGTCAAGTGGATATCTCCATAAGTTTGTACCAGTACGAAGTAATACAAGGCTCTTAGGAAACGTACTTCTGCGATACGTTGATCCTTAGTAGCTTGACTAATGGCGTCGATCTTGGCGCCACGGTTGATGGTGGCATTGGCCTGATTAATACCACGATAAAAGTCTCTCCAGGTATCACGAGCGTAACCATTGTTGGGGTTCAAGTCGCCGGTGTATCGGTTGTACATTTTCCATCCACCATCTGCACCATTGGTGTAGGTATCCGTACCGAAGACAGTCATGGTAAAGCCTCTTTCTACACTAAAGAAGGGCTTCATCCAGGAATAGGTGGCTTTTACAGCATCTTCAAAACCTTGTGGAGTAGTATAGTAGGTACCAGAAGATACGTCAGAGACAAGTTCTTCTTCTAGGTAACTCTCACAGGAAGTGCCAAAGAAGGCCACCAGTGTTAATAAGAAAAGATATATTTTATTTTTCATTTTAATTATGTCTTTGATTGAATGGTTTAGCATAAAACTGTACGCTGAAATTAGAATTGCGCGTTAATACCAAACAAAATCAGTCTAGTACTAGGAATAATGGAATCACCACTACCAATCGTTGGTAATGAAGCAGTATTGGTGTTATCTACCTCAGGATCGAATGTGTCGAAAGGAGAGAAAACCAACAAGTTCTGTCCGGAAACGTATACTTTCAAACGAGACATTTTCAATTTAGAAGCAATACTTTCTGGGAGTGTGTAGCCTAGAGAGGCATTACGCAACTTGATGAAACTGCCATCAAAATAGCCTAGCGTAGAGTTGTTTCTTGGACGTTCCTGATTCTCATTAGGACGAGGGAATTCATTGGTTGGATTATTAGGTGTCCAATAGTCCACATCCAAGTTATTGTATCGACCAAATAGACCATTGAAACTACCGCTAGTATGGAAGTTACTTCTGATCATTCCACCCTGACGGAAGAAGAAGAAGAAGCTTAAGTCAATTCCTTTGTAAGATAGACGGTTGGTAATACCACCTAGGAAATCAGGTACATCTGTTCCTAAGATGATACGATCATCCGCCGCAGTAATGAGTCCATCACCATTCTGGTCTCTTAACTTAATCTCTCCAGGTACTTTGTTCTCGGCACTGCTAGCCAAGTCAGCTTCGTTAGTTTGGTAAATGCCAATCTTTTCATAGTCATAGAATACACGAATCGGTTGACCAATAAACCAACGGTTACCAATATCATCTATGGCATTGCCATTTTCATCCTTCAATGCAAGCTCTGTGATCTTTTCATTGTAAGTGGAGATGTTGAAATCCACATTCCATTGGAAGTCTCGGGTGTTCACGATAGCTGCCCCGATACTAAATTCGATACCATCAGATTGTGTAGAACCAATATTCTGAAGAACGTTATTGTAACCAGAAGTAAAAGGAAGGTTTCTAGCTAACAGTAGGTCTGTAGTATTCGTACGGTATACTTCAATGGCACCGTTAAAACGACCATTCAACATACTGAAGTCGACACCGATGTTAGTCGTGCTGGAAATTTCCCATCCCAAGTCTGGGTTAGGAATCTGATTCAAACCAAAACCAAAGGCAGGACTTTCATCCCAAGCGTAAGTCGTACGAGATAATGCACCAGCGGTCTGATAAGGATTAATAGAAGTATTACCTACAGCACCATAGGATACTCTCAGCTTCAATTCATCAAGCCAGCCTACATTATCCATGAATGGTTCTTCTAGGATACGCCATCCCAAAGATACACCTGGGAAGTAAGCCCATTTGTTTCCTTCAGAAAGACGAGAGGATCCATCAGCACGTAGCGTAGCAGAGAAAAGATACTTGTTGTTATAGTCGTAGTTAATACGACCCATGAAGGATGCCAAGGTCCATTCACGCAATGCACTGCTTAAGTTCCCTTTCACTTCGGCTGTTCCGATGTTGTGGAACAATTGCGATTCGTAAGGTAGGTTGGATACCTCAGTTCGGTGACTTTGGAAGTTAAGAGATTGGATACTTTGAAGTCCCGTAATTCCTAGCGTATGGCCACCTGAGAACGACTTATTATAATTTAAGATATTCTCTAGTGTATAACCGATTTCCTGGTTATTTTGGATGCCAGCATTGGAAATACCACCACGGTTTCGGTTGGTATTACGTCCAGTAAACACGCCTCTTTTGAAGAGACGTACGTCAGGACCAAAGTTGACAGTATAGGTCAAACCTTCTAGGATATTGGCCTTGATATAGAAGGGCACGAAAATACGATTAGTACTTCGTTCGTCTACCACCGCATTTTCTACCAATTCATTCAAAGGATTAGTACGAATACCATCATTGGTAGGAAGAAGCAACAAGTTACCTTCCGCATCATATGGTACACCAAGTGGGTTGTTAGCCAAGGCTTCTCCCATGGTGGCGTTAGAACCATAGTTCTGTACTGTGTTGGTAGCCAAGAAGGATACACCAGCACTAAACGTTTTATCAATCTTGTGATCTAGGTTTACTCGAGCTGTTAGTCGACTGAAGTCCATATTACTAATGATACCTTGCTCGTCGAAGTAACCCAAAGCAATGTTGAACTGTGTCTTGGCTGTTCCACCTCTTAAACTCAATTGGTGGTTAGTTTGCCAGCCATCTCCCAATACTAGGTCTTGGTAATTAGTAGAAGTACCATTAGCCAATGAGATAGGCTCGATGGGGTCTGTCCAAACTAGATCATCCGCAGGAATTTCACCATCCCAACCTCTTCTTCGAGATTCACGCTTCAACGCACCATATTCTGCACCATTCATCATATCAACTGTTCGGAGAGCACTAGTAGTTCCGAAATAGCCATCATAAGCTACTATGGTTCTACCTTCGCTACCACGCTTGGTGGTGATGATAATTACCCCGTTCGCACCTCTAGAACCGTAAATGGCTGTTGCTGCTGCGTCTTTCAAAATCTCCATGGATTGGATATCCTGTGGGTTGATATCGTTGATCGCATTGGTACCAGAAGTTTGTGGAATACCGTCAATTACGAATAGCGGATCATTAGATGCCGTGATGGAACGGCGTCCACGAATACGAATCGTCGGGTTGGCACCAGGACGACCGCCTGTCTGTACGATATCTACACCAGCTACCTGTCCCTGCATAGCTTGTACGCCACTAGGAACTGGAATGGCACTGATCTTCTCAGCGTCTAAGTTGGCGATCGCACCGGTTACCACTCGTTTTTTCTGTACACCGTACCCCACTACAACCACCTCATCTAGAATAGTTGAATCTTCTGAGAGCGTAATTTGGAGTGTACTTTGTGTACCCACCTCTACCTCAAGCTCTTTGAAACCTGTGTAGGTGATTAGTAGTACCGCATCATTGCCCTCGACGTCAATGGAAAAATTTCCATCGATATCGGTGACAGTTCCTGTGCTTGTACCTTTAACTCGCACAGTGGCACCAATGAGTGGGGATCCATCTGTTTCACTGGTAATTGTTCCAGTTACGGAGCGGACGGCGACGGGGAGTTCTTCGATCTCCCCATTGGGATTGGGTATGGAAGCTGCTTGAGCTGGAGCCATACTCAATAAGGAAAAGCATACAACTAAAAGTACTAGTGGCATGCTTAGATGTAATCTAAGTTTCATAATACCGGCCATTAAGTTTTAAAAAATGATTAAGTAACTAATTGTAAATCGGGGCATTACGATCCTAGGACAATCGCTGACACGAGAGTCCTTAAACAGGATTTCTACTTACTAATTGGAGAAAATCAAGGCAAGGCTAAGCTTGTTTATGTGTTGGTTTTTCGCCTGCTCTGATGTCTACCTATGTAAAGGAAGTAGAAGGCCCCCTTTTATTTTGCTGTGCTCTTTACTTATCCAACCTTAATCCTGGAGCCAATGTGCTCTACAACTGCTAACCCTAGCTGAAAGAACTGGAACCTCCAGTCTTCCCTCTAAAGGAAATTAAGGTCAAATCAAGTTTTTGCTTGATTTACGTTAAATGTACTGATGCTTGGATTCTAATTCAGAATCAAACAGTTTACCTATCTATTTCAGTTGCAGGGCACACCTGCATCCTTAAGTAGTCCTGCTGTAGAATTTTGAGTCCCACTAAGGGTTGCTTTAATACGTTAAAAGTAGTTTTTGATAGAATGTATCCTTGGTTGGATTTGTCTGTTTGCTTGGGTGAATGGAAAGGCAGTACCATTGGTTCTTTGGGTAAACTTTCGCTAATGTTGACTGTAGCTGGACTGCCTTTAAATAGAATAAACCGTTCCAGAGAATTGATGATATGGCAGAATAACAAAGAATTGGAGTCAGAAAGGACGCTCACATGATTCTTTACTGACTTATTAAAAGAGGTCTTATGAACCCTTCTGTTGGTCATAGTACCCACTCGTCTTAAGAATATTGAGTTCAAATATTCCAAAGCCTTGTTTTGTTAGTTTTTCGTTTTCCGTGCCTAAAGATGATCTTGAAATTTTGAAGCTTATTTTTCACGAAAAAGAGCCCAAAAAAGCAATCGATTTCATCAATTTTGTCACGGTGACACTTTCTAAAATTCAATATTTATGATTGAATACTACTAGAATAGTGCAATTTTCTTTGTTCAAATATAGTGAAATAAAATTTTTAATGAAAAAAAAATTTTGATTTGAGAGGTCTGAATTCAAGAAAAGCAATTTTTTTGCAAACGTTTGCATAGATTTTTGGAGTATTACTAGCCCATGTTTTAGTCTTGTTTTGATTGATTAAAGTATTCCTATTGCAACAAAAAAGACTCACTGAAAAACTCAGGAGTCTCTTTTAGGAAGAATGTTTAGCTAAAGTAAAGGGAAGTAGCGGGGGAAATATCGAGGTGACTATTGCCCTTTGCTACTCTACTTGGTCAAGCTATGCTTTTAGTTTATATCCTTTTCTATATTTCTTTTTCCGAAGCTTATTAGCTTCTTTATCGTTGAACTTCTCTTTAACTGGGTCCCACTTCAGCGGACGATTTAGCCAGTAAGCAATATTAGCAATGTTGCAAATGGAGGCGGAGCGGTGGCCAATCTCCGCATGGCAGATCGGTTTTGATCTTTTCTTGATGGCATTGATCCAATCTTGATAATGATTCTCTTGACTGTCATACAGGCGAGTCTCTCCCGACTTGATTTCAGCGGAGACAACATTTTCTGGATTGGAATCCAAATATTTACGACTCACATCAAGTGTCCCTTCTGTACCAATGAACCGGACGCCCCAACCACGACCAAAATCTTCATGGACCATTTCGATTCCATTCGCATAGATCATTTTAAGCCCTCTGACGGCTTTAGGGTCCTTGGGAGGAATCCATTCTACCGGGCCGGTATGATCCATGCCTAGACCCCATTGTGCTATGTCAAACATATGGGCACCCCAATCACATAGTATGCCGCCACCATACTCTTTGTATTTTCTCCATTGTGGCCAATATTTGATCTTGTTGGTGCTCGGTGCCAATTGAGAATGATAGGCCAGTACGGGGGATGGACCACACCAACGATCCCAATTGAAGTTTTCGGGCATCGGTTCCGCTTCAAGATCATAGGACACCGCAGGGTCTCCAACATTTACAATTACCTTCTTGATTTCCCCAATGTATCCATTGCGGACCAATTCACAGGCATGCAGAAAATTCTTTCTAGAGCGTTGCATGCTACCAGTCTGTAGGACACGGCCATATTTTTCGGAGGCTTTCACCATAGCTCGCCCTTCCTGGATGGTATGAGATAAAGGTTTTTCACAAAAAACATCCTTACCCGCCTTCATGGCCTGAATGGAAGGAATGGCATGCCAATGATCTGGAGTAGCAACTACTATAGCATCAATATCATCTCGTTCCAGCATTTCCTCATATTCCAAATACGTCTTCATTCCCTTGTAATCTTCATTCCCTCGGTGTTCAGCATATAATTCTGCTACTCGCTTTTCGAACCAAGCTAATTTAGTGCTAAAAACATCACTAGCTGCCACGATTTGGGCTTCTGCATCCCTTGTAAAGCGAGCGGATAGTCCATTACTTTGCCTACCACATCCAATAAAACCCAAGGTAATCCGATCGCTTGGCGCCGTATATCCCCTGCCCAAAACATGCCTTGGGACAATGGTACAGGCTCCAACCGTCACGGTAGCGGCCTTCAGAAATTTTCGTCTTGAAATTGATGATTGCATATGAATTTTAGTTGTTTCGATTTTAAAATGCTAGCTGAACCCGTATTCTTAGGGCGGGAACTGATTTTTGCTCATTTAGCTATCCTTGATTTAGGGAACTACATGGGTAGTACCTTGGAGGGCATTCAAAGCATGGTTGGCTACTCGAACTACATATTTATTAGGGTCTTCCATTACAGATTGCAAATCTGCTAGTGCAGGTCTACCCCCCTCTTGCATCTCGTCTAGGACCAAAGCGCTGGCCAGTCTCACCCATTCGTCTGTATGCTTTAAGGCTTGTTGCAATACCGGAATACCTTGCTCCTCGGCACCCATCAAACATAGTGCTCGGGCGGTAGCAATGCTCACCAATGGAATCGAATCGGTAGCTCGTTCTAACAGCGCTGGAATATGCTCTACTGTTCTGGAATCATTACCTAGCCGAATGGCAGCCCAGTACCTTACTGCCGCATTGGAATGGTTTAAGGCAGTTAGCCAAGGTTCTATTTCCAGGTCTCCGATGGCAATATTGCGGATTAAGGAAACGGGGATATTCTCCTCTCTCATAATGGCATAGATCGATTTATCATATTCCTTCTCCCACCGCCGCAAGATAGTTTCGGGGATTAAACCAGTATCCTTTGTTTCATCGGACCAATCCGCATGTGCTTTTCGCATTTCTTCCAATTGTTTCACATACTTGGGATCTTTGGCCAGATTATTTAACTCCCAAGGATCCGTCTGTAGATCGAATAACTCTTCAGCCGGTTTAGTGGAAGCGACAATATGTGCGCCGGCCTCTGGCAAACTGTTATCCGCTGCCGCCTGCCGAATCGCTTGCATAATCGCTCCTTTTTCTGGGGTATTCATGTACTGGCAGAAGGGCTTGTAGGGTTCGTAGTAGCGAATGTATTTATATCGTTGTGAGCGAACAGCTCTTTGCATATCATAGCGCTCATCCATACGATCCCGCCCTGCATAGGTATAGGTCCGCTGAAGGCTTAAGTTTTCGCCCAGGAAGGCGCGTCCTTGCATGTGATTCGGAATTGGGATATTGGCTAATTGCAGCAGGGTAGGGGGAAGATCGATGAAACTGACCAATTCATCCGTTTCGCTTCCAGCAGACATGGGCAGTAGATGTTGATATTTTTTAGGTGCTTTCACGATAAGCGGAACTTGCAGACCAGCATCATATAACCAACGCTTATGCCGAGGAAGGCCGGCACCATGATCTGAATAGAAGAATATGATGGTGTTCTCCAGCAAATCATCTGCTTCTAATTCAGCAAGAAGCTCACCTACTTGCTGATCCATAGCGGTAATAATATTATAGTATCTACTCCACAATGCTCGGACAGTATCTGTATCTGGATAGTAGGGGGGGAGGGGAACTTCTCCCGGAGATTTTAATAGCTTGGGGTCTACATTCGCGATAGCCTGTTCGTAGCGTTCGGCATCGTTCACGCGGCTTTCGTGGGAAGTACCAAAATTGAAGATAGAAAAGAAGGGCTGTCCAGTGTCAGGGCGGTTTCGCCAGTGAGCGTCCCTTGTACATTCATCCCAGCAAGCCTTATTATTGATGGCTAGGTTATAATCTGTTTTGCTATTGTTGGTACAGAAGTAGCCTGCTTCTCTTAAGTAGGTTGGATAAAGCTCTACCGTTTCAGGTAATTGGCCCTTACAGCGCATGTATTGTGTTCCTTGACTCGAAGCATATAAACCCGTGATGATGCTAGAGCGGGCCACGGCGCAGACCGGAGCTGAGGCAATAGCTTGTTTGTATAATACGCCTTCTCTAGCCAGCTGGTCTAGGTTAGGGGTGTATGCATAGGTGTCTCCGTAGGCGCCTAGGTTCGGACTAATGTCCTCGCAGGTGATCCAAAGTATGTTGGGGGGTGGGAGGTCCTCGGCGGGGCCTTGGCAGCTAAGCCAGCAAAAGGCGGAAAAGAGCCAGATTATATGTTTGCAATGCATCTACAGTTGGATTTCGTCTTTGTTGTATGGATGTACGGTGATTATTTTTTGGCGAACCTGGTGGCCAGTTGTTCTATCTTATCCGCAGCTAGATCACTGCCACTGTGCACCAATATTTGGTATTTGAATGTTACCGATTGACCAGCCTTTAGGGCATAGTTTAGGGACTCTTTGCCTTTGGAAAAGACGGACTGCCCTAAGGGATTGGCAGAAAACAAACCGTAATCCCGGGCATGCCAATAGGTAGGATATCCAGGGTTCTCAGGATGGTCCAAGATCACCAAGGAAGATTCTTCTCCAGCTACCTGTCCATGCAGTTTCATCCAATGTGCACGTGTACCCCAAACTCCTCTTCCCGTCTGTCCGGTACTGCTGAGGTAATTGCCGTTCACACCTTCATTGTCTATCACCTTCGCAGCTCGGGGAACGCCCGCTTCACCCGTCAGGAGTAAAGGCTTCTCCGAAGGAAATTCGAGTGCCCGGGTTACTCTAATCCCAAACATACCTTCCTTATTGTCTTTAAAAGAAACGCTGGTATCCTTCGCGGTAAGAGTTGTATGCCTTTCAATGATTCGGACATCCTCCTCAAGGTAAAAATGAAAGCTGGTGGTTTCAGCAAGCAGCGCTTTACCGTATAGGTCTTGCCATTGAGCTTCTACTTTCAGCTCGGCTCCTTTTTTGGTCTGCTTCAGATCTACAATGCGCTGATGAACAATCTTACCATATCTATGCTTCCTCTCTTCTGGAACTTCTCCTTTGTTATTCCAAAAGTCTAAGCCATTGATATTCCCATAATTTAGCCAATGTCCCACCTGATGAGGATGGTCTACACGCTCACCAGCTTGCGGATCGATGGGAAATCCACGGGTAAGCGGTATGCCCTTAGCCGTGAGGATCGGGTATAAAATGGGTTTGGCAACCTCGTCAGGGAATCTATAGGCTGTAAAGAGTTCACCGCCGATGAATACCTCCACCTTTTTTTCTTCTGGAACCGACTTGAGTTGAATTTTTTGAGGAGAAGTATCGCTAGCTCCGGCTGATCGAATTTTCTTTTGGCAACCAGAAAAAAATAGGATCAAAGCCATAGCGCTAGCCCCTCCTAAGAGTCGTGCAGGGAACCTGCCAACCGTTAGTTTCTCTTTGAGATGTGACATAACTTGTTTAATAGCCGATACGATCGGCCATGCTAGTATTTCGTTTTGTTGATTTGAGCTGTTGGGGTTACTCCAACAGCGTATCTAAAGTTAATAAGAATAAATGGCCTAAGGAAGAAAAGAGGAACGGAAGCTTGTTTTCAATGGAGAGATGGAGAGGATTTTGAAAATCACGCGACCTCCAATCACAAAAATTGTTAGAGAACCATATATCATGTGGCTGAATATTTATCCAATTGCGCTGGTCCTCTTTTTCGCCAGATCAGGAACTCTGCCACAGCAAGATTTATCCCCCAGCTAGCCCAGGCTACGACGGTATACTGCTGATCGGGATCTAGATACCACCAGCTACCGATCACATATTGAAGTACTCGTAAAGTAATGGCTGAAAACGTCAGGGCATAGGAACGAAGCATATAAGCGCCGTGATCATCGAACGCTCTGCTTCTTGCCGTCTGGTAGGCCCGCCAGGTAAACCACCACCAAAGTACAGAAAGCAAAATAAAACTAAGCCTAGCACTCCAATCTCCATTGGAGTAGAATGACATCACTAAAGCCGCTGGCCCGCTGATGCATAGTATGATGAAAACATAGGCTTGCCCAAAAAATCGATGCAGTCTAGGCCAATTTTTGAGAAAGCTCCCAGAGAACTGGATCACGCCCACTAACAATACATAAAGACTCGTGAAAATGTGGAGATAGAAGGCCCAGCGGTAATGACGAAGATGAATAATATGTTGCTTAGTGAGTAGAAAGTCAATCTGCAAAGCTCCTCCGCTGTAAGGAAGTACAATCATCAACATCAGATAGAAGGAAAATAAAACTACTATTGCAAATAGGCTGGCCTTTAGGGTATTGTGGAACAGCATTTTCAATGGGTTTGGGATTGCGGATAGACAGGTACTTCTTTACCCTTACTGGTTTTATAACTGGGTTTCGAGTCATCTTATTCTGTCGCTTGTAAGAATTCACCCCATTCCACTGTTCTTACTGCTTGGAGGTAATCATTAGACCCTATATCCATAAAGAATTACAAACGTTTGCGTGGGGATTGAACAAGTCAGGTGCATGGAATTGTAATGGGTAAACGCTATTATTGAGAAAGAAAAATCAACTTTATCCTCTTATGAAAAGATCAGCACAAAGCCCATTATTGATTCTTAGCGATCCGGATCAAGCTTCCGGGGTGTACCAGGATGTTCGTAGAGAAGAAGCGGATTGGGAATTTCTGAACTTCCAAGCTAGACGCTTGAAGAAGGGAGAAAACTGGACCCATGACACGGGAGAAAATGAATATGCTATTGTCCTTTTAGGAGGGAACTTTACAGTGGAGTCCAATAGAGGTGCATGGAAGACAGAGAATGGTAGAAAGGATGTCTTTAGTGGCATTGCCCATACGTTATATCTATCCCGAAATACCAAATTCACCTTAACTGCTGATAGCGAAGTATTGGACATCGGTGTAGGATGGTGTGAAACAGATGAAGACCATCCGCCTTATTTTAAGCGCCCGGAGGAATGCGCCATTGAGCTGCGTGGAGGAGACAATGCCAATCGACAGATTAATAGCTTATTGCAACCAGGCTTTGATTGTCACCGTCTGGTCGTGGTTGAGGTATATACGCCTTCCGGAAATTGGAGCTCCTTCCCTGCTCATAAGCACGATGAACGGATATTAGATGAAGAAGGTAATGTGTTAGAAGCTCGTCTGGAGGAGATATACTTCTACAAAATTGATAAACCACAAGGATACGCGATCCAGCAAGTATATACGGGAGACCGAAGTCTGGACGAAATGGTCAGACCCAAAAATGATGATCTAGTATTGGTTCCGAAGGGATACCATCCGGTAGTAGCAGGTCATGGTTACAATGTCTATTACCTAAACTTTCTCACCGGTAGTGATCAATCCTTAGCGAATACGGATGATCCGGATCACAAATGGATATACGGCACTTGGAAGGGGCAAGATCCTCGCCTGCCGTTGGTTACGGCTGAAATGAATCAGTCCAGTTAAAAGCAAGGGGTTATGAAAAAAGATCGACCATTTGATGTCATTACCTTCGGGCGCTCTTCCATCGATCTGTATTCTAACGATCTAGGAGCCGCCTTCGAAGAAATCAGTGCTTTTGGGGCTTTTGTCGGAGGATCCTCTACTAATATTGCGGTTGGAAGTTGTCGCCTGGGCTTGAAAACGGCCTTGCTGACTGCAGTTGGCGCAGATAAGGTAGGGGATTTTATCAAAAACTTCCTGAATAAGGAAGGCATTGAGACTAAGTACATCCCTACCATTGTGGGTACGCGTAGCTCTGCCGTCGTACTTGGTATTGAACCTCCGGATCGCTTTCCTTTGGTGTTCTACCGGGATAATGCTGCTGATTTGCAAATAAACATTGACCATGTCAAAGGGATTCCCTTAGACCAATTCAAGGCGATCGTTCTATCTGGCAATGCTTTGAGTAAAAACCCGAGTCAGACCGCTACTTTCTACGCAGCAGAAGAGGCGCTGCAAAAAGGGACACGCATTTTCCTAGATTTAGATTTTAGGGCGGATCAGTGGTATGATACTAGAGCTTATGGCGTGATGGTTCGGGCGCTTCTGCCCAAGGTAGAGATCGCTATTGGAACAGAAGAAGAGATCTTAGCCGCCAGCTTACAGGATAGTAGTCAGATTACCATTACTCACCAACAAGTATCTGCTCCTGAAATAAGTGGCGATATTGATACGGCCATCCAGAAAATCTTGGACCTAGGGGTGAAGGTGTTAATTGTGAAACGAGGAGCAGAAGGCGCCTCTATCTTTGCGGCCGGAAAGGAAGAGGTGAAGGTGCCTGGCTTTCCCGTGGAGATCCTCAATATTCTTGGAGCAGGAGATGCTTTTGCTGCGGGATTTTTATATGGATGCCTACAAGGGTGGGACTTATATAAAGCAGTAAGAATGGGGAATGCCTGTGGAGCAATCGTGGTGACCCAGCATGGATGTGCCAATTTTATGCCGACCCAGGCTGAAGCCATGGCTTTTGCCAATGCCAAAGGAGGGCTATAAAGTTGCAACTCTATCTCAAATTTGAACAGAATTAAAGACAACAGTTTAGCAAATAACTATGGAAAGGTTAAACAACTATATCAATGGTACATGGGTGAAAAGCCAAGGCGGTACCTATATTAATGTCGATAACCCAGCTACCCTGGAAGTACTGGCTGAGGTGCCGAGTGGAGGCAAAGCGGATATTGCCGTAGCGGTAGAAGCCGCAGCTAAGGCTTTTCCGGCTTGGAGAAATACCCCAGCACATCAACGAATTCAGTATCTCTTTAAATTAAAGATGCTGTTGGAGGAGGCAAGAGAAGATATAGCCAAAACCATAACGCTGGAATGTGGAAAGACCTATGGCGAATCCCAAGGAGAAATGCAGCGAGCCATTGAAAATGTGGAAATGGCTTGTGGGATTCCGGCTCTTATGCAAGGTCAGTTTTCCGAAGATATTGCTAAGGGTATTGATGAATTCATGATCCGGCAACCGCTGGGGGTTTGCGCTTGTATCGCTCCCTTTAACTTTCCTGGGATGATACCGTTCTGGTTTCTCCCTTATGCTATAGCCTGCGGAAATACTTTTATTGTAAAACCTTCGGAGAAGGTACCGCTGACGATGCAAAAGGTCTTTCAACTCATTGATCAACTAGATCTACCGAAGGGGGTGATCAACATGGTCCATGGAGCGAAGGAAAGTGTAGATACCTTGCTGGAACATCCGGAGGTGAAAGCGATCAGCTTTGTGGGCTCCACGGCCATCGCGCGCTACGTTTACGCCAAGGCTGCCCAGCACGGTAAACGAGTGCAGGCACAAGGAGGGGCTAAAAACCCAATCATCATTCTTCCCGATGCCGAATTAGATACCACGGCACAGATCGTAGCGGATAGTGTCTACGGCTGCGCGGGCCAGCGCTGTCTAGCGGCTTCTATGGTCGTGACAATCGGCGAGCATCGTCCGATTACGGAAAAGATCATGGAGCTGACGGAGAGCAGAGTTACTGGCTTTGGATTGGCTGATGGGGTGGCGATGGGACCAGTGATCACGCCAGAGAGTAAGGACCGGATTCACACCCTGATTGAGGAAGGAGTAGCGGAAGGTGCCCGATTGGTGCTTGATGGACGTAATCCCAAAATTTCCGGATACGAAACAGGAAACTTCATTGCTCCTACCATCTTGGAGGATGTACCCTTAGGTGGAAAAATAGCTAACACGGAGATATTTGGACCGGTAATGAGCCTAATTCACCTGGATAGTATTGAACAAGCGATTGAACTAGTGAACAGCGGCAACTATGGAAACATGGCTTGCTTGTTCACCTCCAGTGGCTCCGCGGCGCGACAGTTTCGTCATGATGCTTGGGCGGGTAATATCGGGATCAACATTGGCGTAGCAGCTCCGATGGCTGAGTTCCCTTTTTCCGGTTGGAAGGACAGCTTTTTTGGGGATTTGCATGGACAAGGACGGCATGCTGTTGAGTTTTTTACCCAAACGAAAGTAGTGGTGGAGCGATGGTTTAAGACCTGGGAACGCAAATTCTAAGGGATATCCTGAGCGGAATAAACAGTCTACCGACTTAAACATACTTCTAAGCACAGAACGAAAACCAACAACAAGATGGAACAACTAAAGGTCGGAATTATTGGCCTCGGTCGTATTGGTAAAATTCACCTCGAGAATTTAGTAGCCTTAGCGGAGGTAGAAGTCGTGATGGCCTCGGATCCAGATCCCACTGCCCTCGCCTTTGCGGAGAAGCTTGGGGTTGGCCAATTGTCAGCAGACTTTGATCAAATTTTTTCCCATCCTGATATTAAGGCAGTCATCATCTGTTCTCCCACGGATACGCATTTCGAATGTATCGAAAAAGCAGCAGCGGCTGGACAACATATCTTTTGTGAGAAACCACTGGATATGACTGTAGAGGCCATTGAAAAGATTGTTGACATCGTCACTACTGCCCAAGTTAAATTGCAAGTGGGATTCAATCGTCGTTTTGATGTCCATTTTGCCCGCATCCGTTCCTTGGTGGAGGCGGGAGCAATAGGAGATCCCCACATCTTGAAGATTACCAGTCGTGATCCCGGCCCACCACCGATCTCCTATATCGAACGCTCTGGAGGCCTCTTCCTGGATATGACCATTCATGATTTTGATATGGCGCGTTTCATTGTGGGAAGCGAAGTGAAAGAGGTATTTGCACTTGGGCGCGTCAGAGTAGATACAGCAATAGGTGAGGCAGGTGATGTGGATACAGCCATCGTGAATTTGACCTTTGAGGATGGAACGATTGCTACGATCGATAATAGCCGGAAAGCGACCTATGGCTATGATCAGCGCCTGGAGATCTTCGGCTCCAAAGGCATGGCACACATTGGTAATCAACAGGCTGACTCTCATACCGTGTATAATGCGGATGGTATTCATCAGCCCGTACTACTTGATTTCTTTTTGGAACGATATGAACAAGCTTACCAGCGAGAGATGCAGGATTTTGTCACCGCCCTTCGCAGCGGGAAGCCAGTTCCTGTAGATGCTCATGATGCCCTCATGGCTACTAAGATCGGTATGGCTGCTTGGCAGTCTGTCCGAGAAAATCGTCCCGTAGCTCTAAGTGAGATGTAAGAACGCGCGCTTAACTCATTAATGTAAAAGCCAAGTATATGCTACAGTTCCTCAGCTTTCTTCTGTTTACTGGCTTTGTGGCTTTCTATGCCACTTGGCAATTGCGAAAGGATAAGCTCAATACCCAAGACGGATATTTCCTTGGAGGAAGAAGCCTGACGGGTATTGTCATCGCAGGCTCCATGCTACTCACCAATATATCTACGGAGCATTTGATTGGTATGAATGGTTCTTCCTACAAGAATGGAGCGATTATCATTGCCTGGGAAGTGACTTCGGCCTTGGCCTTGGTAGCGGCGGCCATGTATTTCATGCCGAGGTATTTGAAAATGGGGTTAACAACCATTCCTGAGTTCTTAGAGAAACGATTTGATGGGCTGACTCGAACCTTGATCGCACTTTTGCTAATCATCTCCTTTGTATCTACCCTACTTCCCATCGTCCTCTACACGGGAGCGATCAATATTGAAAGCATTTTTGAAATCTCCGATCTATTGAATGTATCCAAACAACAGGGCTTATGGATCACCGTTTTAGTGGTAGGAGTCTTAGGAGGGATATACGCGATTTTTGGAGGCTTGAAAATGGTAGCCTATACAGATACTATCAATGGTTTTGGCTTATTGATCGCTGGACTTCTGGTTCCGTTACTAGCTTTGATCGATATAGGTGGGGGTAGTGTTTGGGACGGTTTGAGCAAGGTATTTGCGAACAGTCCGGATAAATTTAATGTGGTAAGCCGGGAGGCCTCCGTCGGACCGGGTGCGCGCGAAGCGATTCTCCCATTCAGTGTGCTTTTTACCGGCTTGATTATTAACCAACTGTACTTCTGGACGATGCACCAATCTATCATCCAAAGAGCTTTAGGTGCAGTGAGCCTAAAAGAGGCGCAGAAGGGATTGTTGTTTACTGGGGTATTGAAGATTTTGATTCCGCTGGTAATTGTACTACCTGGGATCATTGCTTTTTACTACTTCGGAGATACGTACTATGAGAATCAAGATGTAGTCTATCCTTTGCTACTGAAAAAAGTATTGCCGCTTTGGTTGACTGGTTTCTTTGTGGCTGTTGTAATGGGAGCAGTGCTAAGTACTTTCAATAGCGCCTTGAATAGTGCCGCAACGATCTTCAGTTTGGGAATCTACCAACGCTATGTGAATCCGAAAGCCAGTGAATTGAGGTTGGTGACGATAGGAAAGAGTGTGTCGACGATCCTAGCTGTCTTCGCCATAGGAGTAGCCCCCTTTGTTGGGAATGCACCGGAAGGTCTTTACCAACTCCTACAACAACTTAATGGTATATTCTTCATACCAATGGCCACGGTTATTTTGGCGGGTTTCTTTTTCCCGAAAGTATCGGCTGTAGGGGCTAAGGCTGGACTCATTTTTGGTTTGGTGTTTTATGTAGTCGTCTACTTTGGACTGGCTGTGGATCTGCACTTTGTACACGTTTGGGGAATTGAATTTGTGTTAAATGTGGCTGTGATGCACCTCGTATCGATCTACTATCCACGGAAGAACCCTTTCGTTATCGAAGACGCTGGCGTCCTGAATTTGGAGCAATGGAAATATGCTAAGGGATTAAGTATCGCTCTGGTAGTGATCACACTAATCATTTATATTTTATTAGGTAATGTCTAAGTTCTGAAGAACTATAAAAAAATATCAAATGACAACAAAGAAACTGACTGTTGCACAAGCGACTATCGCTTTCTTGGAACAACAATACGTAGAGCGAGATGGGCATGCACAAGCCTTCTTCGCTGGTTGCTTTGGCATCTTTGGCCACGGGAATGTGGCTGGATTGGGACAGGCTTTACAACAGTATCCTTCCTTCCCGTATTATCAGGCCCGGAATGAACAATCAATGGTGCATACCGCCGCGGCTTTTGCTAAGGTAAAGAACCGACTTTCCACCTTAGCTTGTACCTCCTCGATTGGCCCTGGTGCTACCAATATGATCACGGGGGCGGCCCTAGCCACCATCAATCGACTGCCGGTGCTTTTGCTTCCGGGGGATATCTTTTCCAGACGCAATGTAGCCCCAGTATTGCAACAACTGGAATCTGCCATTTCTCAAGATATTTCCGTCAATGACTGTTTTAAGCCGGTCTCAAAGTATTGGGATCGCATTAACCGGGCTGAACAATTGATTACTAGCTTGCCGGAGGCCATGCGGGTCCTAACTTCTCAAGCAGAAACGGGAACCGTGACGCTTTCTATGCCTCAAGATGTACAGGCCGAGGCTTTTGATTATCCAGCAGAATTGTTTGAGAAACGGATTTGGCATATAGCCAGACCGAGACCTGATCGGGCTCTGATTCAAAAGGCCGCTACTTGGATCCGCCAATCTAAACGTCCATTGATTCTAGCTGGTGGAGGGGTGATCTATAGTGAAGCCACGGAGACCTTGAAAAAGATCGTTAATCGAACGGGCATTCCCGTAGCAGAAACCTTCGCCGGTAAGGGCTCCTTGCGCTATGATGAGCCGGAGAACCTCGGAGCCTGCGGCGTGACGGGTACACCTGGAGCTATTGCGGTCGCCAAGGAGGCGGATCTGATTATTGGAATCGGCACTAGATATAGTGATTTCACGACCTCCTCCAAGACGGCTTTTCAGCATCCAGATGTTAAGTTTATTAATATCAATATTGCGGAATTTGATGCGTATAAGCATGCGGCGCTACCAATTGTTGCTGATGCTAAGGTGGCATTAGAAGAATTGGATTCGCTGCTAGGAGACTATGAAGTAGATATCGACTATCGCACTCAGAATCAACGATACAATCAATCCTGGGATCAAAAGGTGAGTGAGATCTACGCCTTAGGGCATCAGCCGCTTAGCCAAGGAGAGGTCATAGGAGCCGTGAATGAGGGATCTGACCCTAGAGATATTATGGTCTGTGCTGCTGGAAGTATGCCCGGAGATCTACATAAATGCTGGCGAACTCGAGATCCCAAGGGCTTTCATTTGGAATACGGCTATTCTTGTATGGGCTATGAGATTGCTGGTGGATTGGGGATAAAGATGGCGGCCCCGGATCGAGAAGTATATGTGATGGTGGGTGATGGCAGTTATTTGATGTTGTCACAAGAGATTATCACATCCATTCAGGAGAATATTAAGCTCATCATTGTGCTACTCAATAACCATGGTTTTGCGAGTATTGGAGGCCTTTCTCGCTCCTTAGGAACGGAAGGCTTTGGCACTCGATACTTGTATCGCGATCAAGACAAGGGATATCTTAATGGAGATGAAATTCCGCAGACTACGGCAGCGCAGAGATATCTCCCCGTGGATCTGGCCGCCAATGCCGAAAGCCTGGGTGCGGTGGTATTGCGAGCTGAGGGTTTAGCTAGTTTAAATCAAGCCCTAGCGGCCGCTCGGAAAACAGATAGGACCACCGTGGTGTACGTAGAAACAGACCGGTATCAGGGGATTGAAGGCTACAGCTGGTGGGAAGTACCTGTTTCAGCGGTTTCTACCAAGGAGAGCGTGCAGGAAGCTTTTAAAACTTATGAGCAGGAGAAAAAAGCGCAACGCGATTATGTAAAGCCCCCCTTCTCCGCTGAAGATTGGGAGGACTAAGTTCGTTCACTCTCCTTTGGAGTGTATATCACTATAATAGTATGATGCAAAAAGAAAGTGTAAAATTAGGGATTGCACCGATCGGTTGGACCAATGATGATCTTCCAGAACTCGGGGGGGGAATCCCTTTCGAACAATGTGTTAGTGAGATGGCCTTGGCCGGTTTTACGGGCTGCGAGGTTGGAAACAAATATCCTCGAGACACGCAAGTATTGAAAGAAGCCTTAGCCTTGCGAGGACTCCAAATCTGCAATCAATGGTTTAGCTATGAATTAACCACCAAATCTCTCCAAGACAACCGAAGACAATTTGAGAAACTACTTGACTTTTTAGAAGTGATGGGAGCTAAGATTATCGGTGGGGGAGAGGTCGGGAATAGCTGCCAAGGTCAGTTGGATATGCCGTTGTTAGAGGGTAAGGGAATGCTAGATACAGATAGCGATTGGCGCCTATTTTGCTTTAAGCTTAATGAGTTGGGTAAAGTCGCTGCTGATCGCGGCTTTACATTGGCCTTTCATCATCATATGGGAAGTTGTATTCAGACCTTGTCTGAGACTCTTAGGATGTTGGAGGAAACGGACCCCAAATATGTGAGCCTTAATTACGACTGCGGACACTTCTATTTTGCAGGAGAGGATCCCGTTGAGGCTTTAGAAAAGACAATCGAGCGCGTGGCTCATGTGCACTTGAAGGATATACGTCCGGCTGTCCTGGACAAAGTGAAAAAAGAGCGATTATCCTTTCTGGATGCGGTGAAGTTAGGTGTTTTTACTGTACCAGGGGATCCCGAAGGGTGTATTGATTTCGCAGCTATTTTTGCGTTGCTTACCTCAAATCAGTATGAGGGATGGCTGGTGGTGGAGGCGGAGCAAGACCCGGCCAAAGCGAATCCTCTAGCCTATGCGAAAATGGCTAGGGAGTACATTCACCAGCATACCGGGCTTTAGTTATAAAACTATTGGGAAAACCCTTACTTTATGGCTTGGAACCGAGACATCTGTCTTACTATAATCAGCCAAGTGCATAGGCTTTAAAGCACTTGGAAAAATGCCGTGATGAAGTACGAACTAGTAATTTTTGATTGTGACGGGGTGCTCGTGGATAGTGAAGGCCTAAGCAGTAAAGTATTTGCGGAGGAAATCGGAAAATTAGGCTGGAAGATTTCTGCCGCCGAGGTGCTCCGACGTTTTAAAGGGGGGAAATTTGCCGATGCGCTAGCTGAGATTGAGGCAAATATTACCCAACCCATGCCTGCGGATTTTGAGCAACTCCTGCGTCGTAGAACATTTGCTGCTTTCGAAGAAGAATTACAACCTATCCCTGGGATTGCTGAGGCCCTGGATCAGCTCCCCTTACCATTCTGCGTGGCCTCCAATGGTCCTCGTAATAAGATTGAATTGAATCTGGGGATTACCAAGCTCCTGCCTCGTTTTTCTCAGCGTATTTTCTCTGCTTATGAATTAGAAATATGGAAACCGGATCCCGCCTTCTACCTTAGCGTGGCTGAAAGCATGGGATTTGCCAAGGAGGCCTGTCTGGTGATAGAGGACAGTTTTGCGGGTATGCAGTCTGCTACCGGAGCCGGAATAGATGTTTGGGTATATGCCAAAGACGAAATCGATCCGAACATCCAAGGTAGTGGGGTTCCTACTTTTTCCAATATGTTGGAGTTGCCAAGGTTGATTCGTGCTAGCAATTAGTCAATCTGCATCCAACCTTCCTGGCCATCATTAGTCCTTATCCAGGCGTGTCCTATGGTATTTCCTAAAATATCTACTTCCGTATCGCTGGATAAGGCTGCGAAAGGTTTTGCATCCTTGCCTACGCCTGTCCAAATTTCTTTTCCCGTTTCAAGCTGAAGCCTTCGGATAGGTCGATCTAAAGATTCTATACTCGCTGAATTTAGATACCCGATGTGGCCGCTAGGCGTTTGTACACGGAGCCAATTTCGGGTAGCTCCCTGAATCTGGATCGGGAGCCGGGGTGTAAGTGCCAAGAGCGTACTACTTCGAGGGTTAGGAGCAGAACGGAGGGTCGCGCTAATCGCTTTTGTACGGACTCGCTGCCCGATCAGCATACTGTCTACCCGAACCCTTGGTGCAACGGTTTTCTGTCGGGCAATAAAGGGATAGGGATCTATGGCACCACGCCCCCTTTTATAGATACTAAAATGAAGGTGAGGAGCGGTATTTCTGGCATTTCCCGTATTTCCTACCCAGCCCAGGGTGTCACCCGCTTTTACTCGTGCCCCTGCCGCTACCAGCTGACTGTCGAGGTGGGCATAATAGAGAGATTGTCTGCGCTTACTATCGCTAAGCCACACCTGCTTCCCACCTAGGCCCCGATTGCGGACACTACGCACCGTACCATCCATAGCGGCCACTACTGGCGTGCCCCTACGAGCAAAAATATCTACGCCTTTGTGCTTGCGACGCCCACCATCTCGTGGATCACCAAAGAAACTCCAGATATCATAATTCCCCTTCCCGCTTACTGGAAAAAAGCTGTAAGTCGGCTGGGTACTTAAATGTAGGGTGAAGCGAGTGGACAATAAAATTTCGCCTTGTAGCCGAAGTAAGTAAGTCCCATCTTCCGTGGCTTCAAAAGAAGCACTATCCACCTGGTGAGGTTCTACAAAAAGGAGGGGTTTAGCCTGGTTTGGCCAGTTACTTCCTTCTTCCATTTGATATAGCTCAAGGAAGAATAACCTATCAGGAGAAGTGGATTCCAGAGACATATCAAGGCGTTCCCCTGCTCGGAGTGTCATTCGGTAGGCATAGGCGGTGGGGTGATACTCGTTAAGGTATCCCATCTCCTGGAAAGGCATGCTAATTTCTGTGCTGTCCTGAAAGGCACGCGCCGCCGCTGCATTCCAGCGCTCCACAATTTCTGATGACCCTAAGCCACTAAAATGAAGCCCATCTAGATAAAGTCCTCTTGGGCTCAATTCGGGAGAAGGAGGGGGAATGTTGAGGGGACGCTTTTCTTCACAGGACAGGAGTGTGAAAGCAAGCCATACGCAGATAGCATAGAAGGGCACGGAGCTTAGTTCCTTGTACATAGGCAGTCGGGTAGTTCTGGTAAATAGCCGTTAATTATCCTTCTCCGACCATTTTTGTGGTATGCTTAAAGCGAAGTTCATAAGTGACCTAGCCTTTACCGTCAGGAGCATATTGATCTAGGGTTCAATTGACTCAAAACACAAAAGTTATCGGAGAACTATAAATATAAAGAAGACTTAGTGAAGATAGGGCTTCTTTTGACGCATCTTCTAAGAAAGGAACGTAAGGTGGTTGCTGGCTAGTGCATAGATACCTGGAGAAACTGCACTGGTTCATATTATGCTACTGAAGACTCTGGTGTGCGACTGCGGGTTTTTGTTGGAAGTGCAAGGCATCTGCCTCACTGGGAAGCGCCCCAACTTAGCCTTAAAGTATTGGAGAAAATGCTCTTTCTAAAAGCCCTATAATCTGCACATGTGCTTCCTACGTTTCCATATACCACCCGTACTTGATCAATTCGATAGCCGCTCTAGGTACCGAAAAGATCTGATATTGAATTGTAGGTATTACAAGTGTAAGGTACCCAATAAATTCATTTGCATGCCGCTAGCTCCTCCGAAACCATGATCACTTTGCATCCGCTCAACATGAAGTGGATGGATCTGATGTTCACCATAAGCAAGGAGGGCTAGAATTCGACCAGGACGTAGATGCCAGCTAGCCCAAGCGATGGGGGAATCTCCATGGGCATCTTCCGTACTTTTATCTGCTCCTGCGTCTAGCAATAGAGCAATGGTCTCAGCACTAGCAAAAGCTGCAGCTCTATGCAAAGGCGTTTCGCCACGGGTCCGCACATCGCGCATAAAACTCCCCGTTTCCTTCCCTGCTAAGGTAGTGCAGTTAGGATCCGCTCCTTTGGCTAGAAAAAGTTTAACAATGAGCTGAGTGGCAGCTCTGTTAGCCGCACTTAAGCTAGCATGTAATGGTGACTCGCCAGTTTCTGACCGGACGGTATTCACTTCAGCACCCTGTTCAACTAAGTACTGGCATAGTCGCCAATGACCATGAAAGGCCGCTCCGATTAGGTCGAAATTAGGACCAAGGTCGGAGAGCTTAGCTCCTTGTTGCACTAAGAATTTGATGGCACTCACATCTCCATAGTACGCACAATGTTTAATGAGACTCACGCCATGCTCATCCTTTGACGTCGCAGGGTGACCCGCTTGGAGATACTCGAATATTAGATCGGTTCGGCCATCTTGAATTTTCTTCAGCATAGTAATGGGCTTTACTAATTATACACTGCTGAATACCAATTGGTTGAGCTCCACTAAGTAAGTGCTTGATCTAATCTTGATGCAGTATCTGCACCATCGCGTTTATAGACGGTATTGATCTAATTTGGACTTTGTAGGCATGAGCTTCTAGTCTTTTCTTTGCACCAAGGAGAACCAGTTTCCAGAATCATCCTTGAACATGGCTTCGATACCATAAAATTCCTCTGTTGGCGGTTTGGTAAATTCTACCCCTTTTTGCTGCAGCTCTTCATAGGTAGCGTAGACATCCACAGATTCGAAAACGCCAAAGCCAAAAGTGCCATTTTCAATCAATTCGGTCAGTTTTGCTGCACTCTCCGCCGGAAACATCTCATTGTTATTAACCGGCATTAAGGTGATTTCCATGTCGGGTTGATCCTTAGCAGCAACAGTTAACCAATTTGCCTCAGGTCCAATGGGAATTTCCATTTTTACTTCTAAACCCAATTTGTTGACGTAAAAGTCTTTGGCTCTTTCTTGATCCAATACATAGATACTGGCATGTGCTAGTCTGGTAATCATAATTAGTCTTTTTGTTGGTTCAAAACAACAAAGACTTCAGGTCCCCCGCTTATCCGATATTGCTATTTCTCCCAAGAGAAGCGATGAGCGAAGCAATTTGGTACAAAAGCTTTAGGTTGATCGATGCGATCCTGTTCACTTTTTTTCGTTTGTTCAAGGTATTGTTGAGGCGTGTAGCCCGTGTGTCGCTTGAAAAGGCGAGTGAAGGAAGGTAGCGATTCAAAACCCAGGGCAAAGCAAACTTGTGTAATGGAGCTTTCTTCTAGCAGGAGGTCTTTAGCGCGCTTAATACGGAGAGCAGTAAGATAAGCATGTGGTGTTTGACCGTAGGCGCGCTTGAATAGCCGAAGGAAATGGTATTTTGAAAAACAAGCTTCCTTGGCCATATCTTGAACCTAGATTCTTTCCGTATAATGTTCATCGATATAGAGCTTCGCAGCTACAATTCTACGGTACAGATAAATCTTCGGGTGTTTTTCATCGCTCATACCCCTTAAAGTTAGCTCTTTTCTCGAGAGCTAAAGAAAATGGCTCTGACGTTTTTTACCAAAAAGTCAGAGCCATTGCTGGTTCCACTGCTCTAGCAGTAGCATGTTATTCCCTCTTGATGGATTAGGTCCAAACAGTGGTCGTTTCAAAACCTACCAGATCACCATCTGGGGTGATACCTACGAGATAAACCGGGTATTCAGAACTGGAACGCAAACCATCCTCTCCCACAATGATGTGCGTAATATCTCTAAGATTAGCAATCATGAAGTCTAGAAGGGTTTGGAATTTCTCTTGATCAGCTTCCGCCTCAAAATCTTCATAGTTTTCGAAGATCCAGGCTAGTTCTTCTACCCCTTGTTGAAAGAAGTACACCGCCTCTGCTCTATCGGTAGGATCAAGCCCCAGCGTATCTCGGAAAGATTCGCGAGTCAGACGCTCTAGATTGGCTTCACGCTGGAAAACTTGTAAAAAGGCATCGGCTTCGTTAGCCCAAGCGGGAAAATATAAGCCTTCTCCTAGTGCCTTTAGGCCTTCTACGATCTTTGCAGTGGATGTATCGTCGCTGGGCGTCTGTTCTTCTTGCATCATGCGGGCAAGACGCACGGCAAGTCGAGCGGTCAGTGACATTTCGGCTATCTCGGCTTTGGAAAGACCATTGTTATTTACATCATACTTGTCGATCAGCTTTTCTTTTGCATAAGCTAAAGTGCTAGTGACGTCTGCTTCTGTAATTCGAGCCCCTGGCTTATGGTCTCGATGGTCCATAAAGCGATAAAAAATGCTCGTCAACTGCTGCTCGACACCTGAAAGGGTATTCAGTTTAAGTCGGATATCTTTTCGGCTCACAAATGGGTCATTTCCCCTAGCATCTAGAATATTTTTTGCGGCTCGATCTAGAGCGGCATGTACCTGTTTTTTGGAAAGTCTGGCCATGTGTAGGTTTTATTGGTTGTGACGGGCACATTTATGGAGTTTAAATGAGGCCCTTTTTTCTCCTCTAGAATTAACTTGGCACTCCTTCCCCAAGATAAGAGTACTCCCTAAGTTGAACAATACTTCGGCGAATTCTTAAAGATTACTTAATCTAATCTGCTTTACGGTCCTTTGGACTTTCCTCTTATGTCCTAAGGAAATCGATGATAGGTGTCCGACGCCCGTTTCTAAGTCTTTTTGGGAAATTAGGAAGTTACCATGACACTTTATTGAAGGGAAATTGGCAATTTTGTCTTTCATTTAAGTCCTTCTCCTTTAATTTATGGTTCCATTTAGCTTGCAGGTCGCGAACTTGGCAAGTGTTTTAGCGATTTTGAAACCATCAATTTAAAGGTGTCACATGGCAGATTCTCGTAGAGCTTCCGGTTTGCAGTTGCGCAGGATGAAGCGGATAGTGGAGAACCAGACGCGCGCCATTTACTTTTTGTCTAGTATCCTCCTGGCATTATTGTTTACTTATATTCTTCGTGAACCAGACTTCACGACGCCACAAGTGTACGTGCTATTCTTATTGTTCTTTGCCATATTCTTATGGGTCAGTGAAGCTATCCCGCCCTTTGCGGTGGACATCATGATCGTTGGCTTTCTCGTCTTTTTCCTGGGGAATCCGGTTGTCAATGCCGACGAAAATATAGAGGTGATTGCCTTTGTACACACTTGGTCGGATAGTGTGATCTGGTTACTGTTAGGGGGGTTCTTCTTGGCAGAGGGGATGAAGAAAACGAAGCTGGATCAGCAACTATTTAAGATATCTTCTGGCCGATTTAAGGGGAGTGGGCAATTGTTTCTGTTAGGCCAGATGCTGGCTACGGCCATTGCTTCCATGTTCATCTCTAATACGGCGACCACAGCGATGATGTTTGCGGCCATGATGCCCTTGCTCGAACAAGAGGAAGGCGACCGAAACCTTGCCAAGGCGCTGACCTTGGGCATACCTGGGGCAGCGGCCATAGGGGGTATGGGGACCATCATCGGTTCTCCCACCAATGCCATCGCCGCAGATTTGATCAACAATCTGCCCAGTTTGCAATATGAAATTGGATTCCTGGAGTGGATCTATTTTGGACTTCCCGTAGCGATTGTTTTGATTCTCCTGTTCTGGCTAGTCTTGCTACGTAAATTTCCCCCTGCAAGTGGTCCGGTCAACACCGATGGGCTTTTCCAAGCCGAGGAGAAGCAAGAAGATGAGCATTATTCCCCCAAAGAAGAGGACTTGCGAAGACAGATCGTATTGATCATTTTGGGTACTACTGTACTGCTGTGGCTTACCGACAAATTGCACCCCATTCCTGTAGCGGCAGTTTCCGGAATTCCAATCATCGGCTTGACTATGTTAGGTATTATCACCAATGAAGACGTTCGGAAGCTTCCTTGGGATACCCTGATGTTGGTAGCGGGAGGCCTTTCTCTCGGCTTGGCAATTCAGGAGACGGGTTTGAGTTTGCAGTTTGTGGATGCGATCAAAGGTTTTAATGCCAATACCTTGCTACTTATTATCATTTTCGCTTTCTCAAGTGTTTTCTTCTCTAATATCATGAGTAATACTGCCACGGTGACGATTATGGTCCCGGCGGCCATGTTATTACCGGGTGTGGATCCTGTTGTTTTGGCACTAGTCATCGGGCTATGTGCATCTTGCGCTCTTTTCCTCCCTGTCTCTACTCCCCCCAATGCCATTGCCTATAGTACCGGACTGATCCGTCAGGCAGACTTCAGGCTAGGAGGGCTATTAATTGGCTTAGGAGGGCCAGTGCTTATTGTTCTCTGGGTATTATTGCTCATGTAGACATACTTATAATTGCTTCAATTTCAACGCTTTCTTGCCTAGATTCTGCGGGATTTAAAATAAATTCACTTTTTTTAAAGTAAAATCTGAGGTCATTCGTCTTCTAGAGTAAAAGGATGAAAAGTTGTCCGAAGTTTAATGTTGAGATGGCCTATGAAGGGTTCAAGATCGAGGACTTCTACCGCATCCAACAGAATAGCTTTACACAACTTCTACGAATCAAGAAGACAAATGATGTCTATACAAATGGCAGAAGAAGGCAGATCAAATATTAGTGGCGTTGTTAAGGAATACAGTAACAGACTGTTGCGGTTTATTCGCACCAGGGTGCCCAATACTGCCGATGCCGAAGATATTTTACAGGAAGTTTGGTACCAATTTACCAATGTTGTAGATACACAACCGATCGAGCAGGTTAGTGGTTGGTTGTTTAGAGTAGCCCGGAACCGAATCACGGACCGTTATCGAAAGCGTAAGGATGATCTTTTAGAGGATTACATATATGAAGATGAGGAAGGAGACCTATTCCTACGTGAAGTGCTGATAGCGGATAATGATAGCCCTGAGACGGAGATGCTGCAACAGATGTTTTGGGAAGAACTATTTGAGGCATTGGAAGAGTTACCAGAGAATCAACGAGAGGTATTTGTCTGGAACGAACTGGAAGATCAAACCTTCCAGGAGATCGCGGATCGGACGGGAACCAATATCAAGACTTTGATTTCGAGGAAAAGATACGCAGTGCAACATTTGAGAAATCGACTCCGCCCTTTGTATGAGGAATTCATGGAGGAATAGGGAGGAGCTTTAGGTGTAAAAATTTAGTGTTTAAAGTATAGGACCATGTTTAAAGATAGAAGACCCCATCGAAATGTACCTAGGCCAGTGAAAGGGCTTTTCATCTTGATGATGATAAGTGTTGTGATTTTTGTGCTAGGTCAGGTGATCATGTTTTTGTGGAATACGATCTTGGTGGAAGTCACCGGCGTGAAAGTGATTAACTTTTGGCAGGCCATTGGTTTGTTTGCCCTAAGTCGGATTTTGTTTGGCAGTTTCCACTTTAATAAAGGCCGACAGATGAAGCGCAAAATGCGGAGGGGAGCAAAGTGGAGAGAAAAGTGGATGAATATGTCCGAAGAAGAGCGAGCTGGATTTAAGCAGCGCTGGAAGGATCGTTGCAGTAGGCCTCCAAAGACACAAATTTAGGCAGTAGAAAAAAAATGAAAAAAAGTTGAAAAGATTTAAAGTAAAGTGTCAACTCAATCGTCTTCCTATATGAAAGCCCATTGAGCACAGCAATTACTCAACGCTTTCAACCCCCAAACCACAGTAATTTTCCAAGAGAAGAAAAAAAATCAAGAAAATTTAAAGTAAAACTTCTACTCATTCGTCTTCCTAAATGAAGACAATCTGGAAAAGGAAAAATCCCAACCAGTAGGACGAAGAAACTTCGAATAACCTGACCCTTTTGGCTAAGGCGAAAGGAGGCTTCGTACGCCCCATTGTTTAACAAAAAACTTCTTCGACCAATCCCGTGGACAATCATAAAATGGGATGAATAAGCGCCCGTAGGTAGCGTTGCATTTCATTTTTGAATGTCTTCAAACACGGGATTTATCGAAGAACTAAAAAAAATCAAAGTCATGAGACCATTTAGGTTTTTCTTCATGTTAGCACTCGGTTTTATGTTGTTCTTTTTTGTCGCTCGATTCGTAGTGGTAGCCTTAGTAGTGGCAGCAGTAATGAGTACACTGTTCTTCATTGCTCGACGCATTAAAGGGTTCTTCTCACGGATGGATTGGGATGAGGGTTACCACGGCCATTATCCTTACCAGAGACGGTACCAAAGAGCTATCCAACAACCTGTTTGGAAAGACGATCTCCTAGTCGATTACCCAAACCGTAACTACGAATATTTACCGAACTACCAAGCTATCGAAGTAAGATAGAAGACTGTAGTTAATTTATTTTCTAAAACTAAAAAACTCAATCTTATGTGTTATAAAGCAGCCCATCATCCACATTGGAAAAAACACTACCATCACGCCAAAAGACGTCATCATCGACGTATGGCTCGCTGGGCCTATCCTCCTGCCAGCATTGAAGAATTAGACGATCGCTACGAGATTTTGATCTACGCAGCCGGTTACGAGAAGAGTGACTTTCAGGTAGGGTTAGAAGATGATCTTTTGCTGATCAAAGTCAAGAAGGAAACCTCTGATGAGATCGTTGAGGATCGACGTGTGAGAGGTTACACACCTGGCAGTTTTGAGCGTCACTTTACGTTGAATCCCAAGATTGATCGAGAAGGTCTAAGTGCGAAGTATGAGGAAGGGATTTTGACCGTCATCTTGCCGAAGAAGGAAGGGTCAGAGACCTTCCGTCAAGATATTGAAATCGTTTAATCGAATTTCAGATGAATTGATGTTAGTCTAGTGAATTTAGTGTAAAGTACAACGGTTTCCCCTGTGTCAGGAGGAAACCGTTGCTTTTTTATTCTAGGAGATTTCAGTCTCTACATGGTATGTGATCTACCCGATTTGCCCAAAGCCCAGTAGTATACTCTAGGCTTCATGCCGAATCGAGACAACCGGGCTTCGGCGCGCGGACGTCAAAGCATGGTAACTCACCGTAAGCAAGGCGATGCCTAATGCGAGTAAAGCAGCCAGCAAAAAAAAGCCAATTCCAAGTCCTATATTGTAGGCGAAGTTATCCAGCCAATTTGAACTCACGAGCCAAGCTACGGGGATAGCTAGTGCCACGCCTATGCCTACCAATACCAGCACCTCTTTGGAAAAGAGCGATAAGATGTCTACCCAGTTGGCGCCAAACACCTTGCGAATACCCATCTCCTTGGTACGCTTTTCGGCAGTGTAAGTAGTTAATCCAAATAAACCTAGAGCCGTGATGAAGATGGCCAAGAGGGTCAGGATACTGATCATGCGCCCCGTTCTTCTTTCGGCAGCATGCAAGGCTCCAAAGCTGCGATCAAAGAAGGTATAACGGAAGGGGAGATCTGCCTCAAATTGATCCCAACGCGCTTCGATAGCTTCTAAGGTTTCATTGATGCGACTGGCATCCAATTTTAGGTTTAACTGTGAAAACCAAGTTTTTTCCATAAAGAAATAGAGCGGGGTAATCGGTTCATGTAAGGAATGGAAATGAAAATCCTTAACGATGCCGATAATCGCAGCGGGCTCTCGGCCCACGGCCGGCATAGACATGCGCTCTCCGACGGGTTTGTCCCATCCTAGCTGCTTAGCAGCTGTTTCATTAATCAAATACACATTGCTATCGGTGGCAATCTCCTTGGAAAAGCCACGTCCGCTGGCAAGCTTAATTTCGTAGGTGTCCAGGAAGTTCTCGTCTACCACAAGGCAGCGCATGGCAGGCTGTTGATCTTCCGACAATCCAAGCGCTTCATAGGGTACACCGTAATCACTCCCACCAGGTTGATTAGCAGAGGCTGATACCGTTAAGACTCCCGGCATCTCTGCTAGATCAGCTTGAAAAGTACTTAGCTTGGTTTGATCGATAGGGTAGGAGAGCGGGATATTGATGATCTGATCCTTGTTGAAGCCTAAATTTTTATTGTTGATATATTTCAATTGACCAGACACGACCAGACTGGCAATGATTAAGAAGGTTGCGATCATGAATTGAAATACCACCAGTCCTTTGCGTAACAGCTGACCACGATTCACAATAGCGCCTCGTTTGAACAAAGCCAGCGCCTTTCCACCCGATCCTTTAAGCACTTGAATAGGGCGGAAACTGGATAGCACTAGTGCCGGATAGGTACCCGCCAAAAAGCCGGTAAATAAGACCATGGCCAACAAGCCTAGTAATAGGCCAGTATTGGTGAAAAAATCCAATTGAAGTGCTTTATTTAGAAACGCATTGAGCGAGGGGAGAAGTAGTCGCGTCAACCCAATCGCGATCACGGCCGCAGTTGCTACGACGATGGTTGACTCACTTAAAAATTGAAAGATTAGACTTTTTCTATTGGCCCCAATTACCTTTCTTACCCCAACTTCTTTAGCGCGTTGTGTTGCGCGTGCCGTAGAAAGATTCACAAAATTGCTGGAGGCGATCAGTAAAATGAACAGCCCAATAATACCGAAGATATAGATGTAGCTCAGATCTCCATTGGTACTCATCTCTCGGTGCAATTTGGATTGCAAGTGGATGGAGGCAATGGGTTGCAAGAAGGGGGTGTAAGCAGCGGCAGTTTCTGCTTCCAGGTGTTGATCAAGCATTTGATCTAACTTTTCTTCGGCTACGATTTTGGATTCCTTTTGATCCAATAATAAATAAGAGTAGTATTGGTTCCATCGTACCCATTTGTCTCCTTGATCTGGTGGCGTGTAGGAGTTCAGCGAAACCAAGAAGTTAAAGGTGAAGTGCGAGTTGTCGGGGACATCTTCCACAATTCCGGTGACTTTCCATGCCTTTTCATTGTCAATTGTTAAGCTCTCGCCCAAGGCATTACCAGATGGAAAATATTTTTGGGCTAGCGTTTGGGTGAGTACGATGCTATTCGGCTCAGCGAGTACCTGATTTGGGTCCCCTTCTAGCAATTTCCAGCTAAACATCCGGAAAACACTGGGGTCAGTGTAAAGACCTCCACTTTCGTAATACTGTTGATCTCCCTTCGAGAATAGACTTTGACCCACAAAAACGAAGCGGCAGGCATCTTCGACCTCAGGTATCGTGGCTTTGGCCTCTGGGGCCCAAGGTTCGGATACCTTAGCAATACCATTTTCGTAAGAGGCGCCGGCGGTGTGATTGGCTAAACGGAAGAGGCGATCCTGTTTTTCATGATAGCGATCAAAGCTTAATTCATCTTGTAGGTGTAGGCCAATTAAAAGGCAGCAGGTGAAGCTGATCACAAGCCCCAACATATTGATGAAGGTGTAACCCCGGTGCTTGTTGAGGTTGCGAAGCCCCACTTTTAGGTAATTTCTAAACATATACAGGTGATTTGATGTAGAGATATTTGGCTTTTTCCAAGCAAAAGGTCGGAGGAATCCCAAGGCGTCGAAAAAATAAGCCCAATTAGCCCTACGCTTACCTTTTTCCTCCAGCCGCTGTTCGTATAACTCGGCTAGGTCCCCTTGGATGCCTTCCAATCTCTTTGGATCACATATCGCTTCTAATAGTCGATTGATCCAGTCAGGTGGTGAAGGATGATTTGACATGTATCCTAGAATTTAAATGCGAGTTCGGGAATGGAATCCCAGAGGTCATTGCGAAGTTTCCGGCTCTGGTGAAGTACGCCTTCTCCCGCTGGGGTAACGGTGAATAAAAGTTTCCGACGCCCACCGCGAGTGGCGGTGGCTTCTCCATAGCGAGAAGTGACATAGCCTTTTTTATCCAGTCGATGTAAGGCTGAGTGTACCGTACTGATCGTTACCTTCCGGCCGCTGCGTTTAGCGATTTCTTCTTGTACCGCAATGCCATAGGCATTATCAAATAGTACAGCTACGATCAATAGTACAAGTTCTTCGAATTCACCTAGATGGGTACCTTTCATTATGTTCTTCTTTATTTCTTTCGTAAATGTCGAAATAAAACACTTGAAAGACAACCTCAATACAAGAAAGTTGTATGAAATCCCGATTTTTTCGCCGAAGACCCAACACACAAAAGGGCCAGAGCAGCGAATTTTGATGGAATTAGCTACTAAGACAAGTAGGTTAATAGAACCTCCAAGCCCTTAGGGAACGTCTTGTTGAGCATTAGGGATATAACCATTAGCGCGTGGCCCGGCAAAACATTGTTCGAAGCGTTGTGCTTGAGTTGATTACTCAACCAGCCTAGCAAGTTTCGTTTTGCCGAGCGTTCTTTGCTGACTTCCTGTCTACCGCCAGGTAGATCTTAGGCGATTGTAAGAAAGTCAGTCGCCCAAGGCAATCCAAAGTGCAAGATTCCTTCTAACATGGGCTTAAAACAGGTATTAACAGGCAGAACACTCTGCCAAAGTCAGTATGCTGCAGAACCGAAGACTTGTGATCAGTTAAGCCTTACGGCTATGAGTGGAAACTTCGGCTCCGTAATAAACTACTATTGCAGCTGCAAACTTCTGCTAGTGCGTTTACCATCCAATTCTATCTGGATGATATACTGCCCTTTAGGGAGGTTAGGGTTAACCATCCATTGCAATTGATTAGTGCCAGGCGATAGCGGACCATTGTGAATGTCTTCTAAGGCCTGTCCGGATAGGGAAAGTAATCGCACGGCTGAGTTCTGTATGCTTGAAGTTAATTCTATCTCCAGCTTCACCCATTCATTCGCGGGATTTGGATAGACCTTTAATTGAACTTGTGCTGCACTAGTCTCAGGCGCATCTAATGGGAAGGAAACAAAATCCCGTTGATATATTCCTCGGCCATGGGTAGCGATTCTGAGCTTACGATTAGCGGGAGATACATTCAAATCCATCACCATAGTGGCATCTGGAAGTGCATCGCTAAAGTTTTCCCAGGTCGCGCCTGCATCGGGGGAATAGTAAACGCCCAAGTCATTGCCGACGTAGACATCATCCGTATTTGAGGGATCAATAGCTACACTATTGGTGGGTACGTCCGGTAGACCAGCACCTGCCGAAAACCAGCTATCCCCTCCATTGGTACTTTTGTACACATGATCAGTACCAAAGCCGGAGAAGGCCAGGTACACGATTTGATCGTTGGTAGGATCAATGGTAATATCTTTACAGACTCGGTCTGGTAAGCCCATCATCTGATCGAAGTTTTGTCCCCCGTCCCCAGATTTAAATACCTTGGCTGAACCATTGCCTGAAAAAGGGTCGGGCGCTGTGGCCACGTAGATTAGATCAGGATCGAAAGGAGAGATACCAATCTTCACCGTTCGGTTAAAGCCATCAATGGCCACGTTTCTAGTCGGTACCCAGCTTTCTGCCGCATCAGAAGATCGATAAAGGATCAGAGAACCGGCGTACATGATATCATTGTTGCTGGGTGCAATTTCGTAAGGGGCGGAAAAGGCTACTCGGTCTCCATCAATACGGTCTGGCGAAACATTGCTGAAACTAAAGCCCCCATCAGTAGATTTGACTACATAAAGCCCTTGAGCCGAACCAAAAAGTACCTGATCATTCTGCGCTTGGATGGCTGCTGACATTCCATCTCCACCAATTACCCTGTACCAGGAGGGTTCCCCTCTGTAGATGTAGGTAGAGTTGTCCTGCGTACCTCCAATGCAAAGATTTGGATCAGTGGCGGAACTCGACATATTGGCGTAGAATTGTGTAGTCTGTAATCCGCCATTATGTGTGGTAAAGGTCAGTCCACCATCTGTAGTAGAAAAAACACCTCCATCAGTGGCGAAGAAGACTTTTTCTGTTTGTAAGGGATGATAATAGACGGCATGAATATCCGCATGTACATACCCCGGCCTACCTTCTACTGAATCTACCGATATCTGGCCAAAGGTCCAAAGCGCCCAATTGGAGCGTTTCTCAAATAGTGTTCCACCGTCTGTCGATTTCCAAGCATCGATACCCACCTTATACAGTTCGCTAGAATTAGTAGGGTTGATCGCTATATCATGAGAATACCATCCCTGAAAGCGTGCGATGTCCTGTTGGTTAATATTGGTCCAAGTCTCGCCTGCATCTGAGGATTTGAGGAGACCGCGTGGAGGGTTGGCATTTTCGTCAAAAAAGGCATCCTGCAGGGCGGCGTAAATGATATTGGAGTTATTGGGATCAATACTCAACTTGCAATTTCCTGACCAAGCGCTCGGTAGGTTTGGATCTGCTAGTTCTGTAAAGCTTTCGCCACCATTGATGGACTTGTAAATGCCAGACCGGGCAATATTTTGGTCGAAGTTGAGATTGCCATGGGAAACATAGACTACCTCACTGTTTGTGGGGTCAATTTCAATATCGACACAGTTGGACTTAATGAAAATTAGATTCCATTCATTGCCCCCATCTACACTCTTATAGACACCTAAAGTTGTCGCGGCATACACCTCCAAAGGGTTATTGGGGTTCATCTCCAGGTCTTGGATACCGATAATCTGATCTTGGTCGAAGTCTAAAACTTGGGTCCAGGTTTCACCGCCATTATTGGTTTGCAAAATGCCGATGCCATAGGTTCCCCGGGTCAGGCGATTTTCCGTACCTGGGCGTGCAAAGCCTACGCCATAGGTTTCTCCTGTTCCAATCAGCATATGATCTGGATTATCTGGATCAATAGCTATAGTAGCGACACCAATTACAGGAAAGTTGGTAGGGACATGTTCCCAGGCAGTACGCCCAACGCCCTGTGTGCTGGTTTTCCAGAGACCGGCTCCTGCGGATCCAGCGTAGATGATATTTGGGTTGGTGGGGTGAAAGGCGAGGCAGAGGATCCGGCCGCCGATGTTTTCAGGTCCCAGACTTTCCCAGTTTCCATTGGATGGGCCAGACTTTTCGAGTAGTTGTTGCTGATGCTGTAGGAAGGCCTTCTGAAACGTTTTTCTTGGGATGGTTGTGCTGGGATAGGACCGTTCAAAGGACCAGTCTTCTAGGCTTAATCCCGCGCCTGATGTTTCTAAGGCTTCGGAGGGATACTGACTTGACTGCTTGGGTGACTGGATGATGAATAGGCTAGCTACTACAACCAGTAGAAGGAAGAGGAAGAGGCGATTCATTTTCATACTAATGTGAGGATCAATAATCTAAGTTTGGGTAGAGAGCATGCCAAAGGTATTTACCTATGGATAGATCATTACCCATCTGGAGACAGGAAGGTAGGTTTTTCTCCCCTCATACTGGTCGCGTGCTGTGACCAATTTAGTCAGGGATTATACACTCCTTTAGCAATTACTAATAGACTAGGCCTTGGAATTATTTACTGACGCAGCGTCTCTACCGGATTGATCCGTGCAGATTGTACAGTCCTGAAACTAATCGTTAGCCATGCTAGTAGTAGGGTAATAGATCCAGCCAAGATGAAGACACCGGGAGTGATCGGGGCTCGGTAAGCATAATTCGTTAGCCATTGATTGAGTAACCAATAGCCTAAACCACTAGCTAGAAGGAAAGCCAAGCCAATTAGTAAGGTGAATTCTTTTGAAAACAGAACAACTATGCTCTGAATCGATGCACCCAATACTTTTCTTATTCCCAATTCTTTCATTCGACGAAGGGCCATTAAAGACACCAATCCGTATAGCCCTAGTACTGAGATCAGAATGGCGATGCAGGAAAAGGCTTTAAACAAAAAGGCTGATCGAGTCTCTGATTCATAGAAATTCGCGAGCTGCTGATCTAGAAACTGATAGTTGAAAACAAAGCCGGGAAAGGCTTGGGCCCAACTATCGGCGGTGGAGGAGATAGCGCCTCGAATTGCTTGTGGGGATCGCCCCTGTAATTTAACGGCTACAATCGCTTTGGGACGCCTCGGTTCGCAAAAGATTAAGCAGGGTTCTATGTTGTGGTGTATAGTTGTCAAATGGAAATTCTTAACGACGCCAATGATTTCAATTTTTCGTTCCCGAAAGGGTAGGATCAAAGTTTGCCCAATAGCCTCCGCAGGATCACCAATTTGTATTGCCTCTAGTAGGGCTTCATTTACCACGGCTCGCGGCAAGGCACGTTCCGCCTCAAAATATTTCCCAGCCAGCAGCTCAAAACCATAGGTGGATAGGTAGTCTTCATCGCCGTATTTGAACTCAGCAGCTATCTCCTCCAAATCTAATTGCTCGCTCTTGTAGGTGAATGAGCCTCGCCAATGCCGATCGGACATTGGTGCATTGGTAGAGTAACTAATACTTTGAATCTGTGGAGATGCGGACAATTGTTCCTTAAAGCGGGTTAAGGCGACAGCATCCTTGGTAGGGAGGTCCATCGTGATGACAGCATCCTTGGTGAACCCTAGATCCTTATGCAATCCAAAGTTCACTTGCTTAGCAATGACCAGAGCAGCGATGATAATGCCTTGGGCAATCGTAAATTGTACTAGCAGTAAAACGCGACGCATACTCAAGTTACCTACTAACCGGAGATTAAGGTTACTACTTAAGTATTGAATGGGTTTGAAGCGCGATAAAAATAAGGCTGGATAAAGCCCGTTGAGAAGCAAACAAAAGAAGAAAATGCCGGTGAGGAAAAGGAAAATTCCAGATACCCCAAGTAGGGCAAAAGGAGCGGGATAAATCAGCACTTCCGTCAAATTGCGGAGCAGTATTTCTGCTATACCAATGGCCAACAGAATAGCCAGGAACACCATGATTGCGGTTTCTATCATGGCTCCATTGATCAGCACTTGCCGACTACTGCCCAGTATTTTTCGCATCACCATCTCCTTGGAGCGACTAGCTGAAATAGCTATGGACAAATTGACATAGTTAATGCAGGATACTAGCAGCAGCAGGAGACCCACCCAGCCCAAGGATAAGATATTTTGCTTATTGACCGCCGGATTATTGTATGCAGTATTGAAATGGATATCTCGGAAGGCTTGGAGTACAATGCGTCGTTTGTCTACCCATTCTTCTCCTAAATGCTTTTGAATGAGTTCCGGAAACTGTTCTTCCAATAATTTTGGGTCGTAATTTTCCGGTAGGGCAATGTAGTTTTTGACAAACATTCCAGCATACTGAATAGAATTCATGTTGGGCTTTTGTATCTCTTCAATCGTTTTAAAAGAGACCAACATTTTCATCCTCAAAGAGCTATTGCTCGGCAAGTCCTCAAATACGCCCACTATTTCCAGACCCTGATCCAATCCGGAGGCTTGAATCCCTCCTTGGTCAATGAGTCGAAGCGCTTTGCCAACTACCTGGCTGGGATCCTTCGCTAAGTTCCCAAAGTATTTCTCTGCTAGGCTTTTACTGATGATCACCGTATTAGGAGCTAAAAGGGCTGTCTCCCGATCTCCAGCTAACCATTCAATGTCAAAAAGATGGAAAAAACTAGTTTGAGCAAAGGCAATCCATTCTTCTCGAAAGGATCTATCCTCCTGATTTTCTTCTATGACATCTACTTGGCCAAATTCTAGGTACTTGAAAAGGGTGGTTTGAGCTTTGTTTTCCTCATCCTGGAAAAGATCTGGATATTGATCTAATAATAATTGTGGTAAACCGTAAGAACTACCATTGGTAAATACGTCCTTATTCGGACTGACCAAGTGCATATTTACCCGATAAATACGATCCGCTTTTTCATGAAAGCTATCAAAACGCAATTCGTATTGCACCATGTAAAAGAGGACGATGCAACAAGCTAAGCCGATGGCTAGCCCTCCTAAATTGATAACAGTATTTTGCTTATGCTTAAGGATGCTACGGAAAGCAATCTTTAGGTGGTTGCGAAACATGCGGCCGGTGATTTAAGGAACCAAAGGTACTCTCTAAAGATAGGCATCAACAACCGAGAATCACAATCCTAGCAAAAGGGCTTATCGTTTTAGCAGTTTAACACCAATGCTTCGGCCATGCCCTTGAAATAGGGCAAGATTGATCCAGGCCAAGGCAAATTGCTCTAACAGTTCTACGCGATCCGCCTTGCCGAAGTCATAACAAGCCGCGAAACCAGCGTCCAAGGCTAGCTGTTTAGCTACTGCTTTAGCAGCATCACTATCGCCCGCCATGAACAGGTCCAAAGCTTGATCTCCATAGTTGGGATTGAGCATGTTTTCGTAACCAGTCGTATTGAAGCATTTTACGACGGATGCCCCGGTTTGAGCAGCAAAGGCATGGTAAGCCGTAGGAAAGGGATCTGGTTTTTTTCGGATCGCATTAGTTGCGTCAATGATGGTTTTACCACTGACATCTCCCCATTGCTCTACCAGCGTATTAGCGATTTCTGGAGGCGTGGCAATCAGTAGCACCTCCGCCGATTGAACCGCCTTGGCCACCCCCATGACCGATATCTCTGGATGCTTTGACAGCAAACGTTCCAGCTTCTCACTCTTTGGATTCCGAGCTCCCACCATGACTTCATGACCTGCCTTCAGCCATTGCCCCGCCAAGGCCCCACCAACATTCCCATGTCCAATAATTGCGATTTTCATACAACATCTTTTTTCTTACAACAACCAAAATAAGCCAAATTTTCAATCGACCCACCGGTCACGAGCTCCGCTCGACAACCACACCAACCGCGGGCTCCTGCCCGCCTTCTTTCACCCACCAAGCTCCTGCCCGCCGACGCCCGCCGTCCCCTCTCCACCACTCTGCACACCGGTCACGAGCTCTGCTCGTCAACCACACCAACCGCGGGCTCCCGCCCGCAGTCAATCACCACACCCACCATTAGACCGCGAGCTCCCACCCGCAGTCTAACGACACTCCTAATATTACCCCTCCAACGCTTCAATCACCAATTCCGCCGCGACACCACCAGAGTTCTGCTGCTGCCCAGTAATCAAATTACCATCCTTAATAGCGTAGGCTGTGAAAGGGGCTTTCACTTGGAAGGTTGTATTGTCCATTTTCCGCGCTTCACTTTCGATCCAGAAAGGCTGTATTTTTTGACCTACGAACTGATCAGCCACTTGTTCCTCACCATCTGCGAAACCCGTCCAGGTTTTCCCTTCCACTAATTTACTACCATCGGATAGGGTGGTATCCAATAGAATACAGGTGGCATGACACACAACTGCCGTAGGTTTGCCAGATTCATAGAAGTTGGAAACAAAATCCATCAAGGCCTCATTCCCTTTATACGTATACATAGGAGACTGCCCACCCACCAGGAAGATCGCATCAAAGTCGGTAGGATTGACATTGGATAGCTTTTGAGTGTCATCAAGTAGTCCGATCAGACTTGGCGTGTTAATGAATCCCATACTTACCAAGTCGCTAGCAGAGTAACCACTCTCATCTCTTGGATCACTGAAACCATCGAATACAACTTTTCCGCCATCAGGACTAGCGATGGTGATTTCATAGCCTGCCTGTTGAAATTCGAAGTAAGGGTGGGTAAGCTCTGCAGCCCAGGCTCCAATGGGCCAACCCGTCATTTGGGATACACTGGGATTAGCAGCAATGATGAGTACTTTCTTCGCTTTTTCGCTTCCTTCACCATGGCTAGTTTCTTTACCAATAAGTTCTTTTATTGAATTCGACATCTGTATATTTTTTACTTATTAATGAATGATGCCTGCAATTTGTGAATTATACCTGCTGAAAGAAATATATTTACCAAATCGTAAGGTACTTACCTTTTAGAAAGTATACTGAATATCAAAAACTTAGCCTATGCCAGATTTTATGTACGATGGTAAAGTTTACTATAATCCTGTTGAATTCGCGATGGATCGAATAGGAGGCACCTGGAAGATTCCCATTCTTTGGCGGGTTAAGGATCAGGTGTATCGTTACAGTGAGTTGAAGCGAGCTATACCTCATATCTCCGATAAGATGTTGACCTCGCAATTGCGAGAACTTCAGAATGATGGCTTCATCCACCGGGAAGTCTACGCGGTGGTTCCACCAAAGACTGAATATAGCATCACCGAGAAGGGGAAGTTGGCCATACCTTTAGTTACAGCCATCCGGAATTTCGGCATAGATTTGATGGAGATGGAGGGCGTAGATGTTAGTCACTATGGTCGCTAGAGAGGCTAGTTGCAGGGCTGACCTCTTTGAATCGCAAAAAGATTACACCGGCCAAGAGGCAGATAACTCCACCGATCACTCCCACTAGTCGGATACCGAAATCGTCTCCAGGATCCTTTCCGAAAATGGTTAGAATAGCAAAAATGGTGATGCCGAAGGTTTGGCCCAGTTTAGTGGAGAAATTGCGGATGGCAAAGTACATAGCCTCTTTCTGTTGACCGGTCTTCTTGGCATCAGCCTCCGCAATTTCAGCGATTACGGCAAAGGGTAAGATGCCTAGAAAGGCTGCTGGAATAGCAGAAAGGATCGCAAAACCAAAGATCTGAAGTTTTGGAGCAATAGGAACCTTTCCCATCCAGAATATGGCCAATAACAATAAACCTTGAAACCAGAGCGCGTATAAGATGAGTTTACGCTTGCCCATCCTACGGGCCAATTTTACAACCGAAGGATAGAACAAAAGAGACACCAAGACCAAAACACCCATTACTTGCCCCCCAATGTACTCTTCCAGGCCCAGGAGTGACTTGAGAATATAGAGCAAGCTGCTGCTAATGATCGTCAGGGAAACGAAATAAGCACAGTCTGCTACGATGAAATAGAGGAAATTTCGATTTCCTTTGATTTGTTGGAAGGCTTTCCAGAAAGGTAAGGTGGTTGGTACGCCTTTGCAATGGTCGGCTTCATTAATGGCAAATAGGGGAATAACCATGAAGATCCCTCCCAAGATACACTGCGCTCCAATGGCCCACTGCATAGCAATTTGACGACTCTCCATTTCAAACCCAGATTGAATCACATCCGCCAGACCAGGCGTCTGAGAAGAAATAATCACTCCCAGAACGAAGGTGAAACTGAGCCAAGTAGATAGTCTAACTTTTGATTCGCTATCAGGGGCTAATTCCGGCAGTAAAGCATTATAGGGAATGATATAGGCAGTCATAAAGAGATAAAATCCCACCTGCACCCCAGACAACCACCAAATGTTGGCCTTGGTTGCGGCGTAATCATAAGGCAGAAAGATAAAGATGCAAAAAACGACAGCAGGAATGAGAGCAACGGCCATGAATGGAATTCTTCGTCCCCACCTACTTTGGAACTGATCACTCCAATAAGCAATCAAGGGGTCTGTGACGGCATCTACTAGTCGACCAGAGGCTGCGATCACCGCCAACACGGTAAATATGCCGAAGATTAAAGTTTGCGGTACTAAAGCTACCAAGCCAGAATTATTAGGAGGTAGGTAGAAATAGATCAGCATCACCCCGATGATGTTCGTCAGAATCGACCAACCGAGCATGCCTAAAGCATACCCCAATTGTCGCCAGCTTGAAAGAGAGGAGGTTGACATTACTGGTGATTTCGGCTGCATTATTACACGGCAAAATATAAGATTATTGATTTCTTTCCACGAAAGCCAAGTTATATTTTAATTATCTTTAGTTTTAAGCTCCGTCCATCCATCTCAAGCTGGTAAAAGAGAAAACACAAAGTAAGGAAGATCACAGGTATAAGCTCTTGGCCACAAAGGAGAAGGGGGGGCGACTGTACAATCACTCTCTCTTAAGTCCTATCAATTATGAAAAAAACACTCCTATTCAGTTTCTTGTTTTTTGTTGCTTTTCAATTACTCGCTCAAGATAAAGACCCAAGATGGCAAGGCTTGGATGAGGAACTGAATGAAATTCTCGAAACCTGGCAAGCAGCTAGTTTTGCAGTGGCTGTTGTTGAAAAGGATAAGGTGGTATATGCCAAAGGTTTTGGCTATGCTGATTACGAAAATAAAGTTAAGGCAGATGAGCATACTTTATATGCTATTGGTTCTTGTAGTAAGGCATTTACCTCTTCCCTCCTTGGCTTACTTAGAGCAGATGGAAAACTAGATTTTGACGATAGTCCTCGCGAGTACATCCCTGAATTATCCTTCTATAATTCGGAATTAAATGATTTGGTGACCATCAAGGACATGATGAGTCACCGCACGGGCCTACCTCGCCATGACTTGGCTTGGTACCTTTTCCCAACAGATTCTAAGGATACCTTAATACAACGCATTGCACACCAAGAACCTTTTACTGGAGTCAGAGAACAGTGGTACTACAATAACTTCATGTTTATGGCCCAGGGTGTGATTGCCGAAAAATTGACTGGCAAGAGCTGGGGAGATAATATTAAGGAAAAGCTCTTTGCGCCCCTAGGCATGACGCGTTCTAATGTGTCTATACCGGAACTGGAGAAAAGTGAAAATGTGGCCAAGGGTTATCAGCTTAGTGATGATAAAATCGAAGCCATGGACTACTACAGGATTCGGGCAATGGGACCTGCGGGGAGCATCAATAGTAGTGTAACTGAAATGGCCAATTGGATGATCCCATGGATCAATGGTGGGAAGTTTAAGGGGAAGGATGTATTGCCCGCAGATTATGTACAGGAAGCCATGAGCTCGCAAATGATCGTTGCAGGGGGAACGCCGGGTGCAGAGTATCCCGATTTGCACATGGCCAATTATGGCTATGGTTGGTTTCTTTCTTCCTATAGAGGTCACTATCGCGTAGAGCACGGTGGAAACATTGACGGTTTTTCGGCAAATACTTGTTTCTTCCCTAGCGATAGTGTAGGAATTGTGGTGCTGGTAAATCAGAATGGTTCTGTGGTACCCTCGATGGTACGTAATACAATAGCAGATCGGGTTTTGGGTCTGCCGAAAAGAGAATGGAGTAAGGAGCGTAAAGAAAGAGCAGATGAAGCAGCAAAGACACAAGAGGAAGCGGCGTCCGTCGCTACTTCTAACCAAAAGAAAGGGACAAAACCTTCTCATACTGCTAATGCCTTTGCGGGCAAATATGATCATCCGGGGTATGGAACGTTTCGGGTTCGAGTAAAAGCCGATTCTTTATTTGCTATACTACCTTTGCAAAAACTCTGGTTGAAACATTATCACTATAATATCTTTCAGCCCTTCTCGGTCGAAGAAGATGGGATTGATGAGGAAAGTGAATCACCTTTAAGGTTTAATTTTGCAACGAATGATGTGGGTGATATTACGAGTGTTTCGATCAAGATTGAACCGATGGTAGACGCTATTTCATTCCAAAAAATACCCGACATCATCGCTGTGGAAGAGTCCGCCTTAGAGCCATACGTTGGCGAATACACTTTGGGGCCACAAGAAATAAAGATTTACACTAAAGCGGGAGGTACGCTTCACCTTTTTATTGCTGGCCAACCGGAGTACGAACTACAGGCGCTCGGTCAAGATAAATTTTCCATTAAAGGACTAAATGGCTACGTGGTTGAGTTCGTAATCTCTGAGGATAAGGCTAAAGAAGCTATCTTACGCCAACCGAACGGTACCTTTACAGCAAAACGTAAACAATAAGCATCAACATTATGCCTAACATCCTAGTCATTGGTAGCTCGAATACAGACATGGTCGTCAAGACTGAACGTTTCCCACAAGCAGGAGAAACTATTCTCGGTGGTGAATTCTTTATGTTTCCTGGTGGGAAAGGGGCCAACCAGGCCGTGGCCGCTGCTCGACTAGGGGGAGAAGTAACTTTTATTTGTAAAGTGGGACAAGATATTTTTGGGGCCCAAGCCATTGAGGGATTTAAAAAGGAAGGGATTGCGACTGACTTTTGCCTAACGGATGAAGCTACAGCCTCCGGTGTTGCACTGATCACCGTCAATGCAGAAGGAGAAAATGAGATTGTAGTGGCGTCCGGCGCCAATAACCAACTGACTACCACTGATCTCGACAATGCTGAATCTGCCTTTTCTACAGCAGATCTTGTACTTATCCAATTGGAGACACCTATTCCTACGGTGGAATACGCCATAGCTAAAGCAGGAAAGATGGGTAAAAGGGTTATCCTAAACCCCGCCCCAGCACAAAATATCTCAGCTGACACCTATCAGCACCTATTTCTGATCACCCCTAATGAAACGGAAGCTGAATTGCTGACTGGAATCCGAGTAGAGGATGATGCTACAGCGGTACAGGCAGCAGATGCACTATTGGCAATGGGGGTTGAGCATGTGATTCTAACCTTAGGTGCCAAAGGTGCATTTTACAAAAGTGCCACGCAGCAAGTTCTCGTTCCGGCTGAGAAAGTAAAGGCCGTAGATACGACAGCCGCTGGTGACGTCTTCAATGGTGCCTTAACGGTTGCCTTAGCAGAAGGTCAGGACTGGTTACCAGCCATACAGTTTGCGGCTAAAGCTGCGGCCATCTCCGTAACGAGAATGGGGGCACAATCCTCTGCTCCTCATCGATCAGATTTGTAAGCTTAGCTTGGAATAGTGTTTTCTTCTTGAGTTGGAGGGAGTCCTCTTTCCTTTTCACTGTTCATTTTTTCTAGAATTACAATTTCGGGGGACAAAAACTGTTCGAAAATGGACACATTCTGTCCGCAATCGCACAAGTTTTTGGCCTGTATTTGCCTTTGATCCGGGTTTAACTTTCTGTTATCCAGTAGGTTAATAGTTTTGGCACGCGGATTGGATAAAGATTGGCATACATCGAATACTATAAAAGAAATATAAAATGAAACAGTCCTCTTTAATCTCTAACAGAAAGTATAAAGCTATGAAAGCGCTCAACATCTGGGTATCCTTGGCGGTAGTAGCCATCTGGGCTGTGTTAGTATCTGCTTCTAATATCTACGATGATCATCACGCTTTCACCGAAGTAGAAATCGAAGGCCCTGCGGAAGTATTATTGGTGCATGGACCAGAAGCTGCAGTTAGCCAGAGAAATGGTGGCTCAGATGTGAGCATCACTATCGAAAACAAAACTTTGAAAATTCGAGCAGAAAAAGGTTCTAATCCTTCTATTATCCGAGTGACGTACAACAAGTTGTTCAACTTGGTGGCAAAAGAAGGGGCTATCGTGACGGCTAGAGAAGCTATCCCAGCAGAACGCTTGGAGATTGCTTTGGAAAATAAAGCACACGCCAATTTGAACTTCAAAGCCGAAATGGTGAACGCCTATGCAGAAGGCCAATCTAGTTTGACCGCAGTAGGCGAGATCGAAAACTTTACCGTTGACTTTGAAGATAGTGAGTTGCAGCACCGTCAACTTCGTGTAGAACACAGTAGCGTATCTGTTCGTGAGAAGACAGCCATGAAAACCTATAAGCCAAGAAATAACAGTCTCTTATTGCGCTAAGGTAACGGGCTTGATCACCTTTGTTACCCACCGTGCAATTCTTTAGTCGGAGTATATTACAAGAGACAATTTAAATGGCCCGGCGGAAAGCCGGGCTTCATTCACAAAAATGAAATAAGAAATCACCCGAATTTTTTCCTTCTTTGACTGTATTCAAACTCAAAACCTGTCGAAGAACCTTTTTTAAAATTTCACCATGCTGAATCACTATATCAAGGCCATATTTAGAAGCTTCTGGAACCGGAAAGTTTTTTCCGGACTGAATCTACTAGGCCTTACTTTAGGGATTACAGCATTTCTCTTCATTCTCCAGTACGTTAGCTATCACTATTCTTTTAACCAATTTCACCAAGAATTACCCGAGATACACCGACTGTTACTAGGTGATAGCGAACAAGCGAATGAATGGGTGCCCCCTATGTTGGCACCAGCAGCTATGGAAACTAGTCCCCACATCCGAGCCTACGCCCGATTTATGGATCAAATGGATGGACTAGTTCAAATTCAAACCGACTCGGATGAACAGCTAAAATCCTTTAAAGAAGAGGCTATTTGGTACGCAGATGCTAGCCTTTTCGACATTTTTACACACCCCTTTATCAAAGGAGGAAAACCGGATCAGGCCTACACGGTAGCCCTATCCGCTAGTACAGCCAATCGCTACTTTGGTGATGAGGATCCCGTAGGACAGGAATTATTACTCAATAATCAATTCGGGGCTCATCAATACACGGTCAGTGGGGTTTACGAAGACATTCCTCTTACTTCAGATTATCAATTTAATCTCGTTTTTTCCCTCAATAATTTCAAGAACGTAGCCAGCCTGAATGGAAGTGGCTGGGCCCACCTTGAACACTGGGGGTTCTCTGCTTACAAATCCTTTGTGCAATTAGCTTCAGAACAAGATGTTAGCCAGGTGGAAGCCAGCTTGCAAATCTTGACAGAGAAAATGCCTAATTATCTCGGTAGTGAGATCAAGCTGCAGCCGCTGGCCGACGTGCACTTGGGGGAGGGCTTGAATGGAGCCATTCCGAGTTTTGTTAATGTGCAATTCCTGTATCTCCTTTTAACTATCGCATTATTGATCATAGGGATTGCCTGGATCAATTATGTCAATCTTTCCACGGCGGTAGGAATAACGCGAGCCAAAGAGGTAAGTGTAAGGAAAGTGGTAGGTGCAGGAAAGTCGCAACTATCTATCCAATTCTTGGGCGAGGCTTTGGCGATGAATGGTTTGGCCTTGGTGGCGAGTTTGGGATTGATTGATCTTTTGCAGCCTTACTTCAACGAACTACTAGGCGTGCAGCTATCTTTAGGCCTTTTATTTGGGGCTTTTCAATTGAGTGCCCTCGGATTGGCCTTGCTACTGGTTGGTATCATCTTGTCGGGAGGATACGTAGCTTATTTCCTTGCTAGGCGTAATCCCATTGAAATGCTAAAAGGTAAGTTTTTACAAACCTCAAGGGGACAATGGGTTCGAAAAGGCTTGATGGTATTCCAGTTCTTGGTTTCTATTAGTTTGATTGTCTTTACCGTTTTGGTTTTCCAACAACTTAATTATCTCCGAGATGCTGATCTAGGTTTTAATTCCGAGCAGTTGCTGATTTTCAATGGGCCAGAGGGCTTGGATCGTGATCAGATCAGTAGCTCCAGGGCTTTTCGGCAAGAGCTGGGCAAGCTGTCGTTTGTGGAAGAGTACTGTAATTCTGGGGCGGTGCCCGGGCAGAACTATAATCTCTATGCCCCTGGTTACACCCGTATGAACCCCGCTCCTGGAGATGAGGAAAAGAACTATGCTTTGATGCTCGTGGATGATCGATTTTTTGACACCTATGCTATTCCACTCAAGACGGGGCGTGTATTTGATGGTAATATGTTGGCGGAAGATTGGTACGGGATCCAGCATGCAGTCTTGAATGAGCGAGCTGTGCAAGAACTTGGATTTGAATCAACAGAGGCAGCTATCGGCCAATATATTACGCGGCAAGGGGCGGAGCCAGTGCAGGTGATTGGCGTGATTGAGAATTACCATCATGAGAGTTTACACAGCCCCTTTAGCCCGACGGTATTTTTACCTCATTTTAATGATCACATTTTTACAATAAAACTCCAGACAGACAACTTAGATGAAAAGCTGGCTACGCTCAGTGCGCTTTATCAGCAATTCTTCCCAGGCAACCCATTCGATTATCATTTTGTAGATGAGCAGTTTGATCGGCAGTATGAAGCAGATGATCGCTTTGGTAGCTTATTTGGCTTAGCATCTATCCTGGCCATCTTCATCGCCTGCCTGGGCTTGTTTGGTTTATCGCTCTTTACCGTAGAGCAACGTGCAAAAGAAATCGGTATACGTCGAGTTCTGGGGGCTTCCGCCCAGCAGATCTTGGCTTTACTCAATAAGGACTACGTTAAGCTATTGATGTTGGCCTTGGGGCTGGCTGTTCCGTTTGCCTACTTTGGCGCGGAGCGCTGGCTCCAAGACTTTGCTTACCAGACACCAATCCAATGGTGGCTGTTTCCCTTGGCTGGAGGGTTAACCTTGGTTCTGGCTTTTACTATTGTCAGCATTAATGCTTTGCAAAAAACTTGGGCAAATCCTGTGGATACCCTACGGGATGAATAAGCATCCGTTTTCTTCTAAGTTATCAAGGCTTAGCGCGGATGATCCAGTCCCGATTAAATGAGACATTTTCCAAATCCTAAGACGTATGTTTTACAATTACCTCAAGACCGCCTTCCGAAATCTATGGCGTAAACGTCAGATATCGATGATCAATTTCATTGGTATGTGGGTGGCCTTGACGGTAGTTTTACTCATCTTTCTTTTTGTTCGAGATGAGCAAAGCTTTGATCAATTTCATACGCATAAGCAAGATATCTATCGAGTGACGACTCAGAGCGCCAATGGTTTTTTTGGCGATTATAAAAGTGGATTTACAGGAATTCCACAGGGGCCAACTTTTACTGAGAATATTGATGAAGTAGAGGCTTTTGTCAGAGTGAAAGGTTATCCTGAATTAGTAAGAGTGGACGGACAGACCTTTTACGGTGATATGCTCTATGTGGACTCCACCTTCTTCGACATTTTCTCATTTGATGTTATCCAGGGGGTCGGCCCTGATCAGTTGCTGGAGCCGCACCAGTTGATTCTCTCGGCCGAACAAGCAGAAATCTTATTCGGGGAGAATAACCCCGTAGGACAGGTAGTAGAAATTCAAGAGGAAGAAGATCAATTTAGTGAATTGACTGTCATCGGAGTCGCTCAGACACCTCCGGCCAATTCCAGTCTACAATTCGACTTCATCTTACCCTTTCAACGATACCTACTAGCGGAGCATCCGGAGCGACAACAAGACTGGATTGGATCAAATCTAAATACCTTCCTTAAACTGAAGGAAGGTGTAAACAGAGATCGTGTCATCGAAAAGATGGCGGTTATTGCCAATGAAGCAATGGCCCCTCAATTGAGTGAGCTTCGGGAAGCTAAACCTGATGCCCGTCATTGGTTTGCACTTCAACCCTTGCTGGATGTACACCTAGAAGAGGAGCTCTACGTCTCTAATGGATTGGAACGCGGGAGTAATCCGCAATACTCCTACATTCTGATTGGAGTGGCGTTTCTGGTGTTGCTGTTGGCCTGTATCAATTTCATCAACTTGTCCTTAGCTCAATCGATGGACCGTGGACGTGAAGTGGGAGTACGAAAGGTTATTGGAGGGTCCAGAAAGCAGCTAATTGTCCAGTTCTTAACCGAGTCTTGGTTGTTGGTTGGCTTAGCAGTATTACCGGCCTTAGCGGTCGTTCAATGGTTGCTGCCTTTTTTTAATCACTTTACGGGTAAATATATCTCTGCCCATGTACTTACAGAACTTCCGATTATTGCTGCCATTTTCCTATTCCATTGGCTGTTGGCCGTTTTAGCGGGCTTTTATCCAGCCCTAATACTATCTAGCTTAAAGCCGGTACAGGCTATCGTTAATCGAGTACGTTTATCCGGACGTCATAATTGGGCAAAAGGCCTGGTGGTCGTTCAATTTTCGCTAGCTATTCTTTTTGTGTTAGGGGCTGTCTTTTTTCATCAGCAGTTTCGGTTTTTGCAGAATAAGGAATTAGGCTATGATCCCTCCAATATTATTGGTATGGAAGTTCCTTGGTTCACTAGCACTGAACTAGTGCCTGTCATCAAGGAAGAACTAGCCCAATATCCATTTATTGAGCAAGTTACAGCTAGAGCCAATATTTCTAAGCACGGGGTGAATCGAACGCAGGTACGTTATGATGGGGATCAGTCGATCATGGCGGCCTATGGGAGCATCGATGCCAATTTCATCCCTGCCTTTGGCATTCAAATGTTGCAAGGTGAAAACTTCAATGCTTTACGGTCAACCGATTCTCTAAATCGAGTACTCGTGAATGAGACCTTCGTAAAGTCAGTACAATGGGAGGAACCTATTGGGAAAGTTGTGCAATGGGGAGATAACTCAATGGAGGTGATTGGAGTCGTCAAGGATTTTCACTTGGAATCGCTCAAAGAATCAATCAAGCCTTTGGTACTATATTCAAAACCCAACTCCCGGGTCAAAGAAATATGGATAAAGACACAAGATCAATACGCAGCTCAAACGGTCAAAGTATTGGAAGAGATTCATGAAAAACACCTAGGCTATTTACCATTTGAATATAGTTTTCTGGAAAATGATATTGGCGCTTACTACGAATCGGAGGCCCGCTGGAAGAAAATGGTGAATTGGGCCAGTGGCCTGATGTTACTCATAGCAGCATTAGGAATTATGGGCTTATCCGCTTTGTTAGTAGTGCAACGTAAGCAAGAGATTGGGATACGTAAAGTACTAGGGGCTACCGTGGGGCAGCTGGTACAATTGCTATCATTGCCACTAATCCGCTTAGTGGGTTTAGCTTTCGTAATTGCCGCTCCCGTGGCTTGGTGGCTTGGGCAGAAGTGGCTATCGAGCAACTATGCCTTCTACGTGGAGCTGCATTGGAGCTTCTTTGCGATAGTAGGTATGGGAACTTTATTGCTAGCGAGCTTGACAGTGGGCCGGGAGGCTATGGTGCATGCTCGTGCTAATCCGATTGAAAGTCTTCAACAGGATTAGATAGCTAGATTGTAATGGAAGTTGACTAAGCATAAATTACCAAAGCAGCAGTCAATAAAGATTGCTACTAAACAAAAAAGACCTTCATGTTACAGCATTATTTCAAATCAGCTGTTCGTAGTTTGTTTAAGAATAAACGTTTTGCCTTAGTCAATATGTTAGGCTTGGCCATTGGGATGGGGGCGTGCCTCATGCTATTGGAATACGTTAGTTTTGAAAGGAGCTTTGATGGCTTTCACGAGAATGCGGATCGGATTTATCGTGTGGTAAACCATCGCTTCAAGAATGGCGAACCGGTTCAACTGGGTACCATTACTTACCCTCGTGTCGGGTATCAAATGCATGAGGATTTTCCGGAAATAGAACAGGCGACTAGAATAGCGCCTGGTTTTGGTATGCACGTGCACAAGGGCGACCAAGATATGGTCTTGATCGATGACCCGATTTTTGTAGACAACAACTTCTTTCAAGTCCTAAGTTATCCCCTGTTAATTGGTGATCCAGCTACTGCTTTACAAGAAGTATATTCCTTGGTCATCTCTGAAAGCAGAGCCAAACAACTCTTTGGGGAAGATGTGCAACTATCCAGTTTGATTGATCAGCCCATCCATTTCAACAATCAACAACTGATCATTAAAGGGATTTGCAAGGACCTACCCGCCAATACGATTCTGCAGTATGATTTTTTTGTGAGCTATGCTACCTTTATCCAGTTCAATCCTGATGCAGATAACAGCTGGACTTGGTCGGATTTTTACCACTTTATACAACTCGCCCCTGGAACGGACGTTGCAGGACTAGAAGCCAAATTCGCTGACTTCAGCAAAAGGCATTTCAATGGGGAGGAAGTATCAGGTTCGGAAGAACACTTCTACCTGCAACCTATAAAAGATGCTCACCTAAATTCTTCAGATCTAGAATATGAGATCGGTACTACTGCTAATGGCAACTCGGTATCTACCATGCTTTTGATCGCTTTCTTTATCCTTATCCTCGCCTGGATTAACTACGTTAATTTAGCTACCGTTCGTGCAATTGAACGCTCGCGAGAGGTAGGCGTCCGTAAGATCGTGGGAGCAAGGCGAGCACAATTAATGGGGCAGTTTTTATCTGAGGCCCTATTGATGAATCTGATCGCTTTCCTATTAGCTACTCAACTTGCGGAATTGGCGCGCCACCGGCTAGTACCCTATCTAGGTATAGAGCTTCCTAATAGCTTTTTGTGGGGTGGGGAAGGAGCCTTGCTGTTCATTGGTGTCATACTGACAGTACTATTGTTAGGTGTTCTGGTAACGGGAAGCTATCCTGCTTTTGTCTTGTCAGGATTCAAGATGACAAACATCATTAAAGGGAAGTTTCAGCAGGCGGGATCTGGTAGAATACTTCGTCGAGGATTAATTGTGTTTCAGTTCGCTGCTTCTATCGCCTTGATGGCGGGAACCATGCTGGTTTATCGTCAAATCACCTTTATGAATCAGCAAGACTTAGGGGTGGCTATCGACCAGACTTTAGTGTTAGATAGGCCCTCTGTGGCGCAATATGATTCGAATTTTATTCATAGGATCAATGCCTTCAAAGGGGAGCTCGCGAAGATTCCCGGGGTGACCAAGGCGGCCAGTTCTAGCCGTGTACCCGGCATGATGACAGGGCGTATCTTTGATGTCCGGCCTAGTGGCCCCAATCGGGATCAAGGCTATTCCACTAGCTTTATGGATATCGATTTTGCCTACACCGATCTTTATGAGTTGGAGCCGATTAGTGGTAGAAAGCTACGATTAAGCGATCATGATTTCAACGGCGGCTTGGTTAAAAATATACTGATCAACGAAGCTGCGGTCGAGCTATTTGGCTTCGAAAGCCCTGAAAAAGCCTTGAATGAGCAGCTGTCTTTCGGAACCAGCCGAAAAAGTTGGGATATTGTTGGTGTACTCCCCAATTTCCACCAGCGATCTCTGCAATACAAAATCGAACCTTTGATCTTCATGCCCTTTTACAGCCCGAATCACTTCATTTCGGTGAAGATGGAGAATGCCGATGCAGCGATAGTATTGGCAGCCGCCAAGGAATTGTATCAGGATTTCTTCCCGGGTAATGCCTTTAATTCTTTTTTCTTGGATGATGCCTTCCAGCGAAATTATGAATCGGAGGTAGTCTTTAGCCGTATCCTATTGTTCTTTACACTTTTGGCTATACTGGTAGCCTGTTTAGGACTGTTCTCCTTAGTGTCTTATACCACTTTCCTCAGGTCAAAAGAAATCGGTATTCGCAAAGTACTAGGGGCGTCAGTGGGATCAATCGTCGGTTTGCTGAGCCAAGACTTTTTGAAGCTAATCGGACTAGCTGTTCTTCTGGCGATTCCGGTAGCCTGGTATGTTCTACGTCTATGGTTGAGAGATTTCGCCTATCAAACAGCTATCCCATGGTGGATGTTTGGGGTGGTGGGCTTGCTGGCCATGTGTGTCGGTGTTTTAACAGTAGGTGGGCAATCCCTGAAAGCAGCTCTGGCTAATCCGGTCAAGGCCATTAAGCAGGAGGGGTAGAGGAGGAAGATGCAACCATTAAAGAGATTCATCGTCCTTGTTATAAGGTGCTCATAAGCGCCTAATAATTAGGATTCAACATTGTAATAATAAGCTGCCTCTGGAAGAGATGTAACTCTTTCAGGGGCTTTCGCTAGATATGGAGTAAGATATCTCGGTAGGGGAATTTATCAAATTGCTCTTCTGATTTAAGCTCCTTTATACAGTTTCAGGCTGTTGTTTTATGACTACCTAAAAATCTCCGACTATGTTCAAAAATTACTTCAAGATTGCTCTGCGCCATCTGCTCAAAGAGCGACGTTACACCTTCATTAACCTCACTGGCTTAGCTATCGGGGTCGGGGTGGCCATGCTAATGTTCCTTTTTGTCAAAGAGGAATGGACTTATGATCACTTTCATGAGAAGGCGGATCGTATTTATCGGGTTTGGGTGAAGGAGCACTATCAAGGGGAGGTGTTTTTCAATACAACAACTCCTTATATTCTAGGCCGAGAACTGGCGGAAAATTTTCCGGAGATTGAAGCCGTTCCTCGATATCTGACGGGCAACTTCGGTGTGCGAGAAGGCCAATTGACGGAACAGGAGGATATACATCTAGCAAATCCGGATTTTTTTAGAGCTTTTGATTTTGAATCTCTTGCTGGTGATCCCGCACAAAGCTTAGAAGAGTTACGGACTGCTGTAATTACTGCTCCAACAGCTAAGAAGTATTTTGGTGAAGAAGATCCGATTGGAAAGACACTCTCTATCCAAATGGACGGGGAGTGGAATGCCTTCGAAGTAGGGGCAGTGGTGGCTGCACCTCCCACTAATTCTAGTCTTCAGTTCGGTATATTAATCCCTTTTGACAATATCAAAACCTTCGTTTCGGAGCGAACGCTCAACCATTGGCAGGTCGTATCTCCTGAAACTTACATCTTGCTAGAAGAAGGACAATCGCTGGCGATGCTTACCCAAAAGGTGCAAAGTCATGTCGACGGCAAGGTGGCGGGCAAGTTCGAAGCAGGGGAATACGAAGTGGGTTTTCAGCCCCTGACGGATATCCACTTGAATAGTGAAATGCCCGGTGGAATCGTCACTGTTAGCGATGGTCGCTATCCCTACATTATGGGCGGTGTGGCGCTCCTCATCTTGTTGCTAGCAGGCATCAATTTTGTAACCCTTTCCGTAGGGCGGTCGGTTACCCGAGCCAAAGAAGTGGGCGTTCGGAAGGTGAGCGGCGCTAATCGAAAGCAATTGATGATGCAGTTCTGGAGCGAAGCGATTCTCATTAGCTTAGGGGCCGTGATAGTAGGCGTGATGCTGGCAGGGGTTGCCTTACCCTACTTCAATGATATGGCTGGGAAATCACTTGCCATTGATGTCTCATTTTGGAGTCTTTTGTCTCTGGCTGGGTTTGGCATTGGTTTGGGGATCCTCGCTGGTATATATCCAGCTTTAGTGACTTCCGGTTATGCCCCGAAACTAGCTTTTCAGGACATCGTATCCAGCCTTGGCTCGCGAAAGAATATGGTTCTGCGTGGATTGATTGGGTTTCAATTTGTTTTATCGGTCGTCCTAATTGCCAGTACCATGATCATGCAGAAACAGTTACGATTTATACAAAATGCCAATTTGGGCTTTGATAAAGAGCAAGTGTTATCCTTCCCTTATTCACCAACACCTGGCGAAGGGAAAACCTTTGCGGACATGTATCAAGAAGGAATTCAGCAAGCGGATATTTTGAAGCAAGAGCTGGGGGAAATACCAGGTGTAATTGACTTGGCAACTTCTTCGCATGCCTTCGGCGTTCCTGGGTGGACACAATTGGGCTATACGGATCCCAACCAAAAGTTTCGCTGGTTTTCCAAATTAACGGTTGATGAAGACTTCCTTCCGATGATGGGTGTCGAGTTGGAAAGTGGCCGGCATTTTTCTCAGGAGGTGGGCGCTGATGCACGTACCGCCATTATCATAAATCGAGCGATGGCTGACCTTCATGGGATCAAGGAAGCTGAAGAACGTATGCCTGCTCCTTTCGAGGCTTTCCACCTGATTGGGATTGCAGAAAATTTCAATTATAGCTCTTTACATAATGCTGTGGAACCACTCATGATCAGCATGGATCCAGTGGCGGTTAATGAAGTAGTGACGGATGTGGACTATTCCGATTCACCCATGACCAAAATTAGTATTAAATTGAGTGGGGGAGAACTAGCCAGCACGGTACAAGGAATTCAGGCAGCCTGGGAAAAAGTAGCCCCAGATCAGGAGTTTAACTTTGCCTTTGTCGATGAAAACTTGGATCGGATGTATCGAGCCGAGATGCGGTTAGGAGCAGTTATGCAATGGGCAACGATTTTGGCCATCCTGATTGCTTGCATGGGATTATTCGGTATGGCCACCTTGATTCTTGCGCGAAGAACCAAGGAGATTGGAGTACGAAAAGTACTGGGTGCTTCTGCTATGGACATTTTGGTATTGCTCAATCGTCCTTTTACTTGGCTAGTAGTGATTGCCAACCTCATTGGGGCTCCGATTGCTTACTACTTCATGCAATCTTGGCTAGCAGATTTCGCCTATCGCACGAATGTAGGGATACTGCTTTTTGTGCTGGTGGGTTTAATGGCCTTAGCCATTGCTTGGTTAGCGGTCAGTTGGCAAGCCATTCGGGCTACTCGACTTAATCCTGTGGAGGCCTTACGATACGAATAATACGTGAATCCTATTATCCATCCTTAACCGACTAGCTTCTTTGACAAATCCTATGCAAAATCATAAAAGGAGATGAAAAAGCGCCCACTGATGATGACTCTCATTGGACGATCAGTGTCAGTGTAGCGTTGAATTTCATTTTTGAGTGTCTATAAACAGGGGATTTGCCGAAGAATCATTGACTATTATTATTATGTTTAGAAACCACCTAAAACTAGCTTTTCGCCATATGTGGCGAAAGAAAGGGTATACCCTGATCAACATCTTAGGCTTAGCCATTGGCATCGCCTGCTTCTTACTCATATTCTTCTATGTTTGGGACGAATCTAGCTTTGATAAATTTCATGAGAAGGGAGATGATATTTACCGAGTAGCTTTGGATCGTAAGTATCCAGGACGGATGCGTTCCTATGCTATTATACCGCATAGTTATGCAGAAATGATGGAGAACGACTATCCAGAGGTCAAAGAGGCCGTGCGAGTATTCTACTTCCAAGGAAATGCCGTTACCTTCAAGGTCAACGATAATATATTTGAAGAGCCACATGCCATGTGGGCAGATAGTCAGTTCTTTGAGCTATTTTCCATTCCTCTATTAGATGGAGAAATAGCGACTGCCTTGAATAAACCCAATACTGTTGTACTGACGGAAAGTGCGGCAACCAAGTATTTTGGAAATGAAAACCCCATTGGTAAGGTGCTAGATAATCCCAATTCTCCCGATGATCTAGTCGTTACAGGCGTCTGTGGAGATGTTCCTGAAAATTCGCATCTCCAATTCAATATGCTCATTTCTTCTAGTAGCTTCGCCTTCTTGCAGAACCAGAATTTCATTAACTTCTTTGCCTACACCTACTTGCTATTAGAACCAGGGACCGACCCACTCGCTTTGCAGGCGAAGTTTCCGCAAATGGTACGCAAGTATGCGGCAGGACCCATTCAACGCCAATTTAATGTTTCCTATGATGAATATGTGGCGGCTGGAAATGGCTATGATTATTACTTACAGCCCTTAACGGATATCTATCTAACCTCTAATTTGGAGAATGAAATAAAGCCTCCAGGGAGCACCACCCGAAACTACATCTTTGGGATCATCGGCTTATTCATTTTGGTGATTGCTATCATCAATTTCATGAACCTGTCTACTGCCAGATCCACGGAACGTGCCCAAGAGGTAGGCATCCGTAAGACCTTAGGGGTGTTACCAAAGCAGTTGGTGAATCAATTCCTGATGGAGGCTATTCTGGTGAGTTTATTCAGTGTATTCCTGGCCTTAGTCTTGCTGATATTCATCTTACCCGTTTTTAACGACCTATCTGGGAAGACATTCACCTTAGGGGGAATCATTAGTCCATGGATGGTCTTGGCTTTGCCCATGCTAGCGCTTATCATCGGCTTGTTGGCAGGGAGCTATCCTGCAGCTGTCCTATCTCGTTTCCGTCCTATCCAGGTGTTGAAAGGGAAATTGAGTTCTACGCGTCACGGTATAGCCTTGCGCAACGGTCTGGTGGTCTTCCAATTTATGATTTCCGTGATACTTATCATTAGTACCATCGTTGTATTCAATCAATTGCAATTTATCCGAAACAAAGAACTTGGATTTAATCAAGAGAAAGTGCTATCGATTCGAGGAGGAGGAATCTTAGGGACCCAAACGGAGGCCTTTAAGGAGGAATTACTCAAGTTTCCCGAGATTACCAACGTGGGTGGCTGCAATACAATGCCAGGAGAAGACTTTTTTGGTACCTCTTTTAGGAAGGAAGGAGATGCGGAAACCTCCTTTGGTAGTGGGATAACCATTGATGAAGATTTCTTGTCTTGTCTGCAAATGGAGCTATTGGATGGAAGAAACTTTTCTGATGCCTTTAACGACTCCCTGTCCTTGCTGATTAATGAGACGGCGGCCAAAGAATTGCAGCTGGAAGAACCCGTTGGAAAACGCTTGACGACCGTTAACACGAATTTCCAAACAGGCGAAGAGGTTACGACGGTATATACGATCGTTGGACTTGTGAAGGATTTTCATTTCCAATCGCTTCACCAAGCGATTTCGCCGGTGTATTTTCTGCATAATCAAAACCCGAACGGGGCCAGCAACGTATTGTCGGTTCGCCTGCAGGCGGACGACCTTCAACAAACCATTCAACGGATAGAACAAAAATGGAATGAGTTTTCTCCCAACCGACCATTCCGATACAGCTTCTTGGAGGGAGATTTATCCGCATTATATCAAGCAGAGCAGGTCTCTCAGCGAATATTTGGCTTGTTCAGCTTATTAGCAATCTTTATTGCGTGTATGGGCTTGCTTGGCTTGGCCGCATATATCACCGTGCAGCGCACCAAGGAAATTGGAATCCGGAAGGTGTTGGGGGCTTCCACCGCCAACTTGATTGGACTTTTGTCCAAAGATTTCATGAAGCTCGTGCTCATCGCTTTGCTGATAGCATCGCCCATAGCTTGGTATGCCATGCGGCAATGGCTTAGTAACTTTGCCTATCATATTGAGCTGAACGGATGGGTATTTGCCTTGGCAGGCATCTTGTCTATCCTTATTGCCTTTATAACGATCAGTTTTCAGGCCATCAAGGCGGCGATGGCCAATCCAATTAAGGCTTTGAAGGACGAGTAGGTGGACTCGGACTCGCCAGTAGAGGGTTGAAGGTTCATAGTCCATAGTGAAGATTACTATGGACTGTGGACTATCGACCCAAGTCCGAAACATCCAAGCAAACCTTACCTCTCATATTTGGCTTCTTCTCTCTAACTTCTGTCCTCTCCCTTTCTCTCCTTTCTATTAGCTGGCAAGGAAGCATTAATGGGACCCACTCTATAGTGGCCATGATACGCTCCAACGGGATCATTATTCCCCCAAATAATTCTGCGAGTCTCTCCATCTTGCTCATTCTCCTGTAGCACCCGAACATATTCGATCAACTCAAACATGGCAACACTATTTCTACCATGAATTTGTTTTGAGTCAAAAATGGGGGCTGCAGGGACTTGCTTAAGATTGATTAGGATACTCATATCCAACAATGATCATCAATGTGAGATCAACCATAGTACGGATAAACTTTTCTACAGAACAGTACACCAAAGTTCACCGTTTTAACATCAAGAGGTATGTGTTACAATTAACAAGATACAATCTATGTACAAGAATAGTTGCTACGGGCTAATCTGCTTTTTGATAGTCTTTTTTACTAACGCATTGTCGATCCAAAGCCAGCCCCTTTCCCTAAAGGTAGAGCACGCCGAGACAACTGTAGGTCCGCTGACCTTGGAGGAAGGCCTTACTTCTAGGGCCTTGTTAGTCCTTGACGCTAAAGTAGGATCAGCTGCCGATTTTGAAGTAGATTATTATTCCACAGGGGTAATTCGTAGTGCACATGCAGACAAAAGTTATTTAGTGTGTCTTACGCCTGGGCGGCAGATGGAGGTAAGTATTGCCGCGGATTCATCGCTGACCACAAAGCACCTTGCAGATTCACTACTCAACTATCTTTGGAAGAGCAACAATAACTTCATCGTTGAAAATGGCAGCACCATTTTCAACCCCCAGAAGCTATCGGATATTATTACTTTATTCGACGCCTTTAGGCAGGAACGCGCCACCCTGATTAAAAGCCACGGGGATCGCCTGACGGCTGAAGAGGAGGCACTCTTAGCTTATCAGAATGAAGCTAGAATCTATTCATTCCTCTTCTATTTTGGAAGACTGGTACAAAACCTCCCTCCTGATGATGCCTTCTTTGATTTTGTGAAAGCCATTGATCCTGAAAATCCATGGACCAAGACCTTACCACATAATGTGCTATACCAATATGAGGTCCAGTATTTACGGCAACGGGATTCCTTGCAAAGCATCTCCTCCTTTATTGAGTTTATCAGTACCTCTACACAGAGCAAAGAACAAGCCTCCTTCTATCAAGCCATTTACCTAAAAGAATTGATGGAAAGCCCCAGTTATTGGGCCAAGCACGTTCAACTCTTTAATGCGGATGTACTGGAAGCGGCTCTGACGGCCCAGGCTAATAACCCTTATTATTTTCTATTGGAAAAACCTTCAACCAACTACTTCCAGTCGCAAGCAGGGGAAGAAGCCTATGATTTTACCGCCTTTGATCGAGAAGGTAATGAAGTTAAGTTATCTGATTTTGCGGGCAAATTTGTCTTTATTGATAACTGGGCAAGTTGGTGCGGACCGTGTCTGAGGCACCGCCCCTCTGTACTAGAGCTTAGTCGTCAATTTGCCGATCAAATAGATATCGTTTTTTTGATGGTATCCCTGGATGCCCGAGAACAGGATTGGAAACGTTACTTTACTCGAAATGCTGAAGATGCCTCTCCGGCAACAGATCTTTTGATTGAAAATGGGATGCAAGGAGATTATGGAGATCGATACAATATTCAATTCATCCCTAAGTATGTCCTAATTGCCCCGGATGGTAAAATTATTGATGCCAACCTGCCAGAACCCGGACCTGGTCTGGAGCGCTTATTGCGGCAACACCTCACCCCCTAAGTCATTGACGAACAAGTTGGCTGCCTCACTGTTACTTATGCATAGTAGTGATTAAAGATTGTATTTGCACCATAAAACTTTCCGTTTGGACTTACAGGAGCGCATTGCCATCAAGGCTGATAGAAATCGGGTTTTTACTTATCTCAACCAGGTTGAAAAACGTACCGAGTACATACCTATGCTTGATGAAGTCATCTTGCTGGACCCACCTCCCATACGTCTGGGATCTCGATACACTGAAGTAGCTACGATTGCTGGTAGGGATCTTCAGACTACCTACCAAGTCATCGAATGGGAGCAAGACCGAAAGGTTAAGGTGAAAACGATCAAAAGTATTTTCCCTATCGCCGCCGAGATGAAACTCTCCGACGACAATGGCGAAACCATCGTAAAGCTCCAACTCTCCTTTACCTTAAAAGGCATTTATCGCCTTGGCGCACCAATCGTCCGGGGCATTGTACAGCAGCAAGCCGTCGATATCCTAAGGAAGCTAAAGAAAAATATTGAGGAAGGATAACTCCGAGACAGTTTAGAGGAGAGCTTCGCTTCGAAGCTAAGAATGAAGATATAGAACTACATGTCAATTCTATCGTAATAGTGATTTCAACAGAGACTAGAATCGCTTCTAAGCGGGCGGTCTGGCAAAACATTGTTCGAAGGATGAGTTTCGTTTTGCCTAGCGTTTTTTGCATACTTTTTGGGGCAATGCCAAAAAGTATGTCGCCGAAGGCAGAATGAGGAGTCTGATGGAGGTAAGGTTTTGAAAGAGAATAACTTAGGTTAGATATTTGAAAAACAGTGAGTTACTAATAACTATGGTTAGATTTCTTCTTTTCGTAAGAGGCTTCAAAAGACATACTTGGCAAAGAACAACCCTTATTCAAATTCATTGAAACTAAAAAAGAAAAGAGCCACAGAAAACCATGTCATTTTACCGTAAATGGGTTGAAATTGCTGAGGTCTTCTTTCGGCTCTTTTTTAGGAGTCACAGATCACTTCGTGGCGTTTTATGTCACGCCACTAAGCCAGTTTGGAGTTGGGTTTAAATTGCTGATGTGATCTTTCGACTCATTTCCTACACGGATATTTTATCCAGTATTTCTTGTTCTAAGGCAGCCAACATGGCTTCGTAAGGTGTTAACCGAATCGCCTGTACGTTAGTTCCTTTTTCGGAAGGTCTTTCTTTACCTAAAAGCAGAGATAGAATTGCTCCATCAAATCCGCCAATCAGGATTACGCCTTCATCATCCAGTTGATTCGGGAAATCGCCTCCTCTTCCCGTCACCCACCACCAAACGATTCTCATTTTTGGTAGACCAACTGCTGCTAGTTTTTGCATAGCTACTTCGTAGTTGGTTTTTGTATTGGAACCTGCTGGATCAAATTGCATATCCGATACGACGAGTAATGTTGTAGGGAAATCCTCAATCGGGACAGTAGGGCGTCGATTTCTGATACGCACGATTTCATCGATCACGGATTGGAAATTCGTATTACCCCAAGCCACATTTGAACTGGTGATTTGTCGCACCTTATCCACAAAGGCACCACTTAATTTCAGTGCACGTGATTTTTGATCAAACATAATCACATGATCCTGAAAGGCACCTTCGTTGAGGCTGGAGAAATAAACACCAAGGCTGATGCAAATATCATAAGCCGTGGTATCGGCCACCCCGCACTGCATGGAACCAGAGGTATCTAAAGCGCACCAAACATTTTCTTGGACCTTGCCATCACGGCGCGCCAAGGAAAGCAAATGCTCAAACTGCTTGTTCACCGTGTACGCTTGCACACGGGAAAGGTCCTTACGAACCACCTTCATTAATTCATAGACGTAGCCGGTAAACTTGGCCGTCGGTTGTGTTTTGATCCAATCTAAATATCGGCTCTCCATTTGCTGTCTTTCCAGCACTGTCTTTCCATCCGTTCCTCGCTGATTAACCCATTGGAATAGCGCTTTTCCAGGTATTTCCTGGAAGCGAATGTCATCGAAGCGTTGTTGGCTAGCCAACTGCTGGAAAGTATGCGCCTTCCCACTAGATTTGAATTGACGGTATTCCTTTGGAGACCATTTCAAGTATTTCATCAAATCTAAGGCAAAGCGATTCAATCTCACATGGCGGTCATGGCGGATATTGGCTTTCGAACGTATCCTTGGGAGGTACTTGGCCAATAGCGCACGATTATACTCCTCGGCCATGCCTTTGGAAATCAAGCCAAAAACTTGATCCTGATCGAGGTAGTCAATCAGGTCCTCATGCCATAGGTCTTTCCACGTTCCTACCACAGGAATTAACCAAAGGTTCTTGTACAGACTTTCTGGCTGATACTTAGCCAACCAGATAATGGACTGACGAAATTCTCTACGATTCCCTTGGCCTTTCTGTACCTGATCGCTTTCCAAGAAGCCTTTGGCTTGTCGAGTGATCAAGCGATTGTAGAAGACCAACTTCAAGGCTAGAATGGGAGATTCATACCAAAGGTTTCCCATGGTGGCAAAAACCTCTTCCAGCGTACGATCGCGGTAGGTTCCACATTTGGAGAAATAGTCCAATAGAACATTACCGGTGGTGGAATGTGACAAGGCACCATTTTCGGTACTTGTGTCGTATTGATATATATTCTTCAAGAATTTATTTGACATGATTTTAGCTTTTTTAGGGTTTAGAAGATTACAGAATATACCCCTTCATCGCACTTTGCGCGTAAGTCCTTAATCTCGGATCAATGCTTCTAAATCTTCTTAGGTTTCGTTCGATTATCCTCGAAGCCTTCGGGTAAAACATTACCAAATGCCCAAGTCCATGAAGCCCGCTTTCCACACAAGCCTTGTTGTTCAATTGTAGCGAGTATTCCATCACCTCAGCAATGGTTTGATAAATGGCTTCTTTGTCTTTAAGCCCCTCACCATAGGCCAGCGGAGAAACATCCCACAACATATAACAGATGTAGTTCAATGGGTTTCCTTCTTCACTATAATGCCCAAGACAGGGGACACATCGTTTTTCAAAGCACTGGGAAAAGATGGTTTTTAATCCTTGGATAGCCAGTAACCGATCTTCCAAAGGGGCTGGCCCTTCTCTTAAAGCGAATACCCAGTCCGAAAACGTATTGTTGAAAATGTATTCTATTCCTTTGGCAATCTGCCAATCGGAGTAATGAGCCACATCTCTTTCGTAGTTTTCAAATAGTTGAATCAGATAGGTAACTAGTTCTCGCTTTGAGATTTGTGGCTCTTCAAGATATAGCTCGAAACGCCAGTCTTCGGTAGACGCTTGGTGTTCAAACAGAAATTTTAGAAAATGCGTGTAGGAATTAGAAATGATGGTTTCCATGGGGTTGGTCTTTTGGGGTTAAAGGATCGCTACTTCTGGAGCTTCTCGAGTTCCACCCTCTTTGATGAAGAAACCCGCAAACCCCAGAAGTTGGCAATCAATATGTAAAGCCATTTTTCTATCGATACAAAGTAAAACCCTAACTACGCACTGTTTTTGCGTACTTGGCTTCTTTTTCGTTTTCTTTTACGCCAAGGGGCATCAATCTTCCAATCTCCAGCCATGATACAACCATAAGGCATGATCTTATCCACCACTTCACCCAGTCCAAATTCTTTCATTTGAGCCTGAACGTTCTCAGCGTTCTTGTAGGCCGTTGGAAGCTCGGAAATATCAATATGACCAGAGAAGAATCGAACATCTAAGCCGGATGTCTCGTCGGCAAAGATGGCTTCGATCGTACGGTCAGCGTTGTTTCGGATATGCTGAGATCGACTAATGTTTCGGCCAGCTCCATGCGGAGCGAAACCTAAGTTATTCGCCGTGGTCTCACCTTTCACGATCAAGACTGGCTCTCGCATATTTAAAGGAATCAAGCGCAAACCATCAGTAGAATCGGGAACAAACTTATCATCTAGAGGAGTCGCACCTTTCGCATGATAGAAAAGGTCATCTTCCTTGAAAACAAAGTTATGTTCATTCCAGAACCGCTGCGTAGGTTCGATCCCCAGCTTTTCACAAGTGGTCTGATGCAAAACCGTATGGTTCAACAAGGTCCACTCGCGAACAATCTGCAAAGCTTCCCAATAATCCTTCCCTTCTAGCGTAGAATATGGGATCCAAGCATTGGTAGCCAGTGTTCCAGGAGAATTTTCCTTTCGGAAACGTTCGGCCACTTTCATCCCTTGCTTATACAAATAGGCACCGAATCCTCTACTTCCATGATGGGTAACCATGATGGTCTCACCTGTTTCTTGGGAGATACCAATGTATAAGAAATGATTTCCGTCTCCCTGGGTTCCCAAGTGGGTCTTAGCTAAGGTCATGCTACGCTCGGAATTCAAGAAGAAGTTGGCGCTGATCTTGTCTTCCAACTCAGTTGGGAAATCAAATAGATCAGCTCGACCTCCACCTCCGAAATGCGTAGTAGCATGAGCAGCATCCAAGACTTTCTTAGGATCTATTTTCCCGAAAGAAGTCATCATCACGGAGCAGCAGATATCCGCGCTATGCATAGCTGGATGGATGGCATCTTTAGCCACCACCACACCTCCCACTGGGATTTGCCCGGCCTTTCCAGTAGGGCAAGCATCCGGCATCACAGCTCCGTTGACCACGGTTGGAGTCTTCATCAGTACATCCATGGTCTTAAATACATCTTCTACATTGCTGATCTCATCTTCTGACTCAGCGCGGATATTCTTATGGTATTCCACAGCTACCTTGTGTGGATCAATAATATTAGGTTGTAATTGGTCCAGGAACTGTATTAAGGCCTCTCCGGACAACGCTTGCGCATTGGCCTGCGCGATAGCCTCTCTAAACCACTTACCTGGACGGTACCCTAATTCTACTAATGTTTTTCCTGTGATATTCATGATTCGATTATTTATATCACAAACCTAGGGCGTTACTGCGCAATCTTTTTGCGTAGTAAAAAAATAATCATAAATTTAAACACCCAGCGGGTGAGTACTCACCCGCTGGGTGATCGGAGGGATTTCAGGTGGATTTATAATTTATTATGTGTAAAATATTGTAAGTCAAATATTTAAAAGAATTCAATCCACAAACACTCACCCTCAGTCAAAAAACAAATTTTTGCTATCATGGCGCTCAATAAAAATGCCCTTATTCGCTACCGAACCATAGACAAATGCTTGCAGAACCGCCAGCGTCGCTGGACTTTGAATGATCTAATCACCGCTTGCTCAGCGGCACTGTATGAATATGAAGGGAAGGAAATGAAGGTAAGTAAACGTACCGTCCAATTGGATATCCAAATGATGCGTAGTGATAAGTTAGGCTATAATGCTCCCATTGAAGTCTACGAGCGCAAGTACTATCGCTACGAAGAAGAAGACTTTAGTATCACCGATATTCCACTCACCGGTATAGATATGGATGTACTAACGGAATCCGTCGAAATGCTCAAACAATTCAAAGATTTCTCCCTTTTTAATGAGTTGAACGGAGTGATCCAGAAATTGGAAGATAAAGTGTACCGGGAGAAAAACCAGCAGTCACCTATCATCCACATAGATAAAAATGAATACCTCAAAGGCTTGGAGCATTTGGATACCCTTTACCAAGCCATCTTGAAGCAAATCGTACTTACGATCGCTTACCAATCTTTCAGTGCTCGGGAGCCCCAAGATTTCTTCTTTCACGCCTACATCCTGAAGGAGTTCAACAATCGATGGTTTGTGATTGGTAAGCGAGATCATGAAACTAGAGTCATGACTTTAGCCCTGGATCGGATCATCGACATAAAACCTGCCTTCGCAGAGACCTATCGAAAAGAAGAATTTGATGCAGATGCCTTCTATCGTCACACTTATGGTGTAACAGTACTTACGGACAAACAGCTTAAGAAAATTGAGCTTTGGGTAGATCCACATAATGCACCCTATGTACTCACCAAACCTTTTCACCATTCTCAACAATTGCTGGAGCGTTACCCGGACCATAGTATTCGGATCGAACTACATCTGCATTTGAACCTAGAGCTGGAACGCCTCATTCTAGGTTTTGGAGATGCGATAGAGGTGCTATCGCCGCCAAGACTTCGGAAGCGAGTGCAGGCTAGACTCAAGCGCGCCTATGAGAACTATGAGGCGGATGATTCGGTGAATGAGGGTGTTCAATAATGAACACTATTTGTTCAGCAACGCACAAGTTTGTACGAGAAGATACCAGTCAGTGGCTTGATTGTGAGAAAGTTGTATCCGTGGCATATTTTTTGGAATTATGAGCGCAAGTAAATCGCAATTATGTTTCAGAATCACCTCAACATGGCGCTTCGTCGCCTATTTAAGAATAAAGTCTTCTCGCTAATCAATATTTCTGGACTATCCCTGGGAATTGCTGTTAGTTTGCTGTTGTGGCAATACATTCATCAAGAACGTACTCACGATCAGTTTCATACCGATCACGAACAGATCTTCCGGATCACTACACATTGGGGAGATGATCCGCAATCGGACATTTATGCCACAACCCCTCCGCCTTTGCGGAATGCTATCCAGGCAGAGATACCTGAAGTACAACATGTCGCTCGAATGTTCAAGTGGAACGATTCTACGATGCGTTTACCGAAGGAAGAGACCAACGGGAAAGAGGTGTTTTTTCGGGAAACCAAGATCTATATTGCTGACCCTAATCTCCTCCAGGTGATGGATTTTAATCTCATCCATGGAGATAAATCCACTGCATTAGAGGAGTTGGAAAGTTTGGTATTGACGAAGTCAACTGCGGCGCGGTATTTTGGAAAGGAAGCAGTAGAAAACCAAGAAGTAATCGGTCGGACTATCTTATTTGGAGGAAATCGAACGGCGAGAAAAGTGACGGCAGTAGTTGATCCCCCTGCAAACTCCCATGTTGACTTCGATATGTTGGTGAATGCCAACTTTGGATATAAAGGCATCATTGAGCAAAAGAACTGGGCTTGGAATGTGATGCATACCTATGCCAAGGTCAATAAGCAGGCGGTAAGTAGTGAGGCTAGTTTGGCCAACCTACAGGATAAACTCAACGGCATTGCTAACACACAAGGCCGGGCCTTTATGCAAACGGGTGAAATTGGACGATTGCCTGAAGAGTCCCTCTTTGAATACCGCTTACAGCCGCTATCTAGTATCCATTTAGGCTCCAACTATCTTCGAGAACATCAAGCCAACGGCAATGCTACCGTGGTTGGAATATTGTCTACCGTAGCTTGGCTGATCCTGTTGTTGGCTTGTATCAATTTTATGAATCTTTCTACTGCTCAGTCTTCCAAAAGAGCCAAAGAGGTAGGAATACGTAAGACATTGGGGGCCGCTAGAGGATACTTGGTATCGCAGTTCTTAATGGAATCTTTAGCCTATAGTTTGATCGCCGGAGTAATTGCATTCGGCTTAGTAGAGATTTGTAGAGGTCCATTTGCCTTGATCAGCGGTAGGGAGATCACTGCTGACTGGTTTATGCAGCCCTGGTTATGGCAAGCAAGCCTCCTCTTGTTGCTACTAGTCGGCTTTTTATCCGGTAGTTACCCTGCCTTTTTCTTATCCTCTTTTAAGCCGATAGAAGTCTTCAAAGGTAAGTTAGGTATCGGAAAGAGTGGGGCGCTAGGGTTCCGCAATGCATTGGTGGTATTCCAATTTGTCATTTCTATTGGGTTGATTATCTCTACCTTATTGGTTGGAAAGCAGATGGCGCATGTGAGAACGAATCAACAAGGGTACAATAAAGAGAATGTGCTGGTAATCGATAATGACAAAGAGGTACGGGAACAGTGGGAGAGCTTCAAGGGAAGCCTAGTCGCAGAAACCAGCGTGCTGGAGGCGAGCTTTAGTACCGGGGTGCCTTTTAAACCTTATCAGGACATGCGGGATTTCCGCCTAGAAGGCAGTAATCAAAGCCAAGGAATTACTTGGATGAGAGCAGATGATACCTACGAAGAAGCCTTAGGACTAGAGATGCTAGAAGGGCGAACCTTTGATCGGAACATGGGGACAGACTCCTCCGCTTTGGTTTTGAATGAAGCAGCTGTTCAGGTATTAGGCTTGGAAGATCCCGTTGGAAAGGTCATCATTAAAAACGAGGGTGCTCCTGATGAAGAAAGGTTGCAAATCATTGGGATTGTTCGGGATTTCAACTTCGAATCCTATTATAATGACATAAAACCTTTAGCGATTCAAAGTTACTTTCCCGATTACCAAAGGGACTATATTTCGATTCGACTAGCGGCAGGTAAAGCGGAAGAAGGATTAGCGGCTGTACAGGCCCTTTGGGATAGATACCAGCCAGGAAATCCTATGGTTTATTCTTTCATGGATCAAGATTTCGACGCCTTGTTCAGAACGGATCAACGCCTTGGACGTACCTTAAGTATGTTTACCATACTCGCTATATTGATTGCTTGTCTTGGACTTTTCGGCCTATCTACCTTTAATACGGAGAGACGGGCAAGAGAAATCGGTATCCGCAAGGTACTAGGGGCATCAGCAACTCAGATTGTGCAGTTATTGTCTAAAGAATTTACGCTTCTAGTCGGCATCGCCTTGCTAATCGCTGCTCCCTTATCTTACTATTTTATTACCCAATGGCTTACAACCTTTCCCATCCAAATGAGTATTCCAATTTGGGTGTTTATCGCTGCTGGGCTGGGGGCTGTATCTTTGGCCTGGCTTACGGTGGGGCTACAATCCTTTCAAGTGGCAACGGCTGATCCGGTGGATAGCTTGAAAGAGGAGTAAAGACTAGGGAAGGTTTATTTAAGTTCATGTTTAAATTTCAGTAATCGGTCTACGAATGTCCCTTTTTCGCTGACACGGCGTTGGCTAAATCGGCTTGATAACTATGGCTATCATCCACTTCAGCCGCCTTGTTTCAGCAAAAAATTGATCCTTCTCAACTCAAAGACCGAAACTTAAACACGATCTAAGTTATACGTCACCTCTTTAGCGTTTGAATGCCATCGATCAAAGGACGTTGTCTCGGAACTAGGCTGAGCTTAAAAGGGTTCTTTCCCTAAAAGAAAGAATGAGTTTGGAAGAACGTGCCAACAGGATCGATCGAATTATCTTAAAACGAATAGAGGAGGATTTGGTGCCAATACCGGCAGGCCGTCTTGCTATGCGGGATGACCGAACAGGACAGTCTTGGATAGCACAGGTGCCTAGTTTCCATCTGAGTAAATACCTGGTGACGCAGCAACTATTTGAGGAAGTCATGGGGATCTCACCGAGTACTTTCAAAGGACCCCGGCACCCTGTTGAGACGATTTCTTGGAAAGATGCTGCGACATTTTGCAATGAGCTGTCTTTTTTAATGGAGCTGAATCCATCCTATCAATTTGCCGGAGAGGAAGAAGGCTTTTATTTTAACCATCAGGCTAATGGTTATCGACTACCGACCGAAGCAGAATGGGAGTACGCCTGCCGTGCGGGAAGTTCTGGCATCCGTTATGGAGAATTGGATGCTATTGCTTGGTATAGAGCGAACGCAGCGGGAAGTACGCATGAGGTTGGGCAAAAGTTACCCAATAGCTGGGGACTGTTTGATATGATCGGAAATGTTTGGGAATGGTGCGCTGATATTTATGATGCGACTGTCTATGGCTCATATCGAATAATTCGTGGGGGTGGTTGGTATGATGAAGCTCGTGGATGTATGGTAACTAATCGTAGAAGAAGCCATCCTACGGCATATAAAATCGATGACTTGGGCTTTCGCATCGCCAGGAATTCGTAATCAAATGCGCTTTATTTGCTAAATTGAGACCCGGAAAATCCTGTTTATCAAATTGCAATAGGTGGAAACCAGTCAATTTAGAATTCAAGATCTGCTCTCTTTTGGGTACCTATACCTCCTCCTACTGGGGGTCATTCGAGACTCTATGTATTTTGGTCTGATGGGGGTAAATATTATTCTGTACTCCTCGGTTACAGACATCCTTTTTAGTCCTTTGGCCTACTTGGTTGATGAACCATATCTGACTTTGGTTTTTGTTCTTGGTATTTATTTCGCGGTGATCCAACCTCAATTTCACGAGAAGCATAAAGGCAAATCTTGGTACAAACGCATTTTTGATGAAGAAAAGCGCGAGGAGCGTTTTTCAGAACCGAGCCTGATTTCTGCTGAGCTAGTTTTCGTCACCATGCTGATCACTTTTATGCTCTTGGGGACAGGTCTAGGTCGAGGCCTTGGGATGTCCAAAAAGATGAGAGACCAGGAATGCAAGCACAATGATCGAGTAGAATTTGTGGATGGAGAAACAGAAGAGGTGGCGATCATTGGACAGAATAGCCTGTATCTATTCTATGTGATGAAAGACCAAACTCAAGTTTCTATTTCTCCCATCAATGGAGTGGTGAAACGCATTCAGGCCAATGCTATAGAGCTGGAATAGACTTTTAAAATATAGCTCCGAACTTACCCTCATTTTTTCATCACCTTCCCGCTACAGTTTATCCTAGAAAATCGACATCTCGGTTTTCTTTCTTTGTTTTCCCCTCCCTTTTGCCCCCACATTGTAGGCAAAAACAAGGGAAATGAAACTTCAATACATCTTTTGCTGGCTACTGATCACCACGGGCATTCTTGAGACCACTACGGCTCAAACCCGGATCAAAGGAACGATCAAGGATAGCAAAGGAGAAGCCATCATTGGCGCAAACATCTACCTAGAAGACACCTACGATGGCACTTCTTCGGATCTAGAAGGAAATTTCTCTTTCAGCACCAGCGAAACCGGAGCACAATTACTGAAAGCTACTTATCTCGGTTTTGCGGACTTTTCACAAACCATCCACATAAACGGAGATAGCTTGACTTTTCAGGTTAAGATGAAGGTCAATGCGATGGAGTTGCAGGATGTGGTCATTACGGCAGGCGCCTTTGATGCGGGAGGGGCGAATAAGCAGGAAGTGATGAAGCCACTGGATATTCTTACTACGGCAGGCGCTACTGGTGACATTGCAGGAGCCTTGAACACTTTGCCCGGTACACAGGCTGTTGGAGAATCGGGCAGACTCTTCGTAAGGGGAGGGGAAGGCTATGAAACCAAGACCTTTGTAGATGGAATGCAGGTGATGAATTTTTATTCGGTATCTGCACCCAATACGCCTGGCCGCTCTCGTTTTATGCCTTATATGTTCAGCGGGGTAAGTTTTAGCACAGGCGGATACTCCGCGGAATACGGACAAGCATTGTCCTCCGCTTTAGTGATGAATTCTAAGTTCTTGGCTACGCAAAATCGCATGGACGTATCCTTGATGAGCGTGGGAGGTGATATCGGTATCACCAGGTCTTGGGAAAACAGTTCGCTGGCGGCTAAAGCCCAGTACACGAATCTTGATCCTTACACGAATTTAATCAATCAAGAGATAGACTGGATCGATGCCCCAACTTCTGGAGAGGCTTCGATCTCTTACCGTAGCAAACTAAGCAGCAGTGGTGTATTCAAGTTTTTCGGAAACTTCAACCGGTCAGGCTTGGCCCTGAACAGATATGAACTACATGATCCTACGACCAATATCCGAACCAGACTAGATAATCAATACCTATATCTTAATGCAGTGCTACAGGACGAGATTGGTGGTGGGTGGAATCTAAAGGCAGGATTGTCTTACACCGATAGCCAAGATGATATTGGCCTTGATGTGGCCAAAATCAAGGAGAATGAATGGGGGATACATTCCAAAGTAGTACTAGGTAAAACCTTAAATAATAATGTCTCCTTCCGAACCGGATTAGACTACTTTAATCGACGTTTTCAGCAAGGCTATAATCACCCGGATGTAGAAGCGGTTTGGAAGCATGGCTTTCGAGAACAGATCGGAGCTTGGTTTGCAGAATCTGATATTTATCTGACTACCGCTTTATTGGCAAGGGTAGGGGTGCGCGCAGAATATACCAGTCTGAACGATCAGCTGGATGTAGCACCTCGCCTTTCCCTCGCCTGGAAAACAGCTAAACACAGCCAAGTGTCCATGGCCTACGGACGATTTCAGCAAGCAGCCCAAAGACAATGGTTAGCCCTCGTACCTGAACTCGACAATGAAAGGGCCGATCATTATATCCTAAACTACCAGCTCAATCGCTCTAATAAGACTTTTCGGATCGAGTTATTCCACAAGGAATACCAGGATTTAGTGAAGTTCAGTGATCCTCGAACGGCCATGGGATTCAACAACAATGGACAGGGCTATGCTCGCGGCTTAGATCTCTTCTGGAGAGATGGTAAAAGCCTAAGAAACACTGACTATTGGGTGTCTTACTCCTACACAGATACGAAACGGGACTACAGAGACTATGCAGCGGAGGTTCGTCCAAGTTTTTCCTCTGCCCACAACTTCTCCTTTGTGGTGAAGCATTTTGTAAACTCGATCAAGAGTCAGTTGGGGGCTACCTATCGCATGGCAAGCGGAAGGCCTTACCACAATCCAAACCTAAGTGGTTTCATGACGGAAAAGACGCCCACTTATCATGACCTCAGCGCCAACATCAGCTACCTGTTTAAGCAAAACATCATCATCCACATGAGTGCCACCAATCTTCTCGGCTTGGATCAAGTGTTTGGGTATGAATTTGCTAGTCAGCCAGATGCAGCGGGGCACTTTGCGAGTCGGGCTATTCGTCCGCCTGCCAAGCGCTTCATTTTCCTCGGGGTCTTTATCACCCTATCCAAGGAAAAAGTATTGAATCAATTACCAACATTATAAACCATTGAAGCTATCACAGATAGCCTTGAAACTAACGTATAAAATAATCAACATCATGAAAAAGATTGATTTCGTATTGTGTACTCTATTCTTTGCTTTAATCATTGCTGCAAAGCCCAGCGACGCCTATGAAAAGGCTATGACGTCCGCCATTGAGCAAGTATTCCAGGCAGAGACACTAGAGCAATACCAAGCCGCTAGCAATACCTTTGATCGCATTGCCGAAAAAGAAGCCAAAGCTTGGCATCCCCGCTATTATGGTGCCTACGCACATATCATCATGAGCACCTTGGTACAAGAATCTACAGCTAAGGATGAAATGTTAGACCAAGCGATGGAGCGCCTATTGGCTGCGGATAAACTTTCTCCTGGCAATAGTGAACTGCTAACCTTAGAAGGTTTTGTACACATGATGCGGGTAGTCATAGATCCAGGTAGTAGAGGTGCAGAGTACTCTGGGCAATCCATCGCTGCCTTCCAAAAAGCAGTGGCAATGGACGGCAATAACCCAAGAGCACTCATGCTTTTATCTAATATGCAAATCGGAACGGCCCGGTTCTTTGGCTCTGATAACTCCGAAGGCTGTGCCACTTTGGCAAAAGCGATTCAGATGTTTGAAAACGCAGGAACTCCTGAGAATCCGCTCGATCCTACTTGGGGCAAGGAAATGGCTTTGGGTAATCAGCAAGCTAGCTGTAAATAGGGTTACCATGAATAATGTAGAATGAATAGTGGATAATGATAAAAGAATAGGGTAGAATGAGTAATGCATAATGGCCCATAGGTCATTCCCATTATTCATTCTGCACTCTCCCTTATACCTTACAATTTCTCCCATTATTCATTCTACATTTAACATTCTTAATTATCCCCTATCTTACAGGCATGGAAGACAGACCGGTAAAAACGTGGCAAAGTCATTTGAAGAGCTCCCTACTAGTCTTTTCGATTGGTATATTCTTCAATGCCATTTCCTGTATCGCTTGCCTCCGAAATCTCGATCAATATTGGTTAGACTTTGTGTTTACCGGGATATTTTGGATGGTGCTGTGGAAGGGAAATGAGTGGGTAGCGGGCTGGAGTTTTGGAGGGCTTAATTGGCAAGAGCGCCCAACTGGTCGCCTATTGGTTGGTGTGCTTGGGCACTGTATTTACACCTTCCTGGCAGCTGTGGTTTTGACTCAGATTTTATCTTATATTCAAAATGGGGAGATGAGAACTATATCTAGTTTTGGAGGAGTACTGAGGGACCATCTGCCCGCTATATTTATTGCTTTGGTGATTTCCTTATTCATGACAGCAAGAGCTTTTCTCTATAATTGGCGAGAAGTGGCCATTCAGAATGAGAAGCTGAAGACGGAGTCCATGGCCTCTAGGTTTGCCTCCTTAAAAGCTCAGGTTAATCCACATTTCTTGTTTAATAGCCTGAATGTATTGTCAGGACTAGTGTACCGAGATACTGACCTTTCAGCCCAGTTTATTAAGAAATTATCTGAGGTGTATCGCTATGTGTTGGATCAACAGGAGCAGGAGCTAGTGCCGGTAGGGGAGGAGCTGGAATTTGTGGAATCTATCGTCTTTTTGCAGCAGATTCGCTTTGGAGATAACCTCAAGGTCTCGATTGATGTGCAAAAAGACAATGATAAGATGATTGCCCCTCTGGCTTTACAGATGTTGATAGAAAATGCCATCAAGCATAACGTGATTTCGGCTCAATCCCCCTTGGATATTCAGATTAAGGAAAATGGACATTACTATATAGTGAGTAATACGCTACAACCTAAGACCGTAATGGGAGAGAGCCTTGGACTAGGTCTAGAAAACATACGTAAGCGCTACGGCTTCTTAACCAATCGAGCGGTAGAAGTTCTTCAAGAGCAAGGACAATTTATCGTCAAACTTCCCATAATTCAAGTTGCATGAAGATCCTCATCATTGAAGATGAACCCTTTGCCGCTGACCACTTAGAAATTCTAACGAAACAATTGAGGCCCGATTGGGAAGTTTTAGCTAAGTTGCCGACCATACAGGAGACGGTCTCCTGGCTAAATTTGGGGCAGACCTACGATGTGATTTTTACGGACATCCAGTTAGCGGATGGCATCTGTTTTGAAATCTTTCAGCAAGTGCAAATCGATCGTCCCATCATCTTTACTACGGCTTACGATCAGTACGCTATCAAGGCCTTTAAGTTGAACAGTATTGATTACTTGCTGAAACCCATCGATAAGCCATCTCTTACCTCAGCTTTTGAAAAACTCGAGAAACTACAAGTCTCCACAGCCCCCGCTCAACCGCAGGGCTTTTCCACGGATCAATTGCAGCAGCTCCTGCAATCTTTGCAGCCGTCCTACAAGCAACGCTTTGCCATCAAGATTGGGGATAATATCCGGCTAGTTCCAACCGAGGAGATTCTTTTCTTTCAAAGTCAGCACAAGATGACTTACCTCACTACGGAAGCAGGTAAACGGTACCCCGTGCAATACACCTTGGCAGAATTGGAGGGATTGATAGATCAAAAGCAGTTTTTTCGGATCAATCGGGGCGTCTTATTGCGAGACCGAGCTATCAAGGGCGTGGCCATGATTAGCAATAGCCGACTGAAAGTCAAGGTACCCTTTGTGGAGGAAGACTTTGTGGTCAGCCGAGAAAGATGCCAGGATTTTAAGGAATGGTTGGATCGGTAAAGATAGGTGCTATTGGATGTGCACTAGTACTTCATCTTCCGCTTCTGCTGCATAATACTCTTATACAATTTACCTTGTGCTCGATCCTTCTTCCGGCGTTCCTGTAAGCTAGATTCGAAGTGTTCGCGTTCGCGCTGCATTTTTTGGAAGTTGTAGTAGGCATCCTCCTCGATTTCTCCACTTTCCACAGCCGCAATAATGGCACACCCTTTTTCATGCGTATGGGTACAATCCTTAAATTGGCATTGGGCAGCGTAGCCTAGTAAGGTGTCAAAAGTGGCTTCTAGGCCGGCAGAGGCATCGGTGATGCCGACTTCCCGCATTTCTGGATTATCGATCAATATACCACCGCCTTCCAGGACGATGAGCTCGCGATGGCTGGTGGTGTGTCTTCCTTTATTAACGCTATCGCTAATGGCACTGGTCTTCATCTTTTCCTCTCCAGATAGATGGTTCAAAAGCGTAGATTTACCTACTCCAGAAGAACCCAGTAAGCAATAAGTTTTACCTTTTTCGATCAGGGCTTGTACTGCTGCGTAGCCATTCGCCTGCTGGTTGCTTACTGAAACAACCTGGATATTTCCCAGACGCTTGGTAATCTGAGCTATGAATTCTTGTAGGCTTGATTCTTCTATCAAATCAACTTTACTCAGTACTATAATCGGAGCCACCTTAGAAGCGTTGCAAATGGTAAGGTATCGTTCAAGACGATTGAGGTTAAAGTCTCGGTTAACGGCCTGTACGATAAGTCCTACATCAATATTAGTTGCTATAATCTGAACCTGTGTAGATTTTCCTACAGCCTTTCTTTCAATGATAGAATGTCGGGGATATATCTCGTGGATCAAGGCTTTGCCTTCGTCATATTCTGAAAAGGCCACCCAATCTCCTACAGCGGGGAAGTCATGCCGCCCCTCTGCTGTAAATCGTAGCCTTCCTACTAGCTCTGAATCATATTCTTTGTCTGGCGTTTTGACGGTGTAACGCTCTCTGTGCTCGGCGATTACTCTGCCTATCTCAAAGGCAGTAAGGCCTTGCGTTTGTCGGTAGTCTGCTAGGGTAGGGGTGTAACCTAGATCTTCGTAGGTCATGATACGTTGGTTTTAGTGGGTGTCAGGTCGATATCAAAAATGATGTTAGAGCAATAAAACCCAGCCTTTTTGATTGCCTTTTGCGAAGCAATATTGTCAATCGTCGTAGAACAGATTGGTTTTCTGCCCAGTTTTAAGACCCGATTGACTTGCCATTGTAGAATTTCCGTAGCAAAACCTTGGCCTCGGAAGTCTTGATTGACGATCATACCTAAGTCGGCGTATTCGGATTGGGTATCGCTGAGTCTACATTCACTGGTAGCTACAATAGTGTTGCCTTGTTTGGCTCGAAAGATTTCCTTTCTGTTCACCAAGTTTTCGGTGTAGCCAAAGGTATCCTCCATTCCTACCTCCTTTTTCAGGAAGGCTTTGATAGCAGGAATCTCTTCCTCGCTTACCAGCTCTAGTGCTAGACGCTCCTCAAAATCGATACTTTCGTTCGTATGTTCAAAGCAAAAGGTGTGAGTTGAGATATTGGTGGTGTGAAAGAGGCAAGCGTTGAGGGCAGTTGGTGTACTGGAGCTCAATTGCGCGCCTACGATCAATCCGGAATCTATCATTGTCTGTATAATTTCCATCGCTCTTGCTTTAAATGGGCTGAGTAGAAAAAGCTGTAAAAGCCGGTTCTTTTCATCAATACAACAATAGCCCAGTCTTTGGTTCCCTACTTGGAGAAAATAGGCTTGTGCGGAGGCAATATATAGCAGCTCCCACATCGCATCGATAGGTGCCGTCAGCTCTTGGTACAATAGCTTTCTAAGGTTTACAATTTCGGTGATCTCTTGCGTCGGGATGAATTCCATTTAAGTGTATTTTTTGAGTAGATGATTTTTCATTTCTGCTAAGGGATAGTCTTCATATATACTGAAGTAGTGCAGCGCCATGCCATCGAGTTCGGCAATGAAGCCATAGGACAATACCAAGGCGTTTTCTGGATCTATTTCCTCAAATATTCTTCGCACGGATTGGAGCAAGAAGGCTGCCCTTTTGTCGATCAAGTCTTGCAATATGGATCGGGTAAAAGGCTGGAGCATCATGTTCAGATTGAACTGAAATAGACTTTTGTTAGCCGCTAAACCTGCGAAAAAGGATTCTAACATATCTTTCAGTTGCGCTTGAGGAGTGGAGCAGCTAGGATCAGCAGCATTGATATCCTTAATCAATTCGGTTGTCCGGGAGAAGATCTCCCTTAACAACTCCTGTTTGGATTTGAAATGGTGAAAAACTAGCCCTTTCGATACTTCGGCCGTTTCGCAGATTAGAGATACAGAGGTGTTTTGAAAACCTCTCTCTGCGAATAGTTGCGTGGCCACTCCTATGATTTGTTCCTTTTTATCCATCCTGTAAATATAACCGACTGATCGTGCAGTCAGTTTATGCAAATGCAATTTTTTTTGAGAAATCTCTGCTTGGACTCCTCAGCTGACCTCGCCATCCCCCGCCGTTGTTGCGTGTTTCCCACCAACAACTATCCTTGGCTCCCATTGTGTTGGTGGAAAACACCAACCCGGGCCTGGCGGGTGTTTTCTTGCCAAGCGCTTTGGCGATTTTTGTGAGTTGTGATCTATCCAGTCATAGTTGGCTGTTTAAATCTTCGCCAGCCACCGACCTCCCTAGCCGTTGTTGCGTGTTTCCCTAGCTGCCAGATA
>JABSSL010000023.1 GCA_013214355.1 Saprospiraceae bacterium | reverse complement strand
CAGGCATCAAAAATGTATCCTTCGCCAACGGACTCCCACTGAATCTTGGTTGCAACACGATCATCAGTGCTTGGGAGGGTCGAAGCGAAGAGGAAGAACTATATATCTATTGTAATTATGTGGATTATCACTTCTTGGATCTCTTTGAAATCGAATTGCTAGAAGGGCGGAATTTCTCCCCCGCTCACCCGAACGACACGCTCAATCACTATCTTCTGAATGAGGCAGCCTTGAAAAAACTGGGTTGGACGTCTGCCGTCGGGAAGCGATTTAGGGATGGGAAGGTCATTGGAGTGGTAAAGGACTTCCATTTTCAGCCCTTTGATTTAGCCATCGAGCCTTTATTCATGGGGTATAGAAATACCAATCGTGGAAAATTTATTAGCCAAATCAGCCTAAAAGTTGAAGGAGGGCAAGGTGAGCAGCTATTAACTGAGGTTAAAAAGACTATGAAAACCTTCTTACCCGATCAACCTTTTGATCCGCAGTTCATGGACGAGTCCTACAATCAACTCTACAGCGCTGAGCGACGATTCGGAGAAGCCTTCAGTCTATTTACGCTAATCGCTCTCTTGATTGCTTGTATGGGCCTTTTTGGTTTAGTATCACATCGATTAGTGCAACGAACTAAAGAGATTGGTATCCGAAAAGTACTAGGTGCGACGGTGGCTAATATCGTGGGGATGATATCCAAAGATTTCCTACAACTGGTATTACTATCTACTATTATCGCCATGCCACTAGCCTGGTGGGGTATGCATACCTGGCTGGAAGACTTCGCCTATCGAACGGAGCTCAAAGTCTGGATTTTCTTATTGGTTGGGGCCTTAGCCATTGGGCTGGCGTTTGTAACCGTGAGCTTACAAGCCGTTCAGGCTGCCTCGACTAATCCAATGGATAACCTCAGGACTGAGTAAATCTGGATTATGCCGAAGCCTCCAAAGTATCTACTTCAATTTTTCCGCTGGTTCTGTGACCCTGAATTACATCCCTTCATAGAAGGAGATCTGATAGAGTTGTATCAAGAAAATGAGGAGCGACTTGGCAAGAGTAAGGCAAGAGTAAGATTCGCCCTAGATATACTATTTCTGTTTAGACCTGGAATAATCCGGGTATGGAGATTTTCCCAAAAAAGACTGACAATGGATCTCATTAAGCATAGTTTCGTCATTAGTATCAGAAGTTTTAAACGCTATCCCATTTCTTTTGGCATCAACCTATTGGGTTTAACCGCGAGTTTAGCTAGTGTTATACTGATTGGCCTTTGGGTGTACGATGAACTACAGGTTGACAAATTCCATGAAAAGGATGATCGACTCTTTCATATTCTTGAGAATGTACATTACAAAGAAGGAATACTGACTGAAAATGAAACCGCGGATCCTCTATACGCAGCCTTAGAGGAACAATTTCCAGAGGTGGAACAAGCCGTAGCCGTCAATTACTTTACGGGGGACTTCAGCGGGGAGGGTGTAGCCTCTACATCAGATAAAAACATCAAAGTAAAAGGGGCATTCAGCACGGCCTCTTTCTTCGAAGTTTTTTCCTATGAGTTGATAGAAGGTAAAGTAGAAGATGTTTTGGCAGAGAAGAATGGAGTAGTGATATCACAGGCCCTGGCCGAGCGTCTTTTTGTCCCCGGCCAGTCGCCCATCGGCCAATTGATCGAATTCAAACACCGTCGAGGGTTAAATGGTCCGTTCTACGTATCTGGTGTTTTTGCAGCCCCGCCTAGCAGTGCTTCCCATCAATTCGATATCGTATTCAACTTTGAAAAACTGCTGGAAGCCGATCGCTTTGCTGGGCAATGGAACAGCCGCCTAACGCAAACCTACGTCATTTTACAAGCCGGCACAGCTATCGCTGATTTTAATGCCAAAATCACCCATTTCTTCCGTTCGAAGAATAAGAAAGCTAGAGAAAGAGGCAATACCCTTTTTGCCCAACAATACTCCCGAGCATACCTCTACGGGCAGTATGAAAATGGTGAAGAGGAAGAAGGGCGAATGGCATACGTAAGACTCTTTTCCATCATCGCCCTGTTTGTACTTTTAATTGCTTGTATCAATTTCATGAACCTAGCTACGGCACAAGCCAATCGAAAGCTCAAGGAGATAGGAGTCAAAAAAGTGGTAGGCGCCTCTCCCAGGCACTTGATTCTACAATTTCTATCTGAATCCACCTTACTCGTAACACTGGCCATGATCTTAGCTTCCTTCTTGGTCGCAGTATTGCTCCCACCTTTCAACGAGCTTACCGGTAAGAGTCTGCAGATAAATACCTTCAACTTCCAGATAATCCTAGGTGTATTTAGCCTAGCATTGGCAACAGGCCTGATCGCAGGAAGTTATCCGGCTTTCTATTTATCTAAATTCCAATCCACCAAAGCGCTAAAAGGGAAGCCTCAGGATGCTGCCTACGCTCCTACTTTTCGGCAGGGACTAGTTGTTTTTCAGTTTGCCGTTGGCTTGATTCTTTTGGTTGGAGTTTTCGTGCTGCAGGGGCAACTATCCTATTTGCAGAATAAGCATTTGGGTTATGATCAAGAGCATGTCATTACCTTCGAAAGAGAAGGACCTTTAAACAAACCAACACTCTTCTTTTCTAAGCTGAAGGAACTTCCTGAAGTGATTGAAGCAGGCGGAATGGCTTCCAGTATTTTAGAGGGTAGCGATTTTGCTGGTCCTTATGCTTGGACGGGTACGGCTGCCGATAAAGGCCGGAAAATCAAAGCACCTAGACTAGATTATAATGCCATGGAAGCTTTGGGCATGGAGATCCTTGCAGGACGATCCTTTTCTCAGGAACGAAAAGACGATGACCAAAAAATTATTCTAAACGAGTCTGCCGTAAAACTGATGGGCTTTGAAGAACCCGTGGGGCAAACAATTAGCCATGGCAATAGAAAAGTCGAGGTAATTGGGGTGGTCAAGGATTTCCACTACGGTTCTTTACATCAAAAAATAGAACCTATGATTTTACGCTATCGAGATGCCCGTACAGCCACCCACGTATTGGTAAAAATAAAGGCTGGTTCGGAACTGGACGCCCTTCCAAAGATCCAGGATCTATATGAAGAATTTCATCCAGAATTTCCCTTTACCTACAGCTTTTTGGACGAAGACTACCAGGCCCTTTATCAAGCCGAAAGTCAGATCACTGTCCTATCCAGATACTTTTCCCTTATCGCCTTAATCATTTCTTGCCTAGGCCTCTTTGGACTTGCCACCTACACAGGTGAACAAAGAAGAAAAGAAATAGGCATTAGGAAGGTTCTGGGAGCCAGTGTTTTCGAAATTATCAGCTTACTCAGCAGTGCTTTTACCAAACCTGTCTGCATTGCCATTGCCATTGCGATCCCAGTAAGTTATCTATTTTCTCAGCGCTGGCTAACTAATTTTTCCTATGTAATTGACCTGAACTGGACCTTTTTTGTTTGGCCCAGTCTGGCTGTTCTCCTAATTGCCTGGAGCGTGGTTGGTTTACAAACACTCAAAGCTGCTCTGCTCAATCCGGTCCAGGCATTGAGCCAGGAATAACACTACTCCGTCCGCAAGGCGTGAGCTGGATTTAAGCGGGCGGCCCGCAGCGACTTATAGCCTACGGAAAGTAGAGCCATCGTCATGCTAAAAGCAAGTGCTAGGATAAAGAGCCAAAAGGGTAGTTCAATCTGGGAGGCAAAATTATTTAGCCATTTGTTGAGCCCCCAATAGGCTATGGGGCTGGCGATTATAAAAGCAATAATTAATAGCCCCATATATTCTTTTAAAATCAGACTCAAGATCTGTTGGGTGGAAGCCCCCAGTACCTTTCGCACCCCAATTTCCTTTGTTTTCTGGTTTACTAAGAAAGTGACCAGGCCATACAAGCCTAAACAACCAATGAAAATTGCGATGGCCGCCAATATTCGGAATAGTTGACTCATTTTGGTTTCCACCGCATAGTGAGCAGCTAGTCGATCGTCCAAAAACTGATATTCAAACACATATCGTGGATAAGTACCGACCCAGATATCTTCGATGGCTTGTAAGCTTTCCGTCAATTGCTCGGCATTCGTGGTTTTCAACCTAAGGCTCGCCATCCCAAAGCCATCCGGGTTGTGCCACATCGCGACCCGCCCCCGATGCTTCAAATCGCTTTGCCGAAAGGAGCTGGCTTGAAAGTCCTGCGCTACACCAACAATCACACAATCGCTTCCATTAAAATTTACCGCTTGATCCACTGCCTCTTCTGGCGAAAGAAAACCCAAATCTCTAGCGACCTGTTCCGTAATGACCACCGCATGCTTCTGATCGGCTTCTCCGGGGAGGATGGGTCTACCGGCTACAATCGGCATCTGATACAAGTCAATAAAAGCCGTATCGATCGTCATCACCTCACAGATGATGCCATCCTCAGGGCCTTGGCTCTGTAATTTGATTTCTGAATAGTTATGGGATCGAGTTGCAGCCGATGGGGCACTTGCTGCAAAGCTGACTTGCTCCACATTTGGGAGACTTCGCCAGGCATTGTATAGCTTTTGGCGAACAGCGGGGCGCTCACTTGCTCCGGGAACTTGTACGGTAATTACTGCATCTTTATTGAAGCCCCATTCCGCTTCTTGAAAGTGCTGGACTTGCAGCAGAACGGCAATAGTAGCCATAATGAAGAGTTGTGCTACTACAAATTGAAAAACGATCAATCCTCTACGCAGACCTAAACTCCCTTCCTGTGCCCGCTCGATCTTTTTCCGAAAAGCCTGAATCGGACTAAAGCTAGACAGCACCTTTCCGGGGTAATACCCGGCGAGGACCGTCATAATTAGCAGTAGGCCTATTAACCAAAGCAAATGCTCCCCCTGCCAAAAGGATTGGAACTGGATATCCATGTATTTCTCCAAATAGGGTAATCCCGTAATGGCCAGGGCCAATCCAAGTATCACAGCCATACTTGTAATCAAGAAGGTCTCTGTAAAAGCTTGGAACATAATCCCAAAGCGATTGCTTCCCACCACCTTTCGCATGCCCATCTCCTTGGCCCGCAAGCTCGATTGAGCTGTAGCTAGATTAATATAGTTTACGCCCGCCGTCAATATCACAAAGAATGCGATGGCCCAAAGCACCAGGATAGTCCCGCTACTGGTTGTTCTATCCGTATAATTTCCAAAACGTGCATCCTCATGGACCTCACTCATCGGCTGCAATACGTAGGAGCGCATGGCTGCTATATTCTCTGATACGTGCTTGGCATGCAGTTGAGCCAACTGTTTATTGAATTCTTCTACCTCTACTCCTCCCCGTAAACGCAAATAACATTGGCTGTTGTCACTCACCCCGACCCAACTCGTTTTTACAAAGTCTCCCCAGATTTCTTCCAAGGTTCGAAAAGATAAGAAAACCGTAAAGGGAAGATCTGTGGCGGCAGGCAGATCCTTCACTACCCCAGTCACCGTGAAGTCAAATTCATCATTGAGGGTAACGATCCGTCCTAAGGGATTAGTAGTACCAAAATATTTCCTGGCCATGGATGCCGTCAGCACCATCCCAAAGGGTTGGGCCAGTGCCTGCTCTGCTTCTCCATGTATCCAATTCCCTTCCGCCTCCCCAAAGTCGAATACCTCAAAAAAAGTAGGGTCTACTAAGCCTACCCCTTTTCTTTCCTTGAACTTCTTTTCTACTCCTCCCTCTTCATTTTGGATAGCAAGATGCACATTCCAAAACGGATAGGTAGCCGTCACGGCCTCAGCGGCTGGTAAATCTGCTCGAATATTCGCCGCCATAGGAAAAACCACTCCCGTTCTAAATTCATCCGCTCCTTCTACCTGCGAAACCCGCACTACTCGATAGGTCCGATCGACTCCCGTATGAAACTGATCAAAACCGCTTTCGTGTCGAATAAGCTGGCCAATCAGCAAAGCACAGGCTACCCCTAAGGCCAAGCCTAGTACATTGATCAACACAAATACTTTGTTGCGCTCGAAGTAACGGAAAGCAATTTTGAAATGAAATCTTTGCGCCGTTAAGAAGGAGGAGCTGTCCTGTCGTTTTCTGAAAAAATAGGGTCGCATATGAGAAAAGGCTGCTTTTATGAATTGTCGTTTTGCTTTTCGAGGACCATGTCTTTCCACAAAATCCTCAAACATTTCATGGAGGTCTCCCTCCATTTCTTCGTGGAAACGTTCATCGCAAAACCATTTGAGAAAGGATAGAATACGTTTGGGTGGCTGGATCATAAAGTCGGGTTGTCTTAATCAGTGGAAACAAACAAGTGAATTACCCCTGCCAGCTAAATTGAAAGGCCGTGCCAGGAATCTGATCCCATAACTTCTGCCGTAGATCCTTGGCTTGCGTGAGGGCATGTTGCCCCGCTGGAGTCACCCGGTATAGCTTTTTCCGTTTCCCTCCCCTCTTCTGGCTTGCCTCGCTAAAACGGGCAGCTAAAAAACCTTTGTCATACAGGCGGTTGCAAGCCGCATGTACCGCGCCAATGCTGATCTTTCGTTCGCTTTGCTTTTCCATTTCTCTTTGTATGGCCAAGCCATAGGCTTCATCATACAGAATGGCTACGGTTAGTAAAACGAGTTCCTCAAATTCACCAAGATGGGTCCCTTTCATGTGTTTAGGATTGTAAAAAGCCTATCTTCTTTATTTTTTTCATAAATGTATATTTTATACACCAAAAAAAATGCTGAGGATAGACAGCAAGTATATTTTTCACAAATGTATATAATTAAAAAATGGGAGTCAAGAGTAGGTACGTAGTTTTTTTCTAAATGTAGATAATATAGCCATCTGTAACCTAGCACATTATTACCGTTAGGTTGTAAAGTATAGTTTACAAATACCCCAATTTATATGAAGAAGATTTTTTACTGGGTCTTATTGGTTTTATTCCTGCCGCTCACGGCTCAGGCACAGGACTTGAGCAACGAGGAACAAGTTCTTTATGACCTCATTATGACTTATCGTGATCAACTGGGCCTGCCCCAGATACCACTTTCTCCCTCTTTAAATGCGGTTGCTCGAACGCATACTAGAGATTTAATGCAAAACAGACCGCACAATGAAAGTTGCAATACACATAGTTGGTCAAACCATGGTAACTGGAGTTCTTGTTGCTATACGCCAGACCACAAGCAGGCCAGGTGTATGTGGGATAAACCTAGAGAGCTAACATCCTATACTGGAAATGGCTATGAAATTGCTTACCGCAAAGTGTTACATGGTATAAACGATGAAATAAGGGCTGAGCACGCACTTAGATCGTGGCAGAAAAGTCGACATCATAATGCAGTCATCATCAATCAAGGACCATGGAAAAAACATAAATGGAAGGCTATCGGAATTAGTATATTTGGTTCCTTTGCAACCGTCTGGTTTGGGGATGTCCCCGATAGCTAGGAAAGTCGCCTTTTTGTATTCAGGATTATCAATCTTGATCATAAGCCCGCTTAATCAATTCGGCCTTGCTATTGATCTCCAGCACGCGATAGATATTCTTCACATGTGCCCGCACGGTATCCAAGGTAATATTTAACTCTGCAGCTACCATCTTATAGCTCAAACCCCGCAGCAATCCGTCTACAATCTGCTGTTGACGAGCGGTGAGCACAGCCTCCTTCTTCACCGGTTTAGGCTTGAAATAATCAACCACCTTTCTCGCAATCATAGGACTCATGTAGGCCCCTCCTTCACTCACGGTGAGAATAGCTTCTTGGATCTTTTGCAAGGAAACTTGTTTGGACAAATAAGAGCAAGCTCCTGCACACAAAGCTTTGAATATTTTGTCGGCGTCTTCAAAAGTGGTGAGCATAATGATATCGACGGGTGATAGCTGTCGCTTAATTACTCGGATGCCCTCCAAACCAGACATTCCCGGTAGTTGAATATCCAATAAAACAATATCCGTTCGGGTAGGTAAATCTTGAGTGCTTAGGGATTGAAAGGCTTCAATAGAATTAACCGCAAAGCTGATTTCGAATCTAGGGTTGGCGCCTAGGTACGACTGTAGACTCTTTTGTACGACGGGGTCGTCTTCGATTATTCCAATTGAGATCCTCTTCATCCTTCAAAGATAGAAGAGTCCATCTTAGTTGTCAATCGCATTTGTATGGGGTAAAAAAATACCTCAGTCCTGCCATCTAGTAAAATATGTTGATAAAAGTAAAGGGATTTAGCCGGAGAAAACTAAATTGCATAGGACATCTTAAGCATAGCGTGTACAGACTACTTTCTTTTCTAAACAACACTGCCTTGATCCGAGGCAAACAAATGCTGGTATTTGTTTGCGCTATTCATCTTTTCTGCTCTCTCTCCAGTCAAAACTTACCAACCGCTGATGCCATTACCATAGAAGATGGGCTGGGCTTCAGAAACGTAAAGGCCATTGCACAAGATAGGCAAGGCTTAATGTGGCTGGCTACCCAGCAGGGCCTCAACCGTTTTGATGGCTACGAATTCACGTATTATAACAAAGGGCCTTTAGGTGATCACCCGCTTCCTGTAGAAGATTTTGCGGAGCAAGGGATGGTTATCAGAGATAGTGCTATCTGGTATATCGCCAACAAGCGACTGTTCTACCTGAGTATTCTTACGAATGAAGTTACTTCAGTACAAGTTTCGAATGCAGAAAACCCTGACCATCCCATGGATCTGTTGCAACTGCATTTGGGACAGTTGGGTAAACTCTGGGTAGTTGCGGAGAATAGCGAATACCAATACCTCATGGAGGTCATTGGCTCCAACCAAATAAATTCCATTGCAAAATCAAAAAGGGGTATTCGAGACTTTACACAAATCGGTACTGATACAGAAGGGAATATTTTTTGGACGACAATAGATCAAGGAATTCGACAACTCAGCCCAAGTGGACACCTCCTTTGGGAAGCAAAGGTAGACAGCTTCATTTGGTATGAGAACCGCATGTATTTTACTCCATTTCATATAGATAGCCAGGATCATATTTTCTTATTCCCTAAAAGTAAAAATGAGATCTGGACCTTAGATCTTGTCACCGGTGAAAAAGAGATCATTAAAGAGGGATTGGATAGCCCAGTATACGTAACACTAGAAGACCATAGAGGACATATATGGTTTGCCACCAAAAGAAAATTGTTATCATTAAATACCGATCAGGAATGGACGGATTATAGTGAAGAGATTAATAAGCCCTTTGACTTCACTACGATCAATTGCCTATTTGAAGATCAGATGCAATTGCTATGGGTGGGGACAGATAATGGCATCATAAAATTGCCCATTAAGAAACAAGCATTCAAGAATTTCCTTAGCATTCCAAAGGTCGAATGGGGAAATACAACGCGAGGGTTCTTTGAAAATAATGCGGGGGAAGTATTTGTAATGTGTGAAAGAGGAGTAGAAGGCTTGCACCAACTAGATTGGCAAACCGGTGAGGCCATAGCCGAACTCACAGCGGCTAATTCGAGAACTAAAGATTTCCCTTTTGGCTTTAGCAACTTCTTCTCTTTTGATCACAAACGCCAAGGAGTTTGGAGTGCCAACGAACAATTGTTTTTTTTGCCAGAACAGACGCACGCGCTTAACCATATCCCCGTTAATTCCGGCCTACTAGCAGGACATAGTCCTAATCCGATTCTCGCACTGGATAACGGCCAATTGGTGCTTGGGCATTCTTTACAACACTTAAGCCTTTTTGATCCCGATACACAGTCCTATGAAAAACTCATTCCTGCAGATTCGCCTCTATCTAGTGATGACCAAGTCAAATTCTTATTGGAGGACGGTGAAACCATCTGGATTGGGAGCAAGGTGTCCGGTCTGATACTAGTGAGCAAAGCGGGAGATATCTTGCAGCATTATTCGACTACCTCCACCCCTGCCATCAGTCATAATCATATTCTGTGTATAGAAAAGGATCAGGAGGGGACTTTGTGGATTGGCACCTTCGGTGGAGGCGTAAATCGGTTGGACCCTGAGCAGCAGTCGGTCAACATTTATACCCAAAAGGATAATTTGGCTAATAACAATGTCGTAGGCATTTTGGGGTTTGATCAAGATTACCTCTGGATAAGCACTTACAATGGGCTATCCTGTTTCCATAAACCCACCGAAACCTTTCAGAATTTCTATCAGGAGGATGGGCTTTCTCATTACGAATTCAATTACGCTTCTTATTTCAAAGATAGTCAAGGACGATATTACTTCGGAGGTATGAATGGGGTCACTGCCTTTTATCCACAGGACATCATTGGCCAAGCCCCAAACCCACCCTTACAGCTAACGCACTGGTCTCAGTTCGCACAACAGTCAAAGCAACTGGAACAAGAGGATCTCCGCTTCTTTGAGAAGGACACCTTAATCATCAAACCCAATGTATCCTATTTTCAAGTCAATTGGACCCTACCCAATTACCTAAAACCAGATAAGAATCAATACTACACCCTATTAGAGGGCTTAGAAGAAGACTGGACTTACATTGGTAACCAACCCTCTACGCGTTACAATCGACTGCCTGTGGGAGAATATATCCTGCATATAAAAGGTGCGGATTCTAGGGGGAATTGGAGTAGCAGTCAATTAAGTATTCCCATTCATGTAAAACCTTATTTCTACCATACCATGTGGTTCTTTGTGCTGTGTATGGTATTCATTACTTCGATCATCTTTCTGATCTTCCAATATCGATGGCAGCAATTCCTGAAAATGGAACGCATGCGTTTACAGATTTCCAGCAACCTGCACGATGAAGTAGGATCTATGTTATCTGGCTTAGCCATGCAAGCGGAAATCATGGAGATGAAAGCCCAGCCGGAAGATAAGGCGGGGCTACAATACCTAAGTGATATTAGCCGGCAAGCCGTCTCTAAAATGCGGGATTTGGTTTGGTCTATTGACACGCGGCGATCCAAGGTGAAAGATCTGGTAGAAAGGATGCAGGAACATGCCGAAGAAATGCTTATTCCCAAAGAAATTAGCTTTCAGTTTCAAACTAGCAACCTTCCCAACGAAAAAACACTGCAGATTGATACTCGACAACAGTTGCAGCTCATCTTTAGAGAGGCTATCACCAATATCGTGAAGCATACCGACAGCAGCCAGGTCTTGATCCGCCTTCAAAACTCGAATACTTCCTTTACCATGAGTGTGCATGACAATGGAAGTGAAGCCATTCGAAAGTGGGAACGACCTAGTAGTGGGCTAGGCGTAGAAAACATGAAAATGCGAGCCGAGAAACTGAATGGTAAACTGACCGCTACACCTTCCCTAGAAGGAACGATTGTGACCTTAAGTATACCTACTCTATAAACAGAAAAGCATCAACCGCTTATCTAATTCCAAGGGCTAGCTTCAACGGTTTTCCAGCAGCATTCTTCTTTTCTTTGAACAGCATAAAGTAACTAGGGCCCTCTACTACTAATTCTCCTGCTCCCCATTCTCCTGCCGAAAATTGACTCGTCGCTGTATCCAATGTAAAGCCCTCGATCTTTTGGAAGCGCATACTTTCTAGCTCCATTCTGAGATCCTCCCTTGCAGGTAATCTTCCTGCTATTTCCACAGCTTCGACTTGCCACTCCTCCCCTATTCTATCCAAAAGCAACACATAAGAAGTTTCTTCCCCTTCTGCTGTATACAGTCCCGTGATGGGAACCATTTTAGTGGGATCATACTTAATCAGGGTATCCTGCTGCCATAGGGCCCAATCCATGTAGCCATAATCTCTAACCAGTTGCATCTCATCGATAACCGCCCGTCGCAGCAAGATGCCATCTGTTGTCGAGACCGCATAGAGGTAATCCCCACTGCCCGCCCACCAACTGGATGCAGCGGCGATGGCCTCAGATGGAATCTGATGATCCGCATACTGAGTCGAGTCTAGCAAGGAACAAACAGGGATTAACATGATCGGAGTGGATTGATTACCGTCTACAAGATGGACCATATACCGGTAAATATCCTCCTCCGTCGCTCCTTCGATGGGAATACATCTCAATCCCACGTTTGTTCTCGTATTAGCTTGTTCTTGATCCTCTCCCATTTTTACGGCTGACCTACAGCCTACTAAACCGCCTAATAGCACTATAACTAAGCACATTTTTTGAGTCCTTTTCATACTTCTATCGCTTTTTGTAAATACTTTTAAACACTTCCTTGGTTTATCCTATTAAGAGTATGTTTTCACTATCCGTCCAAAAGTATGAAGAAACGAACTTTTCTGAAAGCACTGCCATTAGGCCTATTTGCAGTCTTTTCCAGTAAAAAAAGCTTATTCGCTATGCCTAATTCCGCTAGTAATGTGCAACCGAAACGCATTGCTTTTATCGTTTTTAACGATATCACTTTACTCGATCTAGTCGGTGTATACGACCCCATTACTCGCCTCAAAAGTATGAATTATATTCCCGAGCTAGAATGGGATATCTGTGCCATCAGTGAACAAATCAAAGACAACTTTGGGTTTACCGTTCAGGTGGACAAGGTAAAACCTGATCTAAGTCAATACGACACGATTATCGTTCCCGGTGGGTTTGGGACTCGCCCCCTGAAAGATGACCCTGATTTCATCAACTGGATAAAACAGGCAGAAGGAGCCCGCTACAAGGCTTCCGTTTGTACCGGAGCATTACTGCTGGGGGCAGCTGGCTTTCTGGAGGGGAAAAAGGCAACTACCAATCGTAGTGCCTTTGATCTCTTAAAGCCTTACTGCCAAGAAGTGCAACGGGAAAAGGTAATGGAAGATGGTGGTGTTATAACGGCCGGAGGAGTTTCCTCTTCTCTACAGTTGGGGTTATATCTTTGTGAAAAATGGGCGGGCACAGAAGCAAAGAACAAGATCCAAGATAAAATGGATTTCCAGTGTTAAAATACCTCAAAACAGCATAAGCATTGGGTCGATCCAGTTCATTCCTACTTTAAGTCAAAATATTTCAACTGCACTTGAACAAAGGCTGAGTTCAAGTCGTTGTACATGCAACTATTTAGCATGAAGGGGTTCATGCTATCACAACTTGTTGTATGAAGATCCCTGAAATGGAAGAAAGTGTGTTACCGTGGATTGGCAAAACAGCCAAGATGATGGCCATCTTTATTGGTGATCGCCTGAAGCGGAATGGTATGGATCTCAGCCTTCAACAAATGATCATACTCAAAATACTACACGAGGAGGATGGACGCCCTCAGCAAGATTTAGCCATCGTCACTGAGCGACACAAAGCCTCCTTAACACGGCTCATTTCTACCCTAGAGAAAAAGCAGTTGGTCACCCGAGTACCCGATCAAGTCGACAAACGCATCAACCGAGTTTACCTCACTAAAGAAGGAAAACAGCAACTTCAATCTACCTTTCCTGTTATGCAAGAATTGATGATGGAGATGCAGCAAGGTCTAGATAAAGCGGACCTACAAACGACTATTCAAACATTACAAAAAATACAATCTAATCTCACTATTTAACTGATCTTATGAGAAAAGTTATTACTTCGATAATCGGCTTGCTACTCATCGTTGGTGCCGTATTTGCAGCACGACAGATAGCTGCCTCTCGAAATCAACCGAAGCCCGTAGAGAACAAGATCGTCTTGCCAGTTTCGATAGAAACAGTGCAAAATACTAGTACACCTATCACTTTAAAAACTAGTGGCAACTTGGTAGCGAAGAACAAAGTGGATATCTATTCAGAGGTATCCGGTATTTTCAAATCCAGTGCAAGAGAGTTCAAACCAGGAAGCCCATATGGACGTGGACAAACCCTGCTATTGATTGATAGCGACGAGTTCAAGGCCAATATCAAGGCTCAGAAAAGTAACCTGTACAACCAGATCGTTCTGTTCATGCCCGACCTACGGCTCGACTACCCGGATGCTACCCCTCAATGGGAGGCCTACATCACCGCATTTGATGTAGAAAAGCCATTGCAAGACTTTCCTAAACCAACATCCGAAAAGGAAAAACTCTTTTTGAGTAGTAAAGGCATCTTCACTAGTTTTTACAATATCAGTAATCTAGAAGAAAGATTAGATAAGTACGTGATTCGCGCCCCATTCAATGGCGTCTTGACGGAAGCCCTCGTCAACCCTGGTGCACTAGTACGCAACGGGCAAAAACTGGGAGAATTCATTAGTACAGGAGTGTATGAAATGGAAGTGGATATCAATGTCACCTACCAAGATCTCCTGGCGGTAGGCAAATCAGTGGAATTACACAACCTAGAACGAACAAATTCTTGGATGGGGAGAGTAATCCGGGTGAATGGAAAAGTAAACCAAGCCTCTCAAACGATCAAAGTATTTATTCAAGTCTCGGACGCATCGCTGAAGGAAGGCATGTATTTGGAAGCTGATCTTGTAGCCAAGGAGGAAGAAGACACGTATGAACTCGATCGAAAGCTTATTTTCGATGAGAATAAACTCTATGTGATTAGAGATAGTGTATTGGATGTTGCACAGGTCTCGCCTATCTTTTTCAAGGAATCAACCGTGGTCGTTAAAGGGCTTACAGACGGAACCCAAATCATGGCAAAGCCCGTCCCTGGTGCCCACAAAGGAATGCGAGTGAGTTTGCTAAAATAGGCTTTCCAGTAAAGTCTAAGAATCATAAACGAGAGCGATGAAGAAACTAATTACCTTCTTTATAAAATATACAGTAGCGGTTAACGTCTTGATGGCGGTACTGATCCTCTTTGGCATCATGGGCTTGACCAATACCAAATCTTCTTTCTTTCCGCTAGCTGATACCAATATCATTACGATCGCCATCACCTATCCAGGCGCTTCCCCAGGAGAGATTGAAGAAGGAGTCGTACTGAAAATAGAAGATAACTTGAGAGGCCTAGTTGGGATTGATCGGGTCACCTCTGCGAGTCGAGAAAACAGCGCCAGTATTACCGTCGAAGGCCTGCGTGATGCGGATATTGATGTGCTTTTAGCAGATGTGAAGAATGCCGTAGATCGGGTACCTTCTTTCCCGCCAGAAATGGAGCCACCGGTGATTTCTAAATTGGAGATCATCAACGAAGCGATCAGTTTTACGTTGAGTGGTGAAGGGGTAAACTTGAAGACTTTAAAACAAATCGCTCGCGATATCGAGACAGATTTGAGGTCGACTCCCGGAATATCACAAGTCGGGCTAAAGGGATTTCCTGCCGAGGAAATTGAGATAGCAGTACGAGAGACTGATCTTCGCGCCTACGATCTTACCTTCACTGAAGTAGCTCGAGCCGTTTCCAATGCGAATATTCTCACGACGGGAGGTAATATCAAGACGCTTGATGAAGAATATCTGATCCGCGCTAATAATCGGTCGTATTATGGTGATGAATTGGATTTCATTGTAGTCAAAGCTGAGTCCAATGGCAATATCATTCGACTGAAAGATGTAGCCACTGTACGAGACCGCTGGTCAGAAAGTCCCGATCGTTTATTTATGGATGACGAATTAGCCATTCAGATAACCGTATCCACCACCAACAATGAAGATATCATAGAAGCCACCGAGCAGACTCGGGCCTACATAGAGAAATTCAATCAGCAATATGATAATGTATCCTTGACCGTAGCCAGGGATACCACCGTAGCACTTGAACAACGTCTGGATATATTGATCGAAAATGGAGGTTTAGGTATCCTTTTGGTCTTAATACTGCTAGGACTATTCCTAAAACCCAGTATCGCCCTTTGGGTGGCCGTCGGTCTACCGATATCCTTTTTCGGGCTTTTCATTTTCGCTCCCACCTTCATGACCATTAACGTAATTTCCCTCTTTGGGATGATCTTGGTGATCGGAATTCTGGTCGATGATGGTATTGTGATTGGTGAGAACATCTACTATCATTATGAAAATGGAAAGCATCCGATTCGTGCTGCTATTGACGGCACTTTGGAGGTAATTCCTCCCATTCTATCGGCTATTCTGACCACTATGGTCGCTTTCACCACCTTCTTTTTCCTACCGGGTAACCTTGGAAACTTCTTCGGGGAGATATCAAAAGTCCTGATCATTATCTTATCCATCTCCTTGATTGAGGCGTTTTTAATCCTCCCTGCACACATTGCCCACTCGAGAGCCTTAAGAAAAGGAACGCAAACCTTCCTATTGAATCGCTGGGCGGAACAGGCCATGCTGTGGATGCGAGATCGCTTATACGCTCCGGCTTTACGGTTCTTTTTGGACAATAAGATCTTAGGCTACTCTATCCCCATTGCACTGTTCATTATCACCATTGGAGCCTTTGCCGGAGGGGTAATCAAATTCAGTTTCTTCCCCCCTGTAGAGAGTGATCAAGTTAATATCAGCCTAACCATGCCCCAAGGCACTAGTGAAGCCATCACGGATTCCATCATTAGTATGATCGAAGAAAAAGCGTGGGTAGCTAATGAAGAACTCTCTAAAGAATTGGAAAATGGTAAAAGTGTAATCACCAACTCCATCCGCCGAATTGGGACCTCTAGCGGGCAACAGGCTGGCCCTCCGGGTGCCTCCCAGGGTGTTGGCGGCAGCACATCGGCAGCAGTGCTGACCCTAAATCTTCTACCGGAAGAAGAGCGAGGTACCATCAACGCCTCCAAAGTAGCAAATGCCGTGGCTGAAGCCGTTGGAACAGTCTATGGGACAGAAACCTTGGAATTTGGATCAGGGACCAGCTTCGGTGGCAAACCCGTATCCATCTCGCTGGTAAGTAATAACATTCAGGAGATCAAAGCTGCCAAAGAAGAGCTCAAGGCAGCCCTGATCAATATGCCAGAGTTAAAAGATATCTCTGACAATGACCCTTCTGGTATCAAAGAGATCAACTTAAGACTGAAGGACAATGCATATCTATTGGGACTAAGCTTGAATGACGTCATGGGACAGGTGCGAAGTGGATTCTTTGGGGCTGCCGTACAACGTTTTCAGCGCGGTCGGGATGAAATTCGGGTGTGGGTAAGATATGATCGGAAGGATCGTAACTCTATTCGCAATCTGGATGATATGTGGATTGTAACGCCTTCTAGGAATCGCGTTCCCCTATCGGAAATTGCCAACTATGAGATTCGCCGTGGAGAAGTAACCATCAATCACCTCGAGGGGAAGAGAGAGATCCGAGTAGAAGCGGAACAGAAGAACATCAGCGATAGTGCAGCAGAACTCGTGGGCTTTGTACGAGACAACGTCATGCCTGATATTTTGAGCAAGTACCCAAGCGTAACTGCACTATACGAAGGCCAAAACCGTGAGGCGGGGCAGATTGGAGAATCTATGGGTAGAGTACTCCCCGCTATTTTACTTCTCATGTACGCCATTATCGCCTTTACCTTCCGGTCCTATACTCAGCCGCTTATGCTATTTATCCTGATCCCGTTCAGCTTAGTTGGCGTGGCTTGGGGACACTGGATACATGGCATGAGCATCAATGTATTATCGTTCTTAGGAATTGTGGCGCTGATTGGAATTTTGGTGAATGATGGCCTAGTACTCATTAAGAAATTCAACAACCTGCTAAAATCAGGGTTGTCCTTTAATGAAGCTTTATTTGAAGCCGGGAAGCAACGATTTAGAGCCATCTTTTTGACGTCAATCACTACCATTGCTGGCTTGGCACCTTTAATCTTCGAACCTGGGTTTTCAGCCCAGTTCTTGATTCCAATGGCCATCTCGGTGGCCTACGGCATTGGGTTCGCTACCTTCCTTACCCTGTTCCTCTTACCGCTCCTCCTATCTGGCAACAGTACCATCAAACGTGCTATGCACTGGCTGAGAACCGGTAATTGGGTGGATAAGAGAGACCTAGAAAGGGCCGTGAAAGAAATAGTCGTTGAACAAGAGCAGGGCGACTTAATCGTTTAGGTATTCACACTTGCTTTAAAGGTGAGGGATGGATGAGTTGCTTCTATCCCTCACTTTTTCCGATAATCCACCGCCTTCAAATTCCCTTCCTGATCAATAGATTTTGATAAGCCCATTGTCCTAGGTATATTGCGGAAAGATGAAACACCAATGCCGATGAACGTCTTTGGTTTAAGGGTGCTGTGTTTATTCGCCGTCACACTAAGTATTACTGCCAACCTTCTAGCCCAACATGATTTCGATCGACCAAGTAAGGTGATTCGAGCTGAAAATGGGCTACCTAATCATTATCTACGAGGTTTTGATATTGACGCCAATGGCTTTGCCTGGATTGGCAGCTATGAGGGATTAGTCAGATTCGATGGTAACCAACTTTACACCTATCAATCCCAATCGGAAGACTCTACCGCAATCCTAAGCAACACGATAGCCTCCGTAGCCGCTCACCCAACCAATGGGGAGGTCTGGGTAGGCACATTCAAAGGATTGAGCGTTTATGATCCTAGCAAAAATAGTTTCAGAAATTATCAAAAAAGCGAAGTCGACTCTAACTCCCTATTAAATAATTTTATCAATTGGGTTCACGTCGATAGAACAGGAGACGCTTGGATTTCATCAGGCTCAGATGTACTCTGCCTATATGATCGCGAAAAGGACAACTTCAAGCGCTTCTACCCGCGCACCTCTCTGGATCAGCAATCTGGTGAAACAAAAGGGTCCGCAGCCGACGTCATCAGAAGGGTTGAGTTGGACCCTGAAAATGACTCACTTATCTGGATCGGTTCCACCTTCCGCTTCTTTACCTTTAATAAGGTCAGTGAAGAATTTGATTATGACTATCCCGACTTAGAAGGACTTAATCAGATTTTTCCTTTTGACGGCCAACTGTACCTACATGAAGGAGGATCACAGATTCGTGTTTTTGATCCAAAAGAAAGAAAGGTAGTCAATACCATTACACTGGCAAAAGGATGGAATATTGGTTGGATCTTTCGTCGCGCTGACGGGCTATTGTATCTGAGTTGTGGCAAGGGAATCGCCATTCTTAATCCCGCAGATGGAAGCATTTCCTATCCATGGTTAAATGATCCCTCAAAAAGTAGAAAATATCAGATTGACCACATTGACAAGCAAAATCGGATTTGGTCAGTCAATACCTTAGGTGTCAGGGTTTATGACACCTTAACCACACAGTTTCAAAATTTCTTTTTTAAGAAAGACTTAGAACCTCGTCCCCTGATCACACAGTTTATCATCGAATCTCCCGATGGCAGATACATCTACCTAAATGTCTCGCAAGGAGATGGAATCTATCGATTTGATCAGAACACAAAAGAATGGCTATTGATCCCACCCCCGCCGGATTATGGTAAAGCCGCCTTTCTCGGAACTGATTTAGCCTATACGCCCACCGGCGAACTACTTATTTTAGAGAATAAGCATGTTTATACCCTAAGTCCGGACGGAACTCAAATGGTCCTGCACCCAATTTCACAGAACCTTCCGGAAAATCCCAGATGGATGAATTTCTTTGTGGACTCCGATCATCGGGTATGGCTAGGCAGTCGACAATTGGGGATTATTCGGGTAGATCTCAAAACCAATGAGACGACGAATCTGTACGACGAATTTTCTCCCTGTAAAAAAGCAGGCTTTCGTTTTGATTTCTATGAAGACGATAACCAAAATATTTGGCTTTCCAATTGTGGTGGATTTAGCGTATGGCTGAAGGCTAGTAATTCCTTTTTGCACTTTCTGACGGAGGAAGGGAAAGAGACCGAGAATACGTTTGAGATGGTTGATCAGTTTGCACCCGACTCCAAGGGCTTTATCTGGGTGAGCTCTAAATTGGATGGGAAACTGGGAAAAATTGATCCTTCACAGCCCGAAAAAGGGATTATCTATAAGATGGATCCGATAGCAGCAGTTAGGGCGGACGAAATCAAAGTTACCAAAGGGGTATTTCGAGATTTCTCTGGTTTTTCGCGACTTGTGATCGATCAGGATGATAAGCTGTGGAGTCTAGCAACAGATGGGCTTTTCAAATACGATCCGGAAGAAAAGACCATTGAGCTTTATAATGACCTAGAGGGACTACAATGGCTGGATGAAGAGCTCAAAGTCGTCACCGTAAATCGGATCATTAATCTGCAGTCTGGAAAAATGGCCGTAGCATTTCGTAAGGGCTTCAGCATCTACAATCCCCGGACGCTACAAGGTAGTAAGGAACAGCCCAAGCCCTACCTGACCTCCTTCAAAGTATACAACAATGAATTTCAAACCGATTCAAGTCTGCTGAGTCTGGCTCGAATCGAGCTGGAGCCTTGGCAGAATTATTTCTCGTTCGACTTTTCGGCTATTGGTTATACCCACCCCGAAAAGTATCAATTTCGCTATCAATTAATAGGTGTAGATGAGGACTGGATTTATTCGGGTCAACGTAACTACGCTGCCTATACCAATGTAAAAGGAGGGGAATACACCCTCCAAGTCGCTGTAGCCAATAACGACGGCAATTGGTCTCCGGATCCACTTGTAATTGAGGTTTTTGTCGGTACACCATGGTATCAGCAACTTTGGTTTAAGATCTTAGCAGCCTTGATGATAGTCGGCGGGGCGTTTGCCTTTTACCAATATCGACTCAGGCAGGTTAAACTAAAAGGGGACTACGAAAAGAAGGTGGCGGATATGGAACTTACCGCCCTTCGCGCCCAGATGAATCCACACTTCATTTTCAATTCCCTCAATTCTATTGAGAACTATATTATACAAAATGAGACCGTCAAAGCCTCCGAATACCTCAATGGCTTTTCTAGGCTCATGCGCCTGATCCTACAAAATTCAAGGTCGCATCTTGTCAATTTGAAAGATGAAATAGAAGCCCTGAAACTATATATGGAGATGGAAAGCCTCCGCTTCAACAACGAAGTAGAGTATGAAGTAAACATAGATCAGGCCCTTGATCCCGATGACATCGATATCCCTCCCATGCTTATCCAGCCTTATGTTGAAAATGGGATTTGGCATGGCCTTCGGCACAAAGGAGGGCCCGGGAAGATCACGCTTTCCTTCGCCAAAGACAATGGCTATCTGAAGTGCACGATAGAAGACAATGGCGTGGGAAGAAGTAAAGCGGCAAGTATGGAAACTCCAAATCCGCGCCGAAAATCCATGGCGATGAATATCACCAACGAGCGCTTGCAAACCATCAATAAGATTTATGAGACAGATGCCTCTGTTCATATCGAAGATCTCGTGGATGAAAAAGGAGAAGCCGCTGGCACCCGGGTAGAATTGTCGATTAGTTATTAGCCCTAATTGGCTTAGTTATGCTGTTGATCCTGGCAGGATATATGATTTTTGGCGAATAACTTAACGCGTACAACTCACCTAATCATCCCCCCTCTTGCACTCTTCGCAACATCATCAACCGAAAATCCATTACTTGCTCACCAGAAATATCGGTGGCCTGTAAAGTCAATTCTCCCGGTCCTTTTGGCAAATGGACCTGCCCAATAGATAAAGGTTTGAAGTCCTTTACATAAGATTCTTGCCGTTCCACATAGTCATGCTCCATTCCCATTAAGGGTGGGTCATGGGCCTCCTCAATCTTCCCTGCCACAGACTGATCCAAGAAGCTGAGTTCAAAACTAGAACCGACATCATCAGCCGAGCAAGTGTAGTAGACGATTACTTCAAAGTCGCCTTCTTCCATCACCTCTACTTCCCAGGAGATTTTATCATCAGGTGATACCCAATTGGTGAAGAAACTACAGTTGGGCCATCGGTTAGATCGTTTTATGTTTCCATGCGCCACCCCATCTCTGGCGGGGATTTGGGTCCATTCAAAATTCGGGTCTCCAATTAAAAAGGGTCTATCCTCTTCAGGATTCAGTTCTGCCATTACCTCAGCCATCCACTTTTCCTTAGCGGCCTTTAATTCTGTAAATACGGCGGCCTTGGACTCGCTTACATCTTGCGATTGTCCGGGATCCTTGACCATATCAAATAATTGATCGTCCTTGTCTAAACGAAAGCCTTGATTTCTTACGCTGACATTCCCCCTCCAATGACTGAATATCATCCGATCTGACCAGGTAGGGACTTCCTCAAGCAAAAGTGGAGCAAGGCTAACCCCATCCACCGGCTTATTGGTTTCTACCTCAATATTGGCTAAATCTGCTAGAGTTGGGAGTAGATCTATGCCGGCCGCAATCTGAGCTATTTCTCGATTGGATTTAATCTTATCCTTCCACTGCAAGAAAAATGGGGATCTAACACCTCCTTCATCCGTTGATCCCTTACGTCCTTTCATGCCGCCATTCCATCTCCAGCCATTAGGACCGTTATCCGAAAAGTAGATCACAATCGTTTCTTCAGTAAGGTTCAGCGTCTCGAGTTTTTCCATCAAGCGCCCAACATTCCAGTCAATGTTTTCACACATCGCTAAGGCCGCTTTCATATGCAAAGAATCCTCTTTACTAATATCTGAGCTATGCCTTTCTAAAGATTTAGCCGCAAATTTCTCCCAAAAGGAAGCGGGCACCTGCATGGGACTATGAGGAGTGTTGTAAGGAAGGTAAACGAAAAAGGGATCCTCCTGGTGTTTTTCCATAAAGTCCATGGCTCTATTCGTTAAGTCATCCACCAAGAACCCCTCCCCTTTCGTAATCACTCCATTATGCTCCAGCATTGGACTAAAGTAATTTCCCCAATGACCAGAGCAAAAACCATAAAACTCATCAAATCCTCTAGCATTCGGGTGATACGGTCCCTGCATACCGTTATGCCACTTACCAAAAGCGGCTGTATGATAACCCGCCCTTTGGAATACTTCGGCGATGGTCGTTTCATCCAAATCCAATCGCTCGCCACCCGCCGAAGTGGAATATACCCCGCCCCTAGTATGATAGCGGCCCGTAAGAAACTCTGCTCGTGTTGGCGAACAAACCGGGTTGACATAAAATCGATCAAAGCTTACTCCATTCGCAGCTAGAGCGTCGATATTTGGTGTACTGAGGTCCGTGTTGCCACTATGACTGAGGTCTCCCCAGCCTTGGTCATCTGCCAGCATGATGATAATGTTGGGCGGACGCTTCGTCGGTTCTGTCGCTTGGTTGGATGTACAGCCATAACCTAGCAAGAATACACTGAGGCAAATAAAGGCGGATGATAATTTCATTTTTAGTGGAGTTTGCAAGCCAATAGTAAAGGCGTAAGAAATCCTAGGGCTTCTAAAATAGCCAAGATTTACACTTCCTAGGAGATCAGGAATAAATTATATCATCAATTACCGATTAAGTACTATCTCCTAAAGCACCAAGGTTGCAAGACCATCCTAAACAAAAGCGGAGAATTGCCTTTGAAAATGGCGGAGAAAATTCTGGGAAAAATTATCTTGGCTAGTAGTCAAATGTTCTTCTCTAACCATTCACGTTAGCACCTATGCAATTAAACACCGTTAAGCAAAACATCAGCCAATCCGAGACTTTACCTGCTGATTTCTACAGTGACACGCACCTCTGGGAAGCCATGAAAGAGAAGGTCTTTGCCCCCAGTTGGCAATACCTGGGAGATCAGCAACAATTCTTTGGAGGACAAGAAACCACCTACCCCATCACCTTACTCGACAAATACCTGGACGAGCCTCTGCTATTGACCAAAGATGCAGAAGGTCAATTGCATTGCCTCAGCAATGTCTGTACGCATCGCGGTTTCCTATTAGCCCAACATCCCTCCAAGGACCGGAAGATTACCTGCGGTTATCATGGCAGGCGTTTCAACCTAGCAGGGAAGATGGAGTTTATGCCCGAGTTCAAGGATGCGGAAAACTTTCCCCGACCTTGTGACCATCTACATGAACTTCCGCTGAAAAGATGGCGGCAATTTCTCTTTACTAGTCTTGATCCTAAGATAGACTGGGCCGAAATAACACAGGAACTAGACCGAAGGTTGTCCTTCCTTCCCTTAGAACACTTCCGTTACGCGCCTGAATATTCTACGGAATACATGGTACATGCGCATTGGGCATTATATTGCGATAATTACCTCGAAGGTTTTCACATCCCCTTTGTTCATCATCAACTGAATCAGATGCTCGACTACGGGGCCTATGACACGGAAATCTTCCCGCACATGAATCTCCAAATTGGTTATTCCAGCGTCGAGGGGGAGCACTTTGACCTTCCGGCAGCGCATCCAGACTACGGCAAGAAGATCACCGCCTTTTACTATTGGATCTATCCTAATCTCATGCTCAATTTCTATCCGTGGGGCCTTTCGATTAATGTGGTGCGCCCATTGAATCCTTCCTTGAGCAGAATCTCATTTATCACCTATTTATACGATGAAAAGAAATTCTTGGAAATGGACGCTGCTGCTTTAACGGATAAAGTAGAAAGAGAAGATGAATTTGTAGTGGAAGCGGTACAGAAGGGACTGCGTTCTAGGTTCTATAAGACAGGGAGATTTTCTCCCAGGAGAGAGAAAGGAGTGCATCATTTTCATGGCTTGCTGCAGCAAGCTACGACTTTGGAAATGCGTCCATGACCTTCTGACTGAAAGCCAATAAGTCAGCCTCCTGGAATCGGTTGGCCATAAATTGTACGCCCACGGGTAACCCCTCCTCAGGATGTGTTCCGGCGGGCAAGCAGATCGCCGGTATACCCACCATATTGGCTTGCACCGTAAAAATATCCGCCAGATACATGGCAACTGGATCATCTACATTGTCGCCCAAATGCCAGGCTGGACCTGGTGCGGCGGGTAGCAGGATAAAATCGTATGCTTCGAAGATCTCGAAGGTCTTTTCTTGAATAAGCTTCCTTGCTTTCTGGGCTTTAGTATAATAGGCATCATAATAGCCTGCGCTAAGCACAAAGGTACCTAGCATAATGCGGCGCTTCACTTCAGTCCCAAAACCCTCTGTTCGAGATTTCTTATACGTCTCCATCAAATTGGTCGCATTAGCACTGCGGTAACCATAGCGAATCCCATCGTAGCGAGAGAGATTGGAGGAAGCCTCCGCCGTTGTCAGTACATAGTAGGCGGGAATGATATAATCCAGATAGTCAAAGTCCACTGCTTCGACCGTATGTCCTTCGGTACGCAATTGATCGATCAATCCCTGGCAAACTTGACGAACCCCCGGATCAAGGCTAGGGTGATCGAGGGCTGAACCAAAGTAGGCAATCTTCGCCTTGCGCTCAAAGGAAAGATTGGAAGCATAAGGCTCTACCGCTCGTTGACTGGCTGTGCTGTCAAACTCATCGGGACCAGCCATGATCTCTAGAAACAAGGCCGTATCAGAAACGCTTTGCGCCAAGACGCCCAGTTGATCAAAGGAAGATCCATAAGCCAATAAGCCATAGCGAGAAATCCGGCCATAAGTCGGCTTGAAACCTACTACCCCACAAAAGGAAGCCGGCTGCCGTACTGAACCCCCCGTATCCGTCCCCAGAGATACCAAACATGTGTCCGCCTGGACGGCCACCGCTGAACCTCCTGAGGAACCACCTGGAACTCGACTTGGGTCAGCTGCATTGCGCGTAGGACCGTAGTAAGAATTCTCTGTAGTAGAACCCATGGCAAATTCATCGCAATTCACCCGACCAATGATAATAGCATCCTCCTCCACTACTCTTTCCACACCCGTAGCAGAGAACATAGAGGTGAAACCAGTCAAAATCTTGGAACCGCCAGTGACTTGATGATCCTTATAACACAGAACATCTTTGAGCGATACAACCACACCAAACAAACGACCTAAGTCATCCGCATTTTCTTGCAGTCGCTCATCAATAGCCTTAGCTTTAGCCAACGCCTCTTCGGCATAAACCTCTATATAGATATTTAATTCTCGGCTAGCTTCAATTCTATCCAAGTAGTATTCTACCACTTGCACACAAGTGAGCTTACCCTCACGCAAATCGCGCTGGACTTGCTCTATCTGGCTATACTTTGGCTGTGTCGCTACTTCCATGCTATTGGCTTAACTAAGTTGTGCAATGATCGATTCCAAATCCACTGAAGTCTGTTCTCCGCTCTCCATATTCTTAAAGGTTAACAAGCCGCTCTCCATTTCATTGCCTCCAATCAGTACTACATATGGAGCTCGGCGATCATTGGCATATTTCATCTGTTTCTTCAGCTTGGTAGGTTCCGGATAAAGATCGGCAGTAATTCCAGCTTGACGCACCTTCCCCAGACAACGGAAAGCATAGGCATGTGCTTCCGCATCAAAAGCAATGAATAAGAGCTTCAGTGAGTCAGCAGCAGTAGCGGGGAACAATTGCAGTTCTTCCATGACATCATAGATTCGCTCAGCCCCGAAAGACACTCCCACTCCAGATACATTTTTCAAGCCAAAGATCCCCGTGAGATCATCATAGCGACCTCCGCCTCCGATCGACCCCATCTGCACATTCTTCGCTTTTACCTCAAAAATACACCCAGTGTAATAGTTTAGTCCTCTCGCTAAGGTCACATCAAATTGTACCTCATTGCTTAGATCGCTACTCGACAAGTAGTCAAATACCTGCTCCAACTCTTCCACTCCCTTTATCCCCACCTCGCTAGCTGACAATTTAGCCTTCAAATCCGCTAAGGCCGTTGTTTGAAGAATTTCCTCGATCTTGGCTATGGCCGCAGCTGGAATTTCACGTTTCGACAACTCATTCTTCACTCCGTCCATACCCACTTTATCCAACTTATCAATGGCCACGGTCATGTCTACAAACTGATCAGAGATGCCTGCGACATCTGCTATTCCTGCCAATATCTTACGATTATTTAACTTGATCTCCACCGGAATCTTCAGTGCTGCAAAAACTTCGTCATAGATTTGTGTGAGCTCCGCCTCGTACATCAATGAATTAGAACCTACCACATCCACATCACATTGATAGAATTCCTGATAGCGCCCTTTCTGTGGTCGGTCCGCTCGCCACACCCTTTGAATTTGGTAGCGCTTGAAGGGAAAGCTAATGTCGTTCTGATGCATGACTACGAAGCGGGCGAAAGGCACCGTTAGGTCATACCGTAGTCCTCGCTTAGAGATGGAACTCACTAATTTGGCAGAATTCTTCTCGGCCAGGGCTTCTGCATTCGCCTTGGATAAGAAATCGCCATTATTCAATACCTTGAACAATAATTTATCCCCTTCTTCTCCATATTTCCCAGTCAAAGTAGACAGGTTCTCCATGGTTGGGGTTTCGATAGGCTGGTAAGCATATTTGGTAAATACCGATCGAATGGTATCAAAAATATAATTACGCTTAATCACCTCCTCTGGGCCGAAATCTCTGGTGCCCTTTGGGATACTAGGCTTTGACATAGCGTTAGCTTTTGCTTGGGCCACTGTGATGCTTCGTCATTAGGAATAGAAGAAGATGCGGAGGCTGAAAAAGAATGGTTAGGCAAGCCCCTTCATCACTGCCCAGAATATTTTTTGGTATTCGTAATACTAGAAAGCAGATTTGAACTGCTTCAAGAATCGAACATCATTTTCAAAGAATAATCGAATATCTCCTACATCGTATAACAACATCGCCTGGCGCTCAATGCCCATACCGAAAGCGAATCCGGTATATTTTTCCGGATCGATCCCGCAGTTTTCCAAGACATTTGGATCTACCATACCGCATCCTAAGATTTCCAACCAGCCGGTTCCTTTGGTAATCCGATAGTCGGTTTCAGTTTCCAATCCCCAATACACGTCCATTTCAGCACTAGGTTCCGTGAATGGGAAATAAGAAGGGCGCAAGCGAATTTCTTTATCTGGACCGTACATTTCCTTAGCAAAATAAAGCAAGGTTTGCTTCATATCTGCAAAAGAAACATTCTCATCGATATACAATCCTTCGACCTGATGGAATTGCGCATGAGAACGAGCAGAGATGGTTTCATTTCGGTATACTCTACCTGGAGCAATGATCCGAATCGGTGGCTTTTGAGATGTCATAGTACGCGCTTGTACCGAAGAGGTATGAGTTCGCAGCAACATCTCTGTATTGTTAAGCAGATAGAAGGTATCCTGCATATCTCTAGCGGGATGATCCTCTGGCGTATTCATGGCGGTGAAATTGTGCCAATCATCCTCGATTTCAGGTCCTTCTGCCACCACAAACCCGATGCGTTCAAAAATTCGGATAATGCGATTCATCGTAGTAGTCAGCGGATGTCGGCTTCCTAAGGCTTGCGGTTCACCAGGAGCACTTAGATCAATATCTGCAGCCTGCGCTTCATCAGCAGCACTCTCCAAAGCCGTCTTTAGAGCTTCGAACTTTGTTTCAGCAGTAGCTTTAGCTTTGTTTACCAATTGGCCAAAATCTCGTTTCTGCTCATTAGGAACTTCTTTGATCAATCCAAACAAGGACTTGATCACATTTTTAGATCCCAAATATTGAATACGAAACTGCTCTAGGTCAGCAGTTGTCTTCGGCTCACTAGCATTGATCTCATCAATGACTGCTTGTACTTTATCGAATGTTTCGATGACCGCCATATTAACGATTTTGATTCCCTGAATTTTACGGTACCTTAGACCAAATTAGTTGCTCTAATATCTCCGAAAAAACATGATCGCGGGAAGTCTTTGCTGAATGCATTTTCAAATAGAGATGCAAAGGTAACTAATTAGGCTCTTTTTAAGCAACAATACAACTATAACATATCCGTTAGTTAGATAGGTTCCTTTTAGTTGATAGTATGGTCAAATTACTCCGGTTAGTTCAGCGAGATCATCTCATGCTTTTCTTTTTTGCAGTGATTATCTCGGCCTTAATCTATTCTCCTTTTCTGCTCTCCGTTGGCATGATCGGCTTGGCGGCACTTTTCACCTTTGCCCTTGATTGGAATGCTAAAGGCTGGTTGCGATTCAATCCAAATTTCTTTCAATACTTCCGTAACTTCTTTAGCAGTCGGGTACATATAGTCATCACGCTGATCTTCTGGATTGTATTCCTGAGCGGGATCATGACGGAAGATTGGAACTATTGGTCCAATCGACTGATGATGAAACTCCCTTTCTTGGTATTGCCCATTATATTTTGCGGACTCCCGCCCTTGTCTCTCAAGCAATACTGGGGTCTACTATATTTCTTGGTCTTTGCCCTCACTGTGACCTGTGTCGGAATCGGCATTAACTACCTCCTACATTTTGAGGAGATTAACACCTTGATGAAACAAGGACGCCCAATGCCTACGCCACGCAATCACATCCGCTTTAGCCTCGTACTAGCGATAGGTAATCTAGCCGCTTTCTATTTATGGCGTTTACAGTTTAAGTTTAGGTATGATTGGGAGCCCAAAGCCATCTTGGGAGCGGGAATATTCCTTTTCTTGATGATCCACCTGCTCTCCGTGCGAAGTGGCCTAGTTGCCCTATATCTGGCCATTCTTGGGTTAGCTATTCGCTATGCCTGGCAGACTGGCAAATACGGGGTAGGACTAGCGGTAGGCTTAGGCTTAACCATTTTACCGTTAACTGCCTATTATACGATTCCAAGCTTTCAAGCTAAGGTGGCTTATGTACGCTATGAGTTTTGGATTCGAGAACACAAGCTCAGTGGCAACTATTCGGACCTCTGGCGAATCATCTCCTTGCGAATGGGAATGGAGATTGGGAATGAACATCCTTTGGTGGGGGTAGGAGCTGGAAACCTTCGCCAGGAAGTCAAGGCTCGATACGCGAAAGACTATCCGGAAATAGAACAGGTACGGATGCCACACAATCAATTCATCTCCGTATATGCGGGAACGGGACTCATTGGACTTGCCATCTTTTTATTTGCTTTAAGTTATCCACTTTATCGGGTATTGCTACAAGGACGAGGCTCACCACAACATAACCCGGGCCTAGATCCTTCAGGCACCTCTTTAGGGAATGCTCTTTTCCTCGGCTTTCACATCATAATTCTCGCTTCGTTTATGGTGGAAAATACCATTGAAAACTCGATGGGAGTAGGCATCTATGCTTTCTATTTATTATTATGGCTACAAGTACAAGCTATTCCTACAGGTAAGCTATCAGGAAATCTAGGTAGTTCCCCCTTTAGTGAATCCTAGTGTTACTTTTTCAATTTTCTAAGAATGAATCTTGCTAGGGTTTGTGTATTTTGTTTCTACAAAACAAAGCAAACCGACATGAAAAGAGATTCTTTCTTACTTCAGCACAATAGGAGACAATTTATCCAGCGTTCCGCGCTTGGATTGAGTGCATTCGCTTTTGGAAATTCACTATTGGCCCGAAGCTCCTTCATCAAAAACAGCAAAGAAAATAAATTGGGAATCGCATTAGTTGGATTAGGCAATTATTCTACTAATCAACTGGCTCCTTCTTTACAAGAAACGGAACATTGTTATCTAGCTGGTATTGTGACGGGAACCAAAGAAAAGGAGGCCAAATGGATGGAAAAATATGGCATCCCAGCGGCGAATGTTTACAACTATGACAATTTTGATGAGATCGCCAAAAACAAGGATATCGATATTGTCTACGTGGTGCTTCCCAATTCTATGCACGCAGAATTCACCATCCGAGCAGCTAAAGCGGGGAAACACGTAATATGCGAAAAGCCGATGGCCTTGTCTGTAAAGGAATGTGAAGCCATGATCGCTGCTTGTGATGCCAATAAGGTAAAACTGTCCATTGGCTATCGCCTGCACTTTGATCCCTTCCACATGGAGATCATTAAGATGCAAAAAGAGAAGACTTTTGGAGCCGTGAAGTATGTCAATGCTGAATTCGGCTTCCGAATCGGAGATCCCACACAATGGCGATTACGCGGGAATTTAGCGGGGGGCGGCGCGATCATGGACGTGGGCGTCTATTGCATCCAAGGCGCGCGTTATGCAACGGGTGAGGAACCCATAGCCGTTACTGCGCGGGAATTTAAGACGGACCCCGTGAAATTTGCCGAAGTTGACGAGACGGTAACCTGGGAGATGGAATTTCCTAGTGGGGCCATTGCCAACTGCACTACATCCTATGCTTTTGGCACCAATAGATTGCATGTAGGTATGGAAAAAGGGACCGCAGAAGTACAGCCATCTTACAGTTACAGCGGCCTAGCTGGTCATATCAATAGAAAACCCATGAGTTTCCCCATGATGCGCCAACAGGCTGCTCAAATGGACAACTTTGCCCAGGTGATCAAAACAGGGGGAGAATCTGAGGTTTCTGGACAGGAAGGTCTACTAGACGTAAAAGTGATAGAAGCAATGTATAAATCCATCAAGAAAAAGGGAAAGCGCATTAAAGTATAACTAAATGCTCTTACATGGATAAAACGCTCTTTGACGAAATCGCCTTGGATGATCGGTATTTCATATATCTCTCATCCAGGGTCGAGCTATTCCGTTTGGATCAGGCTTCTTTTCAAGCTCTATGGGATTCCCATCCCGATGACTTTCACGAGATCCGGATGCATGGCAAATGGGTTAAAACTCCACGCTGGCAACAGGCCTACGGTAAGAATTATCGGTATACGGGCTCCAAGAACAACGCCATAGCGATCACTGCTGAGTTACAGCCTTTCCTAGATTGGTCGCAAAGACATATCGATCCACGACTGAATGGCCTTTTACTCAACTGGTATGATGGCGCACAGTCGCATTACATTGGTGCCCACCGAGACGACACGAGGGACCTGCACCCAGACAGCCCGACCGTGACTATTTCTGTGGGTCAGGAAAGAATCTTTCGCATGCGGCCTTGGAAACAAAAAGGGTACAAGGATCTCACCGTTCGACACGGCGATGTCGTAGTCGTACCTTGGGATACGAATATGCGATGGACGCATGAGGTGCCACATTTTAAGAAGTATGGAGGGAAGCGTATTTCGATTACGTTGCGGGCGTATTTGTAAGTGATCTGTGCGGGCGTGGCTTGCGGTGTGAGTTGGTGGGCGGAGCTCAGCACCGGCGTGGCGTGGGCGTCTCGGGCCTGACTTGGTTGGTAGGAAGGACATCCGAAGTTTGGCAGCAGCTGACCTTAGGGAAACTTCGGATGTCTAGCCGGGTTAACTAAAGCAACTATCTATTCAAGAGCACATCACCCGTGATCTTGAATAGACGTCCATTAGGCTGTAAGATTTCTACGAAATAAACATAGACGCCTACCGGAGCTTCTTGTAATCGATAGGTTCCGTCCCAGCTATTTTCCTGGGTATTTGGGGCAAAATTATTACGTTCAAAAATCAGATTTCCCCATCTATCGAATATGCCAAAGTATTGGATGTTTTGTAAAATCCCATCGGCCTGGACGGTGAAGAAATCGTTCACACCATCCCCATTGGGACTAAAGGCATTAGCCATGTACACAGGTGGATCGGGATCAACAATGATCCTAATATCATCGGAAGTAGCACAATCTCCATTATTACTAACGGTGACCGTATAGATGGTGGTAGCTAATGGCTTGGCAATTGGCTCTAGGCAATCCGCACAGCTCAAATCCATACTAGGATCCCAGGATACCTGTACGCCATCAAGGTTAGTGATGGCTTGCAACTGTACACTATCACCCAACCGGATCGATACATCTTCGCCTAAACTCACTTGAAGGTCTACAGGTGTAGGAATGGTAACTGCTTGCGTAAACTCACAATCATTGACATCCCGTATACGCACCTGATAGTCACCAGCTGGCAGCGAGCCAAAATTATAGGGAAGACTCGTAACCGGTTCAAAATTGCCATCCATTAGAGCAATTCGATATGGTCCTTGACCTCCCGTTAGTGACTCTATATTAATCGTACCATTACTTTCGCCAAAGCAGGTTGGGGGGAACGCCTTCAAATTAGCCGTCAAGGCCTCAAAAGTCAATTGCACATTAAGGATAGAATCGCAGCCATTCACGCTGGCATTAGCTAATGTCTCTACCCCACTTGGATTATTGATATCGTAGATCGTACCGTTAATATTAACCTCACTATCTGGGCAAATCGTTAGATTCAGATTGCCCGTCGCCACTGGAAAAAAGGAAAGATCGACAGTGATTAAGCTATCGCAGATTCCTCCGCCTCCAGGAATAAGCTCCGTCCCCGAGGGATTATTCTCGTCGTAAATCACTCCATTAACCGTGATGGATTCCCCAGGGCATAGGGTCTCTACTCGATCTACTTCCACCGTGGTAATGAACTGTAAGTTGATCTGTATCGTACTATCACAACCATTCGCGGCAGCCCCTGGGAGTACTTCTGTTCCGGAGGGATTATTTTCGTTATAATCGGTACCATTGACGGTCAGCACAGCACCCGAACAAAAAGTTTCTTCGATTAGGGAAACAACCGGAGCAGAAAAGGTAATGCTTACATTTACTATACTGTCACAACCATTAACAGATTGGCCAGTCAGGATCTCTGTTCCATTGGTATTATTCTCATCGTAAGTGGTACCATTAAACACGATATTACTGCCAGGGCAGATTTCTGTATTGAAATCACCGATAGCAGGTGGAAAGAAGTCAATATTTACAGTGACGATACTATCACAGCCATTGGCAGATTGCCCTACCAATGTTTCCGTACCGCTGGTATTATTGGCATCGTAGGTGGTGCCATTAAACAGGAAGTTTTCCCCTTCGCAGATCGTCACTGCCAAACTTCCCTCTGCAGGCGGAAAGAAATTGATCTGAACATTCACTATACTATCACAACCATTGGCGGCCTGACCTACTAGGGTCTCTGTCCCAGTAGTATTATTGATATCATAGGTTGTTCCATTAAAGACGATATTGCCGGTTTCACAAATCGTAGTCTCAAAGTCCCCTATCGCTGTCGGAAAGAAATTAACCTGAACATTAACAATACTGTCACAACCATTCGCGGCCTGCCCAGCTAGCGTCTCTGTACCAGTAGCATTATTAATGTCATAGATCGTTCCATTAAAGACGATATTATCCGTTTCGCAGATCGTGGTCTCAAAGTCACCGGTCGCCGGCGGGAAAAAGCTGAGGTTTACGGATACCAAGCTATCACAGCCATTGGCCGCTTGCCCCGTTAAGGTTTCCGTACCACTGGGGTTATTAATATTATAAATAGTACCGTTAAAGGTAAAATCTTCCGTCTCACAAATCGTTAAGTCTAGATTTCCTTGAGCCAGTGGAAAGAAATTGATTTGTACATTGACTAAACTATCACAGCCATTCGCCCCTTGTCCCGTTAACATCTCCGTACCTGAGCTATTGTTGATATCGTAGGTAGTACCGTTAAATACAATCTCTTCCGTCTCACAAATTGTAGTGGTGAAGTTACCGACAGCGGGAGGGAAAAAATTAATATTCACTTCTACAATACTATCACAGCCATTCGCGGCCTGCCCGGCTAGCACTTCCGAGCCAGTGGTATTATTAATGTCATAGGTGGTACCATTAAAAACAATACTTTCATTCTCACAGATGGTTGTTTCAAAGTTACCTTGAGCTGAAGGAAGAAAGCTAAGGGTCACCGTTACCACGCTATCACAGCCATTGACCGCTTGACCGACTAAAGTCTCTGTTCCTGAATTATTGTTTTCATCATATACCGTTCCGTTAAAGGTGATGCTTTGCCCTTCACATACTTCCGGTTCAAATACGCCCATAGCCACGGGGAAGAAATCCACGGTCACCGTTACTACGCTATCACAACCGTTAGCCGCTTGCCCCATTAAAGTTTCCACTCCGGTAGGGTTATTCTCATCATAAGTTGTGCCATTAAATACCAGGCTTGCACCAGGACAGATGGTAGTATTGAAAACACCTTGAGCTGAAGGAATGAATGTTAAGGTGACATCCACAATACTATCACAGCCGTTGGCAGCAGCACCACTCAAAACCTCTGTTCCGGAAGGGTTAGCAGCATCATAATCGGTTCCATTGAAGGAGAAAGATTGGCCTTCACAAACAGAGGGATTCAATGTACCTCGAGCTTCCGGATGGAATTGAAGCTGTACGGTGACGATGGTATCACATGCGCCCCCTTGCCCTGGCATACTTTCCGTTCCAGTTGGATTATTGATATCATAAGTTGTCCCATTGATCACAATAGATTCCGTGGGACACAATATTTCGGATGGATCATCTCCAATAGTCGAGGTGATGGCAGCTAAGACCTCAACAACCGTCGAATCGACAGACCGTCCACAGGTATTGTCGGTAACTTCTAATACGTAGGTACCTGCCTCCGTAGCATCATTGGGGCTTTGCCCTGTGGAAGTATAGTTATTGGGGCCGGTCCAAGTGAAAGTTAAGCCAGCTTGGCCGGTAGTCTCACTTCCTTGCAATTCGATTGGTGATCCAAAACAAAATGGGCCAGGGTTCTCAGCCACAGCAACCAATTCATTTTGAATAATGGTACAGTTACCAAAGGGCGAGGTATTATCAGACAGATCGGTAGCCGTAGCTCCGACCACATCCCCCACATTCAAATCGATGGGTACCGACCAATCGCCATTCGCATCCGTTATTGTTTCACCTAAATAAAATCGCCCTTGACAAGCATTATTGTTAGGACAATCTGCATTATCTACCTGAAACACTTCCACCACTGTATTCGGGGCTGCTTTACCTTCTACTAGTCCGGTGCTAACGCAGAGGATGGCAGGAGGCGCCGTTCCATTAGTCGTACTACTTTGATAAAGGATTCCTGCCCCATTACAGAAAAATCCGTTGCGCTGAAATCGGTTGACTGTGCCAGTAGGAAATTTAAAGATCCCTACATTATTGTAAGCAATCAAATTTCCTAGTCCCTCTCCTGGCCCCCCAATGAGGCAGTTATTTGGTGTTCCAGGTTGATCATCTAGATTAACACCAAATCCTGTATTCCCCAGGTCCATCGTGCCGGCAGGGTCCGTTCCAATGGCATTCCCTTGTACCACTACACCTTCCACCCTAATTCGAATACCGTCACTATTGAATCCAATCACGTTTCCTTCCCCTAAGGTCGCATCTCCTCCAATCAATACATTGGTACAAACCCCTTGCATAATCACCACGCCATTGATCGTATTTCCAATGTTGGCCATACCCGCACTAGGGTCGACACCGATATAATTAGATTGAATAGTAATGTTATTACAGTCGGATATGAAGCTTACAAAAATCCCTTGGTGACTCCCTCCAATGATGTTTCCCCGGCCTGGGCCACCTATCACTATATCTGACAACTGGTTATTGGCAGCCACAAAAATCCCAGCATTATTACTTTCATCAAAGTTGACCACTTTCATTCCATACACCTCGGTATTGCTCGCTGCTAGGTTTAAACCGTGTGACAAAGGGGCGGTATTGGTACCATCAATCACAATATCCCCCAAGGTATAGGCGGGCTGGGTCGTTCCATCAATTGTGGTCTGTGGATCCGTAAGTACAGGTAGGGGTGTGACCGGTTCTATGACAAAGGGGCCTGCTCCACCAATATTAAAAGTAATGATATCTGCCCCAGCATTTGCATTACTGGCATCTATGGCTTCCCGTAGGCTACAATGGGTGGCATCACAGGTCCCATCATCATTATCATCAACGGTATTAACCACCCACGTTGTCTGTGCAAGTAAGGGTGTGAAAAGAACGGAAATCAAGAAAAGGCTGTGTGTAAGTAGATATCTGTTAAAGTTCATGGTCCAGGGTTTACTGTTTCTCTTGCAAATGGGCAAAGGACGACGGATGAGCACATCCATTAATTCTACACTCCCCCTTCTTTGACCATTTAACGCATGTATTGTTGCAATAATGGACTACCTTTTCCAAAGAATTGGTAGGATTATATTCAGGGGGACAATTCCAAAGCTACCTTCCCATCCCCATGCCGAAGAGATTCTGGGAGGTTTTGGAGTAGCCCTTTGGTAATTGCGATGCCAAAATTAAGAAGATTAGTGGATATATTTATTTATAGCTTGCTTCCTCCAAGTAGGCTACCATACAGTTTAACGAAAGGTTCGGGTCTAGAATTACTCCTGCGGAAGAGAAAAACTCCTTAAGCCTTAAAATGGCTAAGTACTAGCTTTTTTCTATACTTGTAGCTGATCTCATGGTCTTTATCAACAAAACTGCTAAAAACCTTTAGCGCTTGCTACTAGCTACAGGTATAGTGCTAAGCTTGTATGACATGGCAAAAAGTCGACTTACACTGCTCTTTGGGCTTACCCTTTTTTTCTTTTGCGCTGCTCCCTTTTTTGTTCAGAAAAGTATGTACAATGACGGTATTTGGTACGCTTGCATCTCTAAAAATCTAGCCAACGGCATCGGAAGTTTTTGGACGCCGCAACTGACAACGACTATTTTCCCTTCCTTTCACGAACACCCTCCCTTAGTATTTGGCATCCAATCCCTTTTCTTCAGTGTTCTTGGAGGGAGTATTATTGTAGAACGGCTTTATGCATTCTCTATATTTTTATTATCTGCTTGGCTAATTGTTCGAATTTGGAAAAAAGGATTTGAACAGGACTCCGCCTTGGCTGCTTTGTGGCGACTCCCTATAATCTTTTGGTTGCTTAATGAGGTCATCTACTTCTTCTACCCGGGTAATGTATTGGAAACCACCATGGGGGTCTTTACCCTTGCCTCTTCCTATTTCCTTTGGATGGCGATGGAAAAACAAAGCTTGCCACAATCTATATTCTTTTTGGGATTGGGAGGATTAGCGCTAGTTGGTGCTACCTTATGCAAAGGTCTAGTCGGTCTTTTTCCATTAGCCCTACTATTTCTGCATTGGGTAGTTTTCCGTTCTACCTCCTTCTTACAAATGACCTTCAAGTCGTTGATCTTGCTAGCACTGCTCGTGATAAGTTATATAATCCTCTTAACTGACGCTATGGCCTTAGAGGGCCTGGGAAAATATATAGATAGCCAGGTATTTGCTAGCATTAATGCGGAGCGTACCACCTATCATCATCGCGATAGTCGATTCTATATTATTAAACGTCTATTTGAGGTTTCCATACCAAGCTTAATCCTAACGGGTTTATTGCTTTATGCTTCTTACAGGCAGAAAGGTAAGTACCAAATAAATCGGACGACTCGGCTCGCTTTATTCTATGCCTTAATTGGGGTTTCAGCCTCTTTCCCTTTAATGATATCCCCCAAACAGTCATTCTACTACCTATTACCGGCCATTCCATTTTTTGCCTTGTCCATGGCTACTCTTACTGCGCCCATCGTAATGAAATACCTCCAGGCGCTGGAAGAGAAGCCGCGCCTACTTAGAAAAATTCAGCTGGTTTTATCTTTTGCCTTGGTGGGAGGGATAATTTTTACGATTACAAAAGTGGGCACGATCTCAAATCGGGATAAGGTAAGTTTACCTGATATTGAAAAAATCGGAGCCATTGTTCCCGAAGGTACTACCGTAGGTGCAAAAGCCTATACAGCGCAATTAGTTGGCTACCTCTACCGCAAGTACGAGATCAATATTGATACGAGTAGTTTTGACTACGATTACCTTATCCTCGATGGAGAAAAAGACCATTTAGAGCCTCCTGATTTTACCAAAGTGATAGACGGCACCCAGCGGTTTCACCTGTATCATCGTCAATAAAGACAACTATCACTTCCACTTCCGGACCACGACCATCCAATCCTGCTCTCGCTCTAGGGGCGCTTTCCCCAGGGAAACCACCTTCCCGCCTTTTATTCGCTTGACCTTTCCACGACCAAGTGCGCCACCTTTGCGAGGATTGAACCACTCCACTGAGAATTTTCCGCTTACCCCGGTGAGATCTAGCTCTGTTGTTTCGGTATATGCAAGATAAACAAGGTAGATTTCTCCCTCTTTAGCCAAACACATTTTCTCTTTGCCATTCTCTGAATTGCCGATTAGTTTGTTTTGATTTTCCATTTCCCAAAAGGGGATGGAAAGGTCATGAAAAAAATCCAGGGCTATACGACAATAATCCCAGGTTTGATCCCGGCTTCTGAAGTCTTCACAAATGAGATCATTTTCCGGAAGTTTGTATCCGAAATAATACTCCACCCCAGCTCCACCCGCCATAAAGTTGCCCCAAAGCACCTGCTTGCGGATATCGTGTAGGTCGTAGGCAATTTGATTGGCCTGATAGCCCTGATAGCCGGGATCTGGCGGTACTCCTTGGCTTGCCGATCCTTGTTCATCATTGGCCACCACCCAGGGGCGTCCAGCTTCCGCAGATTTCTGCCGCCATTGTAGCGTGAGGCGGTGCGTGGCTTTCCAATCATTTTGGAGAGAGACCCCAGTAAGTACAGATGCATCTCCCAGCAATGGATTGTAGACCTGGTTTTGCTGTCTTGGAAAGGTATGTAAGACAATATTGTGTGCGTAAGGATCCACGTTTTTGATGTAAGCAGCCATAGCTTGTCGCTGCTCCTTAGACTGAGTGTTTTCCTCCCCTAAGTTCCAATTCAAGGCCAAGAGATAGCCATAGCGGGCGATTAATTCACGTAGATAGAGCCTGCGTTGTGGCCCTAGTTCTCCTCCATCGAGTGACGCTGGCACACTAGCCTTTTTACCGTGGGTATGATCGTCATTCTCCGTTTCTTGTAACTTAAAATGGAGGTAGAGGCCTAGTCTTTGCGCATGATCAAAAACGATTTGCCATTGATCTAGTTTAGAGCAGTCGTAGTTGTATTTTGTTTCTCGCTTTACAAAGGGCCATACATTATCGCCATCGCCCCCCGCATTGTAAGTAAGGAAAGAAAAGGCATTAGCCCCCTTCCCAGCCAAGTAGTTCAGGGCTCCAATAAGTCCTTTCCCTTTTGTGCCTTTCCAAGTAGGATCACCAATTTTCCAATCCTGCTCGTGAGCGGACCAGGTCTTTAATTTAGTTTTTGCGGTGTAGGTATCATCAAAGTCTTGATAAGCTAGTAAAGTCTCCGGTGCATCTGTCCCTGCCTTGAGGAAATAGGAACCCTCTCCTTTAAATTGCAAAAAGTGTTTACCAACGTACTCTAGTCTCCCTTTAGCTCGAAAATCTCGCCCCCCTTTATCTGTAGCTTCCACCTCAAAACTACCCTTTTTGTTGTGATAGGTAGCTAACGTATTTGCCCAAGGGACCTCAGTCAGGGCAATCATTTTCCCACTCCTAAAGGACACCTGATAATCCCATCTTCCGGCTTTATCTGGTGAGAGGTGAGCCCTCCAGATATTTCCAGCATTAGCACTGGTTTCAGCTGCATTTCCATCAGCAGCAAAATACCCGGGGACCTCGTAAGAAGGGGAGCCAGATTCATGGGTAAATTGAACCGTCATGCGGTAATCCAAAAAGGGATTAGGTTCCTCTTGCATTTCCTGGGCAAAAGGACCAGCCATGCTCAAGGTCACCTTATGCCATTGCTTTAGCTCACCTTCTAGCTTAACGGTACCATCCCCATCACGCCCGTCTTGATTTGGTCTAGCCGTTGATGCTGCCACCGCAGGGGAATTTACATTTTGTTGAAACCCTTTGGTTCTACTTTGCTGCAAAACGGCTCTTCCCTCTCCTTGCGGCGCGAAAATCAAACCAGCCCATCGGCCACGGCTATATTCTTGTCCATCGGCACTCCCGATCTTGGCTTGCACCTGCACGCTAGCTCTTTTTTTCAACTCCACATTTTCCCAGAGATCACTAAAAAGGACGCCTTCCTCAAAGGAATGCTTACTCATCCCACAGGTAAAAGCTCCAATTTCCGCTCCATCCACCCACACCTGATAGGCTGATGCACCATCGTTTTCGCCGACACCAAGGAAGATAACATCATACATTCCAGTGGTAAACGGGAAGGGGGTGCTACTTTTGGCTTCCTTGGCTCGGTTAGGATTGATGGCCAGCCAATGCTTATCCCGGTAATATTGAGTCTTATCAGTTGGAAAATCATGCGCCTTAAGGTGAGCAAGGCTGGGGCGCTGTTGAAGAATCTGATCCAAAAAACTTTCCGCCTTTTGCTGGGCAAAGCTGGTATTTGGACTTATCATCATACTAGCAATCAACACCCATAGCATCGCCACGAGAAGTACTTGTCGTTGGTTACACATCGTTTTTATTTTTTACTGCTCTGATGAGTTTTAGGGCCAGAGCATACATCCTCTAAATCTGGCCTTAATTTAAATAATATCTCTCGGTTCAGCGTAGGTCTTGGGGGTTATAGCAAAAGTTCTGAACGATTTAACAAATGGATAGCAATCCTTGGGACATTTTTTTTTAACTTCCTGCTACAATCCACCCAAAATGCCTAGCGACAGTTCCTTTCAACATATCATACAGCTGACAGCCTCCGAATATCAGCGCTACGAAGATCTACCTTTCGCTGTCTTTCTTACTACCTTGGACGGACAGTTTCTTCAATACAATGAAGAGTGTCGATTGCTTTTCGGGCTACCTGATGAGGGATCTTCTACTACCAATCTCTGCGATTATTATGTATATCTAGACGAGAGAGATTACCATATTCGAGAGCTGCATGATCTTCCCAAGGATAAGTGGCTCCGTAACACTACACTCGATTTAGAAATAAACGGAGAGATACGACACGTTAGGGATCATAGTAAAGCCATCTGGAACGAAACGGGAGATGAGATTGTGGGGATACTTTGCATCATGATTGCTATTTCCAAAGGGGATCGCTATAACCGATTGTTTAAAGATGTGCCTATAGGCCTATATAAGGTTCGGATAAATAGCCAAGGAGATCACGAGCTGGTGTATTGCAATGACCACTTTGCCAAACACTTAGGCTTTGACAATCCAGTAGAAGTAATAGGTAGAGATGTAAGGGATTTTCACCCTTCCGTCGAAGAGTATGAGCAGTTTGAGAAAGAGTTGGTTGAGACCTATGAACGCGGTCAATTTTTGGTGGATTACATTGTGAATATTAGAGATCAAAAAGGGGAAGAAAGAAAACTAGAGGTACATATAAACCTACTAAAGGATCGAGAAGGCAATATCATTGGGCGAGTTGGAGCGGAAAGAGATGTCACCGATTATTGGGAGACCAAGCAGCAGCTCAATGAACTGACTACTGATTTTGGTAAGGTATTACATTCCTATTCCTCTACTTTAATTCACTCCAAACACACCATGGATGCGGTCATTCGCTCCTTCATCGCCAAGGAGGAAAAGAATCCACAAACACGACAGCTTGACGAGGAGAAAGTTAGCATACTGCTGCAACAACAGATCGGAGTGCTGCTAAAGGCCTTTGATAGATTCTGGGCTAAAAACGAGGAGGTAAACTATTTCAAGGAACAGCAGGTGCACCAAATACAGCGTATTTTATCGCTCATTGCTCGAGATATTGGCGCGCAACTCAATGTCCAACACTTAGCTATTGTTAGGGACGGATCAATCAAGATTCGAGAGGATATTAACGAAATTGATAGAGGACATTTCCCCAAAGAGCTATTAAAAGAAATCCGACAATTGTTGACTTCCATACTAAAGCTTTGTAGCTTAGTCACCCTTTCAAGAGGAGTGGAAACAGTGTTGGAGATGGAGACGGTCGTCAACAACCTTCGCAGCTATATTTTGACTCGTGTCAAGCAGGCGGAACAGTTGGAAGCGCTTGATATTTATGATATTATGATTGGCGTGGTGAAGAATATGGGAGAGTATGCCACCAAGCGTAATATCGAGTTGAGAGCTAACCTACGAGAGCTCCGAGATGTACGCATTGACGGCTTTGAAAATGACCTAGTACGTGCATTACTTAATATTTTGCACAATGCCATTAAATATAGCTGGGAGCGCAGGCCACCCGCCATTGCTTTTGTGGCTGTAGATGGCAAAGTTGACCGGGACTGGGTGTATATTCAAATCGAAAATTGGGGTGTCCCAATCACCGAGGAAGAAATCCAGCAAGGTCTTATTTACAAGGTCGGCTATCGCGGAATCAATTCCAGCGACCGCCGTCGCCCAGGTACTGGCCTGGGGCTATATGACAGCTTGAAAGTAATTGAAAAACACAAGGGAGATATGATCATTAGCAGCCAGCCTTCCTTAGGCAATGCCAAGGATGATTATTCCAACCCTTTCATCACTAGAGTAAACTTGAAATTAGCTCGAACCAAACCCTCTTTATGACGGCAAAAGTACTTTGGATAGAAGACAACGCAGACAACGATTTATACCATTTGACAAGTCCTGTCTACATAGATGGGCAATTCAATCTTGATATTGCTACAAATGCTTCGGAAGCCTTCTACTATCTCAATCAGAGAGGATATGATGTAATCATTGTAGACATCCGGATTCCACCAGGTAAAGATCCAGCTTGGCGCACTAAGCACGAATCCCTACGCAGAAGCAATAATGTAAACTCTAGCCGATTAGGCTTGGAACTACTCCGTTGCATATTTGATGAAAATGAACAGCAGCCTACCCTGAAGGTGAATCAAAACCTTAGCCCTGATCGCTATGGCATCTTCACGGTGGAACGCCATGATGAGCTCAAAGCTGATTTAGGAAAACTGAAGCTGACTAGCATCCAGTACCAGCGTAAAAATGCCATCATGCCTCATACGGCGCTATTGGATTTCATCAAAAAAGTAAGTCAGGAAAATGGCATATCGTCTTCCTAAAAGCCTTTTGTATGGAAAACGATTACATCAATCTCATCGTCGAAATCTCGGTCACCGTCTTTGTATTCCTACTGGGGCTCCCCATATTGGTTAATCAGATCTTTATGCCCGACGACCTCCGTCGGATGAGCAAAAAAAACTACAACGAAAATATCATTGTACAAATCTGTTTCTTGGCCGTGATTCTAGTAGCCATCGTAGCAGTATCCTACATCTCTAACATTCATGAGGGGATCGACCTAGGTGCCAAGAACAGCGATATTGTTACGGTATTATTTGGGCTCCTACTTTGTTCCACCTTGGGTTTCTTGTTCTTTAATATGTTCAAATCCCAGGGCTACCGGGCGAGGATTGTGCAAATGATTAAAGTAAAACTCCTTAAAGGCATCAAAAAGACGGAACAATTAGATCCCGCTTTCTTTGAAGATCTACAATACATGGGTATTTATTCGAAGGGGGGAGCGGAAACCCGCAATGTTATTGAAGCTTTGGAAGAGATTCTGATGTGCGTGATGGACTTGAGAAATAGCGACTTTGATAGCGATGGCTTAATTTCCATCATCGATACCTTATGTAATGCTGTGACTAACTCCGTAGAGCCCGGCAGCAAGAATAATATGATTGAAGTACTGACGATTTACAAGGGTATCCTGATGAAGTTAAGTGATTACAATACCCCAGAAAATGAGGTTTTCTATGGCAATGAAACCCGCAAAATCAAGGACTGTACCACAAAGATCGCTCTGGCTGCCTTGAAACGTGATTATGCGGATATGATGCCTTTGGTCTTGAACGTAATCACCCTAATTCCTCGTTCCTCAGATAAATTGTTTGACATTGGTCGCTTAGCCTTGAGACAAGGCCAATACCAGATTGCCACCAATGTACTAGCAGAGATTATGGACAGAGACAATATCGACTATTTGACGATGAACAATTACCTCGGCCTGGTAGCTCATTTCTTTGTATCCGGTGAAAACGCCAGGCAATACGCAAGGCGTTCGCTGCAAACAAATCGAATTGAACCTACTCCAGAGGAAACACAAAGTGCCAAGGAATATCACTATATCATGTCCAATTTTAAAACGGCCGATTATCTTGACCATTTCTACGAAGATTTCCAAAAAGGCATCGATCCCAGGCTACTCTCCGAAAGCTGAATTTAGCATCGCGCCTAAGCGATAACCGGCTGTTGCCAGGCGCTTCACAACTACTTCTTGTCCGTTTTTCAAGTACAACCTAGAAGGAGCCATATTAGGCTTTAGCCATATCTCACGACCATTCTCATCAATCTCATTCACCCCTTGATAACCGTACTTAATCGCCAGTTTATGACTTTCCAATGCCCAAAAATCTGGGTCCATTAATTCTAGACCGACAATCTCCTCCTTTGGTGCTAGGGCAATAATCTCCTCCGCTAGTTTCCACAAGCGATCGATTTCCTCCTTTGTCAAGGCTTCCTTTGGCGAGCCATAGGGATTAATATTATTATAGTTGGCCAAGTATCCACAGCCGGAGTCCCATAAGGCATGAAGGTTACGCCATCTCTGACTATCCAAGGGATAGATGTTACCTCCTAAATTACCCCCAGGTAAATCGTTATTGTGCACACTTGTAGAGTGTAACGGCTGATGAATATCTCCCACAAAGTGCACCAGAAAGGCCAAATGTCGAGCCTTGTCTACTGGGCGGGCCTTGGGGGATAAAAGGACATCTTCCATCTGATTGATGGCCCAAACCACATTGACCATTGGATTCGGATTAAGGGCGACTCCGGAGGTATTGTAAGGAAGGTTGGTGTAATGCCAAGTATCAAAGGTACGGACGCCTTCTGCCTTAAGATCATCTGGCCAGGGTCCGGTAGCCGCAAAATGATTGACATAGGGATAGTCCCGCTGTAGCACTTTAACCAATTCATCGACCTCCTCCTTGGCTTGTTCATCCAGTTGCAGATAGGCAATCATAGCCACTACTAGATGCCCCGGATCCCACCAGGCCTTGAGGTTTAAACTAATGAGGATCGCCGCTATAGTAAGAGTAGTTTTCTTTAGCATGACAATATTTTTAGCAGGCCGAAAATTACGGATATTATGAGGAAGGGGAAGCTGGATACCAGGGATTTTCATAAAAAAGGCTACGGTGTGTTTCTTTTCCGTCATTTTACGTTAGAATGATATACTAGCTTGGAAAGGCAAGAATATCTGCTCTCAACAACAAATCTGTAAACCCGGTTTATCAGACCGGTAAACGCGCAAACTACTCCCGTTCACTCAAAGCATTCTTCGTCCTTTCCTTTTACAGAATCTGTTAAAACTAACCTTTATGAAAAAGTATTGCATGCTGCTAATACTGCTATGGTATTGCCATAGTAGTGTAAGTCAAGCTATCGTCAAGGGCACCGTTTCCGATCAGCGCACCAATGCGCCACTGGTTTCTGCACACATTCTCATTCATGAGACACAGCAGGGCACCTTAACTGAAACTGATGGTTCCTTTACATTGGAGTTATTCGCAGGGGAAAAGGGAATTGTTGTATCCCATCCCAACTACGAGCGTTTCTCCATTGAAATCCTAGGAGACACCAGTCTGAACATCAAGCTAAAGCCTTTAAATATTGGTTTTGACACCATCGTCTCCTTTGACCCCACTGCCTACGAGGAAAACCTGACAATAGTGGCCACCGGTATTCCATCAAGACTTAGCAATAAAGGGAACCCACAGTCCTATATACATGATCTCAACCCAGCAAGCATCTACCCAGATCCAATTGAGCAAGGAGTTCCATTGACTCAGCAACCTTACAATACAGAAGAATACCGAGCCACCGAGGAACAATCCCCTCAAACTCCTTGGGATGCACCCTTTTCCACCTTCTCTATCGATGTCGATCACGCCTCCTACAGCAACGTCCGAAGATTCTTGAATAATGGGAATAAGCCTCCTAAGGGGAGTATCCGGATTGAAGAAATGATCAACTACTTTGATTATGCCTACCCAAGGCCTACTGGAAAAGATCCCTTTAATACCATCATGGAGGTTTCCGATTGCCCGTGGAACGAAAACCGCAAATTACTCCACATAGGCATTCAAGGAGAGGAGATCCCCTTGGAGGAAACACCAGCCAATAATCTTGTTTTTCTTCTGGATGTTTCTGGCTCTATGAATGCATCCAATAAGCTTCCTTTAGTAAAGCAAGCCTTTAGACTGCTGGTAGAACAATTACGACCGCAGGACCAAGTCAGCATTGCCGTGTACTCGGGGGCTGCCGGGCTTATTCTTCCGCCTACCTCGGGAGATCAGAAAGATACCATATTGAGTGCCTTGGACCGCCTGGAGGCGGGGGGATCTACAGCGGGCGGAGAAGGTATCAAGTTGGCCTATGAGACGGCCCAAGCCAGCTTTCTGAAAGATGGAAATAATCGGGTCATCATTGCTACAGATGGAGACTTTAATGTTGGTTCATCTAGCGAAAGCGATTTAGAAGAATTAATTAGTGCGAAGGCAGGTCAAGGCGTTTTTCTCAGTGTCTTGGGGTTTGGAATGGAGAATTTAAAAGACAATAAGTTGGAGTTACTTTCCAATCGAGGAGATGGCAATTATGCCTACATTGATAACCTAAGCGAGGCGAGAAAGGTATTTGTGAAATCCTTGACCGGCACCCTATATACTATTGCCAGGGATGTCAAGATTCAAGTGGAATTCAATCCCGCGCTGGTAAAATCTTACCGCCTGGTTGGCTATGAAAATCGCTTACTAGACAAGTCCGATTTTGATAACGATCAAAAAGACGCTGGAGAACTAGGTGCGGGGCATAGTGTCACCGCTCTTTATGAGTTAGAACTACACACTAAATCAATTCGGAAGGCTCCTGGAGAAGCTTCCGTTTATCAACGCCAGATGGTGACAAAAAGAGCAAGCGCAAACAAAGAATTAGGGATGCTCTACCTAAGATTCAAAGCACCAAAAGAAGAGAAAAGTAAACTTTTGTCTATGCCCATTTTTAAGGAGGTGAAACCCCTGTCTGAATCTTCACAAAGTTTTAGGTTTGCCGCTTCGGTAGCAGGCTTTGGCTTGTTGCTAAAAGGTTCCTCTTATGCCAATTGGTCCTATGCGGAAATTCAGCAGCTAGCCAGTACAGCTACTGGCAAAGACCAGCTTGGCTACAGACAAGAGTTTTTAACGCTGGTCCGTAAGTTAGAGTAGTAATACATTAAGCTCTCCATGCTCTACCCTATCCGCTGCTAGGCCAAAGCCTGGCAGCGGATAGGGGTCGAAGTCTTATCAACTATAGACTGATCATATCTACCCAAACGACCTCATTTACAAGGAGTTTCTTACGATCAAACGGAATGGGTTTTCAAAATGCCCCGACTTCTTAGCTAGTACCAATTCCGCTGCGGTGGTGCCAAGGGCGGCAAAGTCAGTGGTAAACACCGTAATGCCATCGAGTAATACACTTTTGAGTGGACTATCATGATAAGAAATCAAGCCTACCTCTTTACCAACCTCAAATTCTGAAGTTTTGATTCTTTGCACCACAGAGACTAAATCCTCTTCCAAGAGAGAGATGTAAACATCTCCTTTTTCCATCTGATCCTTAGCCACCTTAGGAACCAATTTACCTCGATATCCAAATTCCAGACAGAAGTTTTGAAAACCATTGATAATCTCACGTGCTTGATAGGAGTAGGCCGGAAAAATAAGCTTCAACACCTGATATTTTTCCAATAAGTCTGCCGCACTTTTCAGGCCTTGATAGATATCCTTTTCAAAATTCTGATAAATAGAATTGTAGGCGCCTTTAATCCCCTCCACCTTCTTATCCAGCAAAATGAGTTTATCCTTAGGGAGGCTATTCAATAACTGCTGCAAGCGAAATTGATCAGCGTAGGTCTTGCGATCAAAGTGGGTGGTGATCACGTAGTGAGAGTAATTAGGCGTCAGCTGCTCCAAGCACTTTTCGAAGCACTGAAAGTCATTATGATATACCTGTAGATCTATCTTCACGCCTGGTCCTAATGCCCTTGCAAAATGCTCGTAAGTTTCTCGTTTGCATTCGCTTAGCTGATTTACTAGTAAGAATACATGCAGGTGACTAGACGGTCGGACTGACTTAATGAAATATCCTTTTCCGGGGACCGCATTGATCAATTCTTTTTCCTTTAGATGGCGATAAGCTTTTTCAGCAGTATCCTTAGAAATATCCAAATGATTGCAAAGCATATTCAAAGAAGGCAGCTGTTCTCCGTTGACAATGGAGCGGGTTTGGATTCCTTTAAGCAGGAAGTCCGTCACTTGTATATACTTGGGTGTACCAGAATTTTTATTGATCTTTGGAAAAGAAATCATACCAAATATTTTTTTTATTCCTTATAGACCCAAATTATCAGTGGATATAACCCTTTTAAGGCAAGAATTTTAAAAAAAGACAGGAAAGCGCAGGACAGCACAGGAAAGTACGCATAGAGGCGCTACCTATTTTTCTTGAGAGCGCAGGAATACTTCGGTATTATTTCCTTGCATTTAACCAGAAACATGGCCATAGCCTTCCATTCCGATAGAGCATTATGGATTGCCTTCAAGAACGGCAGCCGAGAAGCACTGGATAATTTGTTCAGGAGCTACTACGCTCCACTTTACCATTATGGATTAAAAATCTATGGTGACATCTCCTTTATTGAAGACAGTCTCCAAAGTTTCTTTCTTCATCTATACGACAACAGAGAACAGCTAGCCAACCTAGAAAATATCAAACCCTATCTATTTAAAGCTTACCGAAGACAACTGCTTCGACAAATCGAAAAATCACGAAAACAGAATAAGCTCAAAAATCAAGAGGCTCAATGGCAGCCCAACATCCATTTCTCGGCAGATGAGATCATCAGCAAGCAGGAGGTAGAGGCTTTCCAAAAGGAAGTATTGCTGGAAATGTTGCACCATCTTCCGAACCGACAAAGAGAAGTAATCTACCTGCGCTATTATAACAACCTTAGTATTTCGGAAATTGCCGAAGTACTTTCTATTACCTATCAGGGTACCGCCAACACGCTACACAAGGCGATCAAAACGCTACGAAAGGATGCCAAATTAAAACGCATTGTAGCTTTCTTTTCCCTACTTTTCTTAGCCCTTTGGAGCTTTTCTTAAATTTTTTGATCGAAAAGAGGTTATAAAACCTAAAATCCCGGTCTATTAGGTTGAACGTGATTACAAATAGGCCATTTACAAGCAAAACCTATTCCGATTAAACGACTGATGGAAAAAGACAATTACTTTCAGATTGAGGACTTTTTACAGGATGAATCTTTCGTTAATTGGGTCAATCGCACCCGGCCAGAAGATATTGAGTATTGGGACCAGTGGCTCGCCAACAACCCTGGAAAACGTGAATTGGCACATGAAGCTGCCATCATGATCAGCGGGATTTTATTTAACCCAAAACAGCTGCCTCAATCAGATGTTGAGAACGCTCTCCACTTGCTCAATCAGCGAATTGATAAAAACCTAGATGAAGCAGTTCTAACCCAACAAAAACAAAAAACGAGAAGGAGATGGCTGAGCATTGCCGCTAGCTTCCTCGTCTTAATCGCCTCATACCTGGTCTTCCAAAGTATGAACAAGGGCAAGGAAATCTACTATGAGACAGCCTTTGGCGAACAGATTGATATCAAGTTATCCGATGGGACAGCCGTGGCACTCAATGCCAACTCAAGCCTTCGATGGTATTCCAATAATACCCGAGAGGTTTGGGTAGAGGGAGAAGCCTTCTTTAAGGTAAAGAAGAAACCTGAAACGGGGGCAAAGTTCCGAGTACACACCAATGATCTGGTGGTGGAAGTATTGGGTACGGCCTTCAACGTCAATAGCCATGCTGCTAAGACTCAGGTTGTGCTGGAAGAAGGTAAGGTAAAGTTGAAACTGAAAAATGGGACCGAAAAGACGATGAATCCAGGAGACCTAATCAGCTATTCAGCTCGGATCGATCAGGTACTGGAATCCAAACAGTCCGTTCGCTCGGCCCTACATACTTCTTGGAAAGATGGAACACTAATGTTTGATGATATTAGCCTCGAAGAGGCGATGAAGAAAATTGAAAATACATACGGCGTCAAAGCAGTATTCAAGAGTGAATCAACTGCAAAACGAAAAATCACCACTGGCGTACCAACAATTGACTTGGAGACTTGCATCAAAGCCTTTGAACTTGCACTGGATATTGAAATCGAACAAAACGAAAATCAGTTGATAGTCTACTAGTCAACGTCAATAAAGGCGTTTATTGACCCTAAAGTTGGAGGGTTCCCTGAATCCGGGGAACCAACACTCAGCCATACTTAACGCAACAGTTAAACATTTAGAACAGAGACTTTATTTTTCCTGAATGGGCCATACGATGCCTATTTCAGCGGTGAAACTAGTATCTGTAAAGATGAGACTCACTTATTAATAACATAGATTTATGAAGCAAATTCGACCAACAGGCTGGCTACTTACCTTATTGGCTTTCATGCTAATATGCCTAGCTACACCACCTATTTCTGTCTATGCCGCACCAACACCTGCTTCTCTTCAGCCTGAAGCAAGACCCATCACTGAAGTTCTAGAAGAAATCAGTGAGAAGTACCAGGTCTTCTTCACCTACGATGCTGAATTACTCAAAGGGATCAAGGTCAAATTTGAGCTATCTGAAGCCAAGGATTTAGACAATGCCATCAATATTGTCATGTCCAGGACTGGACTCGGCTACGAACTACTCAGCAACAAGTACTATGTCATTTACAAAGACAACAAGAAGGGACAAAAGAAGATGCGTAAGATGAAGCGCAAGCTGAAACAGATAGAGAAGCTAGAGCAAAGTGGTACCCTCAGTCTACAACGTAAGCAAAAGAATAAGCCTCAACAAGATTTTGAAACGATCCTCCAAACGATCAAAAAGCTGAAGGCCGAAAAGATCTTGACCGGTTTCATCAAGGATCAAGCAGGGGACCCACTTATCGGCGCCAATATTGTGGTAAAAGGCACGAGTATTGGGACGGTCTCCGACGTGGATGGTAGTTTCCGTTTAGCAGTACCTGATGACGCCTCGGTACTCGTCATTTCTTACACTGGCTACATTACGCGCGAAGTTGGCATTGCTAATCAAACTCGCTTTGATGTTGAATTGGCAGAAGATGTCGCCGCGCTGGATGAAGTGATTGTAGTTGGTTATGGTACGCAGGGAAGAGGAACCGTCACCTCCGCTATTGATAAAATCAGCAGTGACGAAATTAACACTATGCCCGTAGTTAGCGCTACACAAGCTGTACAAGGTCGTTCAGCGGGGCTAGTAGTTACCAACCAAGGTGCCCCCGGGCAAGATCCAGTCATCCGAATTCGAGGACTGACTTCTCCTAATACCAACAATCCACTCATCGTTATCGATGGAATCCCTGCTGGCGGTTTGAATGCCATTAATCCAAATGATGTCGAATCCATTGAAGTGCTTAAAGATGCCTCTGCAGCAGCGATATATGGTTCCCGAGCAGCGGGTGGTGTGATCCTCGTCACGACCAAGCGCGGTAAATCCGGAGCCCCGAAGCTGAGCTTTGATGCCTACATCGGTACGCAAAGTATGGCCAATCGCCTCGACCTACTCAACACCGATAATTATATAGATATTATGACAGAGCAGCAGACCAATGGTGGTCTGCCTGTTCCACCTCGATTCAGCGATGCAAGCATTCGAAATACAGATATCGACTATCAGGATGAAGTGTTCCGCAGCTCTCCGATTATGAACTACAGCTTAGGAATATCTGGTGGTACAGAAACGAGTAACTATCTATTCTCGCTGAACTATATGAATCAGCAAGGGATTGTCTTGAATAATGACTTTGAACGATATTCCGTTCGACTTAACTCCGACTACTTCCTTTGGGGAAAAGTCAAAGTAGGACAAACCCTGGTGATGAGCTTCACCGAGAGCACGAACGTCATTAACTCTGGAGGGCGTGGTATTTTCGAGCACGTCACAAAGTTTGCTCCCTATCTAGATCCTCGCGAAGAAGGCAATTTAGGAGGCTTCAATGGCCCGGATCAGATCGATAATAATGATGCAGAGAATCCACTGCGCGTATTACTATTGAGTGACAACAACTCTCGCACCTTAAAAGCACTGGGTAGTGTATTTGCAGATGTAGAAATCATTAAAAATCTACATTTTAGAACCTCCATTGGAATGGACCTGGCCTTTGGGCGGAACTTCAGCTTCAGTCCCGCTTTTTTTGACGGAGAATTCCACAATCGCCCCTTTGCTGAATTGAATGAGAACCGTACTACTTTCTTTTCTCCACTCTGGACCAACACCCTGAGCTACAATACTTCTTTTGGCAGTCATAATCTTGGTGTGATCGCAGGATATGAAGTACAAGATTTCACTACTGAAACGCTTGGAGGCGCTGGTATAAATGAGCTGACTAATGATCTCCAGACCCCTGGCGCAGTAGATAATGACGTGGTAAATGGTGGCACCTTCAAAGATGGCTTGGTTTCTTATTTCGGGCGATTAAACTACGATTACGAAGGCAAATACCTCTTACAAGCTGCCATTCGAAGAGATGGATACTCAAGGTTTGGGCCCAATAATAAGTGGGGTATTTTCCCATCTGTATCCATCGGCTGGAATATGGCTAGAGAGCCCTTCTTGAATACCATAAATGATATTAGTAATCTTAAACTACGAGCGAGTTGGGGTAGAACCGGCAACAATAATGCCTTGGGCCGCTACGAGTATCAGCCGACTGTCAGAACTGGATTCACTTACAACTTTGGCCCAGGCAGTGGTCAAGTAATTGGCTCAACCATTCCAGGCTTAGCCAATGAGGCGCTGAAATGGGAAACAACCACTATGACCAATATTGGATTTGACCTGGGACTATTTGAAGACGCAATCACGCTAAGTGCGGAATACTTTGTCAATACCACCGAAGATATTCTCCTTTCTGTGCCCCTAGCCTCTTCTTTAGGATTGGATAGAAATGTACGGGTGAATGCTGGCGACATTGAAAGTACAGGTCTAGAATTCACGCTTGGGGTGCAAAACCGCAAGAAAGCCTTCAAGTGGGGCATTGATGCCAATTTTGCCACCCAAGACAATGAGGTGCTTTCACTTGGCACAGGAAACCCCATCAATGGACGCAACTGGCAAGGAGACATTCTAACTAGAGTAGAAGAAGGACAAGCGATCTACTTCTTCCAGGGCTGGAAAGTTGATCGCTTATTCCAAGAGGATGATTTCAATGCAGATGGATCGCTAAAGGACGGAATTGCCGCTCAAAATGGTGCAGCTCCTGGAGATATCAAATTCATGGATATCGCTGGACCGGATGATGAAAATGGCAATCCTACCGGACCAGATGGTGTAATCGATGCGAATGATCGAACCAATCTTGGCTCCCCTATACCTACCTATACTTTTGGTTTGACAGGGAACTTTGAGTACCAAAACTTTGATCTTTCGATCTTTCTGCAAGGTGTTGGTGGAAATAAGATCTTCAAAGCCTACGCCTACTGGACACAGGGGATGACTCGAGTATTCAATGGAGAAGATGTACTGCTAAACAGATGGACGCCAACCAATACCAATACAGATGTACCGAGAGCCATCTCCGGTGACCCTAATCGAAATGCCAGAGCATCCGACAGATTCATCGACGATGGAGATTACATTAGACTCAAGAATGTCACGCTGGGCTATACGCTCAACACTAACAATACAGACTGGCTCAGTAGTATGCGCTTCTACATCAGCGCTCAAAACCTGCTCACCTTCACCAATTATGAAGGTTACGACCCAGAAGTCAGTGTATTCCAAGGGGCGAACTTCAACAATGCCTTTGGAATTGATCTGGGACAATTGCCGCAGGCTAGAACCTTTATTCTTGGCATTCAAGCAAACTTTTAAACGTTTCCTCTTACCCTATGAGCTGCCCTTCAGCTCATAGGGCAAAGTCATAAATGATTAAAAATTATGAAAAAGTTTTTTTCAATCATCCTAACCCTTGGCCTGGCCATTTTTGTGACGCAATCCTGCAATGAAAGTGATCTATTGGATCTAACCAATCCTAATGAACTCTCTTCGGAGACCTTCTACCAAACGGGGGAGCAAGCTCTTTCAGCAGTGAATGTTATTTACAACAGTTTTCAGACCCTCGGCCTCTATCGCCGTCGCTACTTCTTTCTCAATGACCTAGTATCTGGCGAGGCTACTGGACTTGGTAGCTTAGCCGGTGACATGGTGCAGTTGGAACAACGCACTTTTGATGGTTCTAATCCAGCCATCAATGAACTGTGGACGGCATTGTATCGTGGCATTCACCGTGCCAACCTAGTCATCCAAAATGTGCCCAATACGCAAAAGAGCATTACGGATGAACAAAGAAACCAGTATTTAGGAGAAGCTCAATTCTTGCGGGCTTGGTTCTACTTTGAATTGGTTAGCATATTTGGAGATGTACCCATGCTTTTGGAACCGGCCAACGATCAAGTGGTGGCAGGGGTAGCCAGAACACCTAGTGCTCAAATTTATACGCAAATCATTACCGATTTAGACCAAGCAGAACAAAATTTACCTACTAAATCCCAATATCCTGATGCGGATGCCGGTCGGGCTACCAAAGGCGCTGCCCAAGCCCTTAAAGGTAAAGTATTACTCTTCCAAGGAGAGTATGGCAAGGCCGCAGGCGAGTTGGAGAAGGTAGTAGCTTCCAACGAATATGCCTTAGTAGATAACTATTTTGACAATTTCACCGAAGAGGGTGAAAACAATAGTGAATCTGTTTTTGAAATCCAGTTTGGTAGTAATACCGGTGGACAATGGGCTGCCGATGGTGGCGGTAATGGAGATGTAACCTTTAGAGGACAAGAATACGGATTCAATGCTTGGAGAAATGTGATTCCTTCGGAGCGCCTACAAAACGAATTTGAAGCAGCAGATCCAAGGTTCAGCTTCACCTTCTACTGTCCTTGTGATGCATTTAATGGCGGTGCAAATAACCTCTATTCCCCAGGTGCTTGCCCACCGCCGGATGGAGTAAACCCCGTAACCCCTGATGATCTTTGTAACTGGAGAAAATACCAACGCTATTATCGTTCAGCTAGTGAGAACACTAATTCCCCCATCAACTTCAATTATCTGCGGTACTCTGATGTCCTCTTGATGCTGGCGGAAACCAAAGCAGAAGCTGGAGATATTAGCGGAGCCTTGGCCCTTGCCAACGAAGTTCGCAGTCGTGTGGAGATGCCAGCTTACCCTACCGATACCTATCCATTTGGCACCAAGGAAGAGGCGATCGATGCCATTTTCCATGAACGGATTGTCGAATTAGCCGGAGAGCAAGTGCTATACAAAGACCTGCTGCGTAGAACGGAATACTACGCAGATTGGGTACCACAGGCTCAGTTGCCTAAACACCTTTTGTTGCCAATTCCACAGAGTGAAATTGACAACAATGAGAACATCTCAAACTCAGATCAAAATCCAGGCTATTAGCCCCCCCTTACTTAATATTTGTTAGATAGGAAAAGGCGTTTCGGGTTGATCCGAAACGCCTTTTTTATGCGCTGAATTAATGGAACCCTTTTTAGCTAACCCGTAGTTCTTTCTTCAGAATCTTCCCAGTAGCTGTCATCGGTAGGGCATCCATGAGTTCTACGACTCTTGGATATTTGTAAGCCGCGATGTGTTCTTTCGTCCAAGCAATGATTTCCTCTGGGGTAGCACTAGCTCCCTCTTTCAGCACCACACAGGCTTTAACTTCTTCACCAAACTGCTCATCGGGAACTCCAATCACTGCTACTAATGAAATAGCATCATGTTGCATCATCACTTCCTCGACTTCTCGTGGGTAAACATTGAGTCCTCCACGGATAATCATGTCCTTAGTACGATCGACAATATAGTAGAAACCATCTTCATCTTTAATAGCTACGTCACCAGAATGCATCCATCCCCCTCTTAAGGTCTCCGCATTTGCTTCTGGTCTTTTATAATATCCTTTCATGACATTATGGCCTCGATACAGCAACTCCCCTTTCTCTCCCACAGGAACTTCCTGATCATTCTCATCTACAATTTTGACTTCTACGCCCCAAACCGTGGTACCAATAGAACCTGGTTTACGTCCGACACTAAGTTGATTGAAGGTTACTACAGGTGAGCCTTCCGACATACCATAGCCTTCTATGATAGGAACTTTAAATCGTTCTTCAAAGTCTTTCATCACCTGAACCGGCAAGGACGCTCCGCCTGATGCACAAACTCTCAGCTTCTCGGCAATAGACTTATAGTCAAATTCATCCCCTTTGTAGTTCAGTAATCCCCAATACATGGTAGGTACCCCAGCAAAAATGGTCACTCCATGCTTTTGCATGAGTCCAAATACTGCTGCTGCATCAAAACGAGGAAGAAGAATACTTTCCACCCCACGGTATACACCAGCAATCATGAGTACCGTCAAAGCAAAGATGTGGAACAAGGGCAGTACAATCAATTGTACATCCTCCGGTGTACCCCCCATTAGATCCGCACTCAAAATACCATTGAGCATTAGGTTGGAATGGGTAAGTTCCGCACCTTTTGGTCTACCGGTCGTTCCGGAAGTATAGATGATTACAGCTGTATCTTCCGCGCTGGTGGCAGTCGTTTCAAAAACAGGAGATTGGCCAGCCATCAGGCTTCCCAAGGTCTTTGTGCCTTCGATTGAGGAGGGATCCGTAGGTTTGGCGGTGATCATGAAAAAATTTTCACAGGCATCCACCTCCTGGAATCCAGCATGTCCCATTTGCCCCATCGGTAGTTCTGCCGTTCCCTCAAAACAGAAATAAGCTTTAGCATCACTATCATTAAGGTGGTAAGCAATTTCATCCTTTTTCAGCAACACACTCAAGGGAACTACTACCCCACCCGCTTTCAAAATCCCGAAAAAGACGATTGGGAAATAAGGTAAATTAAAACAACTTAGGCCAACTTTATCTCCAGGCTTAATTCCTGCTGCCACTAAGCCATTAGCTACCTGATTGGCTGCCCCATTAATCTGGGCGAAAGTCAATCGGGTATCCATAAAAACAAAGGCATCCTTGTTGGGATACCTTCTGGCACTATCTTCGATAATCACGGAAAGATTCAACATAATTTTGCGTCGTTTTTTTTATTTGAGGACAGGTCTGATCAAACCTATTCTAAGAAGGCAATACTGGAACAGCAAATATCAACTTTTGTTGGGCAAGATATTCATTATCCAAATATTTACTTTTGAGGATGCCCAAAATAAGATCATTATTTCAAGAATCCATGATCTCTCCTAAAAAACGAAGCAATTATCAATGGCCTTCCGTGATTAGACGATCGAGATCTCGCCAAACGTATCGCCATACTTTTGAGGCCCCTCCCCCTGGATTATCCATCATAGTTTCTTCCACCTTGTCCCCACCTATTCGTTCATAAAAACGACTGGCACTTTCGTTGCTAGCTAAGACCCATAGGTACATGCTTTGATTACGATCTTGTTTCTGTACCCATCTGGCGGCTTCCTGCATTAATCTTCTGCCCACACCCTTCCCCATATAGGATTGTTGGACATGAAGATTATCCAATAGGGCTCCCCATTGCTCATCTCTGTTCAAGTACACACAGGAGAAGCCACAAAGCTTATCTTCTTCCTCCGCTACAACCACATGTTGGGCGGGAATGGCCTCCGTCATTCGCTTTTCCCATTCGGCCAATCTCTCGCCTTGTACCTCATGATCTAGATAATGATCGGTAAATTCTCCTCGGTAGTGTAAAGACCAGCTCTCGGCATGCAAGGCAGCTATGGAAGTCGCATCCTCCGGGCCACCAACATTGTACTCTATCATACTAATTCTATTTTTCTGAAACAACCGGTTTTTCACCTATGTAAGCAGCATCCGCCAAGCAATCCAGCAGGAACTGGGCTACGCGCTTGCGACTGATCATAAGTGTTGGTTTCGGTGAGTTATCTATAGAGACTATGAGGTCACGACTACTATTGCTATTGGTTAAGCCGACGGGGCGAACGGCGGTCCATTGCAAGTCCGAGGCTTCGAAGAGCGCTTCCTGACGTTCATGATCCGCGTAGGCATAGCCAATATTCGAGCGTTGGATCAGCAAACGAAACCAAGCAGGAATATCTTTTGCAGAATCCCCTACTCCCCAAGCCGTCGTAAAGACAATCCTTTCTATTTCATTTTGCGGTAACAATTCAATAAGGTGGTTAGCCACTTCTGATAAGAATCGCTCTGGTGTTCTAAGTCTAGCCCAAGGGAAATCGGATTTTCGAGAAATGTTAAGTGTATTGATGACAGCCTGGCAACCTGCTAGAGCCTTGGCTAAATCCGTTCGGTCAGAAGGGGTACCCGTAATAAGGTGAAGTCGCTCAGACTGTATAGCAACTTTCTGTGTATCTCTAACTAAGGCATTTACTTCCCATCCTCTCTCTAATGCCTGCGATAAAACGGCTTTGCCGGTTCTACCGGTGGCACCTAACAAACAGATTTTCATAGACTAGATAATTTGCTGATCGAGAAAGGAAATAGTCTTATAAAACTATGTATTCTTAGCGCAAGAGTCCAGTTTTGTTTGTCAGATTTTTGTAGCTAATTCTATTTTTTCGCAACCTCCTATCCTTGAAGGCAGTATGCTAGTAGCTTTTCAGCGTATTTTCGCTGTTTGCATTATTTTTTCATTATTTTAGCCCGTGAAAATTAGATGTATTGATTCAAAAATATAATAGCATATGACTTTAGCAGATGTGACAGAGCAGTTCAAGACCGCTGCAGGTAAAGCCCCTAACCTAGGAAAGACCTTAAAGTTTGATTTTGGTGATGAAGGGATTGTATTCCTAGATCTATCCAAAGATGATGCTGAGGTGTCTAATGAAGACAAAGAAGCCGATTGCACCATTTCTACCAGCATTGAAACATTGGCAGGTATCCGTAGTGGAGATGTTAATCCAATGATGGCGATGATGAGTGGCAAAGTAAAAATCAAAGGTGATATGGGATTAGCTATGCAACTTCAGACTTTGCTAAGCTAGAAGTTTATCCCTGTACCAAAAATGATTCGGGCTTGTATAAAGAGATTTATACAAGCCCGAATTTGTTTTAGGATTAAGAATCCTCCTAAGTACTTGATGGATTAGTCATCTGCTTTTGACAAATCCACGCCAGATTTTCCTCCGGCCAATTCAATCATCAAGTTCATCTCAGTCATCAGTGCCTCATCATTTCCAGCGAAGCCCACGCTCTTAAATCGGATTTTGCCATTGCCATCCAAAACAAACTTCGTAGGAATTCCTTCCACCTTATACTTAGCCACCACCTCATCTTTTTTATCCATCAGTACCTGGAAGGTATATTCATTTTTATTGATGAACTCAGATACGGCCTTTTCTTTATCCTTGGCACTCTCCCAAGTATCGATAAAGAGAAAAGCTACTTTATCATTATCCTTATAGAGATCCACCATCTTCTGCATCCCTGGGAAGGAAGCTTTGCAAGGACCACACCAAGTCGCCCAGAAATCCAGGATAACCACTTTCCCTTTCATATCATCTAGGCTCACCTCTTGCCCATCTAAATCCAGCAAGCGAAAATCTGGAGCATCGTCATTGATCATTTTAGCGATGAGTTCCTCTCGGAATTTAGCGCTGGCCTCCTTCTCTAAACCTGCTAGATACTTATCGTAAGCTTGTTCGATTGAATTATTGGCGAGGAAGAGACGGCGGTGCTGCTTTTTCATGGCAGCAGTGGCGTTGTTCTCCTTAATCTTCTCTGATAGAAAGGCTTCTGTTGCAGCACCTCCTTTCACACCTTCCATATAAACAGCTAATCGCTCGTACATTTCACCACCAACAAAGCCGGCCTGGCTACATACTTTCTCTTGATAATCCAGTGCTTCCTCCTTTTTTCCTTGCTTGTACAGGGTCAGCGCATATGTATCTGCGTACATGTAGTAGCTTCCCTTCAAACGCTTCTTCCATTGCTTCGCCGTCAAATATTCCGGTTTATTAGCAGTCAAGTCCTCCATCTCTTTCTTCAAGAGATCAAGTGATAGCTTGGACAATTTTTCTGCTTGTACGATATCCTTAGCTTCCTTATCAACAGCCTCGCCGGAAAGTCCCCAGGCGAAATTGTTGAGCATACTTGCCTTTTGATTCGAGCTAGTAAGGTAAGCTAGGTAGGTATCAAACATATCCCACTTCGCATTCTGTCCAGCGGCAGCCACCAAGCGGTAAGCCATGCTCGATAGCATGTTGTCCAACTTTTCTGCTTTGGCGTATTTTTTCTTAAAGGCATCAAAAAGGGCTACCTTCTTACTCAAATCGTTCTCTTTATAGAAAGCTTGTTGATCATCATTCATGATCATTTGACCTTTCTTGTATTTCTTGCGAAGCTTTTCAGCAATGGCTTCTGCTCCTTCATCATCCTTGAGCGATTTACTTACCCGATAAGCAAGCATTTTATCATCCTCAGTAGCTTTCTTCTTGTTCTTTAGTTCCTCCAGTAATTCTTTCGCATTTGCAATTGCCGCTTCGTCCTTATTGCGTTGAGCCATGGAAGCATATGAACCTAAGACGTCTACCTTCGACTCTGGGTAAGACTTAAGTTCCTTCTGGAAATACTTAATACCCTTTGCTGGATCACGTTGCATTTCCATGATGCTGCCATAGGAGCCATAGACATTCGCTAAGGTTGCGTAAGTTCCTTTGACTACTTTAGATTTATCGGCCGTGTACATCTTTGTCTTATAGCCCTTATCTGCATTATTATCAATGATTTCTTCTGTCATAGCATCTTTGAAGACGATAAAGACGGCCCGTGTTTTTTCGTCGGTTGCAAAATTGCCTTTCAGATTGGCTCCATCGGTGGTCAAATCAACTTCGATCGCATGCGGAAGCCCTTCGTCCATACATAGATAGGCAATAGCTTGAATAGCCTTTTCTGTTGCTAGTGGTGTTCCACTCTTATCATAGGTAAAGGTGATCGCATCCCCTGGGCTAGGCTTCTCAGGAGAGACAATGAGGCTCTGCCCTAGCATTGTACCTACAGTCAATACTAGAGTGAATAATGTCAGTAATGATTTCATCAACAAGCGAATTTGGAGAGTTAGGTAGATAGGCACAGGCTCTAGTTGGTGCTAGAGCCTGTCCATGAACGTCACAAATTAGCTTTTTGTACCTTAATATGCAACTTGATATCTCCAGGGAGTTCAACTACCTCGCCTTCAGTCAGCTCGGCGCTACTAGTCAATTCCACGGCAAGGGTTTCGTCTTTTATATAGGAACCAAATTGTTCAATAGCGGATTCGACACCGCTGTGTTGTTCAACTAGTACCTCTATCTTATCCGTCACCTCAAAGTCCTTATCCTTTCGGATATTCTGTATACGGTTGACCAAATCTCTGGCCATTCCTTCGGCTTCTAAGTCCTCAGAGATATTTACATCTAAGGCTACGGTCAAGGCGCCATCGTTGGCCACCTGCCAGCCTGGAATATCTTCGGTTATGATTTCAAAGTCTTCCAAAGTCAGATCGTAGGTATCACCATTGATACTCAGGGTATACTGATTGCTTTGTTCGATCTGATTGATATCTTCCTGGCCTAAGCCATTGATGATTTGGACAGCATTTTTCATTTGCTTACCCAATCGACGCCCGAGTGTTCGGAAGTTCGGCTTGATCTTCTTGGTGACGATTCCGCTGGTATCCGTGATGTACTCCAAATCTTTGATGTTCACCTCCGCTAAGATCAAGTCTTTCACTTCTTCCACCTGTTCTTGGAAGGAGGCATCTAAGATTGGCAATAGTGCCCTTTGCAGCGGTTGACGTACTCTGATTTTCTCCGCTTTTCGGATAGACAAGACCAAAGAAGAGATCCGTTGTGCATAATTCATCCGTTGTTCCAGCTTTTTATCGATAGCACTACTATCAGCTTTAGGAAAATCGGCTAAGTGCACAGATATATTGGATTCCTTTTGCGTGGCCGTATTGAGGTTTCCGTACAACCAATCTGCAAAAAATGGAGCCACCGGAGCCATCAGTTTAGACACCGTGTTCAGACATTGATAAAGCGTTTGATAAGCCGCTATCTTATCTGCTGTATACTCTCCTTTCCAGAATCTACGTCTGCAAAGGCGGACATACCAGTTACTCAAGTGATCATTCACAAAGTTCATCACTTTCCGGGTAGCTGTCGTTACGTCATATTCGGCGTAAGCTGCATCCACCTCCTCTATCAAGGAATTCAATTGGGATATGATCCAACGATCTATTTCTTGGCGATCACCAAGTGGCACATCAGTTTGCTCGTATTTGAAGCCATCTATATTGGCATACAAAGCAAAGAAGGAGTAGGTGTTGTACAGCGTACCAAAGAACTTACGCTGTACCTCGCCGATTCCTTCGATATCAAACTTGAGGTTTTCCCAAGGATCAGAGTTGGACATCATATACCAGCGGGTAGCATCTGCTCCGTAGGTAGCCAAGGTTTCGAACGGTTCCACGGCATTACCGAGGCGTTTCGACATCTTGCGGCCATGTTTGTCCTGTACCAATCCGTTTGACACTACGTTCTTAAAAGCTACACTATCGAATACCATAGTAGCAATCGCGTGTAAGGTGTAGAACCAACCACGGGTTTGATCCACTCCCTCCGCTATGAAATCCGCTGGGAATTTCTGCTCAAACTTATCCTTGTTTTCGAACGGATAGTGCCATTGTGCGTAGGGCATGGAGCCACTGTCAAACCATACATCGATCAAGTCTAGTTCGCGCTTCATTTCCTGACCATCATCGGATACCAAGACCACTCCATCTATGTAAGGACGGTGAAGGTCCTTGGGTAAAGTCTGCTGCAAGCCCAAAGCGGCGTTGGCTTTATCTATTTCCTGCTGCAGCTGCTCCATAGAGCTGATGCAAAGTTCCTGTTCTCCATCCTCTGTCCGCCAAATCGGCAAAGGTACCCCCCAATAACGCGAACGAGATAGGTTCCAATCCTGTAGGTTTTCTAACCATTTTCCAAAACGGCCTTCCCCTGTAGATTTTGGCTGCCAATTGATCGTTTGGTTCAATTCAAACATCCGGTCCTTCATAGAAGAAGCTCGTACAAACCAGCTATCCAATGGGTAATACAATACAGGGCGATCCGTTCGCCAGCAGTGTGGATAGGAGTGCAGATATCTTTCTGAGTGGAAAAGCTTATTCTCTGTCTTCAACTTGATGACGATATCGGAATCCACTGAACGTTCCTCCTCTTGCCCATAATCTTTGACATAGCGTCCAGCAAAGTCGCTTACCTCCTTCACAAACTGGCCCTTTTTGTCCACCAGTGGCATCGGATTACCATACTCATCCTCCACCATCAAAGGGGGGATATCATACTTTTGAGCTACTTTAAAGTCATCCGCACCGAAAGTCGGAGCAATGTGTACTATACCTGTACCGTCCTCCGTAGAAACAAAGTCCCCCAAGAGGGCTCGGAAAGCAGGTTTGTTAGGCGTAACATAAGGCAGAAGTTGTTCGTATTCCGTTCCCTCTAACTCACTGCCCTTCATTTCTGCTACTATCTCTATGTAAGGGATGGGCTTATTACCTGGCTTCACCTCTTCCGGCGTCAGGTCGGCCTTGGCTTCGGTGAAGTAGGCGCCAAGTCGATCCTTGGCTAGGATGACGTAGGTTAGCGCTTTGGTATAGCGATTAAAAGCTTTGACCTTCACATAAGTGATATTCTTACCCAAAGCCACGGCCGTATTGGACGGGAGGGTCCAAGGCGTGGTTGTCCAAGCCAAGAAATACTCATTCTCCGTTCCCTTGATCTTGAACTGGGCGATAGCCGAAACGTCCGTGATCTCCTTGTAGGCACCGGGCATGTTTAGCTCGTGCGAACTTAAGCCCGTACCAGCTGCCGGAGAATAGGGTTGGATCGTAAATCCTTTATACAATAGCCCTTTCTGGTAAAGCTGACTTAACAACCACCAGACAGACTCTATATATTCATTGGTATAAGTGATGTAAGGGTTTTCGAGATCCACCCAATACCCCATCTTGCGCGTGATGTCATCCCACATGTCCTTGTAGCGCATCACCGTCTCCTTACACTTCTGGTTATACTCGTCGACAGTTATCGATTTCCCGATATCTTCTTTCGTGATTCCAAGCTCTTTCTCCACGCTCAATTCAATGGGAAGTCCATGGGTGTCCCACCCGCCTTTACGCTCAACACGCTGACCTTTCATAGCATGAAAACGACAGAAAAGATCCTTGATCGTCCGGGCCATTACGTGGTGAATCCCAGGCTTACCATTAGCAGATGGAGGACCCTCATAAAAGACATAAGAGTTGGCAGCGTCACGCTGGTCGACACTCTTCTCAAAAACTTGCTCCCGTTCCCAGAATTCCAAGATCGTCTTGTCTATTTCTGGTAGGTTAAGCTGCTTAAATTCTCGATACATGGTTCAGCATTTTTAAACTTTCGCCCCCTTTGGCGGAGCGATTGGCCGGAGAAGTCGCAAAGATACCAAAACAAAAAGCTCCGGCAAATCGCAATCTGCCGGAGCTTTCTATTTTTTCACATCATTAGCACTCAGCGATTGGCAATCAACCCTGGAATAATAATGCTAATAATAATATGATGGTTATGATACATTTGTATTTTCACTCTTTATAGAACAAAGTTAGGGTTATTTAGGAGTAGAGTCAAGTCCCTTTCTTAGCTGTAATTGAATGAAGTGCAGAAACACTTCAGTCGTACTATTTAAGTTATATAAAGAACAAGAAAACAAGCTATCAAGTTCCCCCTTGGGGGCCTAACTTAGCAAACTTTTCCACCCAAATCTTTAGTTAGGATCATCACTAATTTCCTTCGGCTCACTATATTTACCTCATGTTACGAACCAATGCCCTAACATTCCAGTATAATAACGGCCCATCGATCGATTTTCCAGACATTCTTTGCCAGAAAGGCGAGAGCTGGTTGGTATTGGGGCAATCTGGTAGTGGAAAAACTACACTTCTACACCTGCTTGGCGGTTTATTGCCCCCCAGCTCCGGCACCATTGAAGTAGGCGGTACCGACATAGCAAATCTTTCTCCCAGTCAATTAGATCAGTTCAGGGGTAAGCATATCGGCATTATTTTTCAACAAGCTCATTTTATCAGAGCGCTAAGCGTTGGCGAGAATCTCAAGATCGCGCAACAGCTGGCCGGTTTGCCCGTGGATATGGCTAAGGTGACTACCTTCTTGGAACGCCTAAACATAGGGGATAAGATTGATAAGAAAACGGATGAATTGAGTGTGGGGGAAAAACAGCGGGTAGCCATTGCCAGAGCCTTGATCAATCAGCCAGACATCATTTTAGCCGATGAGCCAACCTCTGCGCTAGATGATAAGAATTGCGATGAAGTGGTTCAGTTATTGGAAGAGCAGGCTGCTGCTGTAGATGCTACCTTATTGGTTGTGACCCATGATGGTCGTTTAAAAGATAAGTTTTCACATCAAATATTAATGGGATAGTATCCGGTTTTGTACCTTAGTACTAAATCAGCGTATTACCCTCTTTCTCCGCAGATCCAAATCTTAACACTGGCTCCAACAAGCGCTACAGATTTCAGTCATTGGAGTCAAGCCCGTCGTTAAATAGCACAAGTCGTTAGCTACTAGTCACCCTTGCATCTACTTGATCAGGGCCGACAAGGATTTCACCTATCAAATAGGCAAAAACATTTCTTACAACACCTCACTTGTTGAATCCAAGTGGTGCTGCATGCATTAGAACAAACCTCAACTTGACCACTTCTGGTCCCTGAGCTGTGAGGCAACCCTTTCAGATGGAATTCCTATGTCCAAAGCTCAGATCAACAACCTATTTCAGTTATTATTAAATCTACAATCATGCGAAAAAGCTCAACCTTACTGACAACTCTACTGTTCTGTGCCTGGCTTCATGGACAATCTCCTTATGGAGACCAACCATTAGCACATACCTACAGCATCGTAGCCATTGATCCAGAAACGGGGGATATGGGTGTAGCGGTGCAATCTCATTGGTTCGCAACTGGCACTTTAGTCATTTGGGGAGAAGCGGGAGTCGGGGTAGTAGCCACACAATCTTTTGTCAATCCCCAATTTGGCCCTGAGGGTTTAGCCTTGATGAAATCAGGAAAAACCCCAGAAGCTGTACTGCAACAATTACTAGCCGGGGATGAAGGGCGTGAGGTTAGGCAAGTTGGGCTACTGAATGCCAAGGGAGAGGTAGCCTCCTACACGGGTGAGAAATGTATTGAGGCCGCAGGCCATTTGATGGGGAAGGGCTATGCAGTACAGGCAAATTTGATGGATAATGATCAAGTTTGGCCAGCCATGGCCAAAGCCTTTGAGGCTTCGAAGGGGCAGCCTTTGGCAGAGCGTTTGGTGATAAGTCTGGAAGCAGCGCAAAAGGCCGGGGGGGATATTCGTGGAAAACAATCTGCAGCTATTCTAGTAGTTTCTGCTAAAAGCACGGGCCAATCTTGGGTAGATCGCAAAGTGGATCTAAGGGTAGATGATCACCCAAATCCCATCAAGGAAATGAAAAGGCTGCTAAAGGTACACCGGGCCTATGAGCATATGAACAAGGGAGATATAGCGGTAGAGCATGGAGATATTGAATTGGCCATGCGAGAATACAGTCAAGCAGAAGCTATGTTTCCGGATAACTTAGAAATGAAATTTTGGAAGGCCGTCAACCTAGCCAATACCGGTTCGCTTTTGGAAGCGCTTCCTATATTCAAAGTTGTGTTTGCTGGAGACCCTAATTGGAAAAAGCTAACCCCTCGAATTACTAAAAATGGTTTACTAAGCGTAGATGAGGAAAGTTTGAAACAGATCTTGGCTCAGTAGCTGTTACAAAACCTTTTCAATAGCCACACTGTTATCCAGACAAAAGCAAACGCTTAGGTCTATGTAATCATGGGATTCGCAAGATATTTAACATCCTCTTAAAGGCAAACTCCCTAACGAAAGCGTTATATTAGCACATCCAAAAAGTATATACACATGAAGAAATCATTAATACTATCTGCTTTCGCGCTGCTATTCATGGGAGTTAGTCTCAATCAGGTGCAAGCGCAAAGTGATACCAACCTCTGGCAGGATTTAGCAGATCTAACCTTTAAGAAGGAATACGATGAAATGCTCGGTTTCAAGGTAGATGTACCGGTTTTCAGTGAAACTTTGAAGCAGCTGGAAGGTAAAGAAGTAACGGTAAAGGGCTACATTATCCCTGTAGAAGGTTATAAAAGTCACACAGAGTTTGTATTCTCGGCTTACCCTTACAATATGTGCTTCTTCTGTGGAGGGGCTGGTCCAGAAACAGTGATGGAAGTCTACGCCATCGAAGCGATCAAGTATACAGCTGAACCTGTCACTATTAAAGGTAAATTAGAATTGAATGATAGCGATATTAATCGTTTGATATATGCACTAAACGACGCCACGATGGTACAAGGCGTCAACTAGTAATTCCGGGTATACCTGAGTACAAAGGCAGGAACGATCATTGGATTGTTCCTGCCTTTGTCTTTTACGAAAAGTGCTCTTTGAGCAATTCTCGATCATCGATCATTAGGCCAATCGCCTTTGCCCCTTCCTTTTTCCCATACATTCTCTCCAGTTCAATCTCTGTCTTAAGTTCAAGGATTACGTTGTGGCTTTCAAAGGCATGTCCTAGCTTTACAAATTGCTGTAGATCTCTCGGCGTTCTAGTGGTTAGATGTATTTTTTCAACTTGATCTAAGGAAATATCTACATTTCCCGACAAGCCATAGCGCAGATGTAATCCTGTGTCATCAATCCAGGATTGACGCTTTCGAGTGGCCTTATAATGAGCAATAAAGAGTAAGACAAGATAGACACTGCTTAAAGAAGCTATCCAGGCGGCCCACTCACCCCATTTCATCAATAGAATATGCACGGCAAAGGTTTCTGCCGCAAGTACCAAAATCCACAAGGCAATCACGGCGCCTAAGCCATTTTTCTTGTAATGGGTAAAATGATGGTCGCTCTGCCGCTCACTCTTTCCCCAGGAAAAAAGGCTATAATAAATGATGCTAAGTTCTGTAGTAAGCAGGCGGGCAAGCAGTCCCTCTCCTGCTATGGCAGCTGTACTTTCCTTTAATACCTCCAATCTATCAATATTCCTCGCCCCATTCTGCTTAAGGGCCTTGACAAAACGCCAAACATTTCTTCCCACAAAAAGCACAACGAGTACCTCAATACCTGGTAAGATATAATGCGTAAGAAAAGTTAGTAAACCTCTTTCCGTTGGTGGCAATACCAAATGTGCGATCAACAAGCCAAGAATGAAGCAAGGCACCACCGTTAAATTAGGAACTTTTGTTCTCCTAATGACTAGAAAGTACAGGACTGGAGCCGTGATGGCCAGATCAGCGGTAACCGCATTAGCTAATTGACTAGGAGCGGCGCTGGTACTAATGCCAAAAGATACCCCAATCGCAGTTAGGATCACCAGTAACACCAAGCTCAATGGCCAATAATTGTTTTGTATTTTTGCTACCATATACACGAGTTTGATTTTCCAACAAGGTATACTTTCTAGTGCTTTTCTTCCATCAAATCGGATGAAGAGCAAGCATCTTTCTACGAACTTGGCACTGCGCAAACCTTGTCAATTTCGCACCATTTTACCATGCGTGCAAACCAGCATATTTTATCTTACGAGCAGCAATTAGTCGAGGTAAATTAACTCGTTCGCCTTGACCCAAATTCTTACCAAAAGCAAATTTTAGATGAACAGAAATTTACGGTTTTCCTTGTATTTCGTTTTAGCTGTGTTAACCATTCCTACCGTAATGCTAGCTACCCCCGTAGCGGATGGCCCCTTGTATTTTGCCGATTACCCCACCCTCAGTCCAGATGCCAATACCGTGGTATTTGCCTACGAGGGTGACCTTTGGCGAGTACCTAGCGCTGGCGGACAAGCCATGCGTATCACAGCCATGGATGGGAACGAAACCCATCCCCGAATTTCGCCTGATGGCAAATGGTTAGCGTTCACAGGAACCCAATCCGGTAATCAGAATATCTATCTCATGCCTTTAGCTGGTGGAGACATCCAACAATTGACTTACCATGAGGCAGCTGATGCCGTTAGTAGTTGGAGTTGGGACAGTGAAAAGATTTATTTCACCTCAACGCGCTATAATCGTATGTCCTCCTATACCATTGGTATAAACGGAGGCACTCCAAAACGCCTGTTTCCGCACTACTTTAACAATGTGCACCTCGCAGTAGAACACCCCGACGGAAGATTATTTTTCAACGAGAGCTGGGAAAGTGCCAACTTTGCCCATCGCAAACGCTATAAAGGACCTTACAACCCTGACATTAAATCCTACGACCCCAAAAAGAAGCAGTATAAGCAGCTGACTACCTACGAGGGAAAAGACTTCAATGTCAGTATTGCTAAAAACGGGAAGATTTATTTTTTGTCCGATGAATTCAATGATGAATACAACCTCTATACCTTTGAGCGCGGCAAGAAAAAAAGACTCACCAAATTTGAAAGCGCCATGCGCCGCCCACAAGTAAGCGCAAATGGTACAGCAGTAGTTTTCCGTAAAGACTATCAGATCTTCCTCTACAAGGTAAAAGGTGGACAAGCCAAACCCATTAAGATTAACCTACCCCGAAATCCGGTCTTGGACAATTCGCAGCGCTTCGACGTGGCCGGGCAGATCTCTGCTTTCGATGTATCTCTAGATGGCAAAAAACTGGCTTTCGTTTCCCGTGGGGAGCTCTTCATATCTGATATTGCAGGAAAGTTTATTCGCCAGGTTGCCACGAGAGCAGATGGTCGAGTCATGGAATTACATTGGCTCAAAGACAACAAGACGATCCTCTTCAACCAAACGGCCCAGGGTTACCAAAATTGGTTTACGATTGCAGCAGATGGATCAGAGATTGAAAAACAGCTCACCAATGATCTTCGTAATAATCGGGATCTCAACTTTAATAGTGATCGCAGTCAGGCTGTTTATGTAAGCGGACGGGATGAGATTCGCCTACTTGATTTGGAAAGCCTAGAAAGCTCAACTTTAGTAAAAGAGGAAATCTGGGGCTTCCAAAATGATGCGCCTTATTTCGGACCTGATGATAAACACGTAGCTTTTACAGCACGCCGTGACTTTGAACCGGAAATCATGGTATACCATCTTGATACGAAGAAAACGATGAACCTGACTAATACGGGAGTGCCAGAAGCTTCGCCGTATTGGTCCCCAGATGGTAAAGCGCTATATTTTGTATCTAATCGTACACAACCTTCTTATCCCTACGGCCTACAAGATGGAAGAGTCTATCGAATGGCATTCGATCGGATGGATAAGCCTTTTAAAAGCGATAAATTCGATGCTCTTTTTGAAGAAAAAAAGAAAGAAGAAAAGAAGGAGAAGGAGAAAAAAGACAGCACTGAAAGCAAATTGACCATAAAAATCAACCCGAAGGGATTGATGAAAAGATTGGATCGCATCAGTCCCAACTTTGGTCGTCAGAGTGGACCGGTTGTGTTCCAGCAGGGAGACAAGACCATGGTACTCTATTATTCCAACCATGATGAAGGTAAACCTGGTCTTTGGATGACTACCCTTCAGGATTTTGAAAACCCGAAAACAGCGCAGATCCAGGGGGTAAGTTTTGCTAGTCCACAATCCATTAGAGTTGCCAAAAAGAAGTATTACATCCTAAGTCGTGGCAATATTCATACCCTGAACTTAAGTAGTAAAAAGGCCAGTAAAATCAACATCAAGCACAACTTCTATCGGCAGCTACAGCCAGAATTTGAACAAATGTTTGCCGAAGCTTGGGCCAATATGGAAGAAAATTTCTACAATGAGACTTTCCATGGCATCAACTGGAAATCCACTAAAGAAAAATACGCGGCCTACTTACCTCATCTCAATAGTCGAGGGGATCTGAGAACTTTAATCAACGAGATGTTAGGTGAGCTCAATACATCCCACTTCGGTTTTTCTAGTAATGGCCGTGAGGAACGGGTCTTCTATGGAAGTCGAACGGCCACTGCCGGCCTACTCTTTGAAGAGGAAGATCCCTACCGAGTCGCCAGAATCATTACCAATGGACCATTGGATTATGCCGATAAGGGTGTAGAAAAAGGGGATCGCTTAGTGGCAGTAGATGGCAAAAAAGTACAGGCTGGACATAACCGGGAGCATTATTTCACACAGCCTGCCTTGGCTAAAGAAATGACGTTAACTTTTAGCCGACAAGATTCTACTTTCGACGTTCGCATTCACCCCATTTCCTACGGGGCGCAAAGAACCCTTTTGTATGACGAATGGATTGCGGCTTGCCAGGAACGAGTGGACAAGAAGACGAATAAACAGGTAGCCTACGTGCACATGAAAAACATGACTGGTGGGCAGCTACAGCACTTTATGGAGGAAATGGTCAGCGATTGGTACCAGAAGGAAGCCCTGATTTTGGATCTTCGGTATAACACCGGAGGAAATGTGCATGACCGAGTGCTTCAATTTTTATCTCAAAAACCATATCTCCAGTGGAAATATCGGGAAGGTGCTTTAGGCAACCAATCCAACTTTGGGGTATCCGGTAAACCCATTGTGCTCCTCATTAACGAACAGAGTCTGAGTGATGCAGAAATGACTACCGCGGGCTTTAAGCAACTTGGACTGGGTAAGGTCGTTGGAGCCCCAACCTATCGATGGATCATCTTTACGTCTGGTAAAGGCTTAGTAGATGGATCCTTCTATCGACTCCCATCTTGGGGCTGTTATACCTTAGACGGTAAAAACCTTGAAAAAACGGGCGTGGAACCGGATATCTATGTCAAGAATACATTCGCAGATAGACTTGGCGGAGATGACCCGCAGTTGGACAGAGCGATTGCTGAGATTATGAAGTCCATGAAATAAGACCACCCGCTATTGCATCTTAAACCACGGTAGTTTTCACATTTGTTTGTCAGACTACCGTGGTCTTCTTTCCCTATTAAAAAACTGCTTTTTAACTGCACCGGCTGTAATAATTTTACCGGCTAGTATACTTATTAGAAGCTGTTTGAATTTAGCATTTTCAAAAACTTGAATTCCTCATTGTAGAGCGGCTACCTCCTTGTTTTTGCCTGCAAATAGCTAATAATAAGTGTTTTAGGGGCGAATACGAAAACTGTTGAAGGGGCAACTGGGATTTGACCCTAATTCTAAACATCGGGCTTAAAGGCAGATGTTTAGAGTTAAAATCATTGTTGCCAACTACAAGAGCGGGGGGCCGTCCCGTATTGTCTGAACGGAGAGAGTTTACGGGACAAGCGTTTTTTGATTCGTTTTTGAGGCGATTGTCAAAAATGAATAAAAGCCATGTCAAAAGACACATGAATGTAGTTGTAATTAATTGATTTTGAATTGTTTGAGACATGACATTACCTTCGGCGACTTCCTTTTTCAGTCGAAAAAAAGGAAGCAAAATTCTTGGCAAAAAAAACTCCTCCATCAAACAGTTTTTTGCCGGCAACCCGCTCTTGGGAATGGCTAAATCTATTTTTTTAGTATAAAATGCTAAAGTCGAGCTTAGTCAAAGCATACTTTTTTTCGCACCTTTGCACCAAACATAACAACCGCCGAATCCATGCAAGATCTTTTCTTAGTTATCGATTGGAATGCATCTCCAGAAATCGTAAGTATCGGACCTATCACCCTGCGTTGGTATGGTTTGCTTTTCGCTAGTGGCTTCCTGCTAGGACTGATGATTGTTACCCGAATGTTCAAGGCAGAAAAAGCCCCAGAAGAATGGCTGGATAAGATCTTTATCTACATGATCGTGGGAGCAGTGCTGGGCGCGCGACTTGGGCATGTTTTCTTTTATGAGTGGGATTATTATGCTAAGAACTTAGCTGAAATCCCGATGGTATGGAGAGGAGGATTGGCTAGTCATGGAGGTGCGATCGGGATTATCTTGGCTTTGTATATTTTTTCAGTACGTGTCTCCAAACGATCCGTCCTTTGGATCTTGGACAAGGTGGTGGTACCTACCGCTTTAGCCGGCTGCCTCATCCGCTTAGGTAATTTGATGAACTCTGAGATTGTAGGTAAACCTTCTGATGATCCTTGGGCCTTCAATTTTTTGAAAAACCCAGCAGTGGCAGGCACTCCTGTACACCCTGTACAGCTGTATGAATCGGTCTGTTATATTTTGTCATTTTTCGTTTTATACTACGTATACTGGTTTACGGATCGCAAAGAAAAACAAGGATTTATCTTCGGTTTATTCCTGGTATTGATTTTTGGATTCCGACTATATCTCGAACAATTCAAGCGTAGCCAAGGTGGGTTTGAGTCAGTGGTAGACAATGCTATGAGTACTGGCCAATTATTAAGTATCCCTTTCATCCTGATCGGACTATTCTTCATGTTCCGCCCCACTTCTGCTAAGCGTGTTCCTTAGGACACTCACATAGACTTCCAAAATGACTCACTACAAGTAGCATTTTGGAAGTCTATGCCAATTACCCCCTTAGAATTGCCCATTACTTCATCCTTCTAGCCCGTTACCTCCTCCTCATGGCACTTCTGATCTACAGGCTCTAATTTGCTGATCGAACCAAAAGATCAAGCCAATATGAAATGCCGTGACCTCCAAGATGTAGTACAAACTACCCGTAGCAACTATTCCCTAGAATACATCAATGAAAAGAAGCAAGAGCTCAAAGACAAGGGCCAATACGATTTAGTTTCTGAAGAAAGACAACAACTCAGAAATGAGCGATTGAAGGAAGCCGAATCCATCTTTTCAACGACAGCCAAAGAACGAACACTAGGTTTGAATGATTTGGTGGATGTCAACTATCTTACTCGTGCGCTAAGGGCTTCCAAGGCGGTCTGCAGAGTGATTATTCGTGATCAAAACTTCCGTGAAAGAGGGAGCGCTTCCGGTTTCAAAGTCTCCCCTACCCTATTACTCACCAATCATCATGTATTCCGTGATGCAGAGACTGCAGCCAACTCCTTGATTGAATTCGATTTTGAGCTGGATATACAGGGTAATCCTAAAAACACCACTCGTTTTCAACTGTCCCCAGAACGGCTTTTCATCAATAATGAAGCCTTAGACTATGCACTAGTAGCCATCAATCCAGCTCCCGTATTTGGATCTGGACAATTGTCCAACTACGGCTTCTTACAGATGAGCAATAAGATTGGTAAGATCAATCGTGGAGAATTTGCCACGATCATACAACATCCGTCTGGACAGCCCAAGCAAATTGCCTTACGTGAGAATGAGGTGATCAATATCGAAAATAATCAATTATTATATCAATCTGATACCGCCCCTGGCTCATCCGGATCACCCGTATTCAATGATTCTTGGCAAGTGGTAGCACTCCATACCTCAGGTATTCCGCGTACCAATGCAGCAGGAGACTGGCTCCTACGAGACGGAAGCGTAGCCACGCCAGCGGATGACGACTCTGAAATAGACTGGATAGCCAATGCAGGAACCCGAGCTAGTATCATCGTCAATCATATCTTAGCAACCGTCACCAACCAGCGAGACAGAGAAGAATTCTTACAAGCCTCCATTGGGATTAGTCCAGCAGATACAGACGATCATCTCATTCTGGCAAATCCTCTTCCAGGACCAGTTGCGAATCAACTTAAACCAGCAGCGGTTCATCATAACAATACTTAAAAGACGATCTACGTCCCGGTCACGATTTCACTCTCTATGAGGGAACCAAACAGAAGCTCCAACATAAAGGCCACTACTACCCCAGTCCTATTGCCCACAGCAGGATCGGTAGGATCGGTGGAGAAAATGCCTTTTCATGATACCAACTATGAAACAAGAATAGGATATGATCCAGACTTTCTCGGAATTGAAGTTCCAATGCCAAAACGGATCAACTCTAGAAGCCTTTCTAAAATGGCTAATGGTGAACACATCATTCCCTATCAGAACTTCTCTATCATCAATAACAAGAGAAGAAGAATGGCTTTATTGACAGCATCTAATATTGATGCCAGCAGAGCAAAGAAAAGACCAGAACCTGGTAGGATTTATACCAGAGCTGCTTTGGGTGAAATGGGTCCAAACGACCGAGAAGAATGGTTCATCGATCCTCGGATTCCCGCAGAAGATCAGCTCTCCAATCAATTTTACACCAGTGATCGTCGGTCTTTTGACAAGGGACACATTGTGAGAAGGGAAGACGTGAACTGGGGAGATTCCTATGAGGCGGTTAAAATAGCCAATGGGGACACCTTCCACGTAACCAATTGTTCTCCTCAGGTTTTAGGGTTTAATCGTTCAAGATCAGGTGGAATTTGGGGAAGATTAGAGAACAGTGTGTTGCGACAAGCCCGCACGGAGAGGTACTGTGTTTTTTCTGGTCCTTTGCTGCTGGCTGATGATCCAGTATTCCATGGTATCAATAATGATAAGCCAATCGAAGTTCAAATCCCTAGAGCCTATTGGAAGATCATCGTGGCGAGAACACCAGAAGGGGAATTGCAAACCTTTTCCTTCCTATTGACACAAGATCTTTCTCGCGTTGCTTTCGAATTTGACGTGGCGGAAGAATTTGTTCCTTTCAGAATTTCGGTACAAGAATTGGAAGAGCGAACGATCAACATCGTTTTCCCTCGGATTTTGAAGGACGCTGACCAATTTTCGGAGCTTGATACCAATTTGGAAGCAATAAGCTTAACCGATCTCGAATAGTACAAAGAAAATCACTCCTATTATTTGCTTAAGTGATCCCTTGAGGGCGTTTAGTTAACCCTAGGCGCCTCTTGCTTTTTTCCTCAAGACAATAAGTCCTTATATTTACTTCGTTTAAGGATGTACCTATGTAAAAGAGGCTGGCTTATGCTTTAAGTCCCCTCTGCCCGTGTATCATTAAAGGATTACTTATGAGTAAGCATATACTTTTCACTTCGTTAATTGGAGCTTTAATTGCCTGCGGGAATCAGACCGCCAACACCCCTCCCCCTAAACTCAACCTAGTCAGTTTTGCTAATATGCCAGTTGATTATGAACTTGGATACGATTTGACCGAACCAGATAGTACGTTTAAACTTCCCAGAAGACTCGAAGAGATATCGGGTTTGAGTATTAGCAGAGACGGAGCCATGCTTTTAGCCATTGAAGATGAGAATGGGAAGATTTACGTTATAAACAAAGAAACGGGAGAACTTCAAGACGAATTTTCCTTTTGGAAACCCGGTGATTATGAAGGCGTAGAAGTGGTTGGAAACGATATCTATGTGCTGAAGAGCTCCGGAACACTCTACCGGGTGCAACAAGCAGGAACCAAAGATCAAGAAGTAGAGAAATACAATGGTTTCCTAGATAACGATAATGATGTGGAAGGCTTAGCCTATGACCCCATCAAACATCGCCTATTATTGGCTTGTAAAGGCAAAGCTGGAAAGGGAGAGCCATTCAAGGAGAAGAAAAGCATTTATGCCTTCGACTTACAGACCTTAAGTCTACAGACTAACCCTGTGTTCGTCATCAGCTTAACAGACATTCACAACTACCTATCGACTGCTCCTGCTATTAGGAAACTCAAAAAGCTAGCTGAAATGTTCAAACCCGGAACGGATCTAACCTTTGCCCCTTCCGGCGTTGCTATCCACCCCATCACTGGAGACATCTTCGTGCTATCGTCCGTCGGCAAAGTACTGATGATCATTGACCAAACAGGCCAGCTTTTACATATCGAAAAACTGCGTAAGGAAGTACATGCTCAGCCCGAAGGCCTATGCTTTGACCAAGACGGTACGCTATACATCGCCAATGAAGGGAAAGGAGCAAAGGGTAGAATTTTTCGTTTCGATTATCAAGGTCAGTAGACGTACAAGGCGGGGAAAAGATCATGCATATTATTACGGTTCATGATCGTCTGATAGAAGATGGATCTTTGCTCAAAAGAAATAAATGAAAAAAGTAAAACTCTATATCGCCATTAGTCTCGATGGTTATATCGCCCGCAAAGACGGATCCATCGACTGGCTGGAAGCCCTACCTAACCCGAATAAGATCGATTATGGATACATGGACTTCTATGAAGGCATTGATACCGTCATTATGGGTAGGAAGACCTACGATCACATCCTAGGTTTTGATGTACCTTGGCCGTACGAAAAATGCACCACCTATCTCGCCACCCGGGAGACAGACTACCTCCCCCCAACACCCCAAACCCAAGTAATTCAAGGTGAAATTGGAGCCGCCACTCGCGCTATTCTACAAGAAGGGGGAAAGGATGTATGGTTAGTAGGTGGCGGACAGTTAGTGGCTTATTATCTCAACGAGGGGCTAGTGGATGAAATGATGCTCTTCATTATTCCCACTATCATTGGTGATGGAATTCCCTTATTCCCGTCTCCACTAAAAGAAAGAAGCTTCCAGCTTACATCCGTAGAACAGTACGAAACGGGCGCTTCTTTACTCCACTATACCAAAGCTGGAACGCAATAAGTTCTCCATTTTTCAAACAATTCTCATTAATATGGGTACTGTATATAGATGCCTCGCTAAATAGGTCTAAGAAAATGCCGTATTTAGTTGAATATTTAGGACAATTGCCTGAATATTGCAGTGCATTTTGAAACGCATTTTACGAACCTTTTTTTATCTATTATATGAGTATTGTTGAAATGAAAGTCCCTGTGATCGGGGAATCAATTGCAGAGGTTACCCTTTCCCAATGGCTAAAAGAAAACGGAGAATACGTAGCACTGGATGAACCCATCTGTGAGTTCGAATCCGACAAAGCTACGCTGGAATTCCCAGCAGAAGCAGCTGGTAAGTTGATCTACGTAGCTGCCGAAGGCGATGATTTGGAAATTGGCGCACTAGTAGCCAAGATTGACACTAGTGTACAAGCAGAAAATGGTGCTTCAGCCCCGGCCCCGGCTCCAGAAAAAGAGAGTCCGAAGGAAGAGGCCGCCACTACCAGCAGCCCTGCTCCAACTGCCGAAAAGACATATGCTAGCGGAACTCCCTCTCCTGCTGCGGCTAAGATCTTAAAGGAGAATGATATTGCTCCTGCAGCTGTCAGCGGCACTGGAAGAGATGGCCGTATTACTAAAAATGATGCCGTACAGGCAGCTGCCAATAAGCCAGCTCCCGCTGCTCCCGCCCCTAAGCAATCAGCACCTGCCGCTACTCCTCCGAGCCCGGCAGTAGCCTTCAGTCGCAATGAGACACGTAAGAAGATGAGTCGGATGCGCCGTACGATTGCTACCCGCTTGGTTCAGGCCAAGAATGAAACGGCCATGTTGACTACCTTCAATGAGGTGGATCTAAAGGCGGTGATGGCGCTTCGTAAGAAATACCAAGAGAAATTCGTAGAGAAGTATGGCATCAAATTGGGCTTCATGTCTCTTTTTGCCAAGGCATGCGCCAAGGTATTGATCGAAATGCCTGATGTGAATGCCTTCATCGATGGTAACGAAGTAGTATACCACGATTATGCTGATATCTCCATCGCGATCTCTACTGAAAATGGCTTGGTTGTTCCGCCAGTACATAATGTAGAATCCCTCAACTTCGCAGAGGTAGAATATAAAATCAAAGAATTGGCCGGTAAAGCGCGGAACGGCAAATTGACTTTGGAAGAAATGCAGGGCGGTACTTTCACCATTACCAACGGCGGTATCTTTGGCTCTTTGAACAGTACGCCTATCATCAACCGGCCACAGTCTGCTATCCTAGGGATGCACGGTATCCAAAATCGCCCAGTCGCGATTGATGGAGAGGTTGTGATTCGCCCAATGATGTATTTGGCGCTCTCTTACGATCACCGCATAATTGATGGCAAAACTTCGGTAACCTTCTTGGTTAAGGTGAAGGAGTTGTTGGAGGATCCAGTTAAATTATTATTGGACTTATAGTCTGATTCTATATATTTTTTAGGGAAGCGCCTTGTCAGTTATTTCATGCTGGTAAGGCGCTTTTCTTTTGCTGCTCTAGCATTTTCTAAGTCTACGTTTAGGTACCTGTTTGTAGTTCTCCTGTATTTCAGAACTTTGGATGCCTTCGTCGACCCACTTTTACAATCGCCTAAAAGTGGGCAAAACGCTTCTGGGATGGCTTGAGCCGGTGGCTCAAAAAGCGCATGCAAAAACTGCAATGCTGGTTGAGTAATCAACTCAAGCTCAACGCATCGAACAGATTTTTGCCGGGCCACGCGCGCTAGGTGGAACTCCATATTCACTCCGGTCATAGAACAAACTACTAATGAATTGACAATGGTCAGGTCTCCAGGTTCACTTCACATGATGGGGGAGGTACTGGGTGTGCTAGCGAAGTTTAGGAAAAACGGCCTTATTCATTTTAGGGTTGGGTTGTCATAAATTCCGTTAAGAACGATACATTGTTTGAGCTGCACCAATGCCAGCTTGAAAGTAAAATTACCGACAACCTAAGCAAATATAAGTATGACAGGATCAATCAGCGAGTTTGTAGCGTTCAGGGATTTATGGCGAACCAACCCGTTAAGAAATGAATCAAGCCATGATTTTTTGGTTCTTTTTTATCACAGAAAAAAGAACGAAGGAGCTTTCTTTTGACTATACATCAGAAAAAACAATCTTTGTCCTATCAACAAATGAATAGCTAACGGTACCCTGTCAGTACAACAAACCAGACCACTATGACCTTAGAAGAACTGTTCCAACGATTAGCGGATAATCCAGCTTACATTATTTTCTATTTTGCCATTATTCCTTTTGCTGCGCTCTTAGCCGGGTGGTTAAGTAAAGGAGAAGGCCATCTGTCACCTTGGAAGTATCTCTATTCAGCACTAATATTCTTAGTGAGTGTCCCCGGTATATTTGCGGTGACCTTGAGCGTATATTTCTTCTTATTTGAAAAGCGGCCTATTCTTCAAACCGATGTTTACACCCAGATTATCCCCGTTCTTTCGATGGTAATTACCTTGCTTTCGATTAAGCGGAATGTTAGTCTGGATTATATTCCTGGTTTTGATAAGCTATCTGGTTTAATAACGATGATTACAGCTTCTTTAGCAATTATGTGGTTTATTGATCGTACTCGAATTTGGGTGGTTTCCTTTGTACGATTTGAGGTAGTAATTGGCATTTTCATTTTGTTATTGATTGTAATCCGCTTTGGTTGGAAGAGAATCCTAGGCGGGAGCAATTCTTAGAGTTTAAAGTTTTGAACAGCCTCATTCCTCTGAACATATAATAACTTGACATGAGAGATACGCTTCGACCCCTAATTTGGTCCTCCCTGCTTACATTAGCCCTGTTTCTACCGGTGTCCGAAACTACAGGACAGTCCAAGGCATTAATTGACTCTACCCGTTTGTTTAAGCAATTGCTAACGGACTTACCCTTAACGAAGGTGAAGAGTCGTGGTGCCGCGGCCGCCAAAAGCCACTACGAAGTTTCCTTCGACCTCGAGGCCGCGACTATGACTATTGAAGATCAAAGGCTGCTGGTTAGGAATGGAAAAAAGAATAGCAACGATGGTTATATTATTACCATTCCTTTGGGCAATCTACATCGGGATGGTATTCTTCTGGTCAAAGATGAAGATAAAGGCATCCTGAAACTCAGTATTCTGGCCAGCAATAATGCAAAGGCCTTTACAGTAGCTCCGCTCTTGGCGAAGGAAGGGAATTTAAAGTTCCCCCAGGATCGCCTGTTAATGGGGCCTTGGTCGACTTCAAATCCAGGACATGAAGCCCAACTCGAACGCGTCAGGGGATTGCTGAGTTGGATTGCCAAAAAAGAGGGGACCAAAAAAAAGAAATTCAAGCCTAGCTTTGAGCTTGAAAATACACAAGTCGTTCCTACCAAAGCCGTCAACTCCTCGGCACTCGCAGCTGGCTCCAAGGCTACTCCTAGAACAGCTCTGCCAATTGAAAGAATGGACCGACCTCCACTTTTTGAAAATGCGAGGACTTTAGAAGATGTTACTCCAGCCGTTGAGGCTTACATCTTGAAACAACTCGCTGCCAAAGACATTCAATTAAAATTTGCTGTACAAGGACGCTTTATCGTAAATGAATCCGGGCAAGTGAGTTTTGTCAAAGTCGACTTTGCGATGGACAAGGGCGCCCAGCAACTAATTGAGCGAATCTTAAAGGAAATGCCTACCTGGCAACTCGGCTCACACGAAGGAAGAACACGTAGTGCACTCATTCCTTTTGCCATAAAAGCAAAACAGTAGCTCCTACCTAAAGCAGAAGCTACTGGAATAAAGGAATTTTAGAAATAGGTTTTATCTTAAATAACAAAAGATAGCCGGAGCTATTCTATTTGTACCAAAACATATACGTAGGGGAAAATTGAAAATGTCCAGGGATTGGATATGGGATAAATTGAAAGGGATTGTAAAAGCTTAGACTGGGGAAAATGGGAGCAGCGGACTAAAACGTTTTCATTGGTTCTTTGGGTAAAATTCTTTTGGTTTCCTGGGTTGAATGCCCACTGCTCCGGATTGCTTTCAGTTGGTAGTTGGGGTATTGGGGAAAATAAGTTTTTGGTATACTGGGGTTCTTATTTGGTTTTTTGAGTTTGTGAGTGTTTGTTTATTTTCTTTGGTTAGTACAAATATAGGCGGGGTTGGAGCCCTTTTCAACCAGAATGTAGTGAAGTGGGAATTCTTGGTAGTGAAGTGGTATAAAGTAGGTACTGAACTGGAAAAGCCCGCCGTGAAATGGAAAAGAGAAGCTTTAGATATCAAAAAAAGGGGCACCTGCGAGCAGGTACCCCTTTTGTATTCTCATTCTGTGTGTGCTTAGGAAAGTTGGCTTACCCCTTGTACCAATAGCGAGATTTCGTCATTCAACACTTCAATAAATCCACCACCAATCTGAAAGGTGATACTACGTCCCTTATCAGAAATGCTATCGATACTTCCTGTCTCCTCATTGTACACTTTGTGCTCTCCTTCGGCAGTCAATAGTGTAACTTGTCCAGCTTCTAAGGAGGATACAATAGGTGCGTGTCCCTTCAGCACTTGAAACTGCCCAAGCGTACCGGGTACTTTCACTGAAGTTATGCTACCTAAAAAAACTTCCTTATCTGGGGTTAAAACCGAAATATTCATATTTGCGCTTTATTTAGGTAGAAGACTATCCTGACATTGTTATCCAAGACAGTCTCCCATCACTAACTTTTCTAATGATTATCCTTCAGCTTCAGCAAGCATTTTCTTACCTGCTTCGATGGCATCATCGATGGTACCTTTCAAGTTGAAGGCTGCTTCTGGATACTGATCTACTTCACCGTCCATGATCATATTAAATCCGCGGATTGTTTCTTCGATAGAAACCATCACACCTGGCGTACCCGTAAACTGCTCCGCTACGTGGAAAGGCTGAGAAAGGAAACGCTGTACACGACGTGCTCTGTGTACCGCTTGCTTATCTTCGTCAGACAATTCTTCCATACCTAGGATCGCAATGATATCCTGCAATTCGTTGTAACGCTGCAAGATGTTCATTACACGCTGAGCAGTATCGTAATGCTCATCACCCAAGATAGAAGGCTCTAGGATACGGCTGGTAGAATCCAATGGATCCACCGCAGGATAGATACCCAAAGAAGCAATCTTACGACTCAATACGGTAGTTGCATCCAAGTGAGCGAAAGTCGTTGCAGGAGCAGGGTCAGTCAAGTCATCTGCAGGTACATATACCGCCTGTACAGAGGTAATAGATCCACGCTTAGTAGAAGTAATTCGTTCTTGCATCAAACCCATCTCCGTCGCCAAGGTTGGCTGGTAACCTACCGCAGAAGGCATACGACCTAGAAGGGCAGATACCTCAGAACCCGCTTGCGTAAATCGGAAGATGTTATCGATAAAGAAAAGGATATCACGACCACCGGTTGGATCACTTAGATCCCCATCACGGTAGTATTCCGCAATCGTCAAACCGGACAAAGCCACTCGCGCACGTGCACCAGGAGGTTCGTTCATCTGACCGAATACGAAAGTTGCTTTGGAAGTCTCTAGTGTTTTCGAATCCACTTTGCTCAAATCCCAGCCACCGGCTTCCATACTGTGCAAGAAGTCCTCACCGTAGTTGATGATACCTGCTTCCAACATCTCACGCATCAAGTCATTCCCTTCACGCGTACGCTCACCTACACCAGCGAATACGGAGATACCATCGTATCCTTTCGCAATATTGTTAATCAATTCCTGGATCAATACGGTTTTACCTACCCCAGCACCACCAAACAATCCAATCTTACCCCCCTTGGTGTAAGGAGCGATCAAGTCGATTACTTTGATACCTGTGAAGAGGATTTCTTTCTCCGTAGAAAGATCTTCGTAGGCAGGTGGTTTACGGTGAATAGGAGCCGAATTTTCCTTAGAAACAGGACCGATACCGTCGATAGCCTCTCCCACTACGTTGAACAAACGTCCTTTAATGGCGTCTCCTGTAGGCATGGAAATAGCAAAACCAGTATCTTCCACTTTGGTTCCTCTGGTCAATCCGTCAGTAGAGTCCATGGCAATAGCCCGAACGCTGTCTTCTCCCAAATGCTGCTGTACCTCAAGTACCAACAATTCCCCGTTAGGACGCTTAATCTCAAGCGCATTTAGAATTTCAGGAAGTTTAGACCCCTCTTCGGAGAAGCTTACGTCAACTACAGGCCCAATCACCTGTTTTACCAGACCAATATTTGCCATAATTATATTATTAAGATTGAATACTTATTAACATAAATTTCCTTGGTTTACGGCGACATCTTTTAAACAGCTTCTGCGTTGCTCGTCGGTCGTGTAGCTCAGGCTATACTCCCTCCTCACGCCTTGATTCTGTTCAACATCTATTCCCCATAATTCCAATCAATTTATATTACAAAGTATTGATGGTTGTCAAAAATCGCTGCAAAAATAGCGTTTTCGTTTGATTATCAAAAGAAAAATGAATTTTCTCACTATCAGTTTTGTGTAAAAAAACAAAGAGAATCAAGGACTTAGTGAATAGAAGGGATCGATATGTAAGGGGGTGAAAAAGGATTGTCCATGGGCTTGCCGCAAAGAAGAAGATTATTCGGCTTTTGAGGTTGAATAGAGGATTTTGTATGCCGGTCATGTGGTGGAGAAAAGATGACCTAAAGCGCTAAGATTTCAGAAGTTTTTTCAGGAAGGGCTATTGGGCTTAGACTTCCGAAGTGGATTGGTCGATATTTAGAGGAATGAGTAAATAATATTTCTCCAAAATTGGCTTAGGTGTTAACTTAGGGTAAAAAGCATTGAGATGC
>JABSSL010000224.1 GCA_013214355.1 Saprospiraceae bacterium | reverse complement strand
GTTTTGATTTGTATACCGTAGTAATGGATTGGCCAGAGTTTAAGCAATTGCAACGTTCCTATTTTAAAGCTTCCGTATTGGATCTAGATGTCCCTGCTGACCATATGATCTTCGGGGCCCTTTTTCAGACTGCAAAGAAGTATAAGATCAAATATGTTTTGAGTGGGAATAACATTTGGACAGAACATACCTTACCTAAAGCCTGGAATTACAACAAATTTGATCTAGTCAACTTAATGAATATTCACAGAAAATTTGAAAATGCTTCGCTGAAACATTTGCCAGCCTTGGGACTTTGGCAATACGCTTACTACCAATTACTACTAAACGTCAAGCGCGTCAATTTCCTAGACTGGCAAGAATATAATCGAGCAGAAATCCTTTCCATCATAGAGAAGGAACTCGGTTGGAGAAACTACGGCGGGAAACATCACGAATCCGTTTTCACTCGATTCTATCAAGGGTACATCCTACCCAAAAAATTCAATATCGACAAACGCAAGGCGCACTTGTCTAATATGATCTTTTCGGGTCAGTTGACAAAAGCAGAGGCTTTAGAAGAGCTTAGTCGACCCGCCTATCCTGAACGCATGCAGGAAGAAGACAAGCAGTACGTAGCCAAAAAACTTGGATTCACGGATGATGAGTTCGAGGCAGTTCTTACTCAGCCAAATGTCGATCATGAATTCTACGGCACAGACCAGGGACAGAGAGCTTTGTACTTTAAAATCATGCGAACCATTAAGCCCATTTCCAAAATACTCAAAGCTATCCGCTCTTAGTATCTATGATCGTAACAATTATTGGCGCAAGGCCTCAGTTTGTGAAGGCCGCTGTGGTCTCTAAAGCTCTCCAGGATGAGAGAATTGAAGAAAAAATAATCCATACAGGACAGCATTATGATGAACGGATGTCCAATATCTTCTGGGAAGAATTAGGAATCCCTCCTTACGATGTCAATTTAGGCGTAGGTTCCCAACGACATGGTGCGCAAACGGCGGAAATGATCCAGAAGATTGAACTGTACTTTGTTGATCACCAGGATAAAATCAAGGGGATTCTATTGTATGGTGATACTAATTCTACTTTGGCAGGAAGCATTGTAGCCTCTAAGATGAAACCCTTTAAGGTGATTCATATCGAGGCTGGCCTTCGGAGTTTTAATCGCCACATGCCAGAAGAGATCAATCGCATTGTAACGGATCATTTATCGGACATTTTATTTTGTTCCTCCGATAGCAGCGTCCAGCAGTTGCGCAAGGAAAGTGTCATTGGGGAGATTTACGAAGTGGGAGATGTCATGTATGATGCCGTAAAAACCTTCGGTCCAATTGCGGATAGAAGCGTGAACTTGGCTGATCTGCTTCCCTTCGATGCAGATGCCTTTTTGTTGGCAACAATACATCGTCCTGCTAACACAGATAATCCGGAAAACCTGAGTAATATTATTGACACCTTAGGCGCCCTAGACCTGCCTTGTCTTTGGCCTGTACACCCTAGAAAT
>JABSSL010000223.1 GCA_013214355.1 Saprospiraceae bacterium | reverse complement strand
TTACAATTAAAAAGAAGCTCTTCAAGAAAATAGAACAGAAGCTCAAAAGGCATCCGTTTCTACCAAAATATAGCGTTCTGATCACACATGAATAGTGGGTAGAATATTTATTTGGAGTTACCTAAGTCGTCGCAATCCCAGCAGCCCCAAGTGCGTAAGGGAGGAGGCTCATTGTCCCTTTTTGAAGGTTTGTATAGTTGGCCCCCTTGGTAGAAAACCTTGTAAGCTGTTGTTTAGGTATATGCTTCAAAGGAAGGGTGCTGCATGATTTGGCCAACTGTCTAGCAGTGGGAAGCATTGCCAAACTTGGAAAAGATAGCAGATAACACACTGCAGCAAGCGACCATTTCATCAATAATTACCCTTCATTATAGATACTGGTAGAAAGTACATTTGGAAAAAGGAAATTGAGAACCAAGCTCTCATAACTAATAAAATGTATGGGCTACTTATTACCATTTTGGCGAATATTCAAGCACAAATCCGGGGTTTGAAGTAAGAGCTTAGAATAATTGATAGAATTGCGTTTGATAAGGAGAAGGTCTTCGCTTGACCTATGGGCTATTATTGACCGGTGAGTTCCCGGAGTCGGTCTGCTGCCTTAGCATCCAAACCTTCTTGTTCTTCTACGTATGATTTGCGGGTTAGGTCATCGTGCCTTGTTTGGCGCCCAGGTTGGATTGTCTCAATTTCCAGCTTGTCGTTTCCTGCCAAGCCTCTAAAACGATAAATGGAATTCTTCGCTGCCCTGATGTTAGCAGGTAGGTCATCAACCAAGATGATCTTCTGAATAGGCCCAAACTGCCTCAAATACGGAACAACCGCTTCAATATGCTGGTTCTTTCCCCTTGCCGGTACTTCTGTGCTTTTTGCGAAATCCTGAAAGATAATGGGGATCTGATCAACCTTAGGAGCCATATCAGGGTCCAATTTGCTGATGTGGTATTTAATAAAAGCCCTGACCAAGGTGGGAGATCCATTATTGGTCACAATTCCAACGTAATCATCTTTTCGTAAAAACCCACCTATCGAGTCGACTATTCCATTTTTATTTGTTCCCTGGAACATTGCCTCAGTTAACTGGCTTAACTCTTTGTTGTCGGTACCAGATCGTGCTGCATCTATATTGCGTGAAATTTTATCGAACATTTCCAAATTGGCTATGTCTGATAATTCCTGACCAATTTTTTCTTCTGCATCAGGATCATCTTTGTATTTTGCTTCGATCTCTGATCTACGGGTAGCGAAAGCTGGGCCTCTAAATACATCGGCTACGGACTCGTTCCAAAGGTTCTGCCCTGTCGGGCTATCTTGGATCGTGTCGAGGATTTTATTGTAGGCGTCTTCTACCTTAGGTAACTCCAAATAAATGTCCTACCCATTGATGGTTAATTTTAGTACAGTTCTGGCCTGTGATTGCGCACTCTATGAAGGCTGAAATGGACGAACTATCTTCGAAACATCTGCAGAAAATTAAACAAGCTTCAAAGTATCTGAGTGGTCACAAAAAGCG
>JABSSL010000222.1 GCA_013214355.1 Saprospiraceae bacterium | reverse complement strand
CTTTACCATACAGTTGTGCGTTTCTTCCTGACTGATAGCTTTCTTTTTTAGCCTTGCTAAATCCAATTTCGTTCAAAATATACTCAACGGTTAGGTAATCATAGATGAACTGATGTCAATGATTTCTCAAAAAACCAATGATTCTGCCCATAGCTGTGATATAGCCTTCTTCATAGGGCATCTTTGCTTTGATTCCTTGTTTCTTCTTTTGGTAGATATCGAGGTATAGCTCACCATCCGGCATAACAATTCTGAGGTCACCACCAGGTTTCAGCATCCGATAACACTCTGATAGAACATGCTTGAAGGCTTCTAAGCTAATGTGCTCAAAGCAATGCTCCGAAAAAATCCCATCAAAAGAGTTGTCTGGAAATGGAAGTGTTCCCTTGGTTATATCCCAACAGACATCGATTTCAGGCCTCCAAAAGTAATCCAAGTTCACGAAATTGGAGCAAACGTGTAATCCACAACCTATGTCTAGATAGGTAAGGCCTTTAATCCTTTTATTTTTCATGAAGAGTTTATTGTTTCGGATTAGTTTACCGATAACTGCCTGGACCTTGGAGTAAGAGGTTATTTTCCGGTTTAATGAAATCTTGGAGGTTGGCATAAAGAAAGCAGGTTGGCGATTAGATTAATACTTGTTAATAAAATTGGATAATAATTGTAATCCGAACTTATGACTTTTCTCAGGGTGAAATTGTACTCCTATTATGTTATCTCTTTCTACGCTGGCGGTAAAAGTGTAACCGTATTTACAGCTGGCTAACTCATCTTCCTCATTGTTACATTGGAGATGATAGGAGTGGACAAAATAAAATCGTGGAGAATCTGGGAGGTCTTGAAGAAGGGAACTTTGTTTCGACATTTCAATTTCTCCCCAACCCATATGCGGGACTTTTAGGGTAGTATTCATTTTCTCAGGTCTAAAGCGGACCGTTCTGCCCTTAATCCATCCTAAACCAGGGGACTCTCCCTCTTCACTACCTTCTGTCAGCAGCTGTGCTCCCAAGCAGATCCCAAGAATAGGCACTTTATCCACTAATACTCTTTTGTTGAGAATTTCAAAGAAACCAGATTGACGTAGCTGCCCCATACCATAGTCAAAGTGGCCTACACCGGGAAGAATTAACTTTTCTGCTGCAGCTATATCTGATTCTTTGTTAGAGATGATGGCATCATGATATCCACCTTTTCGAAGCATGTTCTTAATGGAGGTGAGATTACCGACGCCATAGTCAATGATAGTGAGCATATTTATACGTTCAAGTATTTCTTTCGATAATCCTGAAATTTAGATGCAGGTAGGTAACCGTGATATTCAAAATCACTCCGGTGCAGCTGGCAATCGGCAGGATTTAGCTCCTTTAGTACTTTGGCTGGGTTGCCGCCAACTACACAATATCCGTTTTCAAAGGATTTGGTCACAATCGCTCCCGCCGCCACAATGGTATATTCCCCCAGTTTTACACCCGGTAGAATAACGGCTCCCATCCCAATCCAGCAGTACTTGCCAATTTCAACATC
>JABSSL010000221.1 GCA_013214355.1 Saprospiraceae bacterium | reverse complement strand
GCACGCGGGTCTCGCGAGCTTTGCCGACAGCTTTTTTTTCGCCTCCGGCCGCGGGAGCTTTGCCGACAGGATTTTTTTCGCAGCCGGCCGCTCCAGCTTTGCCGACAGGATTTTTTCGCATTGGGCCCATTTAGCCGACAGGATTTTTCGACGCAACATGATTTTGGATAGGATTTGGGTAAGTCTTGAGGTTATTTGCTATCGCGATGGGCTCATAGATGGCTATCCAGTCCTTAGCTTCGTTGTAATCACCTTCAATAATAGGAGAGAAGGTAAGTACATCGCCCGATGAATTTTCCCATCGGACAAATGAGTACCCTTGGTTGGCCTTAGCTGTGCATCGTATGCTATTTCCTTCAAAATAAATCCCATAAAACCCACTTGGTACCTCAATGGTATTCAAGGCAAATAAACCAGCCTCCCTAGGAATGCTCTGGATTGTAAGGGGATATTGTCCTTCAAGTTCCATGGCTTCTTCCACGTAATCTCTGGCAAAGGAAGGTCTACCATCAATGAACCTTACGGTGAGGTCATCAATGTCATACAAGTTCCACCAGAATACACTGTTCGGATATAGTTCAAAGTGTCTGTACATTTCCGGTTCCACGTAATCCACTAAGTTGTACAGTTCTTTCTTCACATGTTCCGCTTCAAAAGCGGTATTCATGAGATCTGCATACCTATTGACGAAATGGTGTTTCCACTCAGCATTTTCAAGAAGAGCAGTGAAAATCTTCACCGTCTTAATGAATTGAAAATCGTCAATTATTCTTCCAAGGTTGTCCGTTTCTTCACTTACCCAACCAAAGGTGTTCAGTGAAACATCCAAGTCAAAAAGAATGAACCTCCATTTACCTCCTTCTCTAGTCCAGTATTTAAGGTTGTTTGCTGGCCAATCCGTATTGTTCCAGTAAGTCTCGGCAATGATGTAATCAGCAAAGCTTTTGACATCTACCAATTGCTCCAATGAATCATAGTTCTGTGCTTGTGAAAAATCGGTTTGTTCAATCCACTCAATCATGGAATCAAACTCTTCTCTGGTACCAAAAACAATAGCGGTGTCTTCTTCGAGAATGGTGATATCAGCATCATCCACTACGCCGTAGGTCTCTTTGATATAGCTTTTCCCAATCTTCTCCCTGATATTCATTACTCCCCAGTATTGACCGTTCAGATAGAGAACACAGGGCTCCGCAGCATTCAAGTCTATGTCAAGAGTGTCTTCAATCATTAAGTTATGAAGGAAAGCATCTCTGAAATGGAATCTATTAAAGTCACCTCCTGAATTTCTCAGGACAATTTTCTTGTATTGGTTGTTTTCTTGAGTCTTGATGAACTGATGGTTCAAAGTCCCAGTTCCTAGTGCATTTCTTGCGGTAATTCTAAAAGGCTTCTGAGCTTGAGTTCTCGCTGCTTTACCTCCATGGATCTGTATTTCTACGTCTTGATGGATGTATTCATTACCATCTTCAAAGTAGCTCATTGCTGCAATTCTAGTCCATCTTTCCCAGAAATTAGCTCCAAAATATGGCCACAAAGAATCAGCAGCATTCCCTTC
>JABSSL010000220.1 GCA_013214355.1 Saprospiraceae bacterium | reverse complement strand
TTTTAGGCTGATTTGGCTAATAAATTTTCCACGATTGGTATTTCTATACCCCATGAATAAAGGCTCGATGGCTAAATCAAAGGGCTGAAAATGGAAGTCCTTTACCACTCCAATGACCTTCCCATCTCTAAATCGCTTGCCGACGGCAGACGTCCAACCCAGTTTTTTCAAGGCTGCCTCATTCAGAAGATAGTGATTGAGCGTGTCGTTCGGGTGAGCGGGGGAGAAATTCCGCCCTTCTAGTAATTCGATTTCAAAGAGATCCAAGAAGTGATAATCCACATAATTACAATAGATATATAGTTCTTCCTCTTCGCTTCGACCCTCCCAAGCACTGATGATCGTGTTGCAACCAAGATTCAATGGGAGTCCGTTGGCGAAGGATACATTTTTGATGCCCGGGGTGCGGAGTAATTCTTGTTGAATAGCGGAAGCCTGGGGATGGATATTGATCTGATTGTAGGTAAGGTAAACGACCTGATCTCTGCTATATCCCAGCTTCTTATTTTGGATGAAGCGAAGTTGTTGGTAAATGGCTACACTGCAAATGGCCAATATAATAGCTATGGTAAATTGGCCAACTACCAGAGAATTGCGCACCAGCATTCCCTCTCTCCGGATATTAAACCATTTTCCTTTCAGTGCATGAATGGGTTTACTAGCTGATGATACAATGGCTGGGTACAATCCGGATAGAATCGCGATGACTAAGGCCGTTAGCAGTAAGCCAAATAGTAGCAGCGGATTGTTGGTGAGGCTAAAAGGGATTTCGATATCAAGGATGCGGTTAAATACCGGGATGAGTAGGTACGTTAGGGAAATTGCTAGTACAAAGCTGAGTAGAGTAATTAGGATAGACTCTGCCAAAAACTGCTGTACTATCTGGCCTCGCCTGGCGCCCAACACTTTCCGGATACCGACTTGTAAAGCTTGGCCTGCAGAACGAGAAGCCGCTAAATTCATATAGTTAATGGAGGCGAGTAAAAGTATAATCAATGCAATGGAAGCAGATAAGTACAAGTAACGAATGTCACCATTGGCAGCAATTTCAAAATTGATATCAGAATGTAAGTGTATATCGGGTACAGCTTGTAAGAAATAGGTGGGTTTGAAGCTAAAGCTACTGTAAGCACTTGCTGTGTACTCATCAAATTGCTCCATTTGCTTCTCGATAGACTTAGGATCAGTGCCGGCTTGCAAACGGATATAAGTACGGTAGTTATTATGGTTCCAAAATCCCTTATCGCTTTGGTACCATGGTAAATTTTTGTGAGAGGTGATGTAGTCGTATTGAAAATGTTGGTTTGTGGGAGGATCTTCAATGATGGCTTTCACCGTTAACACTTGCTCTCCCTCAAAGAGTAGTTCCTTTCCCACCGCTGATTCCTCACCAAAGTATCTTTTGGCGAAGGATTGAGTTAGGATAATCGCCGAAGGATCTGCTAGTATAGCCTTTCCTTGCGCGTTAAAGCCATCCATACTAAATACGTCAAAGTAGGCTTCATCCGCGTAGAGCCCTTCTTCGTAGAGCCCTTGCTCTTTGTGAACAAATAGTGCTTTGTGGATTACCATGGTAGT
>JABSSL010000022.1 GCA_013214355.1 Saprospiraceae bacterium | reverse complement strand
GCACCCAGCAACGGCTGGGGAGGCTGAGCTAGCTGGTGGTCTAAAAGACACAACAGCGGCGGGGAGGGCTGAAAACCAAAACATCCTGACAAGCACGTGTTGGTGTTTTTTCACCAACACAACCGGAGCCATAGAGGCGGGGAGACCAACAGCGGCGGCGGCGGCGGCAAGCTGAAAGTCAATAATTCACATTTCATTTATTTCTGAAACAATTGAATGACCGACTTGTTAGTATTATAAAAGCTAAAAACTATGCGCCTACGCCCCTTTTTCCCATCCCCTGCTCTTCTACAGCAATGGTACGATGCATTCTGCCTTGCAGAACATACCTATGACGAGATAGGTCAATCCAGAGGAGAATTCCCCGCTGGCTATGACCATGATTACAATGAGATTTATTTGGGGGAAGGAGAGGCTTGTTTTGAAAAGGCCAAGGTAGCCGTGCGAGAATGGTATATGTTCCCTAGAACATGGACGCAAATCTATCCAGGAGAGGCTCCAATCCAAGAGGGGCAGGTAGTGATGGTTTTATTTCGATTATTTGGATGTTGGTGGGGGAATGCTTGCCGGATCATCTATACGGTGGATACGGTGGATCGATTTGGATTTGGATACGGTACGCTGAAGGGGCATGTAGAAAAGGGAGAGGAGTATTTTGGGGTACGCATGGAAGCAGATGGGAGCGTGTATTATGAAGTTAGAGCCTTTTCCCGCCCAGCGATCTGGCTGACAAAGCTGACTTATCCCCTACCCCGCCTGTTTCAACGGAAATTTATTCGGCAATCGAAAGCTCAGATGCAAGGCCAAGTGGGAAGCATGTCTGCTCCCAAATCAGCGCAAACTTCCGAAGCATGACGACTAGAGCTTACTTTAGCTTATTGAGCCTAGGAGCTATCGTTTTCACCTTTCTGCTATTGCCGGATTCACCCAAGGAATTGAATTGGGTGAAAGTCATTCTGCTGTTTGCCCCCACCATACTTATTCCGACTTGGCTATATGAACAGTTCTCGTTTAGGCATCCAGGGCTGATAGTAGGGACTTGGCTGTTGGGATTTGCTTTCCTATTGCCTCAAGGCGGGTTGGCTGGTTCTCTGGCCTTACCTTGGCTACTAGTCACGCTTTGGTTAGGATACCGATTTCTTTTCTTTACACAGCAGCTGTTCAGGGCTACTGCTTCCTGGAGCGGGCGGGCAGCTTTTCTTTTTCTTCCTGTGGGTGCGGCTTGGGCAGTCGCCGATCGCTTGGGATGGCAGCCCATGGGTTTCCAGGCTACCATCGTTTTGCTCACTGCTGTTCATTTTCACTATGCCGGTTTTCTATTGCTTAGTATCGCGGACCGCCTGATGCAAAGGGGAGCAAGTTCGAAGTACAAAATCTTGGATTTCTTACTTATTGCAGGCGTCCCTTTGGTAGCTCTTGGTATTACGCTGACAGATCTTAATGGACCTCGATGGATAGAAACCTTTGCAGCTACTGTCATGGCCCTGGGGGGTATCTGGGTAGCCCTAGAACATCTATCCTTGGCTATGAAAGGAGGCGACAGTATCACTCGCTTGTCCTGGTTTTTGGGTGGCACTTGCCTCCTAGCTGGGATGATGCTAGCCATAGCCTACGGCTGGCGGCAGTACTATCCGCTAGACTTTTTAAATATTCCTTGGATGTATGCCGTTCACGGCAGCCTAAACTTTCTTGGGGTAGGCGTTTTTCTTTTGTACGGTTGGTACCGGAACAAGGAAGAATTCTACTAATAGCTTCTGCTTTGTAAAGGCGTTTTAATTGTAGAAATATCCCTTGCCAGAGGAATCAGGCAAGTGAAGCAACTCTTCTACCCCATTCGATGCTGGATGGACTTTTTAAGTTCATGGTATAAAAAGAAGAGAGAACTTTTTACCGGGCTTATGTTCGGGTCTAAGGGTTTGCCCTCAGCTATCCGAATCAATTGCCGCGCATAATAGCCTCCCTCGGCGGAATCGTCGACTGACTTTATACCCGTTCTTACCAGCAAATCTTCAAGCTTATCAACTTTGCCTTCTAGAAAATCAGCGATATCCTTCAAGTTGGTGATGAAAGGTCGAGCCATCCCTACGAAATCTAGTTCGTTCTTCTCCAGCACTTGATTACAAAACTCAAACGAACGAAAACCGCCCGTAATAAGCAAAGGAATTTTGCTAACCGCTCGCAGTTTCGTAGCGAACTCTATGAAGTAGGCTTCTCTTTTTCTGGTACTTGCTTTTACTCCTTCAATTCCTTCAAAAAAGGCTAGCTTTTCATAGGTACCTCCAGAGATTTCTAAGAGATCAATTTTGTCTTCCAGCAACTGAATTACTTGCAAAGATTCTTCTTCTGTAAAACCACCATTTTGAAAGTCCGAAGAATTTAGCTTAACGGAAATAGGAAAGCTTGCTCCTACTACTTTGCGAGTCTCCTCCACAAGCCTGAGCAGTAAGCGGCTCCGATTCTCAATAGTTCCTCCCCATTGGTCCGTTCGTAAGTTAGTGATAGGAGACAAAAACTGACTCAAAAGATATCCATGCGCGGAATGAAATTGAATACCCGTAAAACCAGCCGCTTGGCAAAGCTGGGCAGATTTAACATACCTTTTAATGAGCTCCTGTATATCGACCTCCGTCATGGCCCTCGGCTTTCCGAATAGCCCCATTTTATGCAATTGTACGGCTGATGGAGCCATAGGACGAGCAGTCAAAAACCTACTGGTCTGCCGCCCTGCGTGAGATATCTGAACCCAGGCCTGCGTATCGTTCTGCGTGGCCATCTCGGCCCATGTTTTCAATTTCGGTAACATGCTCTCTTCCCCCACGTAGACATTGCCCGCCGATTCCCGGTGTATCGGATCTACCATTACATTACCTGTAATCAATAATCCGGCGCCAGTTTGTGCCCAACTTTTGTATAAATGATGGTGTTTTTCGGTAGGTTCTAAATTTTTATTGCTGAGCCGCTCGGTCATGGCTGACTTCACTAAACGATTCTTGATGGTGACACCACAAGGGAGCTGAAAGGGTGTCTTCAGATAATTTTTACTCATAACTAGATGATCAATTTTACGGCCTCACACCGCTGCTGGATTGGCTAAACTGGGTCTAATTTAGCAATTATCTAATCGGATAGCATTCTAGCCCCACCCATTAGAGCGACAGGCTTACCATTAAAGGGTATACAGCTCAGGATATTAGTCGCCTAGTGTTTCTAGAAAGGTATCCAACTCATTGACAGCTTCTGCTACTGTTGTTGCATCGTACTTACGGCCAACAATAATCTCAATAATTCGTAGATCTGTATCTGTGACAATGGTAGTAGGAAAACCTGATTTATGCTGGAAGGTTTCTCTGATGATTTCTTTCCCATTTAGGAGATGGGTAAAATGATAATCGTGTTGTTCAAGATATGTTCTCAACCTACGCTCATCATCTATAGATAGTGCGAAAAAATCTATCTCCTTGTCTTTATACTTTTCAGTAAGCAAGTTTAAAGCTGGAATTTCAGCCACACAAGGTTTGCAGGCCGCAAACCAGAAGTTGAAAACATTAATCTTCCCCCTCAAGTCCTCTGTTGTCACCTCCTTCCCTTCTAAGGTACGGGTACTGAAAGCCGGAATTTGTGCTCCCATTAAACAGTTGATGTCAAAGTTCCGGTAGGACTTTCCTTTCTCTCCACTTTCCAAGACGAATTCAGAAACCTCGACCTGCTCCATGCATCTTTCCATCGCCTCATGATAAGAGATTTCCCCTCTTTGACAGCAAACCATCAGCAAAACGGTACCGATCAGGAGAGTCCATTCTTTTAAGAATCTCAAATTGGGTCTTCTGAAAGCAATTATCTTTTCTATTTCCTCAAACAGGGATTGCCAAACTTGTCGAGAGAATTTGAGCATAATAAAGAGGCGTTTCTTCTAAAGTATTACATTATCTGGGCTATCGCTAGAATTCTCGACAAAGAGTTTGGAATTTTTGATTAGCAAAAAATGCTGTTAGCAGTGATAACGACCAAGCCAAAAAAGGAACGGGGCCCTCTTGAAAGAAAGCCCCGTTCGAATACACCACGTAGAAATTTAAATCTTTATATCGTATCCGCAGGTACCGCGCTAAAGAGGTGCGCCTGCAATTGCTGCAGCACTCGCTCCTTATCCGACCGATGTACCAATAGAGAAATATTGTTGTTACTTCCTCCGTAGGAAACCATACGCAAGGGGACGTCCTCTACCGCCGCAAAAATCTTTTTCGTATAGCCAGTTTGTTCATGTAGCTGGTCACCAACGATACAGACGATAGTTTGATCCAACTGATACTCTACCTCCCCAAAGGGCTCCAGCGCACCGATGATAGCTTCTAAATAGGTCAAATTATCTATCGTCAGCGATACTGCCACCTCGGAAGTTGTAATCATATCGATCGGCGTTCTGAATTGCTCGAAGACTTCAAAGACCCTTCGTAAAAAACCGTAGGCATTGAACATGCGCCCAGAACGAATCTTAATGGCGGCAATATTGTCTTTGGCAGCAATGGCAGCAATGGCTCTCTGAGAAGACTGTTGAGAGATCAAAGTACCAGGAGCGTCCGGAGCCATAGTGTTTTTCAGCCGAATGGGGACCCCAGTCTGCTCGGCAGGGATCACACAGGTAGGATGGAGAATCTTTGCGCCAAAATAAGCAAGTTCAGCAGCCTCTCGATAGGATGCATTCCGCAGCGGAAAGGTGTTATCTACTACTCTGGGATCATTGTTATGGATACCGTCAATGTCCGTCCAAATCTGCACCTCCTCAGCCTGTAAAGCTGCACCCAGCAGGGTGGCAGTGTAATCACTACCACCCCGTTGAAGGTTGTCGATCTCACTATCAGCGTTTAGACAGATATACCCCTGTGTAATGAAGTAATCTGCCGGAGCGGTATGCTCCAATGTTTCATGTAATAAGGACTGGATTAGCTCTAGTTCTGGTTCATTGTATTGATCAATACGCATGAAGTCCAATGCCGGCAGTAATTCGCTGCTGATATTCTGACTGCGTAGGTATAAGTGAAAAAGTTGTGTAGAAAGAAGCTCACCTTGGGCCAACACCACCTTCTCTTCCCGAGAGGTAAATTCCTGGGTAAAAAAGTCCTTTAGGGTAGCTAAAACACCATTCAAGACGGTCAACCCTTGCTTGCGGCTATCCTCCTCTTCCAATAATTCCTCAATAAAGCCGATATACTCCGCCTGTAGCGCATCAAAACGCTCTTGTGCCTCTTCTCGATCTCCACGTAGTAAGCTACCAGCCAAGGCTACCAGCTTATTAGTGGTACCAGACACGGCCGACAGCACCACCACTTTTTGTTCCCCGTTATCTATTAATGCGGCCACCTCTCTCATGCGCTGTGGACTGCCCACTGATGTACCGCCAAATTTTAAAACTTGCATTTTTCTTTCTTTAAATCTTTGATACTAATCGAATGTCATTTCCCACATCCTCGGGACAAAGGTAGGAGCACATTTCAAAAGTCGAAATTTTTTACTAAAATTACACAATTTTTCACAAAATGTTAAATTCTTAACAAGTGATCAAAATTGCTAAAGTTGTAGAGGATTTGGTTCGACAATCCCCTTTCATCACGGAAGCCATCAACGAAGGCTTGATCAATGTTTCAGCCCTGGCTAGGCGATTGCAGCCTGAGGTGGAACAGAAGTTAGGAAAGCGCGTAAAGTCTGGCGCCATCGTGATGGCTATCAATCGTCTACAGACAGGAGAGCTCATGTTCATTGAGAAGAATATTCGATTGTTTTTCCAACAGCTTAGCGACATCAGCGTACGTTCGAAATTATCGGACTATACCTTCAATAATTCTGACACTTTAGCACAAAAACAGGTCCGGTTATTAGAGATTATCAGTCGAGATTATCCGAATGCCTTTTATAGTTTTTCTCAGGGAGTAGGCGAGACGACGATCATTGTGACGAACAGTCTAGATCCGCAGGTGGATGAGATTTTCTCGGACGAAAAGTGTCTGGACAAAGAAAGTCAACTATCGGCCATTACGCTAATGCTACCCATCGAAAATCGAAATCTTTACGGTGTATACTACTATATTCTAAAGGATCTAGCCTGGCAGGGAATTAATCTGGTAGAGTTGATCTCAACTTCTAATGAATTCACCTTGATCGTAAGCGATGAGAATCTCGATCATGCCTTCTCAGTGATCATGGGATTGCGAAAAGGGCTCTGAATCGCCAATCAGGTTTCGATACGGGCCGTAGTAGCTTGACTTCCTTCAAGATTAAGAATGGCAGGGCAGAATTTTTCTTCTTCCTTTTAGAGACAGACCTGCATTAGGTCCCACTTGCGGCCAATTGTGCTTCTGCATTTTGCAGAAGACTACGAGCCTGGGGATGATCTGGCTGGTTTTTGATCGCCTGCTGTAGTAAGGTAGTGGCCTCTTTGAAACGCCCTAAATTCATATAGGTAATGGCCAAATTCACCTGACTTTCCACTTCATTCGGCACTATTCTCAATACCTCTTCAAGATGTTTACTGGAGGCATCAAAGTTGCCTCGTAAGCCATAAGCCTTGCCCAGCGCCAGATGTGCCTCCCAATAAACCGGATTTAAACGTAAGGCCTCCGCAAAAACAGTAATTGATTGATCATAAGCTCCAGTAAACCCGAGCGCCATTCCTAGAAAATAATTGGCCTGGGCCCGATTTGATACATTATAGCCCGTGAACCCCAGGTAGGTTTGAAATCCTGCTGCTGCTTCGGCATATTGCTGCAGTTTATAGAGTGCCACTGCTCGGTTATACTGTACTTTTTTATGACCGGGTCGTTTACGCAGCACTTCGTCAAACAGTGCCAAAGCTTTTTCTAAATCCCCCTGCTCCAAGTAGATATTGGCAAGATTATTTTGTGCATCCGGATAATCAGGGAATAAGGCAATGGCTTGCTTAAGATGCTGAATGGCCTGTCCTACCAGGATAGCTTTTTCTTCCTCTCCACTTGCCCGGGCCATATCGCTATATTGTGTGCCAGCATTGTATTGCGCCTTGGCACTATTGGGCACTTGCCTAACATCGGATAGGAATAGATTTTCGTTATCCTGCCAGACTGGATTCCGCACTACCGTTCTGACGGCAAACAAAACAATAAGCAAACCTGCTATCGATAGGGCCCAGAACTGTTGGGTCTTTCCACCTGCCGCCCATCTTTCCAATAGATAAGCCACAAGTAAACAAATGGCCAAAGATGGAACGAATACAAATCGCTCTGCAAAGGTTACTCCAATAATAAATAGTAGATTAGAAAATAGAGCAATTGTAGCGTAGAAGAACAGTAACCCAAAACCATACAGTTTGCGTTGCCACAAGCCCCTTACCATGAGAGATACGAGACCTAAATTCACCCCAATACTAAGCAGAACGAGTGGGTGGGTCCAAGGCTTCACCGGAATCTGATTAAAGGAATATTCGTACCCAAGATGCCATGGAAAAAGGCATTTCCAGAGGTATTTGCCTACCAAGAAAGAAGACATACCAAATCGCGTCAAGCCTGTTGTGGGCTCTAAGCTATTGCTTAATTCATTGTAGGCATTAGAATAGTCGACCCCTGGATACCAGACTCCCAGAGCCATATGCCTCAGCCATAAAAATAGGCCCGATACCGCTACATATCCCAATAGGATAGGCCATTGATCTCTGATCGATTTACCTTGCAATAAACCGTAGGCTAGCGGTAACAGCAAAAGGAAAACGATCGTGCTTTCCTTACTAAGTAAAGCTAGAAAAAAGCTTAGAATCGCCCAGATTGCCCAAGCCATCTTGCCTTCTCGCCAAAATTGATGTGCCCCCAAGGCACTGGAGATCACAAAGAAGAAACCCAATAACTCATCTCGACTTTTAATATTGGCTACCACCTCTGTATGAATGGGATGCGCAATGTACAGCCCTACTGCAACCGCTAACCAAAGGGCCGGCCACTTTGGCCACCAATTTCTCAGGAGCTTAAAAAGTAAGACGCACACAACCGCAAATAGACTGACATTAATCAAATGACTAGGTAGTGGTTGATTAGAACCAAAAATGGCTATTTCCGAGGCGAAGGAAAGGAGGGTCAAGGGACGATAAAGTCCATCATTAAAGCCGGCTCCCCAGGCAAAAGGGGCGGTGACTAATTCCCCAAGCTTGGACCAACCCGCTTGGACCAGTTCATTATTAACAATGATGAGATAATCATCCAAAGCATAAGTATGCAAAAGGGTATTCGCGTACAGTAAGAAGGCACTGGTGAAGAAAATCCACCAAGGTAGGACCACGTTCCCCGAAGGCAACATGATTTTCTTTTGAACAGACATAAGTAGTTGACTATGTAAGTACCTTCGGCCGATGGCGATTCAATGCTCACCTCGATCTCCCAGCACTTTTGAACGACACAAATAATAACTTTCCTAAATATAATACTTTCTGAGCTAGCAAATAAAGGCTGTCCTTACGAAAAGTCTCTCAACACTATGTATTTTGCACTAAGCTAGCCACCCTTCGAATTCCATTGAGCGTCAAGACCGGGTCAACAAATTCAAAGTCATTTTCCAGTGGGTGAAGAATAGCAGAAAGTCCCCCGGTGGCAATGGCTTTGTATTGTGGGCCTAGCTCCTTACGAATCTCAGCCAACATATGACGAACCAACCCGACGTATCCCACTAAGACCCCATTCTGGATGGCATGTACCGTTCCCTGCCCCACGATGGAAGGAGGTAATTCTAGCGGAACTTCGGGTAATTGTGCCGTCTTGCTAAAAAGTGCGGCAATGGCGGTCTTCAATCCAGGAGCAATATTCACCCCTCGAATGTAGCCGGTATGGTCTACAATAGTGAAGGTCAGCGCCGTACCAAAATCCACTACAATTACATCTTGTTGAACCTTAAGATGCCCCTCTAGGGCGTTGGCTACGAGATCGGTTCCAATCTCATCGGGACGATCAATCTTCAAGGGAAGTTTAGGATAAACGAGTGGTCCTAACACAATTGGCTCTCTACCAAAAAGAGCTTGGACTACCTCCACCCAAGTCTGCGTCAGATCTGGCACTACACTGCTAATTACTATAGCATCTACATCTTGTGACTTCAAGCGAGCATCCATTAGGTGTTGCCCTAATTGCTTCGAATAGAAGTAAGGAGCTTCGCGATCCACCACTGTATTGAAGCGCCAAATGTGTCGCCAATTATCCCCAATAGCAATCCCGATCACTACATTGGAATTACCAACATCAATTGCTACGATCATAGGCGCTATTTGGCAAATAATTGCCCCATGTCCTTAAAAGCCTTGAATTCCAGAGCGTTGCCAGCAGGATCCAAGAAAAACATGGTGGCCTGCTCCCCTACTTGCCCCTGGAAGCGGATGTAGGGTTCAATGACGAACTGCGTCCCGTGTTGGCGCATGCGCTCCGCGAGGTCTTCCCAAGCTTCCCAATCCAAAACCACCCCAAAATGCGGTACAGGTACATTGTGACCATCTACTGGATTGGAATGTAAATCCTCTGCCTCTTCTGGTTTAGCTTTATAATGAACTACAAATTGATGCCCAAATAGATTGAAATCGATCCAATGATCAGAGGATCGCCCTTCTTCGCAACCTAATACTGTTCCATAAAAGTGCCGCGCCTTGCTCAGGTCATCCACTGGCACTGCCAAGTGAAATGGATTTATCTTCTGCATGTATCTTTTAGATTAAAGAGTTGCCTAAAGTTACGTTTCACTAAAGTCGTAAATTTCTCTTGAATTCCAACATTCCCTGCCAATTTTAGCGTGAGATCGAAGCCACAGAATCAAGGCTAAGACAGATCGGCCAGATAGGAGCTAACTAGTCCTGATTTATCTCGTCAATACCAGGATAGCCAGTAATCTTTTTGGGACCAGCTTGCCCCAGCACCGCCAGATAGGCCACTTGCCCAGCAGGGGTAAGATACGGTTGGATAGAGCTCACAATTAACTCGCTGTAAAACGGGATAATCTCTTCTTCTTGTCCTTCAAAATGTATTTGAGCATCCGGAATCCAGGCATCTGACATGATGATCATACGGAGAATATACTTGTCATACATACCTTCCTGCCACTCCGGGATAAAAAGCCCTAGTTCCACCATTTCATTAATGGCTTGGCGAATTTGCCATTGCCGCATCTTAACCAACTGTCGGAAATGATCGCGGATATCTGTAATTCGACGACTGATCGCAACAAAATCGATCAGTAGAAATCGATATTTCCACATCATACGGCAGTTGTAGGCAGTAGCTTCATACAACCATTGAATATCCGGTGACTGGCTGATGACTTGTTCAATACTACGCCCTAGCTCTTCTACGAGCTGAAGATAAAGCGCATAGATGATCTTATCGGTATTCTTATAATGATAGGTAAGATTGCCCGCACTAATCCCCAAGGCACTCGAAATCGAACGAATGCTGACCTGCTCAATTCCTCGTTCGTTGAATTGCTGAAGGGCCATCTGTAATATCTTATCCTTAGTCTTCATTTTCCGTTAAATCGTCGAAGAACAATTTTAGTACACTTGTACTATTTAGATCAAAGTAGTACATTTGTACTAATTATTCAACTAAGATAATTCTTTAATGAATTTCAAACGCTAAAGATGTATACATAAGAGCGAAAACTGTCTTATTCACCTATAAAATGCTCGACTATGAAAATACGACCAGATGAAATCAATCCCGAAAAAAATCACACCGAAAAACTCCTAGACTGGACAGGTAAAAACTATCAATCCTTCCGACAATATGTCCAGGTGGGGGAAGAGGATAGCAAGCTTCAAGTCATCTTTAAAGGTATCCTCAGCATTTTTGGCTTGCTAGTCATGGTACTCCTATCTCCTTTTCTAATCGTCGGATTAATGATTGCCTTCGCAGCAGTATTTTAGCCTATGAAGACCCTAAATAATCGGTTGTTTTGGACGCTTGCCTTATTGTTTGTGTTTCACCAGCTAAGTCAAAAGATATTGGGCTGGTCCTTGACCTTCCTTGACCATTACTTGGATACTTTCTTGCTGGCACCTTTGTTATTGACAGGGCTGTTGGCAGAATGGCGAGATCTGTATCAATTGGGTAACGGCTATACCTTCCCCTTAGCAGTCGTCGGTTTGTTGTGCTTAGTATTGCTGATTACTTCGGAAGTAGTTTTTCCAGCATTGTCCACGGCCTTCACGCCGGATCTATACGATGCCTTGTCGATTATATTGGGAAGCAGTTTTTTTTACCTATTTATGAATCGCCCCGTGGGCATTAGCGATCCAGCCAAGTCTTCAGTCCTGTAGCCTTCTGATTACTAACGATGATGGGTTCGGGAAAAGCAGGGTTTAGCTCGAGTTTCAGGCGTCCTTTCGAGAAGGCGATCAGCTTGTGGATCGCCTTGACCTGTATGATCAAATTTCTGGACACCCGAAAAAACAATTGTGGGTCCAAGATATCTTCCAGCTTATGTAGCGAGTGGGTAACGGGATAGGATTTGTTTTGGAATGTCTTTAGAATCACTAAGTTTCCATCCGCTACAAAGTAAGCTATTTCCTGTACCTCTACTGCCTGTAGTACTGCCCCACTCTTCACTAGAAACCGACTCTTATATTGCCTTTCATTGAAACGCAATTGGCTAAACACTTCCTGGTAATCCACAAGAATTTGCTTCTCCAATTGTAGCTGTTGAAACTTCTGTAAAGCTCTAGTCAAAGCGGCCGGGCCAACGGGCTTTAGCAAATAGTCAATGCTATTTACTCGGAAGGCTTGAATAGCATACTCATCAAAAGCAGTGGTAAAGATGATCGGTTTCCGAACAGCAATTTGCTCAAAGATCTGAAAGCTCAGGCCATCTGAAAGTTTGATATCCATAAAGATCAAGTCTACTTCTGACTCCCTTGCTCCCAACCATTCTACGGACTTCTTAATACTCTTTATCACACCAAGCACCTCAATATCCAAGGGGAAAGCCCGGATGAGTCGTTGTATATTTTGGGCGGCTGTCGTTTCGTCTTCAATGATCAAGACTCTCATAGCGATTGCTTTTCAAGGCTTAGCAAAGGTAAACTAACTGCAAAACATGCTTCCGTTTGCTCAATCACTACCTTACGATCTGACAGAAGCTGGTATCGAGAACGAATGTTTTCCAGTCCAATGCCATAACTCGGGAGCATTTCTGTTTTTGCAGTGTATATACTATTCGTAAGGGTGATCCATTCTCCTTGCTGCTCTAATTTCAAACGTAATGGATGATCTTCATCAAAATGACTGTGTTTAATGGCATTTTCCAACAATGTTTGCAAACTCAAAGGCGGAAGGTAGTAGTGATCAAGATCCCTTTGGTCCAGTTGATATTCCATTTGTATATCTTCATGAAATCTAGTTTTTAGCAGGAAAAGATAATCTTGAAAGGCCTGTAATTCTTCTGCAACGGGAATGACTTCTTCCTGATTTTGAAGAATTGTTCTGTAGAGTGCAGACAACTTCAAGAGGAAGTCGCCCGCTTTTTCCGACTTCTCTTCAATCAAGCTATACAAGGTATTAAAGTTGTTAAATAAGAAATGTGGAGAGATCTGATGCTTTAGGGAAGTCAATACAGCTTCGGTCTTCTCTCGCTCCAATTGTTCCGCGCGAAGCGCTTCCTCCTGCCACCGTTGCATCAGAAAAATTACCTGATTGATGGCGTTCGCTGCTAAAACAAGGAAGAGCACCTGTAGCGAAACCGTCAGCACATAGATCCAATGGAAGCTGTCATTTGCCCCTTGCGCAATTTGGTACAGCTTAAAGGGTGTATAGAACAGGAAGATAATCAGGTCAGAGAGTGTAAAACTAAGCACTAAGGGTAAGACGAATCGATGCCAGATACTATTCTTTTGAGGATATCTTCGATACAAAAAATGAATGACCTTGCGATCGATATAGAAAATGAGGTATACCAATAAAGTGTATACCAACATCACATAGATATCAAAGCTCATCCGCCGAAAGGCATGCAGGATATAAACCAAAGTCCCCATGCTGAGGGTAATCAGCAAGGGGACAATAATTCTTACCGCTAGAATGAGCTTCTTATTCATTGCAACTATCTTATCGTGCTGAGCGCTGTGGCTTCTGGTACGAATATCCAGAAATCATAATTAAACACTTCACTTTTGATCGGCTTAAGTTTACGGCGGCCAAACTTTTCCCGTAAGGGTCTCATATCTATCATTATCCAATCCTTTCCCTCTGCACGATCGGCAATCGCTGCCCAAATCTCGGGAGCAATATCCTCTTGACTATCAAAATTCTGTATCCCCTGCAAACTACTGTTGGCTTTTCCTTTAATGCCAGAGAAATGAATATGTAAGGATTCCATTTCATTCATAGCGGCTATCTCTGCTGCAAGATTTCCCAAGTCGAAGATATGATAATAGGAAAGTCCCCGGTAGGTATGCGTAGCCCCAAATTTAAAAACCACCTTAGGTCTAGGGTTCAATTGCTCTGCCTGACGATAATACGCCATAAATTGCTTCTTCATCAGTTTAGAGCGAATCAGGTTGTTTTGATGGTACTTGCCAGCGTACCAAGCAGCGTAGATCTCTTTCGTCTTCATCATGCCCCTGATGATCTGGGTACTTTCTGATTGCGGATCATCACCGAAGGCTGTGAGCATTTGCTCAAAATCTTTATCCTCCAGCTTATTCAAGATCATTTGATTAAAATCGCCGCTCTTCATGACGGCTTGCAAACCTTCACGCCCTTTTTGAAGATAATCCGCAGCCAGGGCCTTAGCCTGGGCATCCGGAGCTATTTCCGTTAATCGATGAAATAAATAGCGTGGGGCTGCGGCAAATACTTGATCTACCCCCCAGAACCTAGGTACTGGCCCCTTCCCTGCCGCCAATGCTGAACTAAGCATTGGGACATCTTCGTGATTGTCATAAAAGGGGATAGCAAGCGGAAAGGCTTTCACAAACTCCTCCAAAGCAGGCTTCCCCTCACCCACCAATTGTTCCAATTTTTTGGCAATGAAGGGATCCGTTTCGATACAGAAGTATTCGAAACCAAGCGGACGGGCAGCTTTGAGCAGTGCATTGGTAAAGGCACCTACTTCTACAATGCCATGTTGTTCTCCCACCAAAAGAAACTGGGGGGCTTTCATGGCCTCTTGTAGAACTGCTACTCCATCTCCGGAGAAGCTTTGTTCGCTAAGGCTTAAATTATACGTGTGTTGCCGGATAGTGGCCACAAGGAGACTATCCTGCGCTAACAGGAGGCTTAGAGTGCTGTTGAGTAGGAAAAGTGTGGTAACAGTGACTAGTGATTTCATTGAAGATACTTTTTGATGGTATCTTCAAAAGTAGCGGCTTGTATGACCAAAACCAACTCGCTATCTTCCAGGCCAGCAATTATGCCTGTGAAGCCGATATTTTAAGATGTAAAGCGGCTGATACCCAGCTACTATCTCACCTCCGCCAGCATTTTTTTGGCGTTCTCGTTTTTTGGATTAAGCTTCAAGGATTGCTCGTAGTGCTTGATGGCCTTAGCCTTGTTTCCTGACTTCAGATAAGCTTCGGCTAAACTATCGTGAGCGTTGGCTGATCTGGGATGTTGAGAAACATTGTATTCAAATACTTGTATGGCTTCCTCATGCGCATTTTTTGTTAAGAAAAGATAGCCTACCTGGTTGACCTCGAATTCACCCAGATAAACCGTTTTACTTTTAGGCTTAACTAGTTCCTGAAATTTCGAAAACGCAACCTGCGTTCCAGATTTCCCCATCGTCGATTTGATGATCTTGGAAATATCTGGTAGCGGCGGTAAAATGCGCAGCAATTCCACCTCCCAAACGATGTAATCTCCTGGTAGATTCGGCGGTGATTTACCCTTAGTCATAGCCCGAAAATGGCTCATGGGTATCTGAAATCGATACTTGCCTCCTACGTTCATCACTTTACAGGCATCCTGCATACCTTTGGGTAGATCACTGATCAGCTGATAATCAGGGATTCCGGCAGCGTAAGTACTAGCCAGGATATGACCATTAGCATCAATCAACTGATTGTGATTTTCCATGGCTTTATCCAAGCCTAGTTTCGCAGATTTACCTTTTTTCAGTACTTCATAGGGCCATCCGCTATCGGTTACTTTTGTCTCTTGCGAGAAAGCAACAAGACTCATGCAGAGCATGAAGAACAACGGGGGGAGTCGTCTCATCTCTTAGTGTATTTAGTGATTAATTCTGGCTTACTGTAATGGCGGAATTATAATTCTTGGGTGTGTATTTAGTTCTCTATCTACAATTTGATATTGTATTTCTGTATTTACTGCTATGTTTTGGTAAGATTTTGCTTTAGAACAAGATATCAAATTCGATGTCAAACTTATAAAAAAAATATAATTTATTCCCTATCGCTATAGGTACATATAAAGTTAAATATACATACTTAAGTGCTAATCACTTAAGCATCAAAGAATTAAAACTCATAAAATAAGATACATTTAATACTGACTGGGAGGAAGGATAGGAAGAAACGAGATAGACTAAGTAGGAGAAGAAAATGGCCTAGAAAGAGAGGATAAAGGATAGTACAAGGGCATCACTGCAAATGAGGACACCCTTGTACATCGTCGAAAAACTACCAGTTCTTGTGGACGTGGTCCTATTTCTTATCCGAGAAGCTCGGCAATGTGCTGTTCAACCTCGCCCCTAAGCACCTTACTCTCGTGGGACAGGTGGGTGAAATCGGTAGGTGCGTCGAAGCCTAGTCGAACGGCGGTCTTCAGCTAGATCCTGCATACTCGCCCGGAAGGCCGTCTTGAATAGATCTTCAGCAAAGGCTTCATCTTGCAAAGCGTAGAAAAATCCCTTCGGGTATTGACTAGTGATAATTCGTACACCCAGCGGCGGTGGCTGCTGAAAGTTCACTCTGTTGAGACCTTGTACTAATTTCCTTTTGAGGCTATCAAACTTGAAGGTATTCTCAGCTAAGTAGTAGCTATCTCTGGCTTTAGTTCGATATTTAAGTACACCATCTCCAGCTGCATAGACATCCAGCAACCACCCGCTGGCAGTGGAAACACTGATTAACAAGGTGTCATTTTGGTTAAATTCTTTTTGCAGTTGCTCCTTTTTCGTCACCGTCTCACATGCAAATAAGACCACCCCTAATAGAAAGCAGCAATAGGCAGAAATACTAGTTCTATTCCAAGGCAGTATAGACAAATGAGTATTCAATGGCAACATGAAGTCGAAGGCTAAGAGATGAACTACACAACTTGGCTTAGCTCAAAGTGCCAGCTTATTTCTATTTCATCTACCTGCTGATGACCGGGTCGAAAAAGTTCGTTTTTGTTCATGCTGATTGCTTTAAATAGGCCATAAAACCATAGCTCCGCCCAGCCTTCAGCTAGTCCATAGCTTGAGCTTAAAAACCCGGCTGGAGAACCCGGCATTTATCTGCTAATCTTTATTTCGAAATCTTGATACTACGGTTAGAAAGATTCGTTCTTTTCTAGTTCTCTGCTTTTCAAACCTACATCGAGCGCTTAACAATGATACTATACTAGATGCAAGACCATATCATTTTGGTGTGAGCAAGCCCAAGAAGGATGTTGCGCACGCTTTGAGGTTGATTATTCAGCGCATCCGATGTTAAAATCATTGACCAATTACGGGCATTTTAGCTAACTTTGCAGCTTCCTAGTGCAATAGAAAAGAGTTTGAAAAATAGCGGCAGATTGACTAAGCGAGGAGGCGTCGAAACTATTTTTGATTGTAGGTGTATATAGCCAAGAAACACCTTCTTAAAACGAAGAGGAAGAAGGCTTCTTCCATGACCTAAAAAGCATCAAGTGATAGCGTTTTCCAAATTTGAGTTAGAGAATGGGCTTAGAGTGATACATCACGAAGACAAGAGCACACCGATGGTAGCCCTGAATGTGCTTTATAATGTGGGTTCTAAAGATGAATCGCCCGAAAAGACAGGTTTTGCTCATCTGTTTGAGCACCTCATGTTTGGTGGATCAGTAAATGTACCAGACTTTGACGGCCCGATCCAAACTGCGGGAGGAGAGAACAATGCCTTTACTAATAATGACATCACCAATTTCTACGATCTACTTCCTGCCGAAAATATAGAAACTGCCTTTTGGCTAGAGTCTGATCGAATGTTGGGCCTCAACTTTGATGAGAAAGTCCTGGATGTGCAGCGAAAGGTCGTCCTGGAGGAGTTCAAAGAAACTTGTCTCAATCAACCGTATGGCGATGCTTGGCATCACATCTCCGACCTGGCCTACAAGGTTCACCCTTATCGTTGGCCAACTATCGGTAAAGTTCCAAAACATGTGGAGGATGCTACGATTGAAGATGTCAAAACATTTTTCTACAATTACTATCGTCCCAACAATGCCATCTTAGTTGTCTGTGGAAATATAGATGCGCAAAAAACTAAGGATTTAAGTCAGAAGTGGTTTGGAGACATACCATCAGGCAGCATTCCTGCTAGAAACATTCCACCGGAACCCGCACAAAAGAAATTACAGCAAAGAATTAACCAGGCGAAGGTACCTAATGATGCCTTGTACCTCGCTTTCCACAGTCCTTCTAGGACCCATCCTGACTTTTATCCAACCGATCTCTTATCAGATATTTTATGTAATGGCTCTTCTTCGCGCCTATACCGACGATTACTAAAACAGCGACAGCTCTTCACTCAAATTGATTGTTATTTGACAGGAAGTGTAGATCCTGGCCTATTCATTATTGAAGGGCATCCAGCAAAGGGAGTGAGTCAGGAGGAGGCGGAAAAAGCTATTTGGCAAGAGTTGGAAGAAATCAAGCGTGATGCTGTTCCGGAGCGAGAATTGCAGAAGATCAAAAACCGGATAGAGAGCACCCTGGTCTTTTCAGAAATGAACGTTTTGAACAAAGCCATCAACCTGGCCTTCTTCGAATTGCTTGGCGATGCGGACTATATTAATCAGGAGGTAGATTTGTACAAAGCCGTTACCACAACGGACTTACAACGGATTGCCAATGAGATTTTGACGCCGGAAAACTGCTCAGAATTGTATTATCAGGCCCAAGCTAACTAGACCTTGGCAGTGCGACAATAGTAATAGTAATCGGTAGAAAAGACGCTATTGCATCCCTTAGGTATCTATTGTCGCACTACTTGAAATCTATCGGTCTCCTTTAGGTTCTTCAGGGAATAATTCCTCTAGTTTTCTCTTCAAAGCTTCCCCACGCAAGCCTCTAGCTAAGATTTTACCGTCTTTATCCAACAAGATGGTATGAGGAATGGAAGATACGCCAAATGACTTCGCCACAGCATTGCTCCACCCTTTAAGATCACTCACATGCTGCCAAGTTAGACCATCCTTTTCGATTGCTGCTAACCAAGCATCCTTCTTACGATCTAAACTCACACCAATAATTTCAAAACCATCAGCTTTATAGCGATTATACAATCCAACAACATGTGGGTTCTCGCGTCTACATGGTCCACACCAGCTCGCCCAGAAATCAACCAATACCACTTTCCCTCGAAGATCGTGCAAACTAAGATCTGCCCCATCCGGCGTTTGTTGGGTAAAATTGGGCGCTTCTCCACCGACCATCAGCTGCTTAGCACGTTCTAATTCTTTGGACAGGGCTCCCGTCGTCTTAGGATCTGTTTCTTTAAACCGTTCTATAAAGGTGTTCACAAAAAGTAGATAGTTAGCATGATTCTTTTGCTTAAGCACATTCAAAACCCCTGCAAATGCAAGCTTTTGCGCACTGGTGGCAGTAGGCCATTTGTCCAATTCCTTTTCGATCATGGCCTGGTGTACCTCAGCAGGAAGACCAAGACTGCTCAAAGTAGTCGTATAGGATTTGAAGCCCTCGTATACCCAAGGTAGGTTATTATAGTTTGGACTCTTCCAATCCACGTGATGGAAGTATCGTTCTGCAAAATACGGGATTTCATGGTCGAAATCCTGACCATTATTCTGGTAGCTTAGGTAGGTATTCAAAGACATCACCGTACCCAAATAAGCATTCTTTTGTTTCAAAGAATCTAAATAAGCCAATTTCGCTTTGTCTAAATCGCTCAGTTGCTTTCGGACCACTTCGATTTGGCCTTCATCCTTATTGGTCGAAGCACGACGGAACCGACGAAGGTACTGAGAGGTCTCATTCTTGAACTTATTAATTTGATGCTTGACTTGTGCATAGCCCTTATTCATTGGAGAGCCAATGGTACGACTATTTCTGAGATTTCTACACTCCCCATGAATCTCCATACCATCTTCTTTTCCCAATATAACGGGAAAGGTAGAACGAGCATTGGGACCTACATGATAGAAATCCGGCTCGCTGTATGGTAAATTGAACGTATACAATTCATCCTTCAGCTCCGTTGACTTCACCTCCTGGAATTGAAAGCCATCAAATTGGTACAGGTTCATTTGAGAGCCACAATCAGGGACTTTGACGTGAACCTTAATCTGCTGCTGGGCTTGCAGTGATAAAGTTGAAACCAAAAAACAGCAAAAAGTAATCGTCAGGTAAATTCTATTTCGAAGCATGGGCCTTCATTTAATTAATCCGAGATAATTATCAAAATTACTTGTAAATGGACGAAAATAAAAATTTTCCCTGCTCGGACAATTTTGTGGTTAGCGTTTTATATGAAAGAATGCGACCAACGAAAGCAGCTTTCGGCTAAAAGGATAACTTGAGAGCACAAAATTGTCCAAGAACCAAACTTTCATTACGTCTATCGACTAAGCATGTCCGCTAATCGAATACCGACTCCGCTCTGGTCGAACAAGTACACTCTCTTATCAACAAATGTGTATCTTAAACAGTTGAAGTTATCAAATAGTATCGTTAATTTGGTTCTTGAATAATTCATAGTGTATGAACGATTTTCGCAAGCAGATGAATATTAAGGGCAATCCTTTCAACTCCGTCACGAGTATTGTTTTGATGGTCCTTTTCCTTATAGCGATTTTTTACATCGCAAGATTCATTTTTCGTTTACTTTGGCTAGTTGCTCCTATTCTGTTAATAGCTGCCCTCATCGTGGACTATAAGACAGTAGTGGGATATGCCAAGTGGATCATCGGCTTGTTCAAAAAAAATCCAGTCACCGGCGTTGTAGCCACCTTGCTATCTGCACTAGGTTTCCCATTGGTTTCTGGTTTTTTGCTGATGAAGGGCTTGTTTAAAAAGAAGGTCCAGGAAGTGAATAAATCAAGAGAAACTGCGATCCAAGGTGAGTTTGTTGAATATGAAGAGATTGTTGATGATGAGACGCTCGATCTCCCGCAATTAGAGATAAAAAAAGAAAAACCTTCGCCCTCTAAAGGTGGTAATGAGTATGATCATTTATTTGATCAGTAGTACTGCGGTTCTATTTTCCATTGCCTACTTCATTCTAATCCGATGGCTGTTGTCTCAATGGAAGAGGCTACAGCCCCCCAAGGAAGACGACAATACTGAAGTTGCTAACACCAAGGTCAGCATTCTTATTCCCGCCCGGAACGAAGCGGCTAATATTGCTGCCTGTTTGGATAGCCTACTCCTACAGTCTTATCCAAAGTCCCTTTTTGAAGTCATCGTTATTGATGACCACTCCACCGACAATACTGCTACCATAGTACAATCCTATGCCAATAAAGGCGTACGCTTGGTTTCTCTTGCGGACCATTTGGCTACCCCTACTCAATCTTATAAGAAAGCTGCGATTACACTTGGCGTTTCCGTTGCTGAAGGGAGCTTAATCTTGACCACAGATGCAGACTGCATTGCTCCACCTGAATGGGTAGAACTATTGGTCCAGGCACATCTTAAAGAGCACTGGGAATGCATTGCAGGACCTGTCCTATTTCATCAAGAAAGGAATGCGCTGGAGCGGTTTCAGTCTCTGGATTTTATTGGGACGATGATTATCACGGGCGCTGGTATCTCTTCCCGAAAACTTCTGCTAGCGAACGGGGCCAATTTTGCCTATACCAAGAAGGCTTTCCAGCAAGTACAAGGTTTTGATGGCGTCAATACAAAAGCATCGGGAGATGACGTATTCCTACTTCACAAAATGGCAGCAAGGTTTCCGGATCAAGTAGGTTTCCTAAAAAATGTCCAAGCTACCGTACTTACGCAGGCGATGCCCGACCTACGCAGTTTTGTGCAACAGCGCCTTCGTTGGGGTACCAAAAATGCCAGTTACTCCAATGTCAACGTCACTTTGATAGCAGGCCTCGTATTCGCTACCTGTTGGGGAATCCTGTTCTGTCTAATCCTATCCCTGGCAGGCTTTCTCCATGCCTTCATCGGTTTTCTGCTAGCGCTTGGTATTAAGACATTCGCAGACTATCAGCTACTGCGGACAGGCATGCTTTTCTTTAAACGGATGGACCTACGCCCCGCACTGGTCTGGTCGCAGATCGGGCATATACTATATATATCCTTGGTGGGTATGGGAAGTTTGTTGGTACGGCGATATGAGTGGAAAGGTAGGCGGGTGGAGTAGTTAATGTGGAGTTACAAACTCCACATTAACTAGGGTTACAAACTCCACATAACTTAGGGTTACTAGATTTTTTTTAGAAAAAGTTAGAAATTGAAGGTGATGTTTGAAGAGATTTGGCCACATACTAGTAGAAACTAATAACTATGGAAAAGGAAAAAGGCACTTTAAAAGCAAAATTTCAGCAAAATCGGGAGCAGACCTTTCGGTCATTATATAAAAAGGTATTTCCTGCAGTAGCACGTTTTGTGGCAAAAAAGGGAGGTGATCTTGCGCTAGCTGAAGATATCTTCCAAGATGCCATGATCCTGTATTTCGAAAAAGTCGTTTCAGATCAGATTTGTGAGCCCCATAACCCCCAAGCCTATATCCTTGGCATTAGCCGAAATCTTTTCTTCCAACATTGCAAGAAAAATAAACCCAGCTTGGGCCTGGAATCCCTGGGAGAATTCACTGTAGCTCCTTCAGAAGAAGCTACTCCCCTCCCCGATCGGCATCGCTTGCTAGACTATTTGACTACGGCAGGCAAGAAATGTATGGATTTACTACAGGCCTTTTACTACTTCAGATCTCCCATGAAAGAAATTGCGAAGGAATTTGGTTATCGGAGCGAACGATCCGCAACTGTGCAGAAGTACAAGTGCCTGGAAAAAGTCCGTGAAACCGTAAAGCAAGCGCACTATGCGGAAGTCATTGCATGATATTGAGAAACTGGAAGCCTATATACAGAATAGGCTCAGTCCAGCGGAAGCTCAAGAGATTCGTACTGATCTGCTCTTGCATCCTTCCAAGTACCACGATTGGCTATCACAGAAAGAGAGCTATCTACTGGTACATGCTGCTGGCCGTAAGCAATTGAAAACTGAACTTCAAGCCATACACCTTTCCTTAGTACAAGATCCTGCCAAACAGAAATGGTGGCAGCAGATTCAGGCCTTTTTTGTTAGCTAGGCTCATACTTTTAAAGCCATGAGTGAAACTTCAGATGGAAGCCCAGAACTAGCGCTAACCCCATACTTCTGAGGCGGCAGAAATAGTGCTGAAGAAGAACTTCAGAAGACCGCCGACGCCCTCTTTGTAGTAATTCATTATTCTATTTGATTAACCAATAATTCAGTTATGGACTACCATAATAGTGTGATCCCTATGGTCGTAGATGGCCATGGGAACGAAGGACGTGCCTTCGATATCTATAGCCTTTTGCTCAAGGAGCGCATTGTATTCTTGAATGGACAAGTCGAAGATCGGATGGCCAATCTAATCATTGCACAGCTCCTGTACCTCGATAGCCAGGACTCAAAACGCCCGATTAATTTGTACATCTGTAGTCCGGGTGGAAGCGTGTACGCTGGCATGGGCATTTATGATACCATGCAGATGATTAAGGCTCCTGTCTACACCACTGCTGTTGGAATGACGGCTAGCATGGCTTCTGTATTGCTCGCTTCCGGCGCGGCTGGAAAACGCTTTGCCCTATCTCATGCTACTATCCATATGCATCCTGCGGGTGGCGGGGCCAAAGGATATACGGAGGATGTGCGGATCGCTTACCAAGAACAGGAACGAGCGCAAGCACAGCTTTTCCATCTGGTAGGTAAACATACTGGACACAACTGGCAGAAAATTGAGCAAGATTTTTTGCGAGATCGCTATATGAACGCTATCCAGGCCATGGAATATGGATTAATTGACGAAATCCTAGGAGATAGTAGTGATATTATTTTTCTGGAGGAACAACAGATGCGCATTCAGCAGCTATCGGCTATTCCGGAGCGGCAGAAATTGAATTAGATCGTTTCAGGGGGGATTGTTGGTGAAAACACCAACAATGGGCGCCAACAATGGGCTGGGGCGTGAGTAGGGGATGGCTGATGTTGGTGTTTTTTCACCAACATCATAGGCTGGCTATAGCGTGATGGATTCGAGGTGGGCTTCCAGCTTTTCGCGCAAGCCTGCTTTGGTTTCCCCTTCCGTACCAATGAGATCAGATAATGTGATGGTTTCCAACAAATGATCTACGGTAAATTGAACGATTTTCCACAATGATCGAACGGAACAGTCTACGGAGTTGGTGCAGAAGTTGTTCTTCCCGGAGAATCCGCCACAGAACTTTTCATCAAAGAGTCGGCCTCCTAGCGTATTTAGAACATCATTGATTTTAATCTCTTCGGCGGGCCTGGTTAGTATATACCCACCCTTTTGGCCGCGGGTACTTTCAATAAAGCCTCCAATGCGCAAAACACGGGTCAACTTTCCTACATAGGCGACAGAAAGCCCTTCCAATTCACTTAGTTGTGGAATACTGAGGCCTTGATCCTTATCAGCGCGGCCAATTCGGAGCAAAATTCTTAATCCATATTCGTCTTGAGCGGAAATTTTCATAGCTAGGGATTTTAAAACATATCAAGGGCGAACTTAGCCTCTTCGGACATCATTTCTTTATTCCATGGTGGATCCCAAACCAGGCGAAGGTCTACGTCGGTCACACCTTCGATGCCATAAATCTTTTCTTGAACTTCCATTGGCAGTGACTCAGCCACCGGGCAGGCTGGGGAGGTCAATGTCATCTTCAAGAATACGGCACCTTTTTCGTTAACCGAATGCTCATAGATCAGCCCCAAGGCATATATATCGACCGGAATTTCCGGATCATAGACGGTCTGCAGTTGCTCGACAATTTGAGCTTCTATTTTCTTTGTATCCAACATAACTGGCTTCAATTAGCATTTTTGGCTTGAATGGCTAGGCCATACAGTTTCATTTGCTTCACCATGCTGACCAATCCATTAGATCGAGTAGGTGACAAATGCTCTTTCAAACCGATTTTATCGATGAAGTACAAATCTGCTTCCGCAATATCAGCGGCCTTTTGATCTGACAACACCCGGACGAGTAAAGCAATAAGACCTTTGGTAATAATAGCATCACTGTCTGCCGTAAACTGAATCTGATTTCCTTTAGGTTCAGCATGTAACCAGACCCGGCTCTGACAACCTTTGATGATATGATCTTCATCCTTGTACTGCTCATCAATCTGTGGCAAACTTTTACCTAGATCAATAATGTATTCGTATTTCTCCATCCAATCTCCAAAGAAGGAAAACTCATCTACGATCTCCTCTTGTATCTCGTTAATACTCATATCTAAGCCAACATTTTGGCGGCACGCCGCACGCCTTCTACTAATCGGTCTATGTCTTCTTTTGTATTGTAGACCGCAAAGGAGGCCCGAACTGTTCCAGGAATTCCGTAGCGATCCATTAAGGGCTGCGTACAGTGGTGCCCCGTTCGTACTGCAATCCCCATTTGATCAAGAATCGTCCCCACATCGTAGGGATGCGCCCCATCTAGTAGAAAGGAGATTACACTCGCCTTATCCTCTGCCGTACCGATCAATCGAATGCCAGGAATTTTACTCAAAGCTTCGGTACCATACACTAACAAATCATGCTCGTGTTTCTGGATGGCCTCATGTCCAATCTGCTCCATATACTCCACTGCTGCTCCTAGACCTACTGCACCGGCTATATCTGGCGTACCTGCTTCAAACTTATGTGGCAATTCATTGAAGGTTGTCTTCTCAAAAGAAACCGTCTCAATCATTTCTCCACCACCTTGGTACGGGGGCATGGCATTTAACCACTTCTCTTTTCCATACAAAATGCCAATCCCAGTCGGACCAAACATCTTGTGTCCTGAAAAGGTGTAGAAGTCGACATCCAAGGCTTGTACATCAATCTTCAGATGCGGAATAGCCTGGGCTCCATCCAACAAAACGGGAATATCCTTGGCGTGGGCCAGTTCGATAATTCGTTCAACTGGATTAATAGTTCCCAAGGTATTAGAAACGTGCACTACTGCGACGATCTTTGTTCTTTCATTGAGCATCTGCTCGTACTCCTCCATGATCAACTCCCCCTCATCAGTTACAGGAATTACCCGCAATTTGGCTCCCGTCTGCTCACATATCAACTGCCAAGGAACGATGTTGGAGTGGTGCTCCATAGCACTGATGATCACCTCATCTCCCTCCTGTAGGAATTTTCGGCCGTAAGAGGAGGCTACCAAGTTGATTCCTTCGGTTGTTCCTCTTACAAAAAGTACCTCTTTCTCGCTCGCTGCATTAATGAACCCTTGCACTAAGTGTCTTCCCTTCTCATATGCATCAGTCGCTTCTTGGCTCAATTGATATACACCACGGTGTACATTGGCATTCTGCTGCTGATAATAATAGTCCATGGCCTTCACTACCGAATCAGGCTTCTGACTCGAAGCAGCACTATCAAGAAACACCATTGGCTTGTTGCGCATTTCTCGTTCTAGGATCGGGAAATCCGAACGAATAGCTTGCACATCAAGACTAGTAGTATCAGCTGTTATGGTTGACATAATGATTTTTTTTATTCACATCTTCATGTTGGTAGAAATACCAACACTAGGCTCCTAGTAAAAATCGATCTGGCTAGCTAGACAGGCACCAAAACTGGACATTGGACGGGGCTAACTAGAATTCTCCTTGGAATTTCTTGGTGATGAGCTCCTCTGAGGCATTGATTACCTTTTCTTCTGGCATGAAGTCCAATACTTCTTTCAAGAAAGCATGCTGCAGTAATGCTCGAGCTTGCTCGTCAGACAATCCCCTACTTCTTAGGTAGAAAACGGAGTTTTCATCCAATTGACCGATGGTTGCTCCGTGACTGCATTTCACGTCATCCGCAAAAATCTCGAGTTGAGGCTTACTGTCTACTACAGCCTTTGGAGACAATACCAAGCTACTATTTTGTTGGTAAGCATTGGTCTTCTGCGCGTCTTGTCGCACTAAAACCTTGCCATTGAACACCGCACTAGCTTTATCATTGACAATGCCTTTATATAATTCATTGCTTTCGCAATGTGGGAAGGCATGGTCAATAAAAGTCTGGTTATCAATATGCTGTTCTCCACGACCAAAGTACATACCGTAGAAATTGGTATTAGTAGATTCGTCTAAAAGAACTGCACCTAAGTTATTCCGTACAATGCGAGAACCTAAATCCACCAAATATCCGGAGTAGGTACTCACTCGATCTTGTCGTACTCTGGTATTATTCACATGAAAAGCTTTCACGCTTTCATCCTGAATTCGATAGTGCTTCAGATTGGCATTTTCAGCCACGTGGAAGCGATTAGCCACATTAGTGAAGTAAGGAGCATCTCCCTTTACCGTACCGGTAAAATGCTCAATAATCGTTAGTTCCGCGCTGCGTTCTAAGGAGATAATGATCTGAGGATGTGTAAAAATAGCCTGATCCTCTGTCTCAGAAATATATAGGAAATGAATGGGCTTATCTACTACCACATTCTTTGGCACATGAATGAAGTGTCCATGCTCTGCAAAAGCCATATTGAGGTGTTCGAAAGCATTGTGGACTTGATTTTCCTCATGGAACAATTGTGCCTCAATTATCGGGCGAAAACGATCGTCCTTCAAGGCGTCTTTCACCGGCCAAAGGGTCAATTCTGGCGGCATGCCGTAGACCTGAGAGTGTTTAGCACTAAAGACGCCATTGACAAATACAAGTACATAGGCATCCAAGCAAACGATATTGGCAGCCTTTACCTGTTCAGCAGCTAACTCAGCTTCTGTTCCTGCCGTGTAGGCTGGAGCCAAAATTCTGGTGGTCGCCGTATATTTCCAGTCCTCATTTCTCCGTGTGGGAAACGGGGTTTCTGCCAAACGATCCATCGCAAGCCGCTGTAGGCGCGGTAGTGGCGCATTAGCTTGCCCGTTCAGCTTCTGTTCTCTTTCTTGGAACAACTGTTGAAAGTGCATTACTGTTTCTGACTGTTGTTCTAGTAAAGCAGTACTCATGATTCAGCAGGTTTAAAGTGAAGGGATTCCGGCTGCTACTTCTTCCTTGATCCAGTCGTAGCCTTTTTCTTCTAGTTCAAGGGCCAGGTTTTTATCCCCAGACTTAACAATTCGACCATTGTACAGCACATGTACATAGTCAGGAACGATGTAGTTCAATAGTCTTTGGTAGTGCGTAACGACGATGAAGGATCGATCAGCTTGACGTAGCTGATTAACTGCATCTGAAACAATCTTCAAGGCATCAATATCCAATCCACTATCCGTCTCATCTAGGATGGCCAACTTTGGCTCTAGCAAAGCCATTTGCAACATCTCATTCCTCTTCTTTTCTCCTCCTGAGAATCCTTCGTTCAGTGAACGCTGCAAAAACTTATGGTCAATCCCTAGCATATCTGCCTTCTGACGAATGAGGCGCAACATCTCCACTGGCTTTAACTCTTCCAAGCCTCTGGCTTCGCGTACAGCGTTTACTGCACTCTTAAGGAAGGTAGCTGTAGTTACCCCTGGAATTTCGACAGGATACTGGAAAGCCATAAATATCCCGGCTTGCGCTCTCTCATCTACCTCTAATTCCAGCAAGTCTTCTCCAAGAAAAGAAACGTCTCCTCCTGTTACCTCATACTCTTCACGTCCTGATAGAACATTGGCTAGGGTACTTTTACCTGAACCATTAGGTCCCATGATAGCATGTACTTCTCCTGGCTTTATGTCTAAACTGATACCCTGGAGGATAGCTTTGTCCTCGATATCTACTTTAAGATCTTTGATGCTTAACATATTCGATTGATGTAGAATTTTAATGTAGAATGTTGAATGGATAATGTTAAATTCCTTGACTAACAATTAATCATTTCACATTATTCATGATCAACTAAAATTATCCAACACTTCCTTCCAAAGTAATGGCCAGTAGCTTCTGGGCTTCCACCGCAAATTCCATTGGCAACTCGTTAAATACCTCTTTACAATAACCATTTACGATCATGTTGATCGCATCTTCTTCGCTCAAGCCACGCTGCATGCAGTAGAAAAGCTGGTCTTCCCCAATTTTGGAGGTAGTAGCTTCGTGCTCTACTTTGGCCGTATTATTATCTACTTCTAAGTATGGGAAAGTATGAGCTCCGCATTTGTCGCCCATCAATAAAGAATCACAAACGGAGAAGTTATGGGCATTTTCTGCCTTTTTACCAATCTTCACCAATCCGCGATAAGAATTGTGGCTGTAGCCAGCAGAGATACCCTTGGAAACGATCGTACTACGGGTGTTTTTACCCAAGTGAATCATTTTGGTACCTGTATCTGCCTGCTGTTTATTATTGGTAACTGCAACTGAATAGAACTCACCTACAGAGTTATCGCCTTTCAATACACAACTAGGATATTTCCAAGTGATCGCTGAACCCGTTTCTACCTGAGTCCAGGAAATTTTGGAGTTCTTACCCGCACAAAGGCCACGCTTGGTTACGAAATTGTAAATTCCGCCTTTTCCATCTTTATCCCCTGGATACCAGTTTTGTACAGTAGAGTACTTCACTTCCGCATCATCCAAAGCGATAATCTCCACCACCGCAGCGTGCAACTGATTTTCATCTCTCATTGGAGCGGTACATCCCTCAAGGTAACTCACATAACTTCCTTCTTCCGCTACGATCAAAGTTCTTTCAAATTGCCCCGTATTAGCGGCATTGATTCGGAAGTAGGTAGACAATTCCATGGGGCATCTGACGCCTTTAGGAATGTATACAAATGATCCATCACTGAAAACCGCAGAATTAAGTGCAGCAAAGAAATTATCTTGAATCGGAACGACTGTTCCTAGATACTTCTTGATCAGTTCAGGATGATCCTTCACCGCCTCACTAAAAGAACAGAAGATGATCCCTAGCTCAGATAGCTTTTCTTTGAAGGTTGTTTTTACTGATACACTATCAATAACAGCATCTACTGCCACACCAGCCAGCACTTTCTGCTCATCAAGAGGAATGCCCAGCTTATTGAAAGTATCCAACAACTCAGGATCCACCTCGTCTAAGCTTTCATACTTAGGCTTCTTTTTGGGTGCCGCGTAGTAGATAATATCTTGGTAGTCGATTGGGGGATAATCCACATTAGGCCAAGTAGGCTCTACCAATTCCTGCCAATACTTGAAAGCCTTCAGTCTCCACTCCAACAAAAATTCAGGTTCTCCTTTCTTAGCAGAAATGGCCCGAACAATGTCCTCATTCAATCCCTTTGGTAAAGTTTCGGTATCGATGTCACTCGTAAAACCGTATTTATAGTCACTCCGCGTGTGCGCCTCTAGGGTCTGCATGGAATCGCTCATACGCTTATCATTTTTTAGACTAAATCTAGATTAGGGTGCAAATGTACTATTTATACAAAAAAGTATAAATAAGGTTTAGGCTTTATTTTCTTTTTTTTTGATTTTTTCCCAGAGCAGGGATTCGGGCTGGATTCGATGGGAGGGAAAGGGCTGGGCTGAGGTGTGAAGTTGGTTGCCTGGAATGCTGTGGGTCAATAAGACGCACAACGACTCAAGAGCCTGTGAGCGCCCAGTCTGCTGTTGTGTGTTATCCAGCAACAGCAGGGATGTGGGCTGGCTGATGTTGGTGTTTTTCACCAACATCACGGATCGGCCTGCTATGCGGGATTGAGGAAGCCAACGCTCCCCCCTACCCAGCTTTTGTCTTTATTGTATCGAACGCCTACCATTGCTCCCTTGCTAAGACGCACCAAGTTGTTAACCAAATACGGACGTGGGGCGTTTCTTTCCCACAACAGCATCATGCGAATTTCCAACTTGGCGGGATCATCCATCGTAGGCACGATCGGGGCGTAGGAGACTTTGCGCTGTAAAATATAATTTTCGGGATCGGTAATCGACTCGATATCGAAGCGATTCAAATTGATGATTACGCCAGTCCCTGCAAAGGAATACAATGGCTTTAACACGTAGTTGTGCAAATCATCCGGGATTTGATCTACTTCGTTGAGATAGAGTGAGTTAGGTACATAACGACTTTTTAGGAGCGGGAGGGTATGCTTGCTGATGCGGAAGAACCAGTTGGGGTGACCAATCCATTCTATATTAGCTTCTTGCGTCAGGTAGAATTCACGTTTCAAGTCATCACGCTTGATTAGCTCGTCAAAGATGACACGGTTGAAAATTCTACGGACTGGAATCTTGCGTCCCTCCTTATAATAGTATACATCTTTACCTTCTTTCTTCAAATCTGTTACACAGCAGATTTCTATGCCCAGGGCCTTTTTAGCTACGATGAAGTCAATCGCGGTAGTTTGCTTTTCAGGTTCTACCTCCAACAAAATGACTTCCTCTGGATTGCAATCCCCGACAATGATTTCGCGCAGCTTGGCGAGGTAGGTACTTGATTCGTACCCTCCAAAGAGATGCGTCATATGATCAGGAATATCAAAAAAGCGCCGATAAGCACCCGCAACAAAGTCTTGAAAGAAATAAAGAGAAGGGAAGCCTTGTGCTTCGATTAACTGAGGAATGTACCCTCCATTTCCATCTTCACAAATCCCAAAATCAAACTGCAAAAAGGTTGTATGCGGCGTTTCGTTGGGCACGGTCTGTCCGGCTAAGAGGGCTCGTTCCGACTTTTCTTTAAAATCGGGTCGAACAATGACATCCACCATTTCCTCACAGGCTTCAATCAACTGATCTCTCATCTGATCCGGGATAAATATGGGTGTTTCTGCGATCCGGAAGGGAGGTCGATACTGGTGCTGGTCAGCAATCCAATCAAGAAATTGATTGTACCTTTCTACTTGAAAGGCTTCGTTGAAGTTTTTGCGTAGTTGGTTGATCATTAGGCTTCACTTTGTACCGTCCATGATCCAGGTTGTTAGATCATGGCATTTTGGGAAGGCATGGTACTTTGCACTGTCCCGTTGAGCAGTTTAATAAGGATCAAGGTTAAAAAATTAGGCCAGCCTCCATTCTCCCCACTTTCTCCTCTTCACTCATACCTTTGAAAATAGAGGCTGCCCTATATACTTACTGATACTAAATTTCCATATTCCTTCCCTACTCTACCTTACTGCTCTACTTTAAGCCCAAGCAGGTTCAGCTTTAAGCTTTTCTAGTGCAGCCCTGAGGAATTGAGGGATTACTAAGTCATGTGTAAGTGCAATCTTATCGGGATCTCCAAGATGATCGATCATACTCTGATACTTCCGTTCACTGTGATTCTTGATGATCGTCGCTCTTCTATCTGGATCTGAAAAGTGCTTCAGCATACCTTCTGGATCCGCTTCTGGATGGAATTGTACCCCTAACATCTCTGCAGAGAACCGAATAGCCATCATCGCTCGTTCCAAGGGAACATGAGGTCTGATTTTTTCCAAGGCTAAGATCCCAGCTCCCATTTCTTCAATTCGCCCAAGATTAGGCTGTACCACTTGCCAATCCCTGAAGTCCGCAACGTAGAATGGATTGGGTAGGCCCTGGAAAACCTCTTCTTGAATGCCTATATCCGTCATGTGCACCGGAAAAGTCCCGAAAGAAGTTGATCTTCTTCGAATCACCTCTCCTACCCCAAAATGCTTACAGGCCATTTGAAAAGAATGGCAGATATAAAGGACAAATCTGCGTGGATTATCCGGATTGGCGTTCCAATCCCACAGTTTACTCAACAAATCATAGTAACGTGCGTCCCAAACACCGTCCCCATCGTGAGGACTACCAGGACCACCTGTTGAAATGTAGATATCGAAATCTAGGTCAGGCACCTCTCCACTTCCCCGTACATCAAACAACTCCCAATCGATATCTGCTTCGAACACGTCCAGTATCTCCTTAATACATCGCATACCCTGATTAGGCGTATGGTCGTACATATCTAGTATGGCCAATCTCCTTTTTTCCATGTTCGTATAGTTTTCGTATTCGTATCGCACCCAAAATTGGGAGCGAAAAATTCAATCCATAGTCCATTAACAAGAATTGGACCATTAGGGTTTCCGATGTAGACAAAAACACGGATCAGATGGTTACCTGATCCGTGTTTCTTTATGCTTTCTTCTTGGCAGTGGTGGTAGCCTTTGCCTTAGTAGTCGTTGTCTTTGCTTTGGAAGCAGTGGTCTTTCTAGTACGAGTAGCCTTAGGCTTAGCAGGAGTAGCAGCGGCGGCAGATTCCTTGATGTAAGTTCCCCATGTCAAGTTATCCTGCCCTGGTTTCTGTGCCTTTGCTCTTTCAATGGCGTAAGTCGCTGCCGTTTCTACTACCCATTCAAAGTTCTCCTCTCCTACTGATTTGATATCTGCATCTGGTGCAGGATTACAGAAATCGATCGCATATGGAACACCGTCTCTAATCGCAAACTCCACCGTATTGAAATCGTAGCCTAGTCCATGGTTCAGTTTCAATACGTAGTCTTCCATTTTCTTGCGCATGGCGGCAGACACCTTGTGATCAGCAACATATCGAAGGTGATGTGGGTTACGTGGCTCATAATCCATGATCCGCACATATTTCCCTCCAATGCAATAGCAACGGAAGTAAGCATCGAAGGTGATCTCCTCCTGAAGCATCATCACCAACTGATGTGTTTCACTGTATTTATCGAAAAAGTCCTCTGCACTGGTTAGCTTATACACATTCTTCCAACCACCACCTGCATGCGGCTTCATGTAGGCAGGGAAACCAATATATTCGAAAATGCTGTTCCAATCCATAGGGAAGGCCAAGTTGGAAAAGGAATCTGCAGTTGTATCAGCAGGATGATCTTTAGAAGGCAAGAGTACGGTTTTAGGTACCGGTACGCCCACTTTCATCGCTAGTGCATTGTTGAAGAACTTTTCATCTGCACTCCACCAGAAGGGATTATTGATGACAGCAGTTCCGGTAATCGCTGCATTTTTAAGGAATGCTCGATAAAAGGGAACATCTTGAGAAATCCGGTCGATAATTACAGCATACTCTGTAGCTTCCCCTTGCATTACTTTATCAATCGAAACAAATTCCGCCGTAATATCTTTTTCATTTTTGGCGTTGACTCGCTCAACAAAAGCCTGGGGGAAAGATCGCTCCTGGCCAAAAAGGATACCAATTTTTTTCATTCCGTTTTTTTGTTGTGTTTTTCGAAAAGGAACTACTCTGGCTTTTCCTTGACTTCCCTTGGATGAGGACCTACTTTCTTGAACTGGTCTCCATCAGATTAAATTATATCTCTTAAAAGCCCGCTTTTTAAAGCCAAATCTTAACCAGCGGTTCCATACTGGCCACAAAGGTAATTTCTTGGCCGGAAAAAACAAAACCAAAAAAACTGACAATCAATAAGTTACAATTAATCCTATATGGTATATAACAACAAAAATTTAGCGAATGGTGGGCTTTTCAGAATGGAATTTCGTCGGCTCGAATAATAAGTCTTATTTATTGTCTCTGGGCTGATTTCAGCCAAACAGCAAGTATTAGTAATAAAACACAAAAAAAAACCTATTCAACCAAAATAAATTACGAAAACAGCAACAATTAAACCTCAAACAAATTTTTATTCTGCACCAATGGTGCTCAGAAACAAAAAACCGGAACAGTGCGATCACTATTCCGGTTTTTTATGCAAAGTGTAACAATTTATTGCTCTTCTTCTGATACAACTTCGTTCAAATCTACTCTTAACCCATCTCTGTAGGCTACAATGAAAGCATCTTTGATACCGATATTACGGATGTATTTTTTCAATTCCTTGGCAGCTTGATAATCGTTGAATTTCCCAACTAGGACTTTTTGTAAGCTTCCATCAGACTCAAGTCCCATATCGTCACCAGCAAGGTTTTCTGGAATATAGGTCTTTTCGTAAGCACCAATCTGAACCTTAAAATGGGTCCCCGTTTCTTCTACTTCCCTTGGTGTCATCACAGCAGGAGGTTCTTCATTCTTTTGGCGAAGGGCTTCCTGAGCGTCTAGCAGTCGATTATTCAATTCTGCAATCTCTCGCTCTTTTTGAGCAACCTGAGAGCTAGAATGAGATCTTTCGGATTCCATTTGGTTGATACGAGATTGTAGTTCGCGGTTTTCTTCACGGAGGGCATCCGTTTCTTCGGTAAGGTCTCTCAACAGCTCAGGATTCTTGCGATACTTCTTCAATTGTGCTTTGAGCGCCTTCTTTTCTTCTTTGGTTAATTTTTGAGCGTGGGCAGTATACCCAAATGACACCATCAACAATAGGATAATAACACGTGTTAGCATTCTCATGGTAAAAATTTTTCGTTTAAGTTATTCAATAACGTTCTTTGGGGGCGGATTAGTGGATGAGAAGCTGTTAATCCATTAATTTCCCTCCTTGCAAATTGCAGTATCCAAGCCCCCTGCCTTGAAGCGGCAGGTAGTAACATGGAATTTAGTATTGTTGCAAAATGTAGAGACTTGTATAAAACAACATTCGAACGCTTAATGTACAGTACCTCGAATGCATACTGTAGCTTGTGCAATTTTCTGAAATTTATACAAAAAAACAACTTTCTCTTTAACATATATGTATCTAAACGATCCCAGGAATGATTTTTAGTATAGAAAGTGCATATTTGCGCTGCAAAAAGGATAAAATAGGTTATTAAAATAGTTATGAAGGTTTCGACTATCATTCAGGCTCTCTTTCCCTCGCAACGCTCTCGTGACTGGACACATGATCAACTAAAGGGGTTTTCATCGAAAAGGTTAGGTATCAACTTCGACATAGATGTCTATCTGCCACCTGCTTATGATAAATCCACAAAGCCATTGCGCATACTGTTCCTAAACGATGGGCAAGACGCAGAGGCACTGCAATTAATGACTCGCTTGAAAGCGAGCTACCAGAAGTCGCGATTGCAGCCCTTTTTGTTGGTGGCCATTCCCGCTATGGATAGAATGCAGACCTACGGGGTAGGTAAACAAGCGGACTACAAAGGGAGGGGAAGCAAAGCCAGGCCCTACAGTATTTTTATCACTAAAGAACTTCTGCCCGAGCTAAGAAAACGTTATCGAGTAAGCGATGCGCCACAAGCTCACTCTTTTGCAGGTTTTTCCTTAGGCGCTTTGTCGGCTCTTGATATTGTTTGGAATCATCCGGATCTCTTTGGGCAAGTAGGCGTGTTTAGTGGTTCATTGTGGTGGAGATCCGAGGAATTTGACCCTAAGTTCCCTGACGCCAACCGGATTATGCATACACAAATCAAGAAGGGGCCCATGAAGCCTGGCCTGCGTTTTTGGTTCCAAACGGGTACACTTGATGAAACGGAGGATCGCAATAATAATGGAGTGATCGACTCCATCGATGATACACAAGATCTGATGGCCATTTTGAGGCAATTGGGGTATCGAGATCTCGAATATGTGGAGGTGGAGGGCGGAGAACACAATCCGCAGACTTGGGGACGGGTACTTCCACAGTTTTTACGATGGGGGTTTAGTCGGTAAAAATGGTGGCTTTCAGATCCATGCTTGTCTTGTAAGTGTTATGATTACGACAGTTGAACGGTAGCTCACCTTCAACCCTAGCCTGTCACAGATCGTTAATGTTGAAAAACCCAGTACCATGGCATCCATTAAAGTCCAATTCCCTAACGCTGAGGGGGAAATGTTAGCCGCAAAACTAGAGCTTCCTGCCAATCAGCATCCTCATTCGTACGCGCTATTTGCCCATTGCTTTACCTGCAGTAAGAATCTTTCAGCAGTACGCAATATAAGTCAAGCCCTCAACTTGAGTGCCGTGGCAGTTTTGCGTTTCGATTTCACAGGTTTGGGTGAAAGTGAAGGTGATTTTGCCGATACCAACTTCAGCTCTAATGTGGAGGACTTGATAGCTGCTGCCACCTTTTTAGAAGAGAACTATATGGCTCCTTCCCTCCTAATTGGCCATTCCCTTGGTGGAGCCGCGGTACTATGTGCGGCTACGGAGCTTCCAGGAGTCAAAGCAGTGGCCACCATAGGGGCGCCTTATGATCCGGAACATGTTAGCCATTTGCTAGGCTCTAGTATTGAAGAAATTGAAAAGAATGGCGTAGCAGAGGTCAATATCGGAGGAAGACCATTCCAGGTCAAGAAACAGTTTTTAGAAGATATCAGATCTAATGCACTGGATGATAAGATCAAGCATCTAGGCAAGGCCCTACTAATCATGCATTCTCCTCAGGATCGTACCGTCAATATCGACAACGCAGCCCATCTCTATCAGGCAGCTATGCACCCCAAAAGCTTTATTAGCTTAGATGGGGCTGATCACCTACTCTCCAACAAGTACGATGCTCAATATGTTGGTGAGACCATAGCTAGTTGGGTAAAGCGCTATCTTGGTTTACCGGCACAAGAGAAATTGAGGGCCGAAAAAGAAGTCACCGTTCGTTTGGGGAATGAGGGTTTTACCACGGAAATCATGGTGCGACAACACAGTCTCCAGGCTGATGAACCAGTTAGTGTGGGCGGCAATGACTTCGGGCCCACCCCATATGATCTAGTAACTGCGGGGCTCGGTGCTTGCACGGCCATGACCTTACAAATGTATGCCCGGCGGAAGAAGTGGGATCTGCAAGAGGTTAAAGTACACCTAGAGCATTATAAGGATTATGCATCTGATATGACCGATGTAGAGAATAAAGCTAGTAAGATTGATCATTTTGATCGAGTCCTGGTAATCGAAGGAGATCTTACGGAGGAGCAGCGGGTGCGACTCTTGGAGATAGCGAATAAATGTCCGGTGCATCGGACCTTGCATCAGGAAGTAGAGGTGAAGACGAGGTTGGGGTGATCTTGGATATGGCTTTTATTGTTGGTCGGAGACCAACAATGAAAGCAAAAAAAAATGGAAGATTGGCAAGCCAATCTTCCATGATACATACTATAGTAGACGAAAATTTTTACTTCATTAGGATCATACGGCGGGTTTGGCTATCTGTCTCCGTTTGTAGGGTATAGTAAAGCAACCCACTCGCCTTGAGATCCTTTGCCAGGATATTGATCCGGTGACGGCCGGTACCATAGTTGGCTTCTTCATGATAAATTAGTTGACCTTCAGGATTGTGAACAATCAATTGTACTTTTCCTGGATTTTCTATTTCAAATTCTACGTTCGTCTCTAGTCGGAATGGATTTGGGTAGTTCTGCCAAACCTGGAATGATTTCTCGGGTCCGGAGATTGCCGTCCAATCCAACGTTATATCTAGGATTTCATTTGTATCGTCGTAGGCTTCGGCTCCTAGGAAGTCCGAATTTATCTCGATCAGTTCGCTGAGGTTCGCTGCAATTTTTGCTTCTACCTCAACAGCAAACAACTCTACTTCTTTCTCATCCGATAGAAGGTCTGCTTGGCCGTTCCAGCTAGTGGTTAAAATGCCATCTGCTATTCGCTTAAGTCCAAAGTGCCCGGCTTGCGCTAAGCCATAATGTAGATCTACAATAGCCAAAGCTGATGGATCTAGGTATAAGGTAAACTGATATCCTTCCACTAATTTCTCACGCGGTACTGTAAAGCGAACAAGCTGCTTTTCACCGGTAGTCAACTCATAATCTGGAGCACTGATACTGAATTGCCCCGTTCCACGTTCATCAAGTTCAGCAGCGCTAAAGCCTTCTCCGTACGTACCGTTAACCACATCCCCTACCTTCAAGGAAACAAAGTCCAAACCAAGTACACAGGTAGATACGTTCTCTACTGTGATCGATTCTGGGAAGTCCTCCATCCAAGGATTATTAGGTAGTGGGAAGTCATAATCGGTTGGAACAAATCGATAACTCGTATTATTTGTAAAGTGATCAATATCGTCTAGTAGTAAGCGACGCAGTTCCACCATATCCATGGTAGTAATGGTATGGGTATTATTGACATCCGCTGCAATTAGCTGATAGGGATTCTCCATTGGAAGATCTCCTCGGATGTGACGATAAATTCGAAGGATATCAAGCGTAGTGATACCATAGCGATGATATTCATCCAGCACCGGTCTTACTGTGTAATCAGCGCCTAACTCTACTCCAGGAGCAAAATAGTAACCATCATTACTACCAATTGTACCATAGTTTTCTACATCTAAGATTACTGTACTGTTGGCAGGCATTGCTGTTGAACCCTGGATCAATCCTTCCAAGGCGGTATCATCTGCGCAATTAGAGCATAGGTTGTCTTCATCCTGGATGTAGACCGTGATCGTACAAGACTTGTTGTTCAGCCCTCCTATAGTACTATCTGGCTGCATGGCTTCTGGATTGAAGGCCCCATCCCAAACGTGTAATTGCACTTCAGCACTATATCGATCGTCGCAAGTGAAGGTTAAGCTAGTATTTGAGATATCAGCAGCTTCTCCTAGTCGATTGATAGAGAAACGTAATGGCTGCGTACATTCATCTTCCAGTACACTAATCACATCTGTAGCTTCTAGTAATACGCCAGCTTCGTCATCTTCCCCATCTCCGTTATTATCTGTGCCAGCTGGTACCGGGCCAAGATTCACCACATAACCATTCTGACAAACTGGATCTGGTACATAGCAGTCGCGAACTTCAAATGGCAATAAAGCACTTCTTAGATTTCCGCATCCATCAACAACTCGAAGTTCTAACCTATGCTCTCCAATTGGGAAAGTATGACTGATGGTAAAATCGGGTGCACTACCCAATACGGCGGAGGCAGGTAATTCCTCATCCAGGGTTCCGTTAGAGAAGGCATCCAAAAATACTCGAACACTTGAAATACTATCCAAGAAACACCCTTCGATTACCGTAAATGGATATTCTACAAGTTGCTCACATGCCGCTGTTTCTGTACAGACTGGATCTATCGGTGTATAGATAATTTCAGGAGCATCTAGATCAAAAATCTTGATGCGTTGAGTGTACGTCCAGTACCCTGTGGAATTTACCTCTCGCCAGTATCCTTTCGGATTAGTTGTACCGTCGCACTCAGTTCCTTTGGTCTGTAAGGCAGGTACCTCATTGAATGCAAAGGTATCGCGGTCGATGTAGGTAGTATCGGTTAACCTCAATACCCATACATCTTCTTCCCCTTCGGTTCCATCGCAATCTTCGTCCCTTGAAATTTCTATTGGGGCCGAGATACCATCCCATTCACAGTGATTAATCACATGATAGGTACGGATGAAATTATAGCATTCATTGGCATCCTTTGGCAGGAATACATCCTCATAAGTTACCGAGAAGGAATCACACCCTATCCGATCCAGCACAAGCGTATCCACCAAATCGATACAGTCAGTCTCCGTATCTTTCGGGAACTTGATCTCGTATTCCATGCTACGAGTTACTGTGATGAACTGGCTATAAATAAAGCTAGTAGGAACGCCGTTGGCGCCAATTACACGGAAACGACGCGTAATATTTCCATAAGCACAATCATCCCAATCTACGATCGGACTAATCTCCATAGCAGTAGAACCACAGTTATCCTCAATTAGCGGAACACCAAATACCTCAACTAAATCTGTGGAGTCATACGGATTAAAGTCATATGGCAAATCTTCACAACTTAAGCTGGTATCATCAATTCCGGAGAAGATAGGTGGAATGTTATCCAGCACCTCAGTATACATCCAACACATGTTCTCATTACCATTGACATCAACTACTCTCATTTCTACCACAGTACTTCGGCCAACATCACAGCAGTTAAAGTCGATAAAGGCACCCCATTCTGAGTAAAATGGCTCTTCTAGTGGCTCACAGGTAAACGGATCAATATCATATCTCCGGCGGATCAAAATGGAATCTACACCACAATTGTCATAACTACCATTGTTGACGTCCGGGATAAACAATCTTCCTTCACCTTGGGCATCCAATTCCACTTCCAAACCACTGCGGCAAATTGCCACGGGTTCTTGTAAATCGGCCACACGGAAAATACAGTGATGCAAAAATTCACGACCTACTTCGTCAAATACGATATATCGTATGATGTAATCTCCCAGCCCGACATTGGTTATCGTCCGATCATCATCTGGTCCGATGGTGTATACTGGAGCTTGAGTTGTGTCTTGATATACTTCTGTCCGCACCATCCAATCTCCAGGGCCACAAGGAGAGGAAATCACAGGGAAAGGTACTTCAAGCGTTGCGGTACACTCGAAAGGATCTACGCCGAACAACATGATATTCTCCTCGATAATCGGACAATAGTGGTTGCTAGTAGGGCACTCAATAATAGGCTCAGAGAATCCACCTACCTTAATCGTTTGAATGAAAGTATTGACGGTATCTAAATCACATTCATCGATGATACTCCATTCCCTAGAAACCGTGAAAATATCATCAGTCTCGTAGTCAAATACATCCTTGTAAACCACGGTAATATTATCATTACCTCCTACTTCCAATTCTGCATACCCTTCCAAAGTCAATACGAATGGGAAGCCAGTCACTTCTGGGTGAGGAGCCCCTTCGTCCGTTACCGGGAAAGTCTCTCCACAATTAAAGATCGCCGTACCCGCAGGCAAGAATACATCATCAATTTCATTTCTACGGAAGGTAATTTCTTGTTCACAGCTATCTACATTGCCATTGATATCACTTAGGTAGAAGACGCGGTCAATAGTAGCATCTTCACAGTCATCAAACGGATTGAGTCGGTCGGCAAAGGTAATCGTATCCACACCACAATAGCTATCAGATACTAAAGCTCTACCCAACCAATCTAAAGCATCCACATTGTTCAGGACGGTCTCTATATCATCTAGACGAAGATCATATCTGATTCCTTGCTGTGGATATGTAGCAGTCTCCAGATCTTCATCGGTAAAAATGAGTGGCTGCGCCTCTTCACCCGTTCCTACTATCACCCAAGTGTAATGTCCAGTGTTATCCGCCAGCCAGGTAGTAGTAAGTAGTGAATAAGCTTGGTCTGGAGCAAGCATCATGGCAAATTGCGTCACTGCGGTCATTGGCCGATCAAACAGTCCGGTTGTATCTACATACGGACTCCTGAACTGGTCCTCCGATAATGGAAACGGTACAGTGCCAGAGACTTGTGTATAACAGCATGGATCTAATGGATAATATTCTCCCCAGAATAGCGTCCCAACCCCATCTACCATTCCGGTAGGCCATGGGGCAGGTACTGGGTTCACTGTCATATCTGTGTATAGAATAAAGGTGTATCCAATTGGATCATCCCCTACATCAGTCTTGAAGTTGATCAGATCATAGTTGTGGTCTCCATCCTGGAAATATTCGGTTGGTAACCAGCAAAGAGAGTCTACATCATCAAAGAATAGATCTTCCGTAGTAAGATCGCCGGTAACCGTCTGTACTAGGGCAGTTTGCTGAGCCTGGTCAGTATCTTCAGGACACTCTATTTCAGGAAGTGGAGGCCCTACTTCAAATTCGAAGGAACAGCGTCCGGTCTCTACGTCAACGATGGTAATGGTAATTACACCTTCTGTAACCCGATGGGTGTTTGAGACGGTCAATTCACCATAGGTTCCTGTTGTTCCATCACTGGCTCTCCAGGTAGATCCACCATTCTGTCCCGTTACAATCACACTATATACAAAGGTATCGTCAAATGGATTATCGAAAGTTCCTTGATCGTCACAAGTCACGTCTACTACTTCGACGTCGATCAAACAATCTGGAGAACAAGGCTCAGGTGGTGCTACACTAAAACTGCTGATACAATCCGCCTTGTCGTTATCTTGAATCTGTAGGAATACTTCGCCACCAGAGATGGGGAATGGTCCTAAAACTACTGTCTCCCCATATGCACCAGATTGTCCATTGGAGGCTGTCCAGCCACCGCCAGGATTCAAGGCATTTACCGTCAGTTCAAAGGTAAATGTATCATCTGATGGATCTGCGGAAGTATTATTATCAGAACATTCAATATTATCTACTAGGGTTTCCGTGATTTCGCAAGCATCAGAACAGGTTTCCGGTGCTTCTACAATTACCGCACTGGTACACTCTGGGTCATTAAAGTCGGTAAAGCTTAGCTGCACATTTCCATCTGCAATAGGGAACGGTCCAAGTACCGCTTCTTCCCCATAGGTTCCTGTGTACTCATTTTCTCCATCGGTAGCTACCCAAATATTCCCGGTACTGTTGACGCCGTTAACCAAAACGGTGAAGTAGTACAAATCATCTTCCGGTCGACTCGGCGTATCATTATCTGCACACTCCACGCTGCTTGAAACAATCTCAATCACACACTTATCTGAACAGGTAGCAGGTGCTTCTACATCTATCGTAACATTACAGCTAGAATCATTCAAATCTTCAATAACCAAGTTAATATTCCCATCACTAATGGGATATGGTCCCATTCTTCTGGTTAGATTATAGATACCACTTACTACTCCATCTGTAGTCCACCCCACCCCAACATTATTCAATGGAGTCACGGTTAAATCAAAGTAATATAGGTCATCCGATGCATCAGTAGGCGTGTTGTTGTCATCACATTCTACATTCTCTACCAATGCTTCAATGGCACATTGATCAGAACAAGTTTCTGGCGCGGGTATAAAGAGTAGCGCATTGCAACCTTGATCTGCATTATCGATTATGAAAACTGAAGCATCACCATCTGCAATTGGATAGGGTCCGACGGTAGTAACTTCGCCATATTGTCCAGCACCAAGGCCATCGCTTGTCGTCCAACCATTTTCGGATACGTTTTGGCCGGTGATCAATACATCAAAAAAGAAGACATCATCGCTAGGATCGGCAGGCGTGCCATTATCGTCGCAGCGTGTATTGCTGATCGCCGTCTCTAAACGACATTCAGTAGAACAATGCGGTGGTGCATCTATTTCAACAACCTGACGACATTCTGGATCATCGGCATCTACTACCGTAAAGGAAACGGCTCCATCAGCAATGTTGTAAGGGCCTAGGGTCAAGCTATTCCCAAATTGACGTGTAACTGGCTCTCCCTCTATTCTCCAACCACTACCATTCGCATTAACCGCATTTACGGTAATTAGAATGGTAAAAGTATCATCATCTCCATCACTTTCCGTTCCTTGGTCATTACAGTTAACCTCGTTGATCACTACATCCAAGGCACACTGATCGGAACAGGTTGCGGGTGGGTCCACCTGAAGGAAGGTCGTACAGCTGGGATCTTCACTATCTCTGATGTCTAAACTAATAGCTCCTCCACTGATCGGGAATGGTCCCATCGCTACCGCAAACCCATAAAAACCTTCAAATTGGCCATCTGCAGATTCCCAAGAAAGAGAAGCATTATTTAGGTCATTCACCATTAGATCGAAAGTGTAGGTGTCATCACTCGCATCTAGTGGCGTACCATTATCATCACATACCAGGTTTTCTATTTCGGCTGTAATCGCACAAGCAGGAGAACAGAAATCTGGTGCCTGGATTTCAAGAATTTCCGTACAAGCCGGGTCTGCTTCATCACGGATCGTAATCAATTTATCCCCTTCTAAAATAGAGAATGGTCCAATTGTAATGGGAATATCATAGGGGCCTTGTTGTACTTCACCATCAACAATAACTTCCCAGTTGTTTCCTGTATTGAAACCTGCAACAGTAATATCAACCGTGTAGGTATCATCTAAAGGATCCGCCGGTGTGCCATTATCATCACATTGTACGTTCTCGTAAAGCGCTTTCAGGAAACAATCCGTAGAACAGGTGAAAGGAGCCTCCACGGTCACATCTGTGGAACACAGACTGGCAAAGAAGCGATCCTGTACGGTAAAGTTCAAGTTCCCTCCTGTAATTGGATAGGGTCCGAAAGTCAATAGGGTATTGTAGGCGCCGCGAATATCCTGAAAGTCTGTTACTACCCATTCATCGGATGTGCTTGTTCCTTCCACGATCATTTGGAAGGTGAAAGTATCATCATCCGGATCAGCAGGTGTACCATTATTATCACAAACAACATTCTGGATCGTTACCTGTAAGCCACATGCTTCCGGTTGCAACACTACACCATCACCATCGTCCTCATCATCCGGATCATCCTCTACATTGCCATCATTATCCGTGTCGACCCCATTGCCAGGAGTAGAATCGATATCTGGCTGATCCATGGCCGTCACTTCGGCGAGATTGATATAATCAGATCCAGGAACAACTGTAATCTGGAAGGTAAGATCCAGGACCTGACCTTCGTCCAAAGTAAGATCAGACCATACTATTGTTCCCCCAGAGAAAACACCTCCATTTGAGATGTTAGTGGGATTATCCAATCCATTAGGTAGGTAGTCCGTTACATTCACGCCGGTGGCAAAACCAGGACCAAAGTTGGTTACTTGAATAGTAAAGGTTACCACATCTCCAATAGATGGATTTGGGTTATCTACGCTTTTATCCAATTCGATATCAATAGGACAAACGATGTGCGTCAAGGTATGGGTAGCTGTAATCGTACAACCGGCATCATCTGTAACAATAGCGGTGTAAACACCTGGTTCATCTACAAAAATGCTTGTATTTTCTGGTCCACCGGAATTGATTGGTCCATTAGGGCCTTCCCAGCTAATCGTGCTTACGGCTAAGGTTCCATTAATCGCTAGCGAAATTTCAGCCAAGGTATTTTCACACACCTCATCTTCCGCTTCGATCTGTACTGCTACGATCGGAATGCTTGCGAAAAGATCGACCGTAGTACTAGCAAACCACCAAGTATTGAGTGTATTCTTATCTCCGTAACCTGTGGTAATGTCATCATCAATTCTATCACAGTTAGGAATATTGGGGTCAAAATTAGTAAACGTGCGGCAGCCCTCTGTTCGGCATTCACAACCCGTACGACCATCTTTTGCGGAGTTGGTTCCCGGATCATCAGGAATATTGCGATCATCCCAGTATAATACATCAGAAGAGTTATTTGTGCTACAAACCGGACGCACTACTTCCACACAGAAACCTTGCTTTAGGAATTCCGCATCAAATAGCGCCCAATGTTGTACCCCTTGGGTATATCTTACCGAAAGATCGACAATGTCTCCCAATTCCGCAGGTGTGCCATCGCCTCTCAATCCATCCCATGGGATACAAGCTGCAAATTCATCTCCTTCCTCGAAATCCTGAATCAGAATTACATCTCCTAATTCAGGGTCATATTGCCCATTTTGGTTAAAGTCAAGGATCACTTCTACCTGACCTGGCCGTGTTACCTCTACGGGAATACAATAGCCTTCCGTATCTCCACATAAGAAATTGGTGGATACAGCAAGCTCTCCACATTCCCCATCTGGGAATAAGTTTATATCAGGTTCATTGAGAAAAATTAAGTGTTCCGCCGAGTTACTAGTTAAGTTTTGACCCGGTACAGATTGTCGGTCTAGTTCCAGATCACCGGTGCTACCCGGTCCAGTACGGTTAAAGGCTACGTTAAAGGATAGCCCCTGAAAACCGGAATTGCTAAAGTCGATTCTAGAAACGAATCCATCAGAAGTATAAGAGTAGATGATCCCGTTAAACTCCCGGTCCCATACACACTCAGGTAAAACCCGATCTCTAGTTGGTGTCCGGAAAGCCCAGTTGGTAGAGTATACCCGACCATCAATCGCCTGATTGTCTTTGGCTACGGTGATATCCCAATACCCAATTACGGTAACATCTTTAAATTCAATGAAATATTTACCAGCCTCCGAAGGATCGAAGACGTAGCGGTCATCTGTCGTCTCATATCCACTGCCGGTGACCGCCGCAGGACCATTAGCGGCATCCTCCCAAGAGCTTACGTTTTCTGTAAAGGCATTCACACTGAAAGGACCGTGTACGACAGCTCCATCACTGAGTCGGCGGATTCGGAATTCGTAGGTACCTACGGAAAACGGAGCCCCACTCAATCGGTAGGCTCTTGAAAGTCCAAGATATACAAGTTCGTCCGGATCCTGAATCTCGAAATATAGTCGGCTGTTTTCGGGTCCATTGTAGGCACCGAAATTACCATAGGCTCCTTCGTCGATCAGGAGCATTACAAAATCATCGGGATTTGGTGCGACTTGTTTCACCCCTTCTGCGTGAGCATTGTTGAGAAAGAATAGTAGAAATGGGATTAGAAGGAGATAAGAGATGGCGGTCCTAGATACCATCAATCGTTGCCACTTCTTTTGTTTAGCGTTGTAAATAGTGTTGTTCATTTAACTCCTGATTTTCGAGACAGGGTTGTGCTCGTCTACTTTAAATATTTGAGCCAGTCCAATAAGGAAGCTGGTTGCTAAAACAAGCCGTTATGCGAAGCATTTGGCAGATATTGGGAAATCATTCTTCGCGTGCGACTTACTTTGGGTTTTCTATACAAAAGGATGGGAATCAGACCTGAAGACGAGATCGAGAGGCAAGAGTCTTGGTAGTTCTTAGTGTTGTTGTATAAGACCTATCCCCCTACGATTCGTAGAAAGCAATAACTTCCTTTATCAAGTCAAGTACATTGACCCGATCCATTCTTAGCAAAGTTGACCGTATTGAATAGCCTCTTACATTGCTCCTTGAGCTACGGCAAGCTTGGTAAAGCCTTGGTAGTAGTAGTATTGGGGGAAGTGACTAGAAACTTGGGGGAGAAAACACTTAAAATATACGCGTCATCTATCCCAAAGTTTCAAGGATACAATGTTTTCTAAATTGATGTAGTTATACTTAATTGAGGGGAAACCGGTAGGTATTAACTACCGTCTTTTATAATTGACCTGCGCTTGGCAAGTACGTTTCTAACTTAAAAGCTTGGCTGACAATCTTACTTGATACAAAGGGTGGGACACAATATCGTACTGTAAAAATGTTGAGCTTGAAAAAGTAGGCCGGAACACAAAGGTCCCGACCCCCTTCACATGAAACAAATTTACGCGTTTAATACCGTTTAACTCACAAATATACCTTTTTTCTAGAGTAAAATCATCTTTTTCGTTCGGGTTTCTTTGTCTGTAGAAACCGTGTAATACATCAGTCCTGGCGGCAAATTCTCTCTCTCTACAATCAGCTGATGTTGCCCTTTTTCATAATAGCGTTTCGTCATGTGCAGCACTTTACCATTCATGTCATGGATGGTGAAAGTCACATCACTAGCCGCTGGTATGATGAACTCTATCGCAGTTCTATCATCAAATGGGTTAGGTTTATTCTGGAAAAGCTGGAGATTAGCGGTCTCCTCCATTGCCAGTGGCTGATCCTGTGTAAATCTGAACTCAACATCTAGAAGTTGTTGATCCAGATCGTAGGCTTCTGCCTGTAGCATTCTGGAGCTCACCTTGATCAAATCACTCAATCGGCCGGAGCGTTTAGCCTTAATTTCTAAGCTAAACATTCTCACATTTCCGTTGGACTCAAACTGTTGGGGGTCAGTAATCTGGTGATTCCAACTAGTAGTCAAAATACCTTGTTCTACGTAGTTCCAACCAAAATGTTCCACATCCGCAATTTCGTACTGTGCCCCTACAACTTCCAGCAACCTGGTATCAAAGTTCAAAGCGAACTGATACCCCAAAATATCGCGCAGTTCATTTGTCATAAAGTCAATGGTATAAGTTTGACCTTCCTGCAGCATTCTATCCTGCAGGTTGAAGCCAAACTTACCATTGCTATTACGGTCGTCTATTTCGTTCAATTGTGTCACTCGAGCCGTTGCATTCACATCCCCGATCTTGATACCAATGAAGTTCGCATTAGGCATACAATTGTTCAGCAATCCAGTGTTGATGGATTCTGGCAATTCGCCTGCCCATGGGTTCAATGGATTCGGGAATTCATAGCTTGCATCTACAAATCTCCAGCTCGTATTATTCGGTATCTCTTCTATGTTACCTAGCAGTAATGCTCTGATTAGGAGTAGATCCAGCGTAGTAACCGTTTGTGAAGCGTTCACATCCGCGGCGATAATCTTGTATGGAGAATCCAGCGCCTGCACACCAAGTAGGTGTCTCTGAATCAGCAGAATGTCAAGCGTTGTGATACCATTTCGGTCATCACCATCTTTGAATGGCTCAATGGTATAATCCTCTCCATCTACCATACCCACGAACTCAAAGTGGCCCGTGCGCTCTGTCATGGATTGTGCGGACATTCCACCCTCTAATCTCACTTCTACCCCTTCAATCATATCACCACCTTCCGTGTAGATATCACCCGCGATCAACATATCGTCTTCGCAAGCAGCGCAGAGATCTGTTTCATCTCTCAGTAGTACTTCCACGGTACAGAACTTGTAGTTAGGACCGCCAACACTACCGTCCGGCTGAATCGCCTGTGGGTTATCTGCGCTATCCCAAACATAAACTTCAAGTTCTACGATTGCACCATCATCACAAGTCAGCACAATACTGCTCTGGTTAATATCTGGCGCAACTCCTAACCTATTGACAGAGAATCGTAGGCCTGGCGTGCAATCTGCTTCATCGCAATTCGCTAATTCAGCAGCAAAGACTCTAGCGCCGACATCATCAAGGTCACCGTCATTATCCACATCTACAGCCTGTGGCAATTGTTCCAAATCTAGGATTAGGCCATTCAAGCAATGAGGATCTGGCACGTAACAGTCAATCACTTCGAAGCGGATATTCTCACTACTATTGTTTCCACAACCATCCACAATTTCCAGTGTGAATTGATGCTTACCTAGAGGATAGACACCGTTAATGGCAAAGTTTGGATATTCTCCTACTAGCGCATCTTCTGTGATCTCACCATCTAGTATACCGTCACTTTCCAGGTCTAGGAAGACTCGGATTTCGAGGTTCTCTGGTAGGCAATTCTCAATTACAGAGAATGGATAATTGACTTCCGTCTCACAATCTGCCGTTTCGGTGCAGAAGGCCTCAGCTGGAGTGTAGGATACAACCGCGGGGATGTTATCGTACATCTTGATGCGCTGGCTGTAGGTCCAATATCCGTTGGAGGTTGCTGTTCGCCAGTATCCTTCTGGGTTAGAAGTCCCCGTGCAACTTGGATCTTTGGTTCCGGCCAATGGAGAGCGGTTGAGTTCATCATTATCGCTATCCACGAAGGTTCCGTCTGGTCTTACCAGTACCCAAACTCGCTCCTCTCCTTCCGTACCATCACAATCTTCATCTCTGCTGATTTGGACTGGAGCAGAAATTCCATCCCATTCACAGTGGTTGATCACGTGATAGGTACGAACTAGGTTGTAGCATTCAGCTCCTTCAAGCGGTAGGAAGATATCTTCATAAGTAACGGTGATAGAATCACAACCTGTCTTCTGAACAATCAAGGTATCTACATCGAAGATACAGTTGGTTTCCGTATCTCTTGGGAAGCCTATTTCATAGTTCAAGCTGTAGTCGAAGATAATCTGCTGTTCGAAGACTGCATCCGAAACATTTCCTACTACATCTACCGCTACAAAACGTCTGATAATGTATCCAAACCCGCAATCATCCAGGCTTACCTCTGGATCAAGCTCGACGGCCTCAGCCGCACAGTTATCTTCCACCAGCGGCATGCCAAATAGATCTGCCATTTGGCTGCTGTTGTAAGGATCAAAGCCATCTGGTAAGTCGTCGCAAGAGACGATGTCATCATCTAGACCATAGCAGTATGGCAAGGTCTTATCTTCCACCAGTACTTGGACGCTACATACATCTACATTTCCACTAGCATCAGTCACACGAAGTTCTACGGTGACGAATTGGCCAGCATCACAGCAGGACACTTCAATGAATGGTCCCCAGTCTGTATAGATTTCTGTAGTTAGAGAGTCACAAGTCTCAGGATCTCTGGTGTAGATTCGGCGAACTTCGATGTTTTCAATGGCACAGTTATCAAAGCTACCGGCATCAATATTGGCCACAAATAGTCGAGCTACACCGATACCACCAAGTGAGATATTTACACCTGGCTCACATACAGCTTCTGGTTTCTCAAGATCCGCTACACTAAAGAAGCAACTAGTAGTGGTAGAAGCACCACACTCGTCGAAGATTGTGTATTGGATTTCGTAGTCTCCGATGGTAATACCTGTTAGGGTGCGATCTTCGCCATCTTCTATCGTGAATAGCGTATTACCTTCACTGTCGTTGATTACAGTTCTTAACTGCCAAGCCGCAGCACAACCAACCTGATCAAATCGAGGTGTTGGTACTTCGATCGTCGCGGTACAGATACCTGGATCCGTACTAAAGAGTACACCGGCATCGTAACCTTCAGGGCAGGTAATGCTTGGGATTGCATCATCTCCTGCAATCGTTAGAAGCTGCGTCTCTGTAGTCGTTTCACCCGTACAGTTATCGGTAATGGTCCAGAATCTAGTGATCTGAGAAGATCCTCCACATCCTGGCGCTGCTTCATCCTGATAGCTAGCTGTCAAGTTGCAGTAATCAGGGTTCATTACATGCTGCCCAAAGGCTGTTACCACCATTGGGTAACCAGTTACATCTGGATGCGGATGTCCGTTATCATCCACCAAGAATTGATCGGTGCAAACGAAGTCTGCAGATTCAGGGAAGACGATATCGGTCACCTCTGCCTTACGGACTGTGATACGCTGCTCACAGGTCAGCTGGTCTCCAGAAATCAAGTTAATGGTGAAGGTTCTCAATATCACTATGTCATCACAATCTCCACCAATAACCTCATCTTGGAAGGTGATGTCTGCTACCCCACATGCGTTTTCGAATGTTGGTCGACCTGTCAAGTCTAAGCTAGCCGGATTGTTCACGATTTGATCAAGATCCGTGCAAACTAGATCTTCTCCCTCACCCGTTGATCCAACGATGGTCTCAACATCTTCTGGACAGTTTACTTCAGGCAATGGTCGCTTGATCGTCAATTCGAATTCACAACCCTCGATCAAACTATCTCGGAAGGTTTCCAGGTAAGTGTCCTCTGCAAAGCTGTACGGTCCGAAGGTGACTACTTCACCATACAATCCGCTAGAACCATTTGAGGCTACCCAACCTTCCGCTGAACCGTCCTGGTCTTCAACTCTGACATCCACCGTGAAGAAGTCGTCACTTGGATCATCTGGCGTGCCGTTGTCACTACAATCAGTAGATTCTACCACGGCTCTAATGTCACAGACAGAAGGGCTACAAGTTGCAGAAGGATCGATGGTAATCGTATCTCTACAACCTGGAGACATCAAATCTTCCACAACGAAGGTGACAGGGCCGTCATTAGCACTAAAGGGACCGAAGAAGCGCTCTGTATTATAGATGCCAGTGCCCATCCAGGTGCTTGCGCTATCTAGCAAGTAAATATTCCAACCGATACTGCCTTCCATCTCTCCAGTGAAGCGTAGCGAAGTGATGAAGACATCATCTTCTCTATCATTGACGGTACCATTGTCATTACATACTACCTCAACCATTTCTGTAGCTATGCGGCAGCCTGCGGAACAAGCCTCAGGTGCTGGCACGAATACAGCTACTTGACAATTTGGATTAACGTCACTAATCACTAGGAAGGAAACAGCTCCTTCTTCTTGGATGGAGTATGGACCGAAGGTTACTACATTCGTACCAAATACACCAGTGGTAGTATTTGGATCTTCTGCTGTCCAACTAGAGCCGGCTAATGCCGTACTAGTGAACACCATATCAAAGTAGTACACGTCATCGGATGGATCGTTAGGCGTGCCATTATCGTCACAGCGAAGATCTGGCATCATTACTTGTACATCACACTGAGAACATTGTTCTGGTGATGGAGCTTGTACTTCAAAGCTTGCCGTACAGCTACTATCGTTTCTATCTCTAATCGTAAAGCTTTGGAGATTTCCATCGGCTCTTTGATCCGGGAAGGTTACTTCTGTATTGTATGGACCACTGAATGAACCATCAGCTGTCTCCCATTCGTCACCCACTCCAACAACCGTGATGGTGAAGTTGTAAGTATTGTCAGAAGTACAAACTGGATCAGAAACCAGCACCTGTGTAATGCCGCATTCATCAGAACAAGAGGTCGGAGAAGTAACCACTATCTCTTCGAATCCACATTCTGGGTCATCGATATCATTCACTACGATCGTTACATCTGTACCAATTGGCAGATCATCTATGGTCATTGTACTACCGTACGTACCAATTGCTCTCACCACTCCATCTATACTAGCTTGCCAGCCGCTGTTGCCACCATTCAACCCGTTCACCGTCATCGTGAAGCTATAGGTATCATCGGATGGATCGGATGGTGTACCATTGCTATCACAGACACCTTCAGCATCCGCAATGATTTCAAAGGCACATGCATCAGAGCAAGTATTTGGTGGTAAAACGAAGATGGTGTCCCTGCATGTATTGTCAATGACATCTTCAATGATGATTCCAACCTCTTGCAATGGATCAGGAATCGCCAACGGTCCAAAAGTATGGGTAGTTGGGAAAGTACCTGTTCCTATCGCTGTACCATCCAACAAGCTTGCTCTCCAAGCTGCTCCAGCATCAGAATGCTGAACGCTGATATCCATGGTTACGAAGAACACATCATCCGCAGGATCAGCTGGTGTACCGTTATCATCACAACTTACCTCTTGAACATCGCCAATGACTTCACAATCTGGCTGAGAACAAGCTTCTGGTGCAGGAGCTACGATGATTACTTGGCAGCTGATATCTCTACAATCAGCAATCTTAATACTTACATCTCCATCCGACACTAGATATGGCCCGAATTCTACCGTCTCACCATAGTTTCCAGTTTGGCCGCTACCGTCCAATTCTCTCCAGCAAGAGCCGAAGTTAAATTGGCCATTAATCGTAACGGGTACTGTATAGGTGTCGTCTGAAGGATCGCTAGTACCTTGATCATCGCAAGTGATCTCACCTACTACCGCATCAATCAAGCAATCTTGTGAGCAAGATTCAGGTGCCGTGATAAAGATAGAGCCGGCACATGCTTCATCACTCAAGTCGAAGAAGTTGATTACTCGGTTACCACCACTGATCGGGAATGGGCCGAATAGTACGGTAGTTCCGTAGGCATAGTCTGTACCTTGCTGGAAGGCCTGTGGTGTAGACCATCTTGTTCCCGTGTTGAAGCCTTCTACGCGGACAGCTGCGTAGAACAAGTCATCACTTGGATCAAATGGCGTACCATTGTTTGCACAGATAGTATTTTCCACCACTGCTTCGACAGCACATTCTTCAGAACAAGAAGCTGGTGGATCAATAGTGATCGTCGTGCCACAATCTGGATCAAGCTCATCTTGAATTACAACCTCTACCGGTCCATTTGCAATTAGGAATGGTCCGAAGTTGCCACTTGTTCCAAAGTTACCGTTATCTACTTCTACTCCATCAATGAAGGCACGCCAGCTTCCGCTACCATTATTACCATCAATATTCAACTGGAAGGAGAAGGTATCATCGGTTGGGTCGGCTGGTGTACCAGCAGGATCACAATCTACCGCATCTGGCTGAGTAACTACGACCTGACATTCGTTGGAACAGTTTAATGGAGCTTGTACCATGATGGCATCTGTACAGGTTTGATCGTCTACGTCTCGGAAGATTACCTGTACATCACCATTCACAATTGCCAACGGTCCAATCTCAACTAACTCATTATAGTTACCAGTTCCTACCACCTCTCCTCCAATCATGGCTTCCCAACCATTATTTCCGGTTAGATCTCCTTCTACTTCAACGGTGAAGCTGAAGACGTCATCGTTCGGGTTACTTGGTGTACCACTATCAGCACATACTGGCTCAACCACCACACTTGGTCTAATATCACAAGTGTTTGAACAAGCTGCAGGTGGAACAATCAAGATACCCGTTCTACAGATGGAGTTATTTTCATCTGAAATGGTCATGGTAAACGGTCCATCAGCAATTAGAAGCCCGGTGTAAGTTCTCACCTCACCAAATGTTCCAATGTTGCCGAAGTTATCTTTCCAAGTTGTTCCTGATAAGTTGTTTCCATTCACTAGTAAAGAGAATGAATAAGTATCATCTGAAGGATCACCAGGTGTACCGTTATCGTCACAAACTGGATCCTGTGCCAGGACAGCTTCAACGGAGCAGTCAGTAGAACAAGTATTTGCAGGTGGATTAACGACGAATCTTTCCGTACAATCCCCTACCTGATCATCATATACTTCAATTTCCACTGCACCATCTCTATAGAAGAATGGTCCTAAAGTCTCGTTTCTATTGTAATTGAGTGAAGTCAATCTGATTTCGCCATTCACCTTAGCACTCCAACTGTTGTTGTTTGTACCAGCTACAGCTACAGAAACATAGAAGACATCATCTTCTGGATCAGCTCCAGTGGAGTTATCATCACAAACAACTTCTGTAATGTTGGCGGTTAAATCACAAGGTCTCAAAGAACATGGCTCTGGTGCTTCACCTCCTAGGATGGCACGACAACCAGAATCGCTATCATCAATTATGTAGATGATCACGTCACCATTGCTAATCAAGAATGGACCAACCGTCACCACTGCGCCAGAGTAGTCTCCAGTTCCAACGGTTTCGCCATCAACCTCAGCTCTCCAACCTGGACTGGTTCCGGTACCAAATCCTTGAGCTACCACTTCTACAAAGAAGACGTCGTCATCTGGATTCAATGGCGTTCCACTGTCGTCGCAGTAGATATTGGCCACATTACCGATCATATCACAATCTACATCGACGATAACCCCATCTCCATCATCTTCATCGTCGAAGTCATCAGAGAAGTCGCCATCTCCATCAGTATCTACACCATTATCTGGTGTGGAATCCGAATCTTCTTCATCCGCTTCGGTTACTTCTGCTAGGTTGAAGTAGTTACCAGCCACATTCACTTCCACTCTAATGTCCAGCGTAACGGTCTCACCTGCTGCCAGAGTCCCTACCTCCCATTCTCCGGTAATCGGATCGTACGTACCGACAGATGCATTGTGGCTTAGGTAGATGAAGCCATCTTCTAGCTGATCTGTAACTTCAACTCCATTGGCCGTACTTGGGCCCTGGTTTGTCAATTCTATGGTGAAGGTTACTTCTTCTCCGGCATCTACATTGCCATTGATATCGTCAACAGATTTATCTAGTTCCAAGTCAATGATTGGCACTGGATCAATGATTACACCATCGCCATCATCTTCATCACCTGGATCATCGCTCACATCTCCGTTGTTGTTCGTGTCCACACCATTGTTTGGTGTAGAATCTACGTCTTGTTCATTGGCATCGGTTACTTCCGCTAGGTTGACATAATCGCCATCCGGTTCTACAAAGGCAGTAATATTCAACTCTACTATTTCACCGATTCCGATAGTACCTGCCTCCCAAATACCGGTGGCACTATTATAGTCTGCCCCAGCATCACTAGAAACGAAAGTCAAGCCAGATGGCAAAAGATCTGTAATGACCACACCAGAAGCTGTACTAGGACCTTTATTAGTCACACTGATAGTGTAGACGATGTTTGTACCCACATCCGGTGTTTCATTACTGACGCTCTTATCTAGTTCGAGGTCAATCACTTTGATTGGATTTACCTCTACACAATCGCCATCATCTTCATCACCAGGGTCATCGCTGCAATCTCCATCTCCATCCGTATCTACCCCATTATTAGGCTCAGAATCGATATCTTCTTGATCAAGGGTTCTTACCTCTGCACTATTATCGTAAGCTGTTTCAGCAGCGTCCACAACTAAGGCGGAGAAAACCAAAGTTACGGTCTGGCCTGCAGCGATATCATCTGGTCTCCAGATAATGTTGCCGCTACTAGGTAGCACAGATACTTCCCCATCAACAGAGATAAACTGTATATCGTCATAACCCGCAGGCACGTCATCTAGGATAGATACTCGAGTTGCAGTACTTGGTCCTTTGTTTTCTACTGTAATAGTGAATACCACTCTACTACCTACGAAAGGTGTAGGATTATCCACTGTCTTATCTAGTTCAAGATCAACCAATGCTTCAACAGAGATCAAAGCTGGATCATGATCATCCTCATCGCCAGCGGCATCCCCACTTCCGATAGCGCCGGTACCATCTCCATTGATATAGTTATCAGCAGGAGATTCTGGTTCCCCACCAGCATCATTGGTGTTGTCCTGATCGAAGTTCGAATCTTCATCAACTAATCCAAGAGCATTCGTTGCATCACTAATCTCTGCGTAGTTGAAAATATTGCCACCAGAGTAGTCCGGATCAATCTGGAAAGTAACGGTAACTGTTTCTGTTGCACCTGAGGCAATAGAAGGAATCGTTCTGGTTCCTTCACCTGTCCAAGCAGCGTCCGTCAAGATCAAGCTAGAAGGAATATAGTCCGTGATCTGGACATCAGTAGCTTCAATATTACCTTGGTTGGTCACAGAAATCTGGAAACTCACCTCATATCCTGGGAAGAATGGCCCGGCTGAGATCAATTCCTTAGTCAGTGCCAGATCAAAACACTCTCTTACTAGTTCAATGGTAGACTCGATGATACAACCTTTATCATCTACGATAGTGACGGTGTGTGAACCCGGTTCCAAATTAGTTGCTGTGAAACCAATATCTCCGTTACTCCATGTGATGGTGTATGGAGCTGTGCCATTATCCACTGCAATGGTAATCGAGCCATTATCACCTTCACAAGATACTGGCGTAAGTTCAGTGTTGGTGATTACTGGTGCTGGATTAATTGTCAAGAGCAAGAAATCTGTTTCAATGCTACATGGTCCATCACCATCAGGATCATCAGAAGTAAGGATGATATTTACTGTTCCTGCAGCAATATCTCCAGGTCCTGGTGTGTAGATGGCATCTAGCGCTCTATTATCATCAAAGGTACCATCACCAGTAGTTGTCCAAGTTCCGGTTCCAATACCTCCTGTGATCTCACCTTGCAGCTGGAAGCCAGCATTAGAACAAGATTCCGCATCATCACCGACAGATACAACTACCAGTGGGTTGACTCCGATGGTCACTACATCCGACGTTGTACTGCTACAGGACTCCCCACTCGCATCCACAATTACTTGGTAGTAGGCTTCTTCCGTAAGAACTGGCGTGGTGTAAGTACTATTAGTCGCTCCACCAATATCCGTCCAAGGTCCTGCAGGAGTATCAGCCGTTTGCCATTGGTAAGTCAAGAATGGAGTACCACCCACGGCCTCTACCTCGAGTATTATGTTACTATTTTCACAAATGGTCTGTGAAAGCGGTTGAACAACAATAGTTGGATCTACAACTACTGTCACTGTTGCAACACCAGAGGTAACGGCCTCACATCCACTGCCAGTAGCGTTAATCACCACTTGGTAGTAGGTTGTATTACTCAATATTGCTGTAGTATAGGTAGCTGCTGTAGCACCATCGATATCCGTCCAAGGCCCTGTTTCGCTGTCTGCAATTTGCCATTGATAGCTAACTGTACCAGAGCCGCCGGAAACTGCGATAGCTAGGGTTGACGTTCCTCCTTGACAAATTTCATCGTCGGCAGGTTGTGTTGTAATTTCAATATCATCAATCACTTCAACTTCCGCTATTGCAGAGGTTGTGGCTTCACAACCACTGGCACTGGCATCCACTAGTACTTGGTAGTAGGTAGTTACAGCTAATGCATCCGTAATATAAGTTGCATTGGTAGCGCCAGCTATATTACTGAAGTTAGTGCCATCCGTTGAGGATTGCCACTGATACGTAATATCGCCTGCTCCTCCCGTGATGGATACACTCAAGCTGCTCGTTCCACCTTCACAGATCGTATCATCAGACGGATCAGCCGTAATTACGATATCTGGAATAACCGTTACTGTTGCGATTGCACTAGTCGCATCATCACATCCACTGGCAGAAGTCCTAACTACTACTTGATAGTAAGTTGTGGCCGTTAATGCCTCAGTCGTGTAAGTTGCATCGGTAGCGCCAGCAATGTCACTGAAGTTTGTGCCATCCGTTGAGGATTGCCACTGGTAAGTGATATCGCCCGTTCCATTTTCGATAGAGACGCTTAGCGTGCTCGTTCCTCCTTCACAGATCTGGTCATCGGTTGGATCAGCGGTGATTACGATATCTGGTACCACTGTCACCGTTGCAATCTCACTGGTCACTGCATCACAATCACTTGCACTCGCCTCAATCACTACTTGATAGTAAGTAGTCTGGGTTAAGGCTGGGGTGTCATAAGTATCATTGGTAGCGCCAGCGATATCAGCGAAGTTCGTGCCGTCTGTACTGGACTGCCATTGATAAGTGATCGTGCCAGCTCCTCCCGTGATGGTCACGCCAACGGTAGCCGTTCCTCCTTCGCAAATCTCATCATCCGTCGGCTGAGCTGTAATCGCTAGATCTTCAATAACCGTAATCGTAGCAATGGCACTAGTAGCATCTTCACAGCCACTGGCACTAGCTTCCACTAGTACTTGGTAGTAAGTAGTTGCCGTTAGTGCTTCCGTAGTATAAGTTGAATTAGTAGCGCCAGCTATATTAGTAAAGTCAGTGCCGTTGGTACTGATCTGCCATTGGTAAGTGATATCGCCTGCTCCTCCGGTAATCGATACGCTCAAGCTGCTCGTTCCGCCTTCGCAAATTGTATCATCAGATGGATCAGCTGTAATCACAATATCTGGAATAACTGTGATTGTCGCTACGCCGCTAGTGGCATCTTCACAACCACTGGCACTGGCACTTACGATTACTTGATAGTAAGTCGTTGCGCTCAACTCTTCTGTTGTGTAACTTGAGTTAGTTGCTCCATCGATATTAGTAAAGGTTGAATTATCTGTGCTAATCTGCCACTGGTAAGTAATATCACCTGTACCATTTTCAATCTCTACACTCATTGTAGAAGTTCCACCTACACAGATCTGGTCATCAGCTGGATCAACCGTGATATCGATATCCGGTACTACGGTAACTGTTGCAATCTCACTGGTCACTGCATCACAATCACTTGCACTGGCATCAATCACTACTTGATAGTAAGTCGTCTGGGTTAAGGCTGGTGTGTCGTAGGTATCATTGGTAGCGCCAGCGATATCAGCGAAGTTCGTGCCATCTGTACTGGACTGCCACTGATAAGTGATCGTACCAGCTCCTCCAGTGATGGTTACGCCAACCGTAGCCGTTCCTCCTTCACAAATCTCATCATCCGTCGGCTGAGCCGTAATCGCTAGATCTTCAATTACCGTGATCGTTGCAATGGCGCTAGTAGCAGCTTCACATCCACTTGCACTGGCTTCCACTAGTACTTGGTAGTAAGTAGTTTCTGTTAGTGCATCCGTAGTATAAGTTGCATTGGTAGCACCAGCGATATTGGTAAAGTCAGTGCCGTTGGTACTGATCTGCCATTGGTAAGTGATATCACCTGCTCCTCCAGTGATGGACACACTTAGGCTGCTCGTTCCACCTTCACAAATCGTATCATCACTTGGGTCAGCTGTAATTACGATATCTGGAATCACATTTACCGTTGCTACTCCACTAGTTGCATCATCACAACCACTGGCAGAAGCGCTAACTACTACTTGATAGTAAGTCGTGGCCGTTAATACCTCAGTCGTATAAGTCGCATCGGTAGCGCCAGCAATGTCACTGAAGTTTGTGCCATCCGTTGAGGACTGCCACTGATAAGTGATATCTCCCGTTCCATTTTCGATGGACACGCTTAGCGTACTCGTTCCTCCTTCACAGATCTCATCATCCGTTGGATCAGCGGTGATTACGATATCTGGTACCACTGTCACCGTTGCAATCTCACTGGTCACTGCATCACAATCACTTGCACTGGCCTCAATCACTACTTGATAGTAAGTCGTCTGGGTTAAAGCAGGTGTGTCGTAGGTATCATTGGTAGCGCCAGCGATATCAGCGAAGTTCGTGCCATCTGTACTGGACTGCCACTGATAAGTGATCGTACCAGCTCCTCCAGTGATGGTTACGCCAACCGTAGCCGTTCCACCTTCGCAGATCTCATCATCTTGTGGTTGAGCTGTAATCGCTAGATCATCAATTACCGTAATCGTAGCAATCGCACTAGTGGCATCTTCACAGCCACTGGCACTCGCTTCTACCAATACTTGGTAGTAGGTAGTTGCTGTTAGTGCTTCCGTTGTATAAGTTGCATTGGTTGCTCCAGCTATATTGGTAAAGTCGGTACCGTTCGTGCTGATCTGCCATTGATAAGTGATATCACCTGCTCCTCCGGTGATGGACACACTTAAGCTACTCGTTCCACCTTCACAAATTGTATCATCACTTGGATCAGCTGTAATTACGATATCTGGAATAACTGTAATGGTGGCTACGCCGCTAGTCGCATCTTCACAACCACTCGCACTCGCACTCACGATTACCTGGTAGTAAGTCGTCGCGCTTAACTCTTCAGTGGTATAGCTTGAGTTGGTCGCTCCATCAATATTGGTAAAGGTTGAATTATCTGTACTAATCTGCCACTGGTAGGTAATATCACCTGTACCATTTTCAATCTCTACACTCATCGTGCTGGTTCCACCCACACAGATCTGATCATCAGCTGGATCAACCGTGATATCAATATCCGGTACTACCGTTACTTGGGCTATCCCACTGGTTACCGCATCACAATCACTTGCACTAGCCTCAATGATTACTTGATAGTAAGTCGTCTGAGTTAAAGCAGGTGTGTCGTAGGTATCATTGGTAGCGCCATCGATATTGGTGAAGTCAGTTCCATTGGTACTAGACTGCCACTGGTAGCTGATCGTGCCAGCTCCTCCGGTGATCGTTACGCCAACAGTAGCTGTTCCACCCTCACAAATCTCATCATCTTGGAGTTGAGCTGTGATCGCTAGATCATCAATTACCGTAATCGTAGCTATCGCACTAGTGGCATCTTCACATCCACTCGCACTGGCTTCTACTAATACTTGATAGTAGGTAGTTGCCGTTAGTGGATCAGTCGTATAAGTCGCATTAGTAGCGCCAGCAATATTGGTAAAGTCAGTGCCGTTGGTGCTGATCTGCCACTGGTAAGTGATATCTCCTGCTCCTCCGGTAATCGATACACTCAAGCTACTCGTTCCACCTTCACAAATCGTATCATCACTTGGATCAGCTGTAATTACGATATCTGGAATAACTGTAATGGTGGCTACGCCACTAGTCGCATCATCACATCCACTAGCACTTGCACTTACGATTACTTGATAGTAAGTCGTCGCGCTTAGCTCTTCTGTGGTATAGCTTGAGTTAGTCGCTCCATCAATATTGGTAAAGGTTGAATTATCTGTACTAATCTGCCACTGGTAAGTAATATCTCCTGTACCATTTTCAATCTCTACGCTCATCGTGCTGGTTCCACCCACACAGATCTGATCATCAGCTGGATCAACTGTGATATCAATATCCGGTACTACCGTTACTTCGGCTATCCCACTGGTTACCGCATCACAATCACTCGCACTAGCCTCAATGATTACTTGATAGTAAGTCGTCTGAGTTAGGGCTGGGGTGTCGTAGGTATCATTGGTTGCGCCATCGATATTGGTGAAGTCAGTTCCATTGGTAGAAGACTGCCATTGGTAACTGATCGTACCAGCTCCACCGCTTACCGTTACACTAACACTTGCTGTTCCACCCTCACAAATTTCATCATCTTGTGGTTGAGCCGTGATCGCTAGATCATCAATTACCGTAATCGTAGCTATCGCACTAGTGGCATCTTCACAGCCACTCGCACTTGCTTCTACTAGTACTTGATAGTAGGTAGTTGCCGTCAGTGCTTCCGTAGTATAAGTCGCATTCGTTGCTCCAGCTATATTGGTGAAGTCGGTACCGTTGGTACTGATCTGCCATTGGTAAGTGATCGTACCGGCTCCTCCCGTAACTGCTACGGTTAATGTAGAGCTGCCACCTTCACAAATTGTATCATCAGACGGATCAGCCGTAATAATTAAATCTGGATGAACGACTACCTTTACGGGTGCAGATACAGGATCTTCACAACCTTCCGTAGCATCCGTTACGACTAGTTGATAATAGGTTGTTCCTGCCGTTCCCGTTGGCACATCATAGGTAATATCGGTAGCTCCCGGAATGTCAGTATATGGCCCACCAACTGCAGTAGCTGATTGCCATTGGTAGGTGAAACTTCCAGAACCACCTGTGACTGTCCCAGTAATAGTAGAAGAACCGCCAAGGCAAACCTCTTCATTATCAACGGCAATACTTACCTCTGGATCCGGATAAACTGTTACCGTATATTCTATGAAAGGGGTACAGAGACCCGATGCAGGAGTTGGCTTTAACATCGCATATATATAGTACGTCACCGGAGTAGCACCACTTTGTGGGAAGTTGCTTGAAGTAAGGCTATTTTGTCCCGGAGGGATTAGGAATTCACCCAAACTAACACTTGGATCTGCCGATGTATAGGGATCTGTCTGCTGAGCATCAAAACGCAAAAATTCAACACTAACAAAATCTAAGGGATCCAAAACTGCTGCGCCAAATGTAACTTCTCCTCCAACACAAATGAAGAACTCATTTGAGCCGACTAAATCTAAATCTGTTTTATCTACTAAAATCTGGATAGAAGCCGAATTTGTACATCCATTATCGTCAGTGTAAGTATAGGTAATCGTATGTGTACCTGCACCTGCTGTAGCAGGATTGAAAACACCAGAAGAGGTATTCACACCTGGTCCAGCAAAGGTTCCTCCGGTCGGAGATACCACTAAGGTATATGGATCATCATCAATACAGAATGGCCCAGCTGGATCCATCGTGACCGTTGGCAGCTCGTTTACCACAACTTCAACTTCAGCCTCTGCAGTACATCCAATATCGTCTGTTATTTCTACGGAATAGGTGGTATTAACTGTTGGATCCACGGTGATTGAAGCTGTAGTAGCTCCAGTAGACCATAGATATTCATAGGGTTCAGTTCCATCCGAGCCTACTGCAGTTAATACTAAGGTTTCTCCAATACAAATCTCCGGACTATCTCCTTCCACCTCAATTTCTGCTGTCAAAATACATTCTATACAGCTTTCTGTAGAGGATGCCACCACCGAGCCCACCCCAAAGGAATCACCATTAGGATCAGGTGAACACACTTCTATTTCAACATTAGTGCCAGCTCCAGGAACATCCACCAAAGTCATTTCAAACAAGGAAGCCTCCGCACCAGCAGTCTGAGCAGTGAAGGTTTGAGTTTGCGTAAATACAACCTGATTGGACGCATCTGTTACCGTAACAGTGATCTGTACTTCACGGGAATTATCCTTTTCATGAATGGGTACCTTAATCACAATATCTCTTGGCAGATCGCTTTCCCCAATGGAGGTAGAATTGGAAGTACAATCAGCTACTCCTGATGGTGTCTTATCATCATGCAATTCTCGGTTGACGGTAGTAAAGCCGGAGGATCCTCCAGGTACGTTCCGAACTACGTACAATGCCATACTAGTAATATCACAACCGTTTGGATTGGAGATACAAACTTGAGTAGAAGAGCCAGGAAACTGAACTCGATAGATTCGCTCAGCAGCCCCTCCTGGGGTAGTCTGTACGGCATCTACTCCACTAACCGTGATGGAAGTAGCCCCTGACGTGAATGTCAAGAACGCCGGTAATTTGTCGTTAGTACAGTCTCCATCTTCAACCCATGCCTCCGCAATTACACTTACGACATCTCCTGTATTGGGGATACTTACACAATTGGTGGCACTTCCGCGCAGTCCTTCAACAATAACATCAATCGTTCGATCAGATTCACAATCGTTCTCGAAGTCGAGATCAAATGAATCGCTACAACCCGCTACGGTAATATCAATCGATGCATTATCTGTACAACCATTGTCATCTGTATAACTATAGGTAATGGTATGAATTCCTACGCCAGCGCTAGCTGGATCAAATGAGGAACCACTTACGCCCGGACCACTGTAGGTACCTCCACTTGGACTTCCCACTAGGGTAATGCTAGCATCCGTGTCACAAAGTGGCTCCACAGCATCCAAAGTTACCTCTGGTAATTCATTTACTACAATATTGATTGTGGCTGAAGTCTCACATCCGATCGCGTTCTCAGCCGTATAGGTAATGACATGTGTTCCATCTCCCGCAACCGCCGGATCAAAAGTGGTTCCGCTTACCCCAGGTCCGCTGAAGGTACCTCCAGTAGGAGTAGCTGAAATTGTGATTGAACCATCATCTTCACAATAGGGCCCCACTGGGTTGAATACGATAGTAGGAAGATCTACCACCTCGACAATTACATCGTCTACATCGGTACAACCATTGGCATCTGTAACCGTGACAAAATAGGTCGTTGTAGCAATCGGGCTTACGGAAATACTTGCGCCAGATTCCCCGGTACTCCATTCATAAGAAGTACCCCCAGAAGCCGATAAGGTAACCGCACGACCTGCATCCGTACACTCCCCCACTCCCACATTTGCCTGGAATGGATAATTATGAATCTCCCCACTCTTATGTATATAGGAAGCGGCAATCACTTGGCCATCGATATTCCCTGAGCTATTTTTTGTGAAGTCTGCGTTAGGTGCCAAGAAGGTACCTTGTATCGTTTGTCCACCACTGATACTTAGCGTAGTGGTGTTGTAAAAATTCCACAGGATGTATTGCCCCTCATCGCCACTTATACCAGCCAAAGTAGGAAGACTCCAATTAAAGGTGCCAGCCGCATCCACATTGATCACTAGAGGCTGCGAATTGTCTGGTTTATTGGTGAAGGTCAATTGAGTGTAAGCGTCCAAAGCGGCACCAGTAATATTGATCACATTCGTTTGTCCGTTAGTTACTGTGATACTTCCGTTACCAGAACCAGAAATCGATGTATTAGCGGCTAGAGCTGATAAGGCACTTGAATTACTTCTGAAAGTGCTAAAGTTGCTACTGAAATTGATAACTCCCGATTCATTGATCGAAGCTTCTGGTTGACTTAGGGTAAGACTGATTTTAGGATTCGTATCGAAACCTCCTGGTGTGATTCTGGTGTTTACGGGTGAACCATTTAGTTCAGAAAAGATGTTTGAACCTGTAATGTTCCCAATCTTGGTGTACCCATTATTTAGGACATTGATACCCGATCCACTGGTATAGAATACTCTTCCTCCAATTACCAAAGCGGATGGGTTGCTATCTCCAGCGTCGATAAAGTCTCCAGTAGACTGAATCGCCACATTATAATTTCCTGCTATCGTTAAATTTCCTCCAGCCGCTATTGGTCCTTCCGACTCTCCCCCCTCTACTTGCATATCTCCTTCAATGAAAGCATTGAACTGGGCTGCTGTGATCGTTAATACACTACTTGACTGATCGACGCACTCACAGATCTGCTGATCTGAACCAGCATTAGCAGTAGGATTAGGATTTACAGTCACCAGAATTTCATCTACTGATGTACAGTCGTTTTCGTCCGTTACGGTTACCGTGTAACTTGTCGTCACCGTTGGATTAACCGTAATACTAGCCGAGGTACTACCCGTGTTCCACAGATAGCTTAAAGTACCTGTTCCTCCAGTTGCTGTCACGGTGAGAGTGACACTGCTACCTAAGCAGATAGATTCATCATCGGCAGGCGTGATTTGTGGGCCTGCTTCATTTACCAAATCAATCGTACCCTCAGGGAATCTTTGATAGCAAAGGGAAGAAGCTGAACCGTCACAATTTAGGTCAGTCCATTTCTTAATGCGATAAGAGCCAGGTGCCAAACCGGTGAAAACTGGGGTATCCTGCCAGTCCGTTTCCCAATCGTCAATTGTATAATTGTATAGACGGTATACCATACAAAGCCCACTTGGGTTGCTCGTAACCGTTCCAGTAATGGTACCATTATTTTCGCCACAAGTAGGGTTAGTGGACTCAATATCCATTTCAATTTCCTCATAAACAGTCACTACGACATCTTCCGTTGCTTCACAACCGTTTGCATCCGTAACTGTCACCGTATAGGTGGTAGTGGTGGTTGGGCTAACCGTAATTGTTGCCGTTGTTTCCGTGGTACTCCATTCATATTCCAAGGTTCCAACCCCGCCACTACCTGTTGCGGTTAGATCGGTACTTTCTCCTTCACAAATCGCTAAATCATCAGTGATGGCAACGCTAGGCTGGGCTTGATCGGTCAAAGTTACCGTACCCAAATCCACCGGACAATCATCATCACCCCATCTTACCCATAAATCGTAGGTGCCATCAGCCAAATCGGTAAAGGAGGCCGAGCCACTATTATCCGCAACATTAAGCGGATAAGTTACGCCACCATCATTACTAAATTCTATATTGGATCGAGTAGATTCATTGGAGAACGTAAACGTAATCTCTCCATTATCTAGTCCACAGCTAGGATCGGTACTGCTAACTGTGGCATTGGGTTCTACTAACACCGTCTTGGTTACGGTATTAGAATTGACCGTTCCACACTTATCAGAAATAGTTTGTCTTCGATATTGGGTCGTCTCTGTGATTGTTCCTGGATCATAATTCACGCCGGTTGCGCCCGAGATATCGGTCCAAGAACCACCACTCACCAAGGATTGCCATTGGTAACTCAAAATCCCGATGTCCGCACCACTGCTGAAGTAGGAAGCTGGAATAGGTCTTTCTTGCGTCCCACTCGGCAATTGCCAACCGACCGCTAGATTATCACCACCACCACCTTCTTTCATTAAGGCCTCTATATAATAGGTCTCACCCGCTACTAAAGCAATAGATGAAGACTGTTGTGAACCGAATTTGTTCCACTGTCTTGAGTTCGTCCAGCCAGAAACCGAAGCAATCAACGCTTTATTAGAAGGGTCGGCATCGGTACTTAGCCATAGCTCACTGCCATCATCACTAGCAATCCAAAAAATGTAATTCCCTGTACTAGGCGCACACAAGTAGCCAGAAACGCGTTGGCCGTAGTTTTCGGCAATGTTGGTCGGTGCTTCGAAAAGGTTGGTAAGCGTTGAAGTGGCATCTGGATTGTTAGGGTAGTCAGCATCCGCTACTAAGTTAGATACAGATGAGCCACTGATATTATCATAACGCTCCAACAGAAGCGTACCATTGGCGGGGCAATCCGTTCCAATTCCATAAGGATCTGTGCCTACTATTTCAGCTGGGTCGTAAGCACCACAGTCTTCCTCGCTAGCTGAAATAGAGCCTGCTTCAAAAGTAGCACAATCCGCACATTCAACATCCAGGTTCACAATCCCGGAAAAAACGTAGGATTGTCCCTTATGATTAGCAGTAGAAGGACAACCCGAAGATCCTGAACTGGGACTATCTATCTCAATCGTAAGTGTAGTAGCACTTCCTGGTACATCATTTAAAGTCAGCGATGGAATCGCCAAGCAGCAATCACCTAGTGAAACATCAGGACCATCCAAAGTTACACTTGCGGATACGCCACCCGCCGAAACGGTGATATTGAGAATACGGCAATCGGTCGTCAGCTCAGAAATGGGCATATCGACCGTGATATCTCTGGTTGTGAAATCGCTTGGAATGGTATAGTTAAAAGTCTCAACGCTGGAGAAACCACTGTAGGAAGTAAACTCCCCTGTAGTATAGCCCGTAGTAGCTCCTGTATTTCGGAAAGCGTATACCATTACAGATTGTAGGTCATCTTCTGAACTAACATCTTGGTAGGTAATACTTGATGTTGATCCTGTCACTACCCCTCGGTAGATAAATACATTACTCAAAGAGCCAGGTACCGATTCGCGAGTCATCGAGTACACATTGCCACTCGCATCGGTAAAGAACGCTGTTGTTCCAGGACTCCCTCCTTTATAGATCACCTCTACCACATATTGAAAAACATTCCCTGAACTGGGAATGCTAACTGTTGTTTCCGTTTCATCTTCTGCACCGGCTCCGTAGAGATCTACTTCTTTGCCCGATCCACAGTCAAAGGTATAATCTGCCGGAGTTGAGGTGGAAGTTCCACAATCGATGGTTACCACATAATCCTCCACTTCTCCACCTACGCCAGCAGCGGTGGCAGAACTAATGGATGAGTCATCAATTCTAAATCGAGCATAGGTTGTTCCACAACTGGCATCAGCAGGAACTTCAAAGGTGAAGTTCTCAGATTGAAGGGAGGCATCAGAAGAAACCACATGGTTATCAATAATTTTCTCGTCACTATCAAAAGTGCCGTTACCATCAAAATCCACCCAGGCCGTAATGTAGTCACTGGTATGGCATTGATTCAAATAGCTTACAGTAATTTCTTTTTCGGTGTTCGGAACCATAGTTGCTCCATCTAGCCAAGTAACACCATCTTCATCGTCGATATTGTCGTTGTCATCTCCATCGGCATCATTTGAATGTGCCGTATCAGTCTCACTATCCACAGCATTACCTAAATGAACACGACATTCATCTTCAATCGTGTGATATGGATCTCCATAAGAATTTGGAGCATCTCCATAATCGCGAACGATATAGCAGCCTGTCTCGATGTAGGGCTGGACGGTAGCTACACTTGGCTCGTAAATGACAATTTGCTCGGCAATACCGCCAACTACAGATGGCACTCTTGTAATAGCTAGGTTACAGAGACCATTACAGCTCGTATTGGTTTCTGAAAAGTACCAGATGGCAGAGTTGATGGATGACAACGAATATCCTAAATTCGAACCTTGACACATCACGTAAGCAATTCGCTCAGCTGCTAATTCTTTCTCTGCCTCGGTTGCGGTACTTAGCGTTCCAAAAATTGTAGTTTCAATCGTTAGATTATCAATTCCCTCCTTCCTTTCAAACGTAACACTACCATAAGGGTACCCTTGAGCAGGAGTAGGTTCCGTCAACTCAAAGTTTAAGCAATAGGCTCGAACGGAGGGTTGTACAACACAGCTATTATCGACGTAGGCAATACAACCTAAATAATCATCATCAGCAAAAATATAGGTATCAGGATCTAGATAAGAGCGATCCATCACGATATTCTGGTTATCACAGTTCAAGTAGTTGAAGGTCCCCGTCCCACAAGCTCCTCGATCATTGAAAGTACAACCATGACGTAGCAGATACGCCTGCTCGATAGTCTGCGCTACACAACCATCCGATTCCCTGGTAAGTGTAAACTGGCTGTAGGTATCCGGGATCATTCGGGTTAAGACGATCTCATTACCGCGTTTCCTCAAACCGGTATAGCTTCTTATTACCTTACTCCCTTTATGCATTCTCAGCGTGTAGGAGGAAGAAATATCAATCGTTTCATTTAGACGAATAATAATCTGACCATCCCCGGCCCCACAAGCCGTTTCAGCTTGAATGGTAATGGACTCTATGGAGAGTGAACCGCAAGGTTCGACTCTGACCTCCACCGCTTCTTCGAGCGGCAAGAACTCTTGCCCCGGCAGCTGCTGCGGAATAATCAGACCCAGTAAGGAGATGACTAAGAAAAGCGTAAATTTCTTAAGATGACTATTGTTCAGGGATTGTGTGTACACGTAAGTCATAGTGTTGTCGTGTTATTATCAATATTTAGGTCGTCTTCAAATAGCATTCAAGCCCCGCCCCATGCAAAATCAGGGGGGAGCTGAAGTAAAGCAGCTCAATGCTTGAGGGACACCTGGATGATCGACACATGCAAAACTCCAGTGCGTCAGTGCTCAAACCTAGCTTAGTTGATAAGACTGTACTACATTGTTCTTCGGGAAAAACTTGCTATAGGAGGAATGTAAAGTCAGCAAGCAGGAATAGAAAAGAAGAAAACGTGTACGTCCATAGTGTTTCTGTTTTACTTGAGATTGTGTTGTTCTGCTTGAAGTGACCGATAGACGGCACTTCCGCTTAGTAATAGACCTGCTAGGGGGATATTGAGAAGTTTCTAGATAAGAGGGATGGTCCTCAAAGAGGGTTTGTACTTAGGGATGCGAGGCAAATATAGGTCTTAAATTTTTTTTTTAATTATTTATTCTTTCATTTTTCGAAAAATTGTGACAGATCAGATTTCTTTTGTCACTTTCGCTACTTTTTGACACATAACTATTTAACCTATATAAGGATCGAGCTTTCGACCTGAACCTCCTAATTATACTAGCTTTTTGGGCATAAGTGCAGGAATTCTTAGTCTAACAACTATAATCTTATTCCTTCGTCTTACGCTGATTCTTCGTTTTTTGTTACATTTCCCTACTGAACACATTATATTTAATTTTTCCTAACATGTACCATTTTCTGCACCCATCTGCCCTCATTATTGGTCATTTCCAAGTATAAGATTCCGCTAGGCCAGTGGGCTGCATCTACCTTGAATTGGTGCCAACCCGCAGCATACTGAATGGTCCACTGATCTACTTCCGCACCAGTAGCTGACAACACTCTAAAGGTGGTTTCTTGCGAAGAATCCAGGCTAAACTCAACCAAGGTTTCCTTGCTGAATGGATTGGGAAAATTACCGATGAGACGAGTTTCCGTCAAATCAGGGTCTTTTTCGATCTCAAGTCCAATACCCAAAACCTCATCAGATTCGAGATAGGCTTCCGCAGCCGTAAAGCCATGTAAGCTAAATAGATCTTCCCAAGCCCCCTCTTGCGAGACGCTAAAGCGCAAGTCCAGTAGAATCACATCCTCGTCCTTCAACTCCAACTTTTCTCCCATGGAAGAGTTCCAACTTATGGTAAGCTGCCCCTCTTGGACAAAGCGAGTACCCCAGTGTCCCTCCTCTAGCAATGCTCCGCTGATATCTAGATATGTTAATCGATCTGTATCCCATTGCAGGCTGAACTGAAAGCCTTGCAACGCTTCCTCACTTCTGAGGTAGAGCGGAACGGAAAGGATCTCATTGGTAGTGATAGGCACTTCTTTAAGCACCAGCTTAGTCTTGGTCTGATCACGGGCCTCAATACGCTGCACTGCTTGCAACTGCGTGCTAACCGTATTGTTGACATCCCCCACTTTATAGCCTATGAAGTTGATATTACTAGCTTCAATAGCAGTAAGATTATTGAGGCTAACCGCCTCAGGTATCAGGGTCCTCCATGGGTTTTCAGGATAAGGAAAGTTGAAATCCTCATCGATGAAACGCCAACTTGTATTGTTAGGAAATTCATCTTCTACCCCCAATACTACCCGGCGCAAAGAAATCAAATCGATCGTAGTAATACTACCAGAATTATTGACATCAGCCGCCAGTAGTTTTAAAGGAGAGTTCAGGTAGGATACCCCTAGAATGTGCTTGGTAATTAAGATTAAATCAAAGGTAGTGACTCCATTCAAGGGATTATCATTCCAATGTGGAGTGATGGTGTAATCATACCCAGTTTGTACATTACTTAGCTCATAGAAACCACCGGCACCAGCTCTTGCGTGCTGGTTTGATACTTCTTCTCCACTAAGCATTACATTGGGGCCAGGCAAGGGTGCCCCCACTCCCGTCGTAATCCGACCCGCCACATTGGCGGATTCTGGACAAGCGATTTCCAGGTTATTCTGGACCAAAATATAAGTCTGACATTTATCGAAGTTCGGTCCACCTTGGGTACCATCCAGCTGTACTTGGTACGGATTACCCGCTTGATCCCAAGAAAATATTTCTACGGCCACCGATGGCATATCATCACAGGTTAGCACCAAACTGGTTTGCTCTCTGATTACCTCCTCTCCTACTACATTGATAGAGTAGTCTAGAGGACCTAGACAATCATCAAAGGTACTAGCTAGGAAATCTGTGGCCCAGATTACCGCAGCACCCGTATCAGCATTTCCATCTCCATCAGCATCTTCGCCTGGTTCTAAAGGGGCGAGTTCGATGGCTAATCCATTGATGCAAACCGGAGCATCAACATAGCAATCTACTACATCAAAAGGAAGATTTGTTCTACTAGTATTGCCACAACCATCGGAAGCTATTACCACAAAAGCATGTGAGCCAATAGGGTATTCTCGGAGGATTCGAAATTTAGGGTATTCACCATCGATCCCCTCCGTAGGCACATCTTCATCTATCTCCCCGTCAAAGTTCTCGTCGTAAAAGATGTCAAACTCAATATCCAGTGGAGAGCAAGCTTCAAACACCAAAAAGAAGTACTCGATCGGTGCTTTACAGGTTTCGTTATTGAAGCTACAAAAGGGTGGAGGTGGAGCAAAGAACACAGCAGGCGGCGTATTATCATAAATCTCTAATACCTGAATGTATTCCCAATATCCATTTGACTCAACCGTTCTCCAATGTCCTTCCGGGTTAGTAGTGCCATCACAACTTTCGCCTTTCTCCCCCGCCGCAGGAATGGCATTTTCAGGATCATTATCTCTGTCGATAAAGGCCAGACCATTTCGATTGATTACCCAGACTGCCTCCTCTCCCACTTCTCCATTACAATTTTCATCTCGACTGATACGGATAGGGTCGGACTCTCCATCATATTCGCACCAGTTAATTACACGATAGGTTCGATTAATGATGAAACAAGCATCTGGTGAGATGTCAAAGCGCTCGTCCTCAACGCTGACTGCAAGTAGGTCACAGCCTACCTCAAAAGTCATGATCGTATCTGGTGCTGGCAAGCCACATTCCGCTCGAGCATCTTTCGGGAAAAGAATTTCGTACTGATGGGCCAAGCCTACGTTAATCTTTTGTTCGCAAATACCGCCGGATCGGTTCCCAGATCCATCAGTCACCTCAAAAATCCGGGTGATGACTCCTTCCCCACATTCGTCAAGATCCACTACAGGGGTCAATTCCTCCCAGGTAGCTTGACAATTATCTTCCGCAGTTGGTCTACCAAAACGATTCTGGAAGTCATTAATATCAATGGAATCTGTATTTAGGAAAGGAAGTTCACTACAAAGAATAGTAGTGTCATGTGGCGGAATGCAAGAGGGCAATTCTTTGTCTTCAATCAGAATGTTCATCCAACAAGACCCCTGATTTCCCGCTAGGTCTGTTACTAAAAGTTCAACTTTAATCAAGCTGTCGATATCACAGCAGCTAAATTGAACTTCATCCGCCCAAGCTCCGTAATAGGCTGCCGTATCCTGGCAGCTTAGGGTCTGATCATACTGACGACGCACCAACAGACTTTCCACCCCGCACTCGTCCCAGCTTCCTTCATCCACCTGTGTGGCACTTACCGCCGCCAAGCCTCTGCTATCCAATGAAACATTCAAAACATCTGTACAAGCGGCCACTGGAGCCGTATTATCGCGCATGAGAAATGGACATTCTGCGATGGTTTCGTTACCACAATCATCCACTACAATATATCGAAAGTAATGTACCCCCAAAGGGATATTGCTGACAAAGCGGGGATCTCCATTATCTGGCACCTCGGCAATGATAACGGCCGGTTCCCCCTCTTCAGGATAAGTAACAACCTGACTAGTTAAAACCCAACTTTCAGAACAGTTATCCTCAATTCCTGGATAAGGAACCCAAAGGCTACCGGTACAGTCGAAAGGCCCCACACTGAAGAGCAAGGTATCTCCGGTGGCACCATTGTTTGGGCAATAGACCGTAGGAGGTGTCACATCACCGATCTTGATGGTCTGGAAAAATTCATAGGGCTCACCTCCCTCACACCAATCGACCACTTTCCAGGTTCGAATGAATTGTTGGGCATTTTCACAGATATCAATGATAGGACTATCTTCATAAAAGGCTACCAAGTTGCATAATTCCGGTGCAATATCGTAAGCCCCAAACGCAGTACTCACTTGAGGCCAGCCCGTAAAGTCGGGATGGGGATAGCCATCTTGATCTGCTGGATATTCCATATCGCAGGCAATGTAAGCGACCAAGTCAGGTGCGATAATTTGATCGATACCAGGAGAAGTGATTTCAATCAATTGTTCGCAGCTATTGCTGTTTCCGCTAGGATCAGTCGCTGTGAATGTTCGTCGAATGGTGCCAGGCCGACATTCCTCTCCTGATTCCATTTCATCTACTATACATATCTCTACCGGCTGACAAATCTCAGACACACTACCATGCCAAGTTTCGTCACTAGCGTGCGGATAACCAAAACCCGAAAGCCAATCTAACAACTCGCCTAAAGCGCTGGCAGCTTCATCATCATCTGGGATGACTACGTCTCCGCTTGCATCCAGGAAATAACAATTAGGCGTACCATCCGGTAATTGACTAATCAACAAACGATCTTCATCCGTACAGATAACTTGTTGTAATGAGATTTCAGGGCAAGTCAAAACCGGAGCTTGCGCATCAATAACATCAATTACTCCTCCACAGGAGAAGAAGGGAGAAGGATTCGTGGCAGGTTGAAAATTCCAATTGCTCAGCTTTAAAGCACAAGGTTCTGTCGTGGAAAGTCCGGTGCGAATCTCCACCACTAATACCGAGCCAGCCACCAAGGCACTGGACATACTTCCACTCTCCGCGTTGTTGCTGGTGTGCAACACATCAATCATACCGTTGGGATTAGCCTGGTACATCATGAAAAAAGGCAGGTGATCCGTTCCTTCGTAGGACCAATCAGCACTCAAAGTACCATTATGAGGAACTTGAATCATGGCTATGGCGTAGCCAGCTTCTTCGGCAGGCTCTAGATCAATCTGCAAGTCATTTTCCGTCCAAGTCAAATTGGCATTGGAACTGTATGCTTGGTGCCATTGTGTTTCGTGAAATCTTTTCGTAAACCCTTCAACCGGTAATAAGTCTGTCCGGGCTATTTTATAGTTAAATATTCCAGCTCCATCCACAATGGGACCGTTGGATGGGTCAGGATCAGATATCTCTATCGTAAAATCTTCATTGGTTAGACAACCAAATTCTCCCTCCAATACCATATCAGCTGTAATTAAGGCCTGGCAATGTTCCTGAACGGGAAGTTGTATCGTATCATTACAAGCCAGCTGAATGGAAGGGTAAGATTCCTCTAAAAGAACAAGCGGGAAACGTGCCTCTATCAGCTCACCCTCCCCCGTAGCAGCAGACAAAAGAACCTCATATTCGCCTACAGGAGCCAGCAAAGCATAGGTTGTTAGGCCAGCCTGATCATAGACAGGGTAAATGGCCACATCTGTAGCCGGTTCCACCGATACAGACAAATTAGGAAGTACTTCGCAGGTTCCTTCGAGCCCCGCTTGAAAATAGATTAGGCCTACGTTTGCTTCACAAGAGGGTATTGTTTGAGTAAAACCATGGGTGGGATATATAAGGGAAAGATCACAGAAAGACACGGGATTTACATCCCAACTTTCGTTAGCTAAAATTGAGTGGTTGCTAATTCCGATTAAAATAATAAGTAGCCTAGTTGCATTCGCCGTCAGTCCTCGCTTCATGACTTAAACCGATTGTGTTTAAATGAGAAGGTACTTTCGTTCCTTCTCAGTGTATGTTTTTACATAGGAATTCTGTATGGACTCACAATTGCGAGAAACGTTAGCAAAGGAAATCATTTTTGCTATCTATCAGTAGCATGATCTTACGCTTTCGAGCTAAGTCTCAGTGATTCGTTCTATACATCCGGAGCCTATTCAAAGCTAAATGGGGAGTGCCAATTAATGGACCAAACCGTGTAATGTAGGAATGTAGATATTGTTATGCCTGATGCCATTCTAGGAGGGGATGGCATACTTTTCCAAATACAACGGAAAAATAGCAATTTTTTATATAAAACTAAAAAGCAATGTGAAATTAAACGGGGAGTTTAGTGATTTTGTCCAAGTGCTTGCTGATTGTATACTGAGGTTTAGGTTTGCTGGTAATTTACTGGTACATGATTTATTTGCCCCGTCCGTCGCGATAAGTCAATTCTTTCTCTTCCAAGAGTCGAAATCTATCACTTTGTAGAGACCAAAACACTCCTCAAATTTCCAGATAGAATGATCATTCAGTTGGTGATACTAGATTTGAATCTTAAGGTTTCACCGTGGCTTACTTTTTTCACCGATCTAGCTAAGGATTTCTTAAAATTATCAATGGTCCTAACCGAGACAGTATAATGTGCTCCAGGTTAGCTATTTTTGGAGAAAAATTTCTATGATTCGACTGTTGCAGAAGTCTCGATCCTTACGTACCCGGAATCACCCAACTACTCCGGGGACTACTTACCCATTTATACGGCAAAAACTGTTAGCTATTGGAATGCTAGCCTTAACTATTCCATTCATTTATGGGTTCACCAACATGAATGAGGAGGGCATGGGGCGACTGATCATCAAAATCAGCAATGTCTCTAAAGACCGAGGTATTATTTGGATCGGTTTGTATGATTCTGCAGACACTTACCTTATTAAGGAAAAATCGATTCTGAAGAAGATCGATGTATCACAGAAGGGGTATCATGAGATGGTAGTTGATAGCCTACCGTACGGCACCTACGCCATGGCATTGTTTCACGATGTGAATGCGAATGGCGAAATGGATCGCAACCTGCTGGGTATTCCTTCCGAACCCTATGCCTTTTCAAAGAAGCCAAAGTCTAAATGGCGCCTTCCAAAATTTGACGAAGTTAAATTTGACTTTGCCCAGGACGTTCAAGAAATAGATACCAAACTGAAGAAATGGTGGGACTAAGCTTAGGATTATCCTGACTAGTGTGGACCTGGTCGATTTGACCAATGCCTCAGGCTTTTGTATTTTTGACGCAACGAAGGACTTACAGATGAAGGTTTTAATAGTTGAAGATGAACTGCCTGCGGCTAAGCAGCTGACAAAATTGATCCATGCTTTCCGGCCACAAACACTGATTTTAGAAACATTAGATAGTGTTGAGGCGGCCGTTGATTGGTTCTCCAATCACCCTATGCCGGAGCTTGTATTCATGGATATTCAGTTGGCCGATGGCTTGAGCTTCGACATCTTTAGTGCGGTAAAGATTACTGCTCCAGTGATTTTCACGACTGCTTTTGATCAATATACCTTAAAAGCTTTCAAAGTTAATAGTGTAGATTATTTATTGAAACCCATTGAGCCGGAAGAGCTTCAAGCGGCTATTGTGAAGTTCGAGGAGCGATTCATGGCCCCGCCTTCCTTTGACAGTCCCCTATTACAACAATTACTGCAATCCTTCCAGCAACCCGTCTTCAAAAGCCGCTTCTTAATCAAACTTGGGCTGCAGTTGTCTTTCATTGAAACTACTGAGATTCGCTATTTTTTTTCTTCTGATAGCCTAGTTTACCTGAAGACCCAGCACAACAAAAAGCACCTCATTGATCAACCCTTAGATCAACTGCAGCATGAGTTGGATCCAAAGCAATTTTTCAGAATTAATAGAAAGGCAATTCTTTGCATCAATGCCATTGATAAGATCCATACTTATTTCAATAGTAGATTGAAGGTTACGGTACGGCCGGCGGCCGATTTTGACCTGATTGTCAGTAGAGATCGAGTTGCGAGCTTCAAAAACTGGCTAAATGGGAGCACCAGCTAGCAGGATGTATGATGATCCTTCTTATCGGTGAGCTATCTGCAAGTCCTACTGGCATAATTATGAGCAGCTTATGAATTTTCATTTTGTTTTTACTATCGGACCAAATGGTTTTCGAACACGCCACAAAATATAATTCCAGATAGTGGCGTTATTTATAATATAATTCTCTTTTGAAAGTCAAAAGACCAACCTTCTTTTTCCCACCCCAGTTTTACATCATATTACACAAAAATACATTTGTCTAAATGCTTTTTTTATGCAAATTTTGCATGAAGTAACGTTATTCTCCAATAAAACCTATTAAGTTATCCTATGAACCGAGAACATTCTGAAAAGCGCATTCCGCGCGACATTGTCATTGCATTTGTTATCTTTCTTGCCTGCATTTTATTTTCTATTTTCTATCAAGTAAAAACCACTGGAGGTATTGTAGGACTCTACTAGAGAAGAACAAATGTTGTAGACACGCAGCGGTAACGCAAAAGCAAAAAAAGAAGGGACAGCGAATGCTATCCCTTACACCTATTTCATGAACTATTAACTAAACTACTCCTGGAGGTGGCCTATCATAACTTTTCCCTAATGGAAATACTAGACTCCCCACTTAGTTTCTGTCCAGTCAGTTCTTGATATAACTTAAGGTATTTTTGATGCAATGCTTTGGATTGCTTCTTACCATTCAGTTTGAAGCTATCTTGGCTTAATTGAAATCGGTACTTATCACCAGGTTTCACGAGCTTGTCAGCCATCATTTCTTTTTCCAATCCTCTTTTTACCTTCTTATGGAAGAATTCCAATTCACTGTTCAATACATCTAGTTCTGTCTCCAGGTCCAAGGTCACTTGTTCCAACTCATTGATTGCCAATTGCAAGTCCTCTAATTCAGTCAGGATCTTGATGGAATCCAATCCTAACTCAAGATCAAGGTCCAGCTCACCTAGGTCGACAAGTTTAAGATCTAAATTTGCCTTGAGGGCCGACAAGGAAGCATTGATGGGTAATGAATCGATCATTTCCGGAGCCATTGCACCCAAACTTGCATGAGAATAGACGGGCGGCTCAAGATAGGTGGACGGGTTGCCCTTGCGATAGAAAAATGCACTTTCAGGGCTGGTCGGTATTGGCATACCTTTAGTCTTAGACTTCAGCTTACTTTTCTCTTGCTTTGAGAGTTTTTCCGGTTTCTCCTTTTTCTTATCCTTTGCGGGCTTAGCTGGCTTGGGAGCCTTCGTTGGCTTTGGAGCCTTGGAGGATTTCTCCTTCTTGAAGATATAGTCCGTCCGCCCAGGAGTTGGTGGAGCGGGGGGCGTGGGCGGAGCCGGGGGACTAGGCACTGCTGCAGGGGTTGGAGGTGCAGGAGGCGCGGGGACCTCAGCAGGTTTACCAGGAGCTGGCGGTGGTGGTGGTGGCGGAGGAGGAGGGGCGTCAGCCAACAACTCTCCTACGTAGTCTTCATAGTCAGCCAAGGCTTCAGAAGGAATGGATTTGCCATTAATAGACAGGCTCTTCAACGCTCCATCTTCTACGTAAGCTTTTACCTTCTTCCCATTGTCATTCACACTGAAGCTAAAGCGGCCTTGTGGCAAGGTATCCGCCGGAGGCAAGTTAGGCTTAGGTACAGGCGCAGGAGTCGGTTCCTGCACAATCAGGAAGGAGGAGGGTTCCGGTTGAGGCTCTAGCATAGCCTCAGGTGTAGCTGCCTGTTTACTTAAGGACATACACGTCAGTCCAATAAGTAATAGCAGGGTGATCATTAACTTTTCCATAGCACTGGAATGATTATGCGTTGGGGCCAATATCCGCTGTACTCGTTTAAGTAGAGGCATCTTCTTTCCTACCAAAGTCATCGCCAAGGCAGGACTCTTTGCCTCATCCGTCTGCAATTGCATCAGTGACTTAGCATACAATAAGGAGCTACCACATAACTCTACCGCCATGTCGTCACAGCAATTTTCTCGCTCAATACGAATTAATGCAGATATCCACCACACCGCTGGATTAAAATAAAATAGCACTTCTATAATCGACTGAATAATGTTCAAGAGGAAATCCTGACGCCAAATATGCCCCAACTCATGAATTAGAATGGCCTCCACCTCCTCTACCTCCAAGCGGTTGACTAAGCCGACGGGTAAAAGGATCAAAGGCTTCACAATCCCAATAACCGCGGGAACTTTGACGAGATGGGAAGCCTGGAGCTTTACCTTAGCACGAAGATTCAACTGTTGAGTGAGCCGGTTTAAACGCTCTTGCCAAACCGGATCCAAAGGTTCAATACCTCGATACCGTAAGCGATGGATATAGGCTAATCCTCCAAAGAGGCGGATACCGAAAAAGGCAAATCCCACGAACCAAAATCCAACAATAGCCGATAGGTGGCTATCTAGATAGGCCACAACCCAATCCTGGAGACCTTCCCAACGGGTCGATCCCACAAACTCTACAGGAAAAGCACCTTCCGTTCTCCATCCGGTAGGGGATACAAAATCCTGGCCTGGATCGTAGAGTTGGTAAAAGTTGAATGCAGCCAAGGCCAAGACTGCCATCAGCATACTGTAGGCCAGTCGGTAACGCCAGATAGCGGACAACTTTGGGCTAAGTCGCAGTATCATGGCTAACAGGATAGCCAGAACGGCTGCCTGCCACAGGGAATGCAGTACCGTCCATCCCAAAGCTGTAGCCCAAGGAGTAGATAGTTGTTCAGTCAGGAGCATCATTTATCTTCTTTTTCTTTGGCTTCGATGAGCGCTTTAATGGCTTCTAATTCCTCTTTGGAGGTTTTGTGATTGCCTAAGGCTTGCATGACTAGCTTCACGGCAGACCCTCTAAAAGCAGTATCTACGAATTTATCCAACAGATTGCGTTGCGCCTCCCGCTCTGTGAGCGCGGCTTCATAAATGTGCGTTCGGGTCTCAGTGTTACGAGACACCAAACCCTTCTCCGCCATGATTTGCATCAGCTTAAGGGTAGTAGTGTACCCTACCTCTCGCTCCAAATTCAATTGCTCATTGACTAAGCGCACGGTAGACGGGCCTTTCTCCCACAATACTTGTAGGATCGCTAGTTCAGAATCTGTGGGCCTTGGTAAAGATTTCATGCCTATATTTTTAAATACGAACACCTTCGTACAGCAAACATATACGAAACTATTCGTAAATGCAAGTTTTATCTACGAAACCATTCGTAAATCCGAACAATGTCTATCATCAGGTCGAAAAACTTAGGCTCCACAATACAAGTATGGGATTAACCGTTGATCGTGCAAGTGGCAGAGGAAGCCATACCCGCTAATCTGAATTTCAGCTGGCTTCTTAGTATCTTTGGGCCAGATTTATAACTAAGAGTATGTTTAAACTTCCATCAATTTGCTCGCTCTCGGACAATCATGAAAATTTAAACGATACTCTAATAACAAAAAACCAATGCGATATATCATCCAATTAGCCTTAGTCCTCATGGTCTCTCTACTGGTTTCTTGTGGAGGTGATGCGCCAAGTGGTAATTCTCAACCAGCCCCAGCCCCAGCTGATACCGCTTCCACTCAGGCCTCCACCGAAGCAGACGCCAATGCGGCAGCCACGCGTGCTGCTCACGACTGTACTGTAGAAGGAAAGATCTTGGAAGGAAATCAAACTTGGCTTAATCAGCAGGAACTACTTATCACCGTACTCGCGGATGATTCAACCAATGATCCTGATTATGGAGAAGGTCATAGAGTGCTCGTCGTAACCGACACGAAAACCTGCGAGGAAGTCCAGCGAGAAATATTACCGGTAAGTAGCAGTCCTGACTTTCCCTATTATATTGCTGAAATTGTCTACAATAATACGAGCCAATTGGTAGGCATCAGGGGAGCCGATGTCATCTATTGTTATGATGTGGTTCAGCAAGCGTTGCTCTCACCGCTTTCGCCCAGTTTCTTAAATGAGCGCATAACAGATGATGCTCAGTCTGGTATGATCCAGCGCTTGGAAGTTTGGGAGAATTACCTAATTGGTTACGCTCAGGATATGGGAACTTTTGTCTTTGATTTATCGGACAAGGGCGCTCCCAAAGCACTCCTTCCCTACGCAGAATTCAAGACGCCGACCGGCGATTTTCACTCCATGTTTATGGTACCTTCTTCAGATGCGGGATTGCAGGCTATCGTTCCTCAGTATGATTATGATGCAGATGAATTTAAGGTGAATCCTTTATTTCAAGCTGGGAAGAGTTTGAATACCAATATTCCTAAAAGTGCCAAAAACAATCGTTTCTTAGTGTTGCGTGAACAAGGGGAGTCTGGAAAAGCAGTTGGAATTGATCTGCTAAACTGTAAGGAGATAGCCTTGCCGGAAGATACCGCTCGGAAAAAGGTGCAAGAAGTTTTAAGCTGGTTGAGAGCTAACGCAGGTTAGTGTGATCCTGACGCTCCTTCAGATTCGATTTTACTTAAAAACGGAAAAAGACAAAGCCATAGTTTAACTCATAAGCTATGGCTTTGTCACGGTAAGCGATACGCTCACCTCTTCAACAACTGATTCAAATAATCCCGAAAGGAAAGATCTGTTGCTGCTTTTTGATTCACGTAGTAATGTCCACCCTTTTCATTTTTTTCCCATCGGCTCCCCGTTTTACTATCAAAATGTAAAACTCCCTTTTCTGGCGTTTCGAAAAAGTCGCCCGGCCCCTCTATGGCAAAATATACAGCCACTAGGTCCCAGCTTGGCCGACCCTCGCTCAAACCTTTCTGCTCAACCTTCCACAACCAATCTCGGTAGGCCGTTCTAACAATAGAGCCTGCTGGTGTCTGTGCTAAACTTTGGCCGGTGAGGACCTTACTCCCCGCATTGATCATATAAACAGGGCTAGGAAAATTCTCCAAAAGATAATCCGTGTAAGAAGCTGTGCCATTCCGAAAGAAATTCCAGTCCTTTGAGCCATATTCATCCGAACGCTGTGCATTCAATCCTCCTAGCGCTACCCACTTCTTCACTTTAGTTCGCACCAGCTCCATACCCGACATAGCAGAAATACTATCCGGCTTTGATTTCAACAATTCATACAAGGCTTTGGTATGGCCAATCGTAACGTAGGTCACTGAATGATCTCCCTGTGCGGCCAATAATTGCCTATTTAATACGGTTTGCTCTGGTACATCGCGGTTAAAGATGATGTCGTGACCGAATCCGGCCGTATCTCGAGCCAACTTACCGGCATCCATTTTGTCTACTGGATCTCCAAAGCTGTCATCGTACTCCGCACCAATTGGTAGATCGGGTTTACCGTAATGTGTATTGATGGCATCAATGACTCCCGCCCCAAACGGCACTTTCCCAGAACTGTAGATGCAACCCAATAGCCCTGCCTTACCTTGCTTCACGTATTGATGTAAAATGGCCAATGCACCAACATCATCACAATCTGACCCCATATCAGTATCCAGAATTATCAGCGGGGGATTCTCCTGCCGTACTTCAACGATCACGCGCCGGTAGGCCGTCAAGGGGTACTCGGCTTGATCTGTGACTTTCAATAGTAAATGTAAAGTCCCTGTTCCTTCGAGGGGTAGGGCAAAACTCAGCCTTGGGGTATTAGCTCCGTTCAAGCCAATCTGCTCAGCGTGAGTAAAAGTGCCTGCTTCTGGGTAAATCATCCAGTCAAAAGAGAGCTGATCGCCATCGATATCCTTGGATTCCTGTGCAGTGAACCTCAAGTCATCGCCTGGTTTTGCGAAGATTCGTAAAGGAGTCTTCGAAGCATCTCCATTGATCTGTATTTCAGGGTAATGATTTATTGTCTTGGAATCCCCCCGCCCCCATTGGACGCGAGCGGCCAGATCCGCCTGAATCTCTGGTCGCCATCTAAAGACCGTTGCTTTAGCATTGGTTACCTCTTCCTTTATGGACGTATCAAAAACGGAGTCCTCTGCATCGCCAAAGTAAGCTTGTTCTCTTCTTTCAAATCTACCACCCCAACCGCCCCAGTTTGGGTGCTCAGAAAAATTTAACCCATTATTAAAAAAAAGAGAAAAGATGGAGTGTCTCCCTCCTTCATCGCCCCATAGGGGTTCTGGGAGCCCCCCTTAGTCCATGCCTCATCCGGGTAGAGATCACCTAAAGCATGTTGTCCAATGATATAAGCATTTAGCCACTCTCTAGAGGTTTGCTGCATGTTTCCCCCCAAGAAAATGCCCCGATAGGAAGAGTTCCAGCTATTGCCGTCGTGGGACAAGCCCAAGACGAGCCATAGATCGGGGAAGTTTTCCATAATCCACTCGTTACTGGAATCCTGCTTCCCAATGAAATAGACTCGCAGTTTGGCTACGAAGCGCCGCACGTCCTCTTTTGACCGAGTATTTCGTATATCAAATAAGGCCTGCGCTAAGTCACAGGCACCACCCCATACCGAAATATTCACTACCTCCGTTGCAGCATCCACTTGCTTGATGATCCAATCTGACCCCTCGGTGTTTTTCCCCGCACCAATGTAGTCCAATACTGGTGTTTTACGGCCGTTCCCACTGCATCCTGCTTTTACGAGTGATTTTAGATGACTTGTGCTGGGATACTTGGCATCTACTTTTTTTAGATTCGGGTAGATACGGTCGTAAGCCTCAATCAATTGGTACAGCAAATCTGTCCTAAGCGTGGGAGGCTCGTGATCATAGTTATCGTCTGCATTGGCAATGAGTCCTAGCAAGTTGAAATCATTGGCGTAATGGAGCAGGCGAACCATGGATTGTTGATCATCAGGGTCCTGTCCAATATCGGTGGTTACAATTAAATTTGGTCGCTGCGCACTTACGGAGGAAGTAAGGAACAGCATCACCAATGGAAGTAGTTTAAGAAAGGAGGAATGAATATAGGTTTGATACATCGTGGTAGATTTCCTGAGAAGATAATTGCCAAATTAGGGAGATAGTGCAAAGGTTACTAGTGCATCTCCTTCTTTTGTTCCCAATTTACCACCTCCAGTAGCTAGGATACTAATATATTGCTTACCATCTAACTCGTAGATGGCCGGCATAGCGTACCCCCCAAAAGGTAAATTATACTCCCAAAGAATCTCTCCCGTTTCAATATCGAAGGCTCTGAATTTTTCATCTCTTGTAGCAGCGATAAATAACAGTCCTCCCTTAGTCACAGCTGCTCCGCCAAAATTCTCTGTGCCGGTAGGAGGAAGACCTTGCTCTAGTAGTTCCGGATAAATCCCTAGCGGGACCTTCCATTGCAAAGTTCCACTATCCAGATCCAAAGCCACTAGCGCACCCCAAGGCGGCGTAGTAGCGGGATACCCATCTTTGTCCAAAAAACGATTATAGCCTTTGACAGAATAAGAAGGGGCATTTTTTTTCAAGCTGAGCTCAGGATATTCATTAATGCCAGCTTGCAGGAGAAAATCCGTTAAAGCACGTATTTCTGAATCATTCAATTGAGAAAAAGCAGGCATTGTTCCTCGCCCTTGTGTAATGATCGAAGCAACCACTTCGGGATCACCATACTTCTGCGGTAATTGATCTAAACCAGGCTGTATATCGTTGCCCTTTAGCTCAGCACCGTGACAAGCCACACAGCCTTTTTCTCTGTACACCAACTTACCAGGGTGGATATTTTCGTTCTTTCTCCGCTTGTTATTATCCACCATCTCAATGTGCCAGGCAATCTGGTTGGTATTTATAAATAGCCAGTTTTTTCCGGGATGATAAGCCGGACCGCCCCATTCTCCTCCTCCATGTAGCCCGTAGTAAACCATTCCTTTCTCCGAAGGTGCGCTGTAGCGTCTGGTATCAGATCTATTAATAGTTTCCAGGGCTTGAGCATGAGCACTACCCGATAGCGTAGTGGCCTGCTCGGGACTGACTTCTTGTCGAGAAAAAGGAGCGGGCCAAGAGACGATAGGTTGGGTAGGAGAAGCATTTTCCCCGATGAGTTCAGATGCTTTGACCGGCATTTCTTCCACATCGGATAGCAAGGCTCCAGTTAAGCGATCGAAAATGAAGGTATCTCCTGTTTTGGTAATTTGAATGGCAGCAGAAACTTTATTGCCTTTTACCCTAACCTCCGCCAACAAAGGTGCGCAAGGGATGTCCAAATCCCATAAGTCATGATGGATGATTTGATAATGCCAGATCCGCTCTCCGGTACTAGCATTCAAAGCAACGATACTGTTCCCAAAGAGATGATTCCCTTCGTTGAAGGGTCGATAGAAATCTCCCTTTGGCTGCCCAGTACCAAAGAATATCATGTCATTTTGCTCATCTACAGATATCCCTCCCCACACATTCACTCCTGCTCCCTTCTTCCAGTAATCAGGGTCCCCATAGGTGTCATGCCCATATTCCCCCTCATGAGGAATGGTATTGAATTTCCAGATTCTCTCTCCAGACCTCACATCGTAAGCTGCCACATGTGAGGTAGCGGACCAGCTTGAGGCGCCCACAATAAGCTTATCTCCCACCACCACAGGACTCGAAGAAACCGTTATACCCATTTTTTCTGGCGGTAAATGATGTCCTTCGTTCATATCTATTCTCCCCGCCTTGCCAAATGAAGGTATGACCTTACCGGTTTGAGCATTAACTGCAAATAGTAGATTGCCCGCACAGAAAAAGATCCGCTCTTCCTCACTTTTCCCCCAAGCGGCCACCCCTCTATTGATGTTCATATACTCTGGTCGGTCCAGGCGATCAAAGCTAGGTTGGAATTTCCATTTTTCTTGACCACTCTTTGCATCTAGTGCAATCAATTCTTGATAACCCGTAGTAAAATATAAGGATTCATCTATGATGATGGGATTGCACTGGTTGTGAACAACACTACCCGAATGGTACGTCCAGATGGGTTTAAGCTGATCTATGTTATTCTTATTGATCTGATCTAGATCAGCATAATGACTGATCCCGGGATCCCCCCCCGTAACCTCCCAACTCGTATAAGCCTACTTATCGGATGATAAGGTTTCTTTACCTTGGGAGCTACTACAAGCGGTGATCAGTGCAACAAGTATCACTACCAATACCACTAGCTCTCCGGTAGGTAGGTTTCTCGAAATTCGCATAAACTTTATTAATCGAAAGTCCTCTTTCATAATCGCTGTTACATTTATACCTGGAGAGATGCCAATACTTAATTCACTGGTTTACCGTTAACCCAAACATTCAGTTTGGCCAACCGACCTTTAGGCTGTACAGACCACTTAAGGCCTTCAGGAACCTGACATTCCACCCAAAGTTGACTCCCTCTGACCTCCCAAAACAGTTCAATTACCCCTTTAGGGTGTGGAATCTTGCCACGTGCCCAATCTATGGTTTCTGCTTGTGGAGCAATTACTATTTTATTCGGATCCATCGGGTGTAACCAACCCAAGTCTACACCTAGTACCTGCGTGCTCAAGAAGTAAGTGGGCGAACCGCTCCATGCATGACTTAAGGTACCGATACCCGTATCATCAAAATTTTCCCAAGCGGTATCATTATGCCGATACACCATCGGCGACCAATGCTTCAGGATAAACTGCTCTGCTTCTTTGGCGTATCCTTGGTCGTAAAGCGCTGCCAGCAAATAAAATGCCCCATATGGGGTGGCCTTCCGCTTACGGGTTTGATCCCCAATATCTGTTAATTCCTGCAGTACATAGGGGAAAATGCTATGTTCTTGAGTAGAATCAGTAAGGTCAGCCAAATAAGGCCATATATTAGAAATGGGATAGGAATTGGCGATGAGATCACCTTCCTTAACCCCATCTGCATAAAGCTGCCTACTTGGATCCCAGAGCTGACTGTTAATCGACTGCTGCAATCGATTCTTTTCTTTTAAATAGTATTCACTCCGGTCATTATTCCCCACCGCCTTAAACAGTTGCGCCAGCCCAGAACAAGATCGAGCGAGCATAGCGTGAAAAGCGGTATTGCTAACTTGCTTTTTTTCGAGTTTAGTCCACTCGATAAAAACTGTTTCGTTATGAATTAGCCCTACCTCATTTCTACGATTGAGGTACCCTTGCAGCAAATAGTCGAAAGCAGGTAAGACTTCTTCCACAAAAGCCCAATCCTGGGTGTACTGTGCGTACCATCGCAATACCTCAAGGGTGAGCAGCGGATAGTCTTCCAGGAGGCCAATTTCATCGGGATGCTTCTCGACCGCAGGTTGGAACAAATCAACATACATGTCCTGGAGCAGGCGCAGCGACCTTTTGACCAATCGTAGATCCCCACTACCTGCCATCGTTATCGCCACTTGAGGCAGTAAATCCCCGGCATACAGTCCACGTTCTCGAAAAGGAGTATCTGTATAGCTATCTTCCGCACAAACCTCCAAAGTCCGCCACCCGAGCTCCCAAATATCATTTAAGACTGGATCCGAACAGGTGAATTCCCCTTTCTTTTCAAATGGATACACTTGCTGATGAACAGCAACTTCTTTGATCTTTACCGGTGAGGAATGATTGTAGATATTCAGTTGCAAATAACGCAAGCCGTAGGGTTTAATGGTTTCGAAACGCCCTTTCCCCCCCTTGCAGATATGACGAGCTGCCATATACAGGCCAGCTCTCTTCATAATATTAGGTTGCTCGTCTTGTAAATCCTCCGAAAAACCCAAATCTATCACCGTCCCTTCGGGTGCCTCGTATTCAATACTAATGCGCCCCAATTTCTTATACCGGAAATCGTAAACCAGGGCTTTACCAGTAGATGCAAGGACCGTCAAGTCATTTCTTTGGCCAGGTGCCACCTCTAGCTTTTCGCCGAAGTAACGCCAAGCCATCATAATGGCAGGATTGCCTCCCTCTTGTCTATGAATGGTCTTCCATCCCTTCCCCTCAATCGGAGGAATCGTGGAGGGATCCCAAGTTCTAATGATTTTCTCATCTACTTCTAGTGGTCCGGCTACCATAAAGAAGTGTTCGTCATCTTCACTTTTATTTGGCGAAAGCACTAAGCCCGCCGATTTAGGAACAGCCATTTGAAAGGCCCATTTCCCAAAGAAGGATTTCCGATGCACATAGAAGTAATTCCATCCTTTCTTCAAATTCAAAGTCGTCTTTTGACGATGAGGAAGTCCGGATTCGGATTGTTTTAGTGGACCTTCTCCATTCAGGAAATGCTCACCCCACCAGATTCCTATTTCAACAGCTTGTTCTTTATCTGAATGGATAAAAGTATAGCCAACAAAAGAGGCCGATCCCCTAAAATCATTCCAGGTTTTATCCGTTTTAAAACATTGAAAACTGTAGATATCTTCCTCTTCTGTTAGCGTATACATACCCAAAAGTTCCCGCGGCAAAATCTTAGTATTGGTTAGGGGAGGAATGCTCCGCGGCCTAAATTTCCCCCAGTAGTCCTCAGCCGCAATAGGAACGGGTGTCGCCCAATCCGAATCGTCATAGCCAGGGTGTTCCCAGTCTTGAATACCTAGATCTAAGCGCGCATCATAGACCTCCATAGGTCCTAGGGCAAAGCTGTTTTTTGCGCTATATCCATCGTACCCTTGCACTCGATATGCCTTCCATTTATCAGCCGTATCCAGGTCAACGATTTTGTTCTCGGTCTTAATGCCCCCCCAGGCTGCAAAGCCTGCTTGATTACGGCGCAGCTGAAAACTAGATGTACCATTAGACAACACCTTGACGGCAATCACATTTTCGCCCGCTCTCAAGTAGGGACGGAGATCAATGGTATCGTATTCGGGGTGCTCAGGATAGAAACGAGCAGGACCGAAACTCACAAACGTACCGTTAACCAATAGATGGTATCTACTATCAGCAAATATATTGATGCTTGCTTTTATCACATTGGCCCTTTCTAATTGGAAACTGCGCCGAAAAAAAGCAACTTGCAAACGTTCTTCCCCAGTCTTATGACTCCATATGAAATGGGGTGATTTGGGTTTAGTTTCATTTTGTGCCAAACCTCCAACGACTGTAAATAAGCCGAAGAGGAACAAAAAAAGATGCTTCATTCTAGTCTGATCTAATTGATTTACGGTTCAGGGAGGAAGACTTTGAAAAGACTGCTAAAGGCAACAGCTTCTACCCAAAACTACTTTGAGATTTTCGAAAAGGAGGCCTTATCTAGTTCGCTAGTTCGTTCGTCTAGCGTTGTACGAAGATGCCTCAAAATACCTTGATATGCTTGAACACCTACCAAGTTATTTAACTCCATGGGATCCCTTTCTAGATTATATAATTCCTCATTTCCGGGGTAATCTAGGTATCTAAAGTATTTCCACTTTTTAGTCCGTATGCCTTCGCTTTTTGGAATATATGGAAGCTCATACAGATGCTCACACACAAAATCCTTGCGCCAACTTTGGGTTTGGCCCGCCAGGAGCGGACGGAGACTTCGCCCTTGAATCGATGCAGGTGCCTCAATACCCGCATAATCAAGTATAGTCGGTGAGATGTCGATATTCAAAGCCAACTGTTGGACCGTTCGTGATTGCTCAGCTCGTGGATCATAAATAATTAGGGGAACCCGAATAGAATTCTCATACATCAGCCATTTTCCAGCAAGTCCCCTTTCTCCCAAAAAGTAACCATTGTCTCCCAGCAAGATGATAATGGTATTATCAGCAATTTTCAGTTCGGCTAGGCGCTTCCGCAGTCGGCCTAGATTATCATCAATGGTACTAATCATCTTGTAGTAGCCCTTGACCATCCGTTGATACTTTTCGGGGGAATCATATCGCCACTTCCACCGAATACGCCCCAAGGTCATGCTATCCTGAAGGAAAGGAGGAAGCTGTTGGTAGTACTTTTCATCCATTAAAGGGCCACGTGGTATTACTTCCTCCGAGTACAATTTGTCATGGCGTGCTGGCCAGAAATACTGCAAAGGGCTGGTGTCATCAGCATGAGGGGCATTGTAGCTAATAGAAACACAAAATGGCTTTTCCCCCGCAATATTCTCGATAAAGTTTATCGCCTTATTGGTCGTATGATCCGTCAAATGAATATGCTCACTCCACCCCTCTCCTACTAATCGGAAATAGCCTTGCGTAGTTTCTTTCTCACATTTATCAAAAATTAGGGTATCCATTCTATTCTCTAACTGCATGCCAAATTTGCCAAAGAAACCCAAGGCATAGTTTTGCTCCTTCAATAACTTAGGATAAGAAACATTCACATAGTCAGCGGCAAGCGGCGGCGTCCGAAAGGTAAAATCATGGGTGCGTTCGTACAGTCCAGTCAAAATACTGGCTCTACTAGCAGCACAGATGGGCGTCGTAACAAAGGCATTTTCAAAATAGACCCCTTCACTAGCCAGTTGATCCATATTAGGGGTATGAATGAGATCATTACCGGCATAACCTAGCGCATCCCATCTCTGATCGTCCGTCAAGATAAAGATGATGTTCGGCCTAGTTGATGTTTGTGCCAAACTGAATAATGGTAAAAACAATAGGAGTATATAACTGTACTTTCTACTTATCATATGCTTATTCTTTTTGTAGACAAAGATCAAAATACAGTTGAAAGTCTGTTCCATAATCCTGAACTGTCCAGTTCAAGCAATCAGAAGCACAAATTTAATGGCCTACATCCAACATTCTTGATGACTTAGATTGCTCTGATTTTGCTGAAGACCGGGAAAAGGATTAACCTTTGAGCTAGGGTTGAGTAGATCCAGTTCAAAAAAGCCACTCCTTAGCTTTACCTTGGAGTGGCACGATTGTTGAAAATCGGTTTAATCCTTAGGGCAGAAAGGCATACATCACCTCAATACCTGTCAAACCTATTAATAACCGGAATTTTGATTCAAATTAGGGTTTTGGATGACCTCTTCCTCTGGTAAAGGAAAGTTGATATTAAATTCCTGGAAGGCAAAGTCATCGCGAACGGAGCTAAAATCCAGCTTAGTCAGGTCTAATTCTCCGGCTAAATGTCTCCTTCGGAGATCATACCATCGATGCCCTTCTTCTGCAGCCAACTCCACGCGTCGTTCCTGAAAGATAATAGCTAATAGCGCAGTGGCATCAGATTGAGGTTCTAAGTCTGCGGGAATGGCAGAAACCGTTCCATCCACAGTAGAAGCTCTAGCTCTAGCACGCACCTGATTGATGAGATCCACTGCTTCCGAGAGATTTCCTCCAGATCTTGCGATGGCCTCTGCTTTCAGTAACAGCACATCTGCATAGCGCAAGATTCGCGTATTGTTTTGGGACAAGCCTTGTCCTGCCCTGCCGTTGACATAGACTGTAGTGGAATCAATGACATACTTGAGGATATTATGCGTTGCTTCTGCTGGGTTAATGGTAAAGTCCCTCCTCGGGTCACCTTCCTCAAAAGCGGACATCAGCGCGGCAGTACTGGAGAAAGCTCGATTGTTCCCACCGTAGCCCCGGTTATCAAAGTATCCATAGTAGGAATTCATTTCACCAATGACAGCAAAGGCATCATTTCCACCGCCCACCCAAGGATTAGTATTACCCGGAGCGCGATTGGCCTGAAACTCAAAAAGCGACTCTTCATTGTTTTCTTTCATGGCATTGAAGTTGTCATTAAAATGAGGAGCCAAAGCACGCCCACTGATGCCATTAAAAACGCTGATCGCTTCCGTAAAATCGCTGGCATTCCCTGCCACAGTGCCTCTAAAGACCAATGCTTTGCCGAGTAACCCTCTTGCCGAGTGACTCGTCACACGTCCTAAATTACTATCACTCCAAGCATCTGGCAGTAGACCGATTGCTTCCTGTAGATCTGCAATCACTTGATCCAGTAGTTGAACACCACTTGAGTTGGTGACTAGAGCATCCTCCAAGGTCTTAATCCGCTCTGTGACAAGTGGAGCAGTTCCGAAGGTGTTCCACAATCGGAAATGCATCCAAGCCCTCAAAAACAATGCTTCTCCCCTATGCCATTGATCGGCATCAGAATCCGCTGGATAGGCTGTGGGACCATTTTCCGCAATCTTTTCCAGCATGGTATTAGCTCGGGCAATCAATTGATAAGCAAATTGAAAATAGGCACGTAAACTGCCATCATTTCCATTGAGACTGGAGAAGATTTCATGTGGCATCCCTCCATTATTGGTCAGATCATCAGAAGGGAGTAACCAAATTCTATGTAAGACCCGATCATTACCCCATTGATAAAAGAAATTCAGTTTTTGGTAAATGCCCAGGATGCCTTGTGTCATTTCATCCTCATTCTGAAAGAAAGAAGCTTCAGTGGACCCGATCGGCTCCAATTCTACCGTAGCTTCATTACAATTGTTAAACGTAAGGCCCAACAACACCAAGAGAGCCCAACTGATTTTATATTGCTTCATGATTAGATCGAAGGTTCTGCTTAAAGACTTAAATTGATTCCAGTCTGGAAGATAAATGGAGTAGTATCGTTTTCTGGATCCAGTCCTGAATAAGGTGAGACCACAAATAAATTGGAGGCAGAGATATAAAGCCGCAGATTTGAGGCTTTAATCTTGTTAAGAAGACCTTTATTGAAGGAATAGCCCAATTGCAGGTTCTGCAACCGAAAAAAGCCTGCATCCTCCACCCAACGATCTGATATTCGGTTATTGCCTGAGGGGTCACTGGAAATGGCTCGTGGCATCTCCGTGGAAGGATTAGAACTAGTCCAACGACTTCTAACGCTAGCCAAGTAGTTGATTCCTCCGGCATTCATCGCCTCTCCATTACGTCTGATGCTATTAACTCTCTGAACATCGCCCACGCCTCGGAATGTAATACCGAGATCAAAGCCTTCGTAGTTCAAACCAATATTGATACCGTAATAATAGCCTGGAATCGTTTTACCCAAATAATCCTGATCTAAGCCATTAATCACTCCATCTGCTCCTTCCGATCGATATTCCCCCTCGGCAGCCTCATCGCCTACCGGGCCATAAAGGTCTTGGAATATGATATCCCCTGGTGCTTTTTGGTTGTCATTCCCAGAGTCAGAGATACTAGCTAGAAAAGCATCCACCTCTTGCTGTGTCTGAAAGATTCCGTTGGTGCGGTAACCCCGAATAAAATTAATAGGGTATCCCACTTCGATGCGAGATTCTCCTCCTTGTGGTAAATTCTTGTAGAGCTTTGTGACCTTATTATCTACGGTCGTGAAATTCACATTAGAGTTCAACTGGAGTTTCCCGAAATTTTGGTTGTAGCCCAGTACAAATTCAAAGCCTTTATTCTCAACCGTTGCCAGGTTGACCACTGGGCGGTTGAGCGCACCGATGACCAGCGGGATATCGATTACCTGTAGTATACCTTCCGTCAGTCGTTCATAATATTCGGCGGTAAAAGAGACACGATTTTTGAATAACCAGGAATCAAATCCGAAGTTGGTAGTAGTTACTGTCTCCCAGCTAAGATCAAGGATAGGAAAATCACCCAGGACTGCCGCCGGAACGATATTTCCCTGCCCCGGCTCAGTTGATCCCAAGACGTACTTGGGGTTAAAATTCACCAACGAAAGGAAGGCAAAGTCACGCGTTTCCTGGTTCCCTGTTTGGCCCCAGCCTGCCCGGATCTTCAGATCATCAATAAACCCTAGCCCCTTTAGAAATGGCTCTGAGGAGATTCGCCAGGCCCCAGCAAAGGAGGGGAAAGTGCCCCATTTATAGCCCTCGCCAAATTTGGATGAACCATCTCGGCGAATAGTAGCATCCAGATAGTACGTGTTATTGTAATTATAGCTAACTCGGCCCATGTAGCCCTGTAACCCATTGCGGCTGCGCTCGTAGAAAAGGGCCTTATTATCCGGTGGCAGGCCCTCCTCTATACGTCGCTGATCAAAATCCGTCAAGCCCGTCTGATCGGCTCCAAATTGGGTGTTATTCCATTGGGTCCGTTGGTCCATTGCGTTGAGGATCAGGTCAAAATTGTGGTTGCCGAAGGAACGGTTGTAGCCAATTAAAAACTCATAAACCAAATTACTGTTTTCATTGATTCTACGGCCAAAGGTGGTACCATCTCCATTGATTGCACCTTGACCGGCATTGAACAGCCCCGCTCTTGGATCACTGTACCGCTCTCTCACATTAGAAAAAAGATCGACACTGAAGGTGCCACGAAAGCGGAGACCTGGTAAAGGAGAAATCTCCGCATAAAAGGCTCCTAAACTACGTTGTAAAGTCCGATCATTCCAAAGATGTTCAGCTTGCCCCAGGAAATTATTCCGAGTAGAGTTTCCATATCCGTCCGATCTAAAGCTCCCAGCCACATTTCTACCGGGTAAGGCGAAACCACTAGGATCTGTCGGATCAAATAGAGGTTGCCAAGGATTGATCAGGCTGGCATTCTGGATACTACTTCCACTTTCCTGGCTAGTCTCAGAATAGACCATTCGGAAGGTTTGCCCTACCTTTAACCAATCTGTTACGGAATGGTCCGAATTGACATAGAACGAAAACCGATCATAGGCACTGGAATACATGGCATTTTCTTGACTGGCAAAGCCAGCTCCCACGGCATAGTTGCTGCGAGAGGTCCCGCCTGTCACACTTAGATTATGGTCCTGAATAGGAGCATTTTTCACCACCGCTTCATCCATCCAATTATAGGTAGGGCTATTCCCCAAGTAATCAGCAGAAGATGGGTCATAGAGGCTCCCAAAATCATCATCTGCCAAGCTCTCATTCTGATTGTTATCATATGCTTCTCGATATAGAGCGGCGTATTCTTCGGTATTGAGCACATCATATCGTTTGTTGATGTTCTGAACACCATAGGTCGAAGAAAAACTGATCGTCGGTTTTCCTTCTTTTCCTCGCTTCGTCTGAATCAGTATCACCCCGTTGGAAGCTCTCACCCCATAAATTGCCGTAGCTGAAGCATCTTTCAACACAGTAATGGATTCGATATCATTCGGATTAATCAAATTGAATACATTCACATTTCCCCTGAGGTCTTGAGCTCGCGCACTAGAAGAAGCCGCTCCCCCCTCAATCACAGGCACTCCATCGATTACATATAAAGGATCATTGAAACCCAAGGTACTTACCCCCCGAATGCGGACTTGTGGCCGCGCTAATGGATCCGAGCCAGGATTTGAGACGAAGACCCCGGCCATCTTACCTTGCATGGCCAACTGTGGGTTGAGTCGTGTTTCGTTATTAAGTTCCTCACCCGATAGTTTGGCCACTGCTCCTGTTAGGTCTTTTGAACGTCTACTACCGTAGCCGATCACCACTACTTCTTCCAAGTCTGTAACATCTTCGGCCAACTCGGCATTTATCACATTGCTCACACCAATACTGATTTCCCGAGCTAGGTATCCCGTATAACTGAAGAGTAATTGCTGTGCATCATCGTTAATATTTAAACTATAACTGCCATCAACTTCTGTAGCCGTCCCAATAGCTGTTCCCATGATGACGACCGTTGCGCCAATCAAGGGAGTCCCGTCCTCATCGGTGACCGTCCCAGTAATTGTCCTATTCTGCGCCAGTCCACATTGAAAGCTGATCAACAGTAGCAGAAGAATGAGTTGATTTTTCTTTTTCATAAAAGGAGTGTTAATAGATTAGGTATTCTGTTTTGCAGAATTTTATTCGCTGTTTCCAATGGATTCATTTCATTTATTTTCAAAATTATCCGAAGCAAGAGGCAAAAGTATCCTGCACAGTGCTGATCTCTCATGGGTAAATCTTTATCTTTGACCTGATGGAATCCGGGAAATGCTATCTGATTGTGATCTATTTGCTTGTTTTTAATGGCCTTACCTCCAGGGCCCAACCCGTGCTTAATTTGCAGCTAGCGCCCAGTTCTAATCGCCTTTCAGAGAATGCTACCCGCTGCATGGTGCAAGACCAAAAGGGTTTCATCTGGGTGGGCACGATAGATGGATTAAATCGCTATGATGGACTGGCCTATGAGTTGTATTACCATGACCCAAGCGATACATCTACCATTTCCAATAACTACATTACCTGCCTACTTTCAGATCCTGATGGCCGACTTTGGGTAGGTACTCCTAGAGGGGTGGACCTTTATGACGAGCGCTACAATCGCTTCATTCGACTTTCTAGTTTGGTCTCCAATCGACAAGCTTTGGCCAAGCAATACGTCACTGACTTGGAGATGGATCAAGAGGGGCGATTGTGGATATCGTCTTACGATGGCCTAGTTAGATATGACATCATCAATAATTCCCTGGAAAAAGCATCGGTAGATAGTAAAGGAAGTGAAGATGCCACTATCCAGCAAGATGTTGTGTCGATGTGCAAAGGGGCTGGAGGTAGAATCTGGTTGGGTTACGAAAATGGCTGGATAAGTCAATGGAGGAATGGCACTTACCAGCACTACCAGGTCTTTAAACAACCGACCTCCATCCAAGATATTTTCGAAGATCAGGAGGGAAAAATTTGGCTGGGTACCGGACTGGGAATTCACCGATTTGACCCCTTAACCCAACAAGCCACTAAGTATGGAGAAGGACGAACCTGGGACATCTACGATATGGCTGGAGAAACCTGGATAAATGTCAACCTTGGGGGTATTCTCTCCTGGGATAAAACCCTCCAACAATTGGTTCCTGTTACTGTAATCCATGATGGTCAGGAAGCAGTTGGAGATATGAAAGCATTCTTCCGAGACCGACAGGGTATTGTCTGGAGCTCCTACCATGGCTTATACAAGGTGGATCGGTTTGAGAGACGTATGGATTGTATTCGGCATGAAAAAGGGAATCTGAATACGCCAGCCGAACCCTTCATCCGCAAAGTCATGGTGGATGAGAAAGGGAATCACGTTGTCTTAACGATTAATCAAGGAGTAAACTATTTTAATCGGGAAACGAATCAATGGCGACATTTCAATAAACAGCACCAACTCCATAACGAGCGTAGAATGTTTCGGACGGTAGATATGGTTATGCTAGGTTCGAAGGTATATGTACTCTGCCAGGATCTACTGTACAGCTTAGATATCGAGACGGGCGAAATCGAAAAATTAGTAGCGCAATCTATTGGTGATCAAGAAGGTGCTAATCTACTACTATTGAACAATGGTAATCTTTTGATTGGAGGGCGGCAGGTTTTCATTTACCAAGTAAAAAGCAAAAAACTTCAAACAATCGTTGAGCGGGATGATCCGATTGCAGATGGTTTTAGGTTTTGCTATGGTAGGGATGATCAAATCTGGGGCGTAAGCAAAGATGCCATTTATCATTTCGACCAAAATTCCTACGTCCTTAACCAACGGTACCAGATAAAAGTCAGTGACGAGCTGAGTAGCATTCTGGGATTTGTCCAGGGCTCCAATGACGAATTCTGGATTGGTCACCGGGGAGGGCTTATCCGCTTAGAAACCACGACTGGCAAGACGAAATCTTATACCACCCAACAAGGCTTGCCCAATAGCACCATAAATAGTTTACTACTAGATAATCGGGGAAATCTCTGGATTGGGACCAACAAAGGCATTAGTGTCTTAGATCCCAAAACGGATAATATTCGTCTATTCGATCGCTCCAATGGCATTCAAGACGAAATCTTTCTGACCAATTGTGCTCACAAAAGTCCTGATGGAAGACTTTTTCTCGGTGGAGTTAATGGCTATAACTATTTTTCTCCTGATTCTTTGCTACAATCCAACCCGACCCCACCAAGCATATGGCTTAAAGATCTAAGGCTAGCGGACCAAAGTCGTTTACCCTTACCTTCCAGCTTAATGGGCATGTCCATAGGAACAGGGCATCAGGTGAAGCTGCCATACCGTTCCAGGTCCATCAGCCTTGAGCTTATCGCCATTGGTCTCAGCCACTCTGTGAAAAACGAATATGCTTGTCAGCTAGAAGGGGTCGATCAACAGTGGAACTATCTTGGCAAAAACCCGAAGATTGCTTACTCTCATTTACCTTATGGTCAGAAGTTGATTTTCAAAGCCAAGGCAGCGAATAGCGATGGTCTCTGGAGTACAGAGAAGGTGCTTTTTGAGCTATATATAACCCCTCCCTTTTGGGCCCAGACCTGGTTTCAAATCCTAATAGCCTTCGCCATACTAGGGATATCCTTTTCCTACTATAGATGGCGACTAAAAGCAGTGAAACAGCAAAACCTGAAATTGCAAAGAGCCGTTACTGAACAAACCGCTGAAATAGAAAATCAAGCCCAGGATTTACGGCTGGCAAACGAAGATCTTCGACAGCAATCCACCATTATCAATGAGCAAGTGCAGGAGTTAAATCGCCTCAATAAAACACAGTCTCAACTCTTTGTAGGACTTTCTCATGAATTTCGCACACCTATCACCCTAATGCTGGCCAATTTAGAGGCCTTGGAAGATAACATAAGTGCAGTCCCCTTATTGCAAAAATTAGAGGGAAATGCCAACCAACTTCTGCAGTTAGTCAATGAATTGCTAGATGTTGCTCGCTTGGATAGCGGTACTTATCCTCTGCATGTTCGAGAAGGTAAATTGTTTGATCATTTGTCCCGTATGGTGGAGGCCTTCCGAATTAAGGCCCAACAACAAGGCATTGAGCTTAGGTTAGAAGTAGACGGTCCGACCCATACCCCCCTGTATTATGACCTTGAGGTCTTGGGAAAGATTGTCAACAACTTACTTTCTAATGCGCTGAAATTTACCCCCGAGGGTTGGATCGTTGTGAAAGCAAGCCTTGTAACTAGCCAGCAGGATGATTGGGAACTCTTGCTTCAGATAGCCGATTCGGGTATTGGTATTGATCAAGATCAACTACCCTATATTTTCGATCGTTTCTATCAAGCAGATGCCCCCACCATTACACAAAAGCAAGGTACCGGCATCGGTCTCAATTTAGTTCAGCAATTAGTGCACCTACATCAGGGCTCGATCAACGTTGAAAGTCAAGTCGGAGAAGGCAGCTGTTTTACCATTAACTTACCGATAGCGACCCGATCCTACAGCCAAGCTAAAAACTTGCCTGGGACTCAAGCCCCCCCCGCTGGCTTACTCCTTGCTACTAATCTGGGCGCGCCCCCTGCTCTAGATATTGATTCAGAAAACAATCACCAGAAATTAGCTCCAGAAGATGCACCTACTATTCTCATTGTGGAAGACAATGAAGATATCAGGTCTTTCATCGGGCGATGCTTGAGTCGTAGCTATGCATTGCTAGAAGCTGCCGATGGAAATGAAGGGCTGAAACTAGCTAAGGAGAACATTCCGGATATTATCATTAGCGACGTACTGATGCCCGGCATGGATGGCTTTACCTTGTGTGAGCAGCTAAAATCAGATGTCCAGACCAGCCATATTCCAGTTATCTTGTTAACTGCCCTATCCGAAAGGGAAAACCTAATCAGAGGGTTACACCAAGGAGCCGATGTCTATTTAAGTAAACCCTTTCATAAAGAGGAGCTACAGTTGAGGGTCAAAAACCTCCTAATCGGGATTTTAAGAATTCGTGAACACTTCCTTAGAGAAAAGAGAGACAATAAGCTACCCAGTGGTTTAAGTCCGTTGGACCAGCAATTAATGGAACGGATTCATCAGCTGTTGAGCGCTGAAATAAGCAATGAGCATTTGAGTGTGGAGATGGTCTGTAAAGCTGCGCAATTGAGTCGTAGTCAGCTATTCCGAAAGCTAAAAGCACTCACGGGGATGTCGGTTACCGAATACATTCGAGATTATCGACTCCGAAAAGCTCACGAATTGATACTGGCAGGAGCTCACAGTATCACGGAGGTTATTCATGCCACCGGCTTTAACTCACGTTCTTACTTCTACAATAGTTTTCGCCAGAAGTACCAGCTTACCCCAACAGAATTACGGCGACAGCTACAATCGTAATCTCCCCTCCTCCGCACCTTGCAACCATAGAGGACAACTTTGAAACAATAGAGGACAGCCTTGGCTACCGGAATAGATAATTTCGATTTATCTGTTTACCGCTTTGCCAAACCTTTTCAATCCTGTATATGATCCATTCAATCAAAATTCAGAGCAATTCTAAAGTACCAAAGTACAAGCAACTCATTTCTATTTTCCGCGAAGGGATTCAAAGTAGATCTATACCAACGGATCAACAACTCCCCTCCATCAACCACCTCAGTGCTAGTTTGGATGTTTCTAGGGATACGGTAGAAAAAGCCTATCGCGAGTTGAGGAAGAAAGACTTGGTAGAGGCCGTTCCTGGAAAGGGATACTTCGTTAAGAAACCTAATAGCGCTGAGAAACTTCGTGTTTTATTGCTATTCAACAAGCTGAGTGCGCATAAGCGCGTCATTTACGAACGTCTAATTCAGCTCTTGAATAAAATTGCAGAGGTTGATTTCTATATCTATAACAATGACGTGAATCAGTTTGGCAATTTGCTAGATCAAAAACTGGATAGCTATGCCTACTATGTGATTATCCCGCATTTCTATGACAAGTACCATGACGCGCTAGCTCTTATTGATCGTATCCCTAAGCAAAAGTTGGTACTCTTAGATAAACGAATTAGAGGTATCGGTGGAGAATATGCTTGCGTTTACCAAGATTTCGAAAAAAACATCTATGAGGCGCTACAACAACTAAAAGACCGAATCAAAAAGTATAGGTCGATCAAATTGGTCTTCCCGAGCTGGACGTACCAACCCAGGGAAATTGTCAATGGGTTTCAACGCTTTTGCATCGAAGAGCAATTGCAAGGAACCCTCGTCCCAGATATCAACAAAGCCAACTTACAGCCTGGAGATGTATACATCACCATGATGGAGGACGACCTAATTAGTTTGATTAAACAAACCAAAAACCTGGGTCTAAAGGTAGGCTCAGAAATAGGGATCATTTCTTATAATGAAAATCCATTAAAAGAGATCTTACTGGATGGTATTACGGTGATCTCAACAGACTTTGAATTGCTGGGTGAAACCGCAGCTTCCATGATTTTGTCCAACGAAAAATCAATACGAGAAAACCCGTTTCGAGTGATCATCCGTAACTCCCTGTAGCATAGCAACTTGACGTTAAACCAGCCACTGAATCTCCCGTTTTAGAAGAAGACTACATAAAGTCCCAAAAACCCTTGGCAAAACGGACCCAAAAGCCTATCTTTGCGGCCAATTTCTTAATTAAAATCATTCAGCATGTTCGCAATCGTAACAATAGCTGGTCAGCAATTTAAAGTTGAGGAAGGGCAAGAGCTCTTCGTCCACCAGCTAGAAGCCACAGAAGGGGACAGCCTCACTTTCGACCAAGTTCTATTGGTTGACAATGGAGGTCAAGTCTCTATCGGCACGCCGGTGTTGAGCACAGCCAAGGTAAATGCCACGGTTTTGGGCCATCAGAAAGGAGATAAAGTTATCGTCTTTAAAAAGAAGAGACGTAAAGGTTATCGCGTAAAGAATGGTCACCGTCAGTCTTTTACCAAGATCAAAATAGACAGCATCGCCGGCTAAGCGGCCGTCAATATTTCTTAACCTGAAAAATTTAGACCATGGCACATAAGAAAGGTGTAGGTAGTACGGATAACGGCCGCGATAGTAAAAGTAAACGGCTAGGTGTCAAATTATTCGGCGGGCAGGTAGCTCGCGCTGGTAATATTATCGTTCGTCAACGTGGAACTAAGTTCCATGCTGGTGAAAATGTATATGCAAGTAGAGATTTCACACTACATGCTAAAGTAGACGGTCACGTTACTTTCACGAAGAAGAGACTTAACCGCACTTACGTTAGCATTATTCCTTTGGAAGGTGTAGATACCGTAACAAAAGCTGCTCCTGCTCCCAAAGCAGAACCAGTAGCAGCAGCGCCTGTTGTGGAGGAAGCACCAGCGGCTGTAGAAGAAGCCCCAGCAGTGGAAGAAACGCCAGTTGCTGAGGCAGCTCCTGAGGTAGAAGCTGCAGTGGAAGAAACGCCAGCAGAAGTTGTAGCGGCTGCACCACCTGCAGAAGAAGCACCTGCGGAAGAACCAGTCGCAGCAGCACCAGCAGTGGAAGAAGAGAAACCAAAAACTTCCAAATCTGAAAAAATTACCTTACCTTCCGGTAAGAAGATCAAAGTGGACGATTTGAAAGTTGTAGAAGGAATTGGTCCTAAGATCGAAGGTTTGCTAAACGAAGCAGGCATCACCACTTGGGCTGAATTGGCCGGAGCGCCTACCGAAAAGGTACAGGCAATCCTTGACGAAGCTGGTCCACGTTACCGCATGCACGATCCTGCTACTTGGGCAAAACAAGCTGAATTAGCTGACAACGCGCAGTGGGCAGAACTAGAAGAATACCAGGATAGATTGAAAGGAGGAAAAGAAGAGTAGTAGAACGATTCCTTTATCCTGACGTGTTTCTTCGATTAACACGCAATAGTTTTAGTTTTCATAGCTTTATATTTTGGGTCCTATCTTTGATAGGACTTTTTTTTGCCCATAACTATTGTCCCGAGCTAATAATCTATCATCACAGATAGCCGCCAGGCGGTATTCCTACTCCAACCTCCTGGCAAGTGGTGCGCGCCATACCGGTAGTAAGCCCCTACTCCCACTCCCAACCAAGCTATATTGAGATAATTGACTCGTATGATATTGTCAACGACCAAGCCGGCTTCTAAGTAAGGATCCTCTAATGTTTTAAAAGTATTAAGTTCTGGAATAGGAATCTTCTGTTCGCCTACCGCTAACTTATGCTCCACCGCAATAGACGGCTGAAACCACTTTTCTCGAATTAGGAGCTTGCCAAAGTCATGGCGAAAGAACAAATGCAAAAAGCGGTTGGATAAGAATTCATACTGTTCCATTGTCTGGAAAACTCGATCCAGGCTAAGCCATTGAAAATCTCGCCCAATACCATTACTGTAAAATAAATAAGGAACAGGAACCTCACCTGTAACTTGTCCAGCCTCGAAAGCCCACTGCGTTTCTCCTACCCTTCTGATTCGATAGCGATACCTCAAACTCGCCACCCACTTCTCAAAATCAATTCCAGGCTCGATCAAATTGCGCATTCCTTTTTCATAACTCAAAGAAAGAACAGGATATCTAGGGTCCTCATCCGGCACCTTACTGCCTAAAAAGCTAATGTATTGCTGGCCATAAGCATACCTTAGATGGAGACTCAATATGCTAGCCGAAAAGGGATCAAATTGTACTGGCGCTACCTCCTCATCCGCCAATAGCAGTTTATCCCAAGATTCTCGTCTCCAACCCAGCTGTATATCTAGGAAGGGCAACAATTCTCCTTTAAAGGACGCCCCCCAAGCTTCTACTTCGTTCATTTGCTGGGCAAAGAAACGCCGGGTTAGTAGATTAGGCTCCAGCGGAAATTCAATGATACCCGGTTCTTGGATATCCTTACTATAGAAGAACCCTAGACTTCGATCCTTATACTTATCTAAAAAGATATTCAAATCTGCGCCGTACTTCCAGGCTCGATCTTTAATCCCATACGCTCCGTAGCCCCCTATAGAAAATCGCTTCGATAAGCGATCACTGGTGTAGAGGCCAGCTCCAAGCCGTACCCGTTCAAAGTCATTGAAGGCCAAGGCGCGCCGGAGGCTGAGGTCTAGGAGCCCCATGGGCCATCGACCATCACTCAGGGCTTTCCCTCGGCGCCACCAGCGATCAAAGTGATGCTTTTCCCCTAAGGTATCCATATAGGTATAGGTGGCTTCTTCCAGCGGACTAAGGGCTTCTGGGCGACTCACTTGCCAGATGGAATCCTTCGTAGCCAGTGCTTCATCCGTAAAAATCACAGATTCTTTTGCCCGAAAGGTCTTAGGGGGGAAACCAACCGCCGTCTCTACTGCACTCACAAAACTGCGTCCACTGGCTTGTATTCCTAGGTAAGGGCTAGGGTATTGCTCCCAACGCATCCCAAAATGTAATTGCTCTGGGAACCACTGCCCGTCCGGCAATTGAATATAATGCTGCTCAATGAGAAAATTCAGCTTACGATCTTCGGCGGGCTCCGCCTTGACATTTTCAATAGCGTAGCCCGCGGAGTGAATGTGGAGAATACCCTTTAGACCATTGAAGTTCTTACCCTTGTGGGGATGATAGGACAATACAAAAATTGTGTCTTGTGCTCGATAGAGGGTATCCTCTAGATTAAAGAAGTACTGCTTCGTTGATCCTGGGCTGACAGGATTAAGGAAATCTTTATCAAAAAGCGTAACCTGTTCCTGGTAAAAAGCAAAGGGCTGCACTTCAGCCGCCAAAGCCACGAATTCCGCTTCTTTAAAGCCCGAGACCTTATTATGTAGAACTTCTTCAACGTACTGGGCTGGCCGCTGATACTTCCTTTGGGTAATAGATTCCATCAAGAACAGGTGGTGTGTATCTGCCTTGGCGCTGAATTTTTGAACATTTTCGAGATAACGGGATTCCTTTTTACCCAATGAATCTCGGGCAGCTACCCTTTTACGAAGTTTCTCCTTCTGGGGCAACCAGGCAAAGTGCAACTTATTGTAGGTACGGCAAGTGTAGGAAGAAAGCTTCTCCGGATTATTCTGATGCCGGTTAGCCACCACTCGCCTCATGATACGATCTGCCGGATTTTCTCCTGCAATCACTTCAACCGTCTCAAAGGCATAGGCTAAGGATTTTAGTTCGATCTGTAATGGCTGACTAAAGTCATAATCCTCAGCAGACACCCGAAGCTTTTCATACCCGAGATAACTAAAGGTGAGTACTGACACAGGAGTGCTGGATGCGATCTCAAATCGCCCGTCCAAATCGGTAGTGGCCCCGTCCCTTGGACTATCATTGATCAATACATTAACAAAGACCAAAGGCTCACCGGCTCCATTGGTTACCACACCGCGGATCTGAGCCTGTAGCCAAAGTGGAAGTAGTAGCAAGGTCAGCAGGAAGAATTTGGACCATCGCCAAGGTACTTGGAGCGTCCGAATCTTTATGGAAGAAGATTGTGTTGAGCGATCGGAAAATTGCCCAAATCGCTTTGCGTCAAGTTTAGAATTCATAGCCAGAGTTTTCGCGCTGGACCGAGTCGTTTGTCCATCAGAGAAATTTCTCTTAATTAGTAACGAAAACCTGAAATTATTACAAAATAAATAACAAATTTTAAGAAAACTTCGTGCTTAGCTAGATCATAGCCAATGATTTTTCCGGTAACCAGCCCTGCTCTCCATCCTCCAATTTTACTTTCAACCAATCGCCAATCTGATCTATGATGACCAACTTTACTCCTTCGTGCAAAGGAACCAAAATCTTGCTGCCCTCCTCCGGCGCACTACGCAAGCCATATTCTTTTTCCAGTAGTATAGCAGTACCAGAATTCAATTCAAATTGTGCTCGGCTATTCGACAAGTAAAATGGGATTAGGCTGATAATCAAGAGGCTGATCCCCGCAATGAAGCCCCATTTGCGCTGCTTACGTTCTTTCCCTAAAATCCACAGAACAAGTCCGCCTACTCCTATCCAAAGGCACAACATACCCAGGATACTCCAGGTATTGGCAGAAAACAAAGACTGCAGACCATGACGCCAACGGTCAAGGAAGAAGGGCGGGAGCGGATCTATTTGGTCGGCTTGCTGGTTCTTGGCAAGCTCCAGGTTTCCTTTAATTTCTTGATCTCTGGGAGCCAACTTTAGCGCTTTTTCATAGTAAAGTATGGCCAAGCCTAGTTTGTTTTGCCTATAACAGACATTGCCCATATTGTAGTAGAGCGCAGGAGAAACCTGGCCTTCCTTAATCAATCCTTGATACAAGTCAAAGGCCTCGGTATACTGCTTGTTCTGATAGGCTTCTGCAGCCTGTTCCCAGGTGGCGGGCAGTGCTTCTTTCCCAAATAATCCCGCCATTGACAAAAAGCTCAATAGCAAGAGTGGTAAAAAAGATCTGATCATCTCGTTACTTGTTTATGCCTGATTTTGATTCTGACTTCTTCTTTCCCTTAGCAGGTACACCCTTTTGTCCTACCGGTTTAACGGGTGGAGGACTTTCTGAATCATCTTGTGTCGGGTCTGCTGGAGGTAATGGTATCACTTGTATTTTCCTAGCTTTTTCTTCTGAGAAGAGATCCGCAAAGGTATTGGGGCGAATCTGGGTAATCCAGTTGAATCCACTCATTTTTAACCCCTCATGATCGGCTTGCCGCATAGGAAACATGGTAGCTTGGGGAGCCGTGACAAACAAAATCCGTTCAATCTGGTTGGCCCCAAAGTACAGAATCATATCACTACTAACCGTCTTATTCACACCGACATACGCCCCTCCCTCATCAACTGCATAGTAGACCGATTCCGCATTGCCTTGTACATCCATTTTACGCAGTTCTCCTTCTGTGAAAAAGGCAGTGATGTTTTTGCCCTTGATCTGATTGAAAAACAACTCATCTGGAGAATTGATGATAAAACTCTTATCGTATAAGTAGATTTTATCAATATTATCGTTCGCCATCTGCATCCGAATGGTATCTGCCGTGAATTGGGTTGTATCGGACCAAATGATGGGATCATAGAAGAACGTAAAGAGGGAATCCTCTGAATTGTAGGTTAAGGAATCACTCAAGGCCTGAAGATCACTTTTATAGATTCTAACATCTCTGTAGGCCTGCAGCAATCTACTGCTATCACTAGCTAAGGAATCGACTTTGGTCGAAAGCAGTGTATCAGCCGTCATAAACAAAGAATCACCATCAACCAAGGAAATCAAAAGCGGGCGACCATACGCTCCCCCACTTGCCTTTAAGTAGCCCGTTTCTCTATTGTAATCTGCCTGCTGGCAAACAATGGTCAATTCCGCCGAAGTATCTTGCCAAACCACATTCCCGACTGCCACCCCTAGTCCGAGCTCTTCTCGAAAATCTACCTGATCTGCCAATAGAATTTGCGGTGGATCGCTAATCGTAGACCTCCCTCTGGTAGAATAGACCTCATTCTTCGCATCATAAACAATCTGCTCCGCCACAATATCCTGTTCGGCATCTTTATATTTGGCATTGCCAATTAAGGTAGATTTATCATTTACCTCATCATATTGTATCACATTTGCTGATGCCTGGCGTTCTCCTTCTTCGAAAACGGCATCTCCTTCTAAAGCATAAATCTTTGTCTCACCATTGTACTTTATTACCTCCGCACTCCCCTTCTGCTCGCCTTTGATAAACTGAGCATTCTCCCTAAACTCCGCCAAGTTATTGGCAATATCATAAAAGCCATCTTCGCAATAAATACGGCTACTATCCGTGCTGACCAGGGTAGGTCCAAGGAAGGTCACGACATTTGTCTGTGTATTGAAAAGTAAGGAATCAGAGCGGAGGTTAAATCGAGGATCTACGACATAGACACTGTCCTCAAAATAGGCTTCATTGAGGTCGACATAAAAATCGCCTCGCTTACTAGTCAACTGGGTTTCGCCATTGGTGAGCGTGGCCCCGGTCGTATAGGTGGCAACTTTGGTGTTTAAGTCATAGTGCAGTTGATCGGTGAATAATTGTTGCTCTCCGTTCACCAGAACTACCTCCCCATATAGATCAGCTTCCTTAATTTCTCCATCGTAGTACAGAGAATCAGAAAAAACGCTAGTGGAATCACCTTGTTGAATAATGACATGTCCGACTGCAATGACAATGAGACTATTTTCAATAGTAGCCGAATCACAATACATAAACACACTATCCTGTCTCAACTCTACATTGTGGATCAATTTTTGGATGACAGTGTCTTCGCGCTGCGCATATTCAAATATATCCGCATGATCCACATCAATTTTGGACTTAGCGGTATCCTGCACGGCCTCTTGCCCTACAGCCGTCGTAGCCATAAAACTTAGACACAAGATCCAGATAAAATATAGCCTCGCTTTTCGGATTATCATCTCTATCTTTTTGCACAAACAACGCTATGTTGAACGTAATTAGCTAGTACTATTTAGACTATTAACCTTGCTTTAACCATCGAGCAGGACTCGAGCAGCTTCTTCGCCGATTTGCGCTCCAATGGCTACTCCCATTCCTCCTAAACGAACAGCCACACTCATATGCGGCCCTAAGCGCTCCACCACTGGATTCTTTTGATCTCCTACCCCCATAATTCCGCTCCACCATTGATCAATCTCAAATGCCGTATTGGGTAAAATAACGGTGCTAAGCAGTTCTTGCAAACGATCTTGAATGAGGGGTGTAAAACCAAAGGTTTCCGTTTCTTCTCCCTCTACGTCCAGGCATCTGCCTCCACCTAGCAGGAGGCGATCATTCACATTGCGAAAGTAGAAAAATCCTCGATCGTAATGAAAAGTCCCTTTAACTTTCAAACCAGGAATAGGCTTTGTAATCAGTACCTGATTGCGCGCAGGCTTTACCGCCACCTTTGGCAATAGTTGAGTCGCAAATCCATTGGTAGCTATCATCACTTGATCTGCCTTGAGTTGCCAGTTATTCTTCAATCGAATACTCACTCCCTTAGTTGAGGGTTCCAATTCGGACACTTCCATGCCATTGTAAACTTCTACCCCTATATCTCTAGCAAGCGCCAACAAGTGCGCCATCATTTTGCCGGTATGGATTTGCCCTTCTCCTTGATTATGAATTAAGTGTTGAATGCCACCGAATCCGAATTCTTTTACCTCCTGATCCTTATTGGAGAAGGTCGTGGATAAGCCGGTTATCGCACGCAAAGCTACATTGAACTCCTCCATATACGCCTGGCAGGCTTCGTAGCTTTTCTTTTCCTCTGGTCGAAATAGTTCGTAGCCACCCCAAGGTCGGTATTGGATATGATTATCTCCCAATCGTTCTCTTAAGCGCTGCAGTCCACGCCAGCGTTTCTCCACCAAACCCCAAACCTGATCGGCAGTCTGGGTAGAAAGGTCATCTAACAGCTCCGTCATACTTCCAAAGCAGGCAAATCCCGCATTTCGGGTACTGGCTCCGATGGGCAAGATTCCACGTTCAATTACAACTACCTTATATCCGGGTTTTTGTTCCTTAATTGCAATCGCAGCATTGAGACCAACAATCCCACTCCCAATAATCAACACATCAACTTCCTTGAAGAAGGCCTCCTTTTCCCAAAAACTGAGATTAACCGTCATCATGATAAAACTATAAATTGGATATTACGTCATCGCCGCGTGGCCTTGCCCCTTGCATCTTTCAGTAGCCCTAACGAAAATGTGCAGAGGAAGGTATTTATTCAAGACGCTTCTCATCGATTTTGTTTGGACGTGATCAACAAATGCACGCTTTGCTTTATCTTTGCGCTTCAGAAATTAAATAACTATGATTCAAAGAATTCAATCTATTTTCTTGGTGTTAGCAGCCGCAGCATTGCTTGGCTTATTTGGCTTACCTTTTGCCTCAACCGCACAACCCATAGCTGAATCCGCCTTATTTGCGGACCAAAAATACAACATTTTAGACCATACTGCTTTGTCTGCAACTTTCATTGCTGCTGCAGTAATTTGCCTTTTGAGTATTTTTCTCTTCAACAATCGGAAATTACAGATGCGCTTATCCTTACTAGCTATTGCAGGAGCAGTGGCAGGTTTAATAGTGGCTGGTATTTTGTATGGCCAAGACACCGCAGGACAAACGGCACAATTGGGCGTAGGTTTCGGACTACCAGTGATAGCCATTATCCTCACTTTTCTGGCTTATCGCAATATCCAAAAAGACGATAAGTTGGTAAGTTCCATGGATCGGCTACGTTAATAGCCAAAAAATGAACGAGCCGTATAGAGACTTTCTCTATACGGCTCGTAAGTTCTTCTTCGATGAAATCTCTGATAGATCTTACTTATCAGGTGTTTTCTTAGCTGAATAGTTCACACGAAGCTGTCCAGTTTTACGCAATTGCGTTTTCACATCTTGAACAACTCCCATTGTAACTTCACCATCAACACGTAAGGAAGAAGTGATACGAGGACGCTTGGCCTCAGGAACCTTCACCTTATGTTTTTCCAAGAAGAGTGGAATATCTCTGACTTCCGAAAACTTATCACCTAACTGCAAGCGGGGTTTAGTCCCGTAAGTAGCTTGATATTGTTTGGTTGGCTTTCCGATGTATAGATAATTTACAAGAGATTTTTCCTCCAGCTTAGTCAATTCACTAGCATATGGTGTTACCACACGCACCTTCAACTCTGCGTCCCTCAATACAGTTACTACCATAAAGAAGAACAGCAACATGAAGATGATATCGGGTAGCGATGCCGTCGAAATCGCTGGATCAGACTTACCTCTTTTTTTACTGAACTTAGACATAATCTTTCAATTTTGCTGGCTAGCTAGTAGCCGTTGATGAAGAAATGAACGGTAGTAATTCGACGATATACCGTCTACTCTTCACCGAAGTTAGTAGGTTCAGCTTCTGATAGAACAAAGGGTATTTCTTCCTTTATCGCTTTTCGATAGGCTAATGGAAGGTCTTCGCTATAATCAATGCCGAACTTACGCTGGCACAATTGATTCCAAAGTTCATTGTAGGCCCCTTTCAATTCGTTATATACCCGGAGGTATGTATCGTAATTGGTACCCCGGTCATTCTTGAGAGAAATAATGGCCTTAGTCGGCTTTTCTGCCAAGTCTTCCCGTCTTTGAGGATTAGCGATGAACTCCATAGCGTTTTCGCGAAGATCTTCGATGCGCATAGGCTGCTCTCTGACAAGGAGTTGATTCTGCGCATTTACTAATACCGAGTAAACGTTACGTTCTTTAAGCTTTGTGATATCTGGTTCTTCTTCAGACCAAGGTGGTAATTTTACCAGGATACCTTTGTCTTCCACGATAGTCGTGGTAACCAGGAAGAATATAAGCAACAAGAAGGCGATGTCAGCCATGGAGCCAGCATTGATCTCGTTACTCATCCGATCTCTACTACTTTTCCTTGCCATGATAGAAACCTCCTATTTTTATCTGAAAAAATTGATAATCTCAGAAATCACAAAGGATGCCGCAGCCACCACAACTAAAATTGCGGTAGTCGTAATACCCCCTCCAATAAATTTAAGATTACCCTCTGATATAGTACCGTTACCGGAAGCTGCAAACTTCTCTACTGCACCAGCAATAGAACCAGTGGCCACTCCATCAGCCGTTGAATAAGCGATGAAGAACAAGATAACCAAAGCAGCTACCCCGATTAAGCCCTTAAGAGAGCCTTTCAGGTTGGTAGCGATATGATAAATGCCAAATAGAACCAAAGCTACAGCAGCTATGACTGCTAAGGCGATTGCCGCCTTGAGGCCAAAGTCGAAGATACCGACTTTTGACACCTCCTCATCCGTCATATTCTCAAAGTCGAAGTCTCCCGCAGAAGGAAAGGCTCCCAACATGAATATGATCGTAACAAGAACACCCAAGCCGAAGGCTAAAGTTTGGCCGTTTTTGTTTAGAAACTTATACATAATTGTGGTTTGAATGCTCGTTGATGATTACTTGAATACGTTGTTGTCAGCCAAGATGTCTACCAATGCAATAGACGCATCTTCCATCTTGTTAACGATACCGTCGATCTTGTTAACGATGTAGTTGTAAAAGATCTGCAAGATAATAGCCACGATCAAACCGAATACTGTAGTCAATAGTGCCACTTTAATACCACCGGCAACTACTGAAGGCGAAAGGTCACCCACTGCCTCAATACGGTCGAATGCCTGAATCATACCGATTACCGTACCCATGAAACCAAGCATCGGTGCGATAGCGATGAAAAGAGAAATCCAAACCAAGCCGCGTTCTAGCAAGCCCATTTGAACACCACCGTAGGCAACAATAGCTTTTTCTACTGCTTCTGGACCGTCTTTTGCACTCTTAAGACCTTCATACAAGATACTTGCAGTTGGCCCTTGCGTAGACTTACAAACCTCCATGGCTCCTTCCATGTCGCCATTCTTAAGGTTTTCGTCAATCCGTGCTAATAGCTTGTCCGTGTTGGTCGTAGCAATGTTCAAGGTAATGATACGCTCGATACAGAACGCCAAACCAAGAATCAAACAAACAAGTACGAAGCTCATGAAACGCCAGTCACCATCGATGAAATACTTTTTCAACAATTGGAAACCAGAGTCAGACGCAGAATCCGATGAACTAGCTGCTTGATCAGAACTCGCCTGTGCCAATAGTACCTCAGTTTGTTCGTCACCTGTGCTTTGCTGTGCATATACGACGCTGCTCGAAAATACTGCTAATCCCATAACAAGCAGTAGCGCTAATAATTTTCGCATAGTCAATAAGGTTTTACGATTATTTTAGTTTTTGAATGAGCTTGGTTGCGGAGAGAGAGGGATTCGAACCCTCGATACCCTTTAGGGGTATACACGCTTTCCAGGCGTGCCTCTTCAGCCACTCGAGCACCTCTCCTTTGCCTCACTCGTAAAAATAAATATTAAGAACTTTTTAACACATAATGTGAAGTCACAAAAATTGTAAAAAGATGTTACAATTCAAAATTTTTTCACTTCGTATGAACCCGAGTCCGGTTTTTGATTGTGATTTGGCATTCAATCCACCAAATTTCCTATCTCTGCCGTAGCTGCCGGCACCAGGTTTTCTCGCCCTCAAGCCCCCTTAAACGCCTCATATACAAGTCCTAAAACCAGCACTAATTCTACTATAAAACCAGCTCATAATCAGGTCCTTCAACCAGAGTATAAAAGAGCACTCCTGCTTTAATTTGCTCCGAATAAAGCTCTGGCATTTTGGGTAGTCACCTCAGCCAATTCCTCCAGGGATATCTGCTTTACCTCAGCAATTTTTTCTGCGATCAGGCGAACGTAGGCTGATTCATTTCGTTTCCCGCGGTAGGGCTTAGGTGCCAAATAAGGTGCATCTGTTTCCAACACCAAGTGTTCAATTTCAATATCGGAAACCGTCTCCGCGAGACCACCGTTCTTGAAAGTTACCACTCCTCCAATTCCCATCAAGAACCCTAGCTCTATGATTGACTGTGCCTGTGCACGGTCGCCCGTAAAGCAGTGAAATATCCCTCTCAAGCGAGGATCGTTGATGTCTCGGATTAGATCGATCAAAATGTCTATTGATTCTCTAGAATGAATCACGATCGGAATATCATATTCAATCGCCCATTCCGCCTGCTGAATAAAGGCCTTCTTTTGTTGCTCAAAGAACGTCTTGTCCCAATATAGGTCGATCCCAATCTCCCCTACTGCTACGAAGGGGCGTTTTTCTAACCAATCCTTTACTATAGCTAATTCTTTCTCGTAATCCTCTTTAACGGAACAGGGATGTAATCCCATCATGGGAAAACAATAACCTGGGTAGTCCGCTTCCAACTGCATCATACCTGGAATGGATTCACTATCAATATTCGGCAGGTAGCAGGCACTAATCCCAGCATCCTTGGCTCTTTGTATCATAGCGGCCCGGTCCGACTCAAATCTTTTGGCATACAAATGGGTATGCGTATCTATCAATTCCATAATGGTGATTTGCCGCAAAAGTATAGATTATTATTAAGATTGTTTTGGTGTGTGTCGAGGCGATTTTTGTAGTTTTGCCGCTATGGCGAAAAAAAATAAGTTCTACGTGGTATGGGAAGGATTAGAGCCTGGAGTTTATGGTTCCTGGACGGAATGCCAGCAGCAGATCAAAGGTTATCCGGGTGCTAAATATAAGGGCTTTCCCACGCGAGCGGAAGCAGAGGACGCCTACCTAGGTCAGTTTAAGGACTACACAAAAAGCAGCAGCAAGAGCGGTAGTAAAAGCAAGCCTAAATCCCCCCCGAAAGATGCTAATATTGTTTGGGACAGTATCTCCGTGGATGCAGCCTGTGCTGGTAACCCAGGTGTGATGGAGTATCAGGGCGTAAACACGGTCACTGGCCAGCGAATTTTCCACCAAAAATTCGCCTTAGGCACCAATAACATTGGTGAATTCCTAGCCATCGTGCATGCCTTAGCCATGTTCCAGAAGGAAGGGAAGGATACCCCCATCTATACCGATTCCAAAATTGCGATGGGCTGGGTCCGTAAGAAAAAGGCCAATACAACCCTCAAGCATTCTCCCCGTACTGCCCGTCTATTGGAGTTAATCAGCAGAGCCGAAAAATGGCTTAAAAGCAATACTTATTCCAACAAGATCATGAAATGGGATACCGAGAATTGGGGGGAGATTCCTGCGGATTTTGGTAGGAAATAGGTTTGTAATGTTGAATGTTTAATGTTTAGTGTATAATGTTTAAGGGAGAAAGATTGCTTGGTTGGTTAGATTGCCATAAACCTTAAACGCTAAACTTTCTCCCTTAACCAGTTTCTTACTTGCTAGCTACGATCTTCGCTGCTTGTTCTCCTTGACCCGTTATCTCCCATTCTCCCAAGATCATAGGGATACATCCAATTGAGTTGAGTCCATCAAAGAAGGCCTTTAATTCGAAGGGTTCACCTTTCGCCTCCTTGCCACGGGCATACTCTGCCATAGTATTTCTAAGAAGATGTTTACCAGTAATGTAGCTGGTACCATAACCGGGTTGTCGCAAATACAGATGCTGCTCAAAAATGAGTAATTCCTTTTCCGTTTTCATCCAACCCCGTGGGGTGTACTCAGAATGAATGCCACCTGCTTCCGTCATGGTCATCTCATTGGCATGAGCATATAAAGACCCTAACCCTCGAGCCGCTCGCTGCGCAATCATGATGTAGACAATCTCCCTAACTCTGGGATCATCATCATAAAGACCTGCCTCCATAAAGAATTCTTCTACGCCAGTAGCAACCCCCTCATTGCGAGAGTCGAAAATATTGTAGAGTAAAGGTTCTCTCCTGATTTCACTAGCATGAGGCTCCGTATCCATGCGAGCCAGCTCAAACCAATGGTAGAAATGAGAGTATAGCGGCCGTTGGTCCAAATGTGCTGTAATCCAAAAGAAATTACGCGTCTCGGCGGGAACAAAGGCGCCGAGATGTTCTCGCAATGCGGGTTCGAAGTATTCCTTCACCGTTACGATATCATCTTCCTCCAGAAACTTCATAAAACTCTGGGCAGAGCGCTCAGCCATCGCGTCGTAAGCAGCGGGGCTGTCAGCCGGAATGAGTTCAGGCAAGTCTCGATTTCGGTGTTCCTCAAGCTTCAGCGAACTCCAAGCTCTGGCCAACTCATGCTTTAGGATCATGACTTCATCTTCCCAAGTCAAAGGTACCAGGTGTACGTTTTGCATATACCAAGTGTAATTGTCCTTGCCAATCCCAGAAGGGCCAGTCTTATTCGGTGCTTGTTCTCTCAACCATGTCGCTAAATCTTCCGTCGAGCTAATGGCCTCTTGAATGGAATTTACCAGATCATTATCCTCCTTCACTCCCTCACGCTCTAGGATCTTAGCTAGGTTTTTAGCTTGACTATCAATATCTCTAATGCCTGCCACCCAGAGGTCTTTAGCGTTCCCCGTCAAATTCTGCTTAGCCTGGGTATTCAAAGCCGGAATAACCTTGAGGTCTCCTAATAGCCGTTCCCTTTCTGAAGTACTCAGCGGAAATTCATAGGTCCAAATTTCAGTAGTGCCATGGTGCGTAGGTCCCTCGTGAGCTGGCACATCACTGCGATACTCCCACAGGGATTTGTAGAAAGCGGGATCCCGTACCCAAGGCTTCAGCACCCGATGGTTAAAATCGTAGCCATTCATTTCAGCCCAGACAATGTGCCAGTCAACTTGTTGAGGAATTGGCCAGTCCTCATATTTTATGGCCTCTAGCTGTGCCTGTAGTTGTTTGAATTCGGGCCAGCGGCTTTCGAAGGTGGCGGCGGTATAGTCTGGGGCGCCGTCCAAGAGGGGCGGAGATTCAAAATCGCGCCATTCTTTGAAGAGACTAACTAAATCCTCGTAGCGGTCAGAGCTAGAGACATTAGGCGCTTCATCTTGCGGTGCAGTAGCGTTTTCACAAGCCATGAGCAGAGTAAAGACTAAAAGGAATAATACAGAATAGGATTGTCGAAACATGAATTAAATTTTAACTAGTGAGGGAGAATTGGAGGAAACTCAGGGTTTCATCTTCAAACAGACAGGTGCGGGAATTTTGATTTGCTTACCGGTATCTTTCAACTGACCAGTAGCTGTATCAATTTCAAAAATAGCAATGTTATCTGTTCTCCTATTAGCCACCAAGAGAAATTTACCATTTGGCGTGATCATAAATCCGCGTGGCCAATCTCCCAGCGTGCTTTGGTGGCCTACGGTTCTTAGCCTGCCCGAACTAGAATCCACTTCATAGATAGCCAAACTATTGTGCCCACGGTTCGAGACGTACAACCATCGTCCACTGGGGTGAATATGGATATCTGCTACCTTATTCTTTTCCTGATAATCGTCGGGTAAGGTACTCTTGCGATCCACCTCACGCAAGCGTCCATTTTTTCGGTAGGCCATGGATAAAACACTGGATGAAAGCTCCTCCGCCACAAAGGCCCATTTACCATTTGGATGAAAGATAAAATGTCGAGGGCCATTCCCTTTAGTGACGGTCAAAGAGCGATTGGCACTTTTTTTCAATTTACCCGCCCCCGTCCGAATCCGATAGGCTGTCACCTCATCGTTACCAAGATCTGGTACGTACAGAAAGCGATTATCCGGGGAAGGAACCGCAGCATGGCAATGGGCCTCAGGGCCATTTTCCCGTTGATGATCATGGCTAGCAATCAGTTCCCCGATGGAGCCATCCGCTTCCAATTGGTAAGCAGCCATACTCCCGCCGGCATAATTGGCGATGTACACCTGTTTCCCAGAATGGTCAGTGGAAATATAACAGGTTCCTTCATCTAGGCCAGAAGCGTCATTTAAATGCTTAATCTGCCCGTCATCGCCCACCCTAAAGGCGCTTAAAGAGCCCCACTTTTTTCCTTCAACGATAGAAGCTCGATTTCCACTGTATAAATACTTGCCGTTTGGATGCAAGCATAGATAACTCGGGCTTGCCAAATGATCCAAGGTCTGAATTTGCAGGGCATCGGCAGTCTCCTGATCAAATTCGAAGACATAAATACCCTCACTTCCCCGTTCGCTAAAAGTACCGATGTACAGAATGGAGGATTGCCCAAAGACAATTGCATTAAAGCTTAGAAAGTAAAGAATGAATGGTAGCTTTTTCATGTTGGTGCGTTTTGTTTTGCCCTGCAAAATAGAATCGATTCTAGTCAATTTGAGCTTGGACCAAGCAGTTTTTTACAGAATCTGGTTAAAAAAGTATCAGCAATAGCAAAAGTTGTTCTTTTTCTCCCTCGGAAAGCAATGTAGTTTTGTACACAACACGACTAGGAAATACAACAAGGCAGCATTTAGGTAAAACAGCATAGATCTCTTCCAAGTGTAGTCCTTCACTTGCTGAGCCCTGCATATAGGCTTTACTTCGGTGCGCCATTGCAAGTAGTCTGACAATAGATATTTCTCGACTACTTCTATTACACTGCTTTAACTTAAAGTGACTAAAAAGCGCAGAAAATGGGCCGCAATCGACTTGCCGTTAATATCTTCTTCTTTGTCAATGGATTTCTATATGCCAATTGGGTTTCGCGTATCCCTCGAGTTCAAGAGATCTATGCGCTGGACAATAGCACCTTAGGCATCATGTTGTTGTGCATCTCAATTGGCGCTTTGGTGGCCATGCCTTTGGCGGGTTTCCTAATAGCTCGCTATGGAAGTCATCGCATCACTGCCATTTGTGCGTTACTATTCATTTCCAGCATTCCACTGATTCCATTGGCCACCAACTTGATTATGTTGGGTGTCATTTTCTTTTTCATGGGAAGTTTTACGGGAATGAAAGATGTAGCTATGAACGCCCAGGCGGTACTGGTGGAAAAAGAATACAAACGCCCAATCATGTCCTCCTTTCACGCCATTTTTAGTGCGGGGATGATGATTGGTGCAGGAACTGGAGCCTTGTATACCCGCTTCGAGATAGACCTATTTCCTCATCTGTTTTCATGCGTCTTGCTTTGCGTTTTGCCCGTTTTGTGGGGCATTCGAAACCTTATACCAGATGAAGTTGTAGAAACAGAAGCTGGGGAGGGTGGCTTGCGCATGCCTAGTAAAGCACTGCTTGGGATTGGTTTAATTGCCTTCTGCTGCATGTTAGGCGAGGGTGCCATGGCAGACTGGACCACCAATTATCTGGAAAAAATCGTGAAAGCTTCTCCGTCTCTAGCACCAATCGGCTTAGCGGCTTTTTCTATGGCGATGATGTTAGGTCGGTTTGTGGGAGACCGCTTACGTGCCAACTGGGGCGATGGTAAGTTATTGATAAATAGCAGTTTGATCGCCTTATTTGGGATTGGTCTTAGTGTCGGAGTTCTTTCTCCCTTTGCTGCCATCACTGGTTTTTTCTTGGTAGGGCTGGGACTGGCTACCATCGTGCCGATAGCTTTCAGTGTTGCGGGTAACATGCCAGGTGTTAAACCCGGTGTTGGCATCAGTATGGTTACCACCATCGGTTATTCTGGCTTTCTCTTTGGACCACCAATTATTGGCTTTGTTGCAGATTGGCAGGATCTCAGAATTGCCATGGGGCTGATTGCATTTCTCTTCATCATTATGACGCTTTTGAGTTTCAATCTACGCAAGCGAACAGAGCGCAAACTTAGTCCAACCACCTACCAATAGCTGGCTTAAAGAAGCTTAATGCGGTAGTTTCTGCCCGATCGTTCCATAAGCTAAGACACCTAGTAAGGCACCAGCTAGTACTAGCAAAAGGATAGAGTATCCATTGCCTAGAAGCACGTATATGGGACCTGGACAACTTCCAATCAAAGCCCAACCTAAACCAAAAATACTTCCGGCTAGCAAGTGCCTTTTTACATTGAGGGTCATTGGATTAGGCACCTCTACTAATTTATCATCCAGCGTCTTCATTTGGGTGTATTTCATCAGCCAAATGATGAAGGCGCTAGCCGCCACGGCAACACCAATAATGCCATACATATGAAAACTCTCAAAACGGAACATCTCTACAATGCGATACCAGGAAATGGCTTCTGACTTCGTCATTGTAATACCAAAGAAAACTCCAACGGCTAGAAAAGATATATTGCGAAACATGATTGTATGCTTTTAAGAAACTGTTTTGAAACATGTCACTAATGCTCAAAGACTAGGCAAGGTCTCCCACTAGAAACTTAAGGAGCCAAGGCAATACTAGGTGAGTGGTAATGAGACCACCAATGAAGAATCCAATAACGGTAAGTAAGGAAGGTAATTGTAAATGTGCCATCCCGGTAATAGCGTGCCCAGAGGTACAACCACGACCATAACGCGCCCCAAACCCTACTAAAAATCCACCTGCCAAGGCGGCGATGACACCTGCTGTATTGGTCCAATTGAAAATACTGGTTGGAATAAATCCTCTTCCACTACTATCGGAAGCGGGATAACTCATTCCCTTTTCCTCTAGGAAGGCAATGGTTGCCTCAGAAATATCCACCGGAGCTGGGCTAGATAAAAACTCTCCAGCGATCACCCCGCCCAAAATAGTACCGATCACTAAGAATAGTAACCAACTTTTGCCCGTAAGATCCACCTTGAAGTAGGGAATGCTGCGACCAGCTCCTCCCAATGTACACATGGCTTCAAAGGAGCTGGAAATACCAAATTTACGGCCCATCCAAGTTAACAGAAAAACAATTAGAGCTAAGGCGAGGCCGGAGACAGACCAATGCCAAGGTTGGCTTAGTCCTTCGAGTCCAGCTGTTGCAAACAAGAGTAAGTGATTCATGTTGAGCTTAGTAGTTGATGTAACAAATTAGTAGCAGTAGTTATGAAAGGGTGTACCGAAACATCTTCAAAAGACGGTCAAGACACCGGCGAACGCAAGCGTTCACAAAAGATAAACTACTCCTGCCTTTTGGATAACCTGAAAGGGTTCTTTGGGAGACTTAATTAGTGGGATGCAATACAAAGGTATGGTTTTCAAGTCAGCATTTTTCAACGCACTACCCTTGGCAAATGCTAGCCTTTACGACACTACGTAGGGCGTCCTCAAAAAGGGTTTGTGGATCAATAAAGGGCTGATGTATAAGTAATTGAATGTGCTAAACTATAACTATTGAAGTATCAAATGCAAAGAAAAAGGCTTAGCTTAGTCAAAATC
>JABSSL010000219.1 GCA_013214355.1 Saprospiraceae bacterium | reverse complement strand
TGTCTATGACAACAAAGGTAGTATCCTGATCATACAAAACCACTGAAGAGGTGAGTAGCACTGGAATACTATCCTGTAGTATTACTTCTAGTTTGTAGAGTCCCTGACTTGAGGATATGGCACTCACCTTTTCTCCTTCGAGGCTAACCAAACTGTCTCCCTGGAAATACACCACAAAAGGTTGCGGATTCAAAGGTTTGATGTCCAGTTGACTTTGACTAATAGCCAATTGCGATAGAAAAAGAAAAACGGCAATGAATGTCCACTTCATGAATTGCAAAATTAAGCTATCCGAAATGATTCTGGAGTGCTTGAAGAAAGGAAATCAAAAAGCCTGCCAATGGCAATACAGCAGAAGTGGGAAGATGTTATTTCTTCCAGCGATTTTTCAAAAAGGAAACAGGGACTTTATCGGCAATAGTACCAAGCAGGTTGTCCTTACCTTGTTTGAATACCCATGGTGCAACAAATGAAACTCCAACTAGAGCTTTTAAAGTTGCCACTGCGCCAATGATTCCTCTAGCTAAGAGCTGATTCCAATCGTCAGATAACATCCATCTGGTGAATAAGCAAGCCGCTAATGTGATTAATCCAGCAATGACTCCAGGGATAGACTTTTTAATCCATCTTAAGGGAGACATACTGATGATTCTACAACTTAGTCCAGTAATCAAAAGGAATTGGATACAAACGGCAATGACCAATCCCCAAGCTACTCCTTGGAGACCTGTTTTATAGCCAAAGTAAGCAGCCGCAGCTACTAAGAGAAAGAAGAACGCCTTAATCATGCTTGCCATGTATAAGAACTTCGCCCTCATGGCTCTCACTACCGCGTCGCCTATTTTGATGAGTGATCTGAAAACTACACCGATAAATAGAATCTGGACAATAGGTACAGCGTCTTCGTATTTCTCACCTAGGAAAAGCAGGGTGATTTCTCTTGTGAAACAGAGTAGAAATATGGTCCCTGGTATGACCAGTAAGGCGATGTGGTAAACCGCACTTTGTACCGTTCTCCTGAGTTGCACAAGATCATCCTGGAGCATTGAAAGTCCAGAAAACAATACGCTGTCTGAAAGCTTTCCTAGAACAGTGATGGGAAGCCCCATAAGATAAACAGACCTATCATAGATACCAGTAGAATCCCACCTGCTGGAAGACGGTTGCATTTCACCTCCGGCAATGAGACTCACTATAATAGTATCAACTTTCGAAGCGGCATAATTGAAGAAATTGAAAATGGTTGACCCACCTCCGTAAATAAGCATCTGTTTAATCTGATTCCAGCCCCATTTCGCGTTCAATTTAATAGGATGAAAGAACCAGAAGAAAAGCATGAGGATGATGTTTTGGCTCAATAAAGCTCCCACATATGCCCAAAGATCAGCGCCAAAGAATGCCATGGTCAATCCAACCCCAAGATTACCAACTCCCATGGCCACAAATGAGGCGATGAATAGTTTCTTGAAATCCATTTGCTTGATAATCATGGATTTTGGAACAATAGCAAGCGCTGCAATTACAAAGCTACATCCTATTACCCTCAGTACATCCGAAAGAGGCGGGTATTCATATAGTTCTGCAATCCACGCGGCAAGGAAGAATAGC
>JABSSL010000218.1 GCA_013214355.1 Saprospiraceae bacterium | reverse complement strand
AGTTGTAAGGCCAGTAAGCCCAGAAGACTATATCAGCCAAGCCATGTCCAAGCGAGAGGAAAACTACGGAGATTCCTTTCAAGCCTACGCCTATTTTCAACAATTGACTAAGGATAATGGTGACCCCTTTAAATATATGGAGGGGTATTGCCAGACTTATGCTCCTGATTTCTTGGATACAATGCAACTACAACAACGTTTGCTGCTTTTTGAAGAGGCCGACGATTTAAAGGAAATGGATTTTGGCAAGAAGAAGTCTGCCAAAAAGTTCGCTAAGGCCAAGAAAAGGGCTGAGAAATCCGGTGAGGAATTTGACGAAGAAAAGGCAAGAGAAGAAGCTCGGGCAGTGATGGTGGGGATGATGGCCCCTGCAGATGTAATCGAGATGGATCCGCTACGTAATCTTGAAGGATACATCAATCCTGAAAAGCTGGATGAATACGAATACGCATTCGAAAATAATTCGACCTATCAGGGACGTGAAATGATCGTGATTCGATTCGAATCAAATGGCAAAGTGAGGCCATCGGAGTACTTTCCAAAAGGGAGGCAGTCTGGATTGCTATTCTTCGATAAGGAAAGCCAAGCCCTAGCGGCTGTCCAGCAAGACTTTACAATGGTAATACCTGCAGCGATCCGACCTATTTTGTTTCTAGCAGGGTATGGTATTTCTAATCCTGAAATGAAGTCTCAGGTCAATTATCAGTATCATAAAGGCAAGTGGTATCCACTGTCCACTCGGTTCAATATGCTGGTGGATTTGACCAAGAAGAATCTCTTTTCTAAAAATGAGCGATCAAAGGTTGATGCAAAAATCCTGGTAAGCTTTGACAGCTGGCAGACTGAGGGCATTGCCGAAATTCCCGAGGACAAACGCATTTCTCGCGATAAGAAATTAGAAGAACAGGTCTATGCATTGCCTGGTATTGCTTGGGATAATGTGAACCGAATTCCTTTCGACAACTAAATCAAACTTCAACAGACTAAAACATCAAAACAAATGACACTTAAGATTAAAAACCTCTCAAAAACCTATTCAAATGGTGTAAAGGCGCTCAATGACCTCTCCCTGGAAATCCCCAAAGGCATGTTTGGTTTGCTCGGTCCGAATGGTGCCGGAAAATCCTCCTTGATGCGCTCTATAGCTACGCTGCAAACACCAGACAGTGGCATGATCGAGTATGGAGAGATCGATGTACTGAAGCAGCCAGAAGAGTTTCGAAAAGTTCTTGGCTACTTACCTCAGGAGTTTGGGGTATATCCAAGAGCCAGTGCGTTGGACTTACTCAACCACATGGCGGTTTTGAAAGGTATCACCTCTAAGTCTGAGCGGAAAGAATTGGTGGATGCATTGCTTGAGCGAGTCAACTTATATGTAGTTAGAAAGAAATCTGTGGCAGGATTTTCAGGAGGTATGCGTCAGCGATTTGGTATTGCACAAGCACTGATTGGCGATCCTCAAGTGGTGATTGTGGATGAACCTACCGCGGGTCTTGATCCTGGCGAAAGAAACCGTTTCTACAACTTGCTATCGGAAATAGGGGAAAATGTAGCAGTCATTCTTTCCACGCATATCGTGCAGGATGTTCAGCAGTTATGTCAGAATATGGCTATTGTGAATCATGGTAGTGTACTTTTTCAAGGTAAGCCCGAAGATGCTCATGAGAATAATAAAGGAGTGATCTGGGAGGAGGAAATTGAGAAAA
>JABSSL010000217.1 GCA_013214355.1 Saprospiraceae bacterium | reverse complement strand
TGACTCCACCTTTACCATTTGATTGGGCTTGATAAAGGTCATCGTGCCCTCCTGAAAATCATATTGATTGCGCCCATATGAAAAGGCCCCACGTATTCCCTCTTTTAAGCTAATCTGATAAAAGTCAAGTACATAATTCACATCTCCATATTCGAATTGCGTCATCCTTTCGTCTATGGGCAATACAGTGACCAAAGGATGCTTAGGCTTTTCATAGCCATAAATATCGTGTACTTCTGTAATGGTGCGAACTCGTACTATTTTCTTCATAATCTGTTTGGGTTAAAGTGCTTCCACCCTTGCTTTGATAGCCTCACAAAGTCGGCCATAGGCCTCCCCTACTGGAGTTGGGTTCCAGAAGTTCACGTATATGCCGGCATAGTCTTCATGGATGGTCAGTTTTGTCCCCTGGTCTGCACTTTCCAAAATATACTTGTGATCAAAGGTCACCACTCCCGGCATGCCACCACCTTGGTTGAGCAGTTGGTGGGGAATGATCTTTTTGACCGTAGAGGGGATCTCACTGCTATTCCCTGCCTCCTGTGTGAAGCGATATTTTACTCGATTTCCTTCTTTCACGTCTCCTTCCAGTAACTTCATAACGGGATTCCAGTCATCGTAGCTATCCGTATCCAATAAGACTGTCCAAACTTTTTCTGGACTGGCATCGATCAATATCTCATGATGTACACTTTTTCGGCCCAAGAAGTACAAGACAGCCAGCAGCAGAACAATAATCCCCAGCGCAATAAGTAGTTTTGATTGTAGCATGATGTAAGATTCAAATAGCCTTATAGAATATCAAGATCTCTGTATCCTAGTGTTTGTCATACCAAGCTACCATTTCTTCCGGATTATCCGAAAAATATTGATATCCCTTGAATCGCCATTCGGTATCTTCAATCCAAATAATATCCTTGTCTTCCACCTCAACCTTATCGAACATTTCCTGTATATCAGAAGCCCTGGAGTTCATATCGTTTCGTACCTGTACCATCAGCGTTGGGATTTTAACCCCTCCCATCTGCCCGCGCATATCGTGATCTTCGACCTTCAGCCCGGTCATACCGGTATAAATCTCACCAAAAGCTGCAATTCCTTGCGCTTCATCTACCCCCATGCGTTCAAAGACCCTTTCCAGATAAGTTTTCCCATTTAGCGGTTGAATGGCTATCCAGGATTTCACATCCCTGAAAGCTTCTGGCTCTTTCTGCATGGCCAACAAGGTCGCGTTGGCGCCCATGCACATGCTCTGTAAAGACACTTCCATATCTGCGGTTTCCTTCCTATTCTCCACATAAGCCAAGGAAGCTAAGACGTCCTGCCATTCAAAATAACCCACCCCGGACACACCTTCTGAGCCCGTCTCACTCTGGCCATGGCAACGCATATCATAAGCTAGTACATTGTACCCCGCCTCGTGCAGCGCTTTGTATTTCGGCAGGAAATTCACCTCAAACCCACCAGCATAGGTGAAGGGCTCCTGATGTCCTGGGAAACCAGCTCTATTGGCTGGAGAGAAGTGATTACAAATCACAATTTTCTTCGAGTTAGCAGGAATGAACCAGGCATTCAATTTCACACCATCAGCCGTTTCAATCACTATCTCTTCATAAGTCATGCCGTATTCTTCTGGCGTATGCAGCATAGGTGTTCTAGGCGGAGTAGACAATGTATTCGAAAGTGTCGTTAAAAAAGCCACTTGTTGAGCAGCTGCTGAATCTTGTTCTGTTTTCATCTCACTTTGTTGATTGGTATTAGAATCTCCTGATTGGCAG
>JABSSL010000216.1 GCA_013214355.1 Saprospiraceae bacterium | reverse complement strand
CTTCTTCAGGATCCGCCAAAACCATTGCTTCTGGTACTTGACTTTGTAATATGTTATAGCCACACTTGGGAGCGTTAATAGTCAGAAGCCCAACCCCAGTTCTTAAGCAGGCCTTGGCTGCTAGGACTGCGGCGCCAATCTTCCCATAACTTCCTACAACAAGAAGCGCATGACCGTAAGTTCCCTTGTGCGCAAATTTATTCCTCTTTTTTATTTTATTTTGGACCATATCCTCCGTAATCAGATGGTAGCTACTTGAGGTAGCTTCAGCATAGGTGGGATGGAGTCCAATGGAAACGGATGTCCACGCTCCGACGGCACTATAGTTCTCTGGGAAGAAAAAAGCTAGCTTTGGCCTTTCAAAACTTAGCGTGTAACGAGCTTGGATGGAAACTTGGTTTACACTAGAACGATCACTGAATAGACCGGAAGGTATATCTATGGCTATGGTTTCGATGTCTGCTTCATTGATGTGCTCAACTAATCCCGCCCAATAGCCCTCAATGGGACGGTTTAAGCCCGAGCCAAACAAAGCGTCTACAATTAGATTTGCCTTAGAGAGATTAGGTAAAGGAAGATCCTCCTGGACAGCTTGAATCTCAACTGCTGCTAAGGATTTTAATCTCTGATAATTTATCTCACAATCTTCTGAAGACCTTCCGATCTTGCATTGAAAGACTCTAACAGAATAAAAGGATTCATGCAGTAGGCGTGCTACCGCGAATCCATCTCCACCATTATTGCCAGAGCCACAGAATAAGTAAATCTGCTGATCCGTATCAGGATATTTGGTGATGAACCATTCGACAAATTTGCTAGAAGCTCTTTCCATTAGATCGTAGGAGGAGATAGGTTCCTCTTGAATAGTATATTGATCCCATTTTCGGATTTGAGCAGCGGAAAAAATCTTCATAGAATTGTGGGTCTTCCAGGTAAAGATAGTATATCCCTGCTATGTTTAAGGAAAAACCAAAACAAGTGACAGGAAATGGTACCTGCCACTTTCTTTGTAAAAGGTAAGCTTAGCAACTACAGAAATAATTTGATTTATAATGAGGTTATTATATATTGAGTTTTCTGTGATTATAGTGTTGCCAACAGTAGTTTAATGTTATGCGGCGTATTATCCATTCGATTTGCCTAACCCTCACACTTCTCTTCCTTCCATCCCTATTGAAGGCTACCCATATTGTAGGTGGAGAAATGAACTACACCTGCTTAGGGAATGATCAGTATGAGATCACTCTAACGATATTTCGAGACTGTTTCAATGGGGATCCTAATGCCTGGTTTGATAACCCAGCCTCCATCGGAATTTTTGATAGAGAGAATCAACTGCTTCAAGAAGTGTTGATTCCATTGATGAACAATGATACCTTGAATCCAGTACTAAGTGGAGAATGCTTTGTAGTACCGCCCAACGTATGTGTCCATACCACAACCTACAGAACGACGATAAACTTACCGCCAATCATTGGTGGTTATCAATTAGCCTACCAACGTTGCTGCAGAAATCAAACCATCGTTAATATTGTGGAGCCCTTGGCAACGGGCGCCTCCTACGGGGTGACTATTTCGGAACAAGCCCTTTTAGAGTGCAATAGTAACCCAAAATTTCAAGAATGGCCTCCTCTATATATCTGTGTAGATCAGCCGATTTCATTTGATCAATCCGCGATAGACCTGGATGGTGATTCTATCGTTTATCGACTCTGCACGCCATTGCAAGGGGCTAATCAGACTATTCCTCAGCCTCAGCCTCCCAATCCGCCTCCATATCAGGAGATAACTTGGATTGATCCGCCTTACAATGTGGACAACATGTTCCACGGCGCCCCTGCTGGA
>JABSSL010000215.1 GCA_013214355.1 Saprospiraceae bacterium | reverse complement strand
TTCCTGGATCACTGGTGGAGGGGGAGGAGGAGGAGGAGGCGTAGCACTCCGAGGGGGTTCGATCTCGATATCCTCTTCAAGCTCTAAAGAGTATTCAGAAACATCAACCACCTTTTCGTAAGTGGTCCAGTTAAAAGCTAGAACGGTAAGCCCTAAGGTGAGGACTAGACTTAGTCCGATAAAGCTACCTCGGAATTGATGAACATCAACCGCCCGGTATTTATTTCTGCCACCACTATCCGTTCCTCTCAGATCGCGTTTTCCGACCGTTTTTAGGTATATTTTGAAAAGCCCGATAGTCAGAAGGATAAAACCCAGTAGCCCAAAAAGGCTGATCAACATGAACTGACTACTGAAACTTAGATGGGAAGTCATGAGCTTGTATTTAAGGTTAATAGAATTGGTGCTTATTACCTACAATATCCCCGTGTTTTTGCGGAAGGACAATAACTTTAATCACACCTAGAGTTGACGGATGTCACTATTCATGAAACGGGTAGATATCTAATGATCTGAATTGCGTACCTTGATACCAATACCTAAATATCCTATTCGTATGGCTCAACAGGATCGAAGAGATTTTATAAAGAAAATGGGTGGTCTCTCTACAGGGCTACTCGCCCTATCTGGCGTCGATGATACTTGGTTGCAGGAACTGGAAGAAATTCAACGGGAGGTAGGGCAAATGTCTGCTTATGAAGCAGCACGTTTTGAACCCTTTTGGCTGCAAATTCAGCAAGCCTTTCGACAATCTCCTCATTTTATTAATTTGGAAAATGGCTACTTCAGTCCGCAACCATTGGAGGTGATGCAAGCTCAACTAGAGAATATCCGAATGATTAATGAGATTCCCTCCTTTTACATGCGGAGAAGGCAAGCGGAAGAGAAGCAAGGAGTGAAGCGTCAACTCGCTCAATTGGCCGGTTGTAGCCCAGAAGAAATCGTGATCACACGGAATACGACGGAATCCCTAGATACAATTATAGCAGGCCTTGACTTTGAGGCAGGGGATGAAGCTATTTTATGTGATCAAGACTACGGCAGTATGCAAGAGGCTTTTCAACAAAGAGCGAAGCGACATGGCTTGGTATTGAAATGGGTGGATGTTCCATTGCATCCAAAGAGTGATAGCGAAATAGTTGAATGCTATGAGAAAGCCATCACGCCGAAAACGAAAGTGATGTTGGTGACGCAACTCATCAATATTAGTGGACAGATATTGCCCGTCCGCAAAATCTGTGATATGGCGCATACTCACGGGGTAGAAGTCATTGTAGATGGTGCTCATGCGTTCGCACAGCTGAATTTCAAAATTCCCGATCTCAATTGCGATTATTTTGGTGCGAGTTTGCACAAGTGGTTGTGCTGCCCCTTGGGAGCTGGTATCATGTATGTGAAGAAGGACAAGATTGCCAAAGTTTGGCCTTTATTTGGTGATGTAGCTTTCCCGGAGGATGACATACGGAAATTTGAACACATTGGGACACACCCGGTCTCCACACACTTAACCATTTCCAGCGCTATTCGTTTTCATCAGCTAGTCGGGCCGGAGCGCAAACAGGCGCGACTTCATTATCTAAAGGAGTATTGGACTACGGCTGTGAAAGACCTGGATCGTGTAATTCTAAATACACCCTTGTCTCCGGATCGCTCCTCGGCCATTGCTAATATCGCGGTAGAAGGCATGACGCCTAGTGAATTGTCTACCTATTTCTATGATAAGCATCGCATATTTACCGTAGCTATCAATAGAAAAGCAGTAAAGGGCGTGCGCGTGACACCGCATCTATATACCCGCCTGTCTGATTTGGATGCTTTTATTGAAGCAATTCGGGGGGTGGCGGGGTAGTCTGAGGCTCGCGCTACACTTCCGAAGTGGGTTGGTCGAAATTAGGCAGATTTTGCCAATATGACTTCCCCGTTTTTGGATATTCGTTTTATCTCGTT
>JABSSL010000214.1 GCA_013214355.1 Saprospiraceae bacterium | reverse complement strand
TGTTTCGAGAACTCAGAGGGCAGAGTAAGCATAAAATTTGATTTGTGGTTATTTCAAATTTAATACTCTCTTTCTTGAGTTCTCACTTTTCTTAAAATGCTAAAGTCGAGATAAGAACCTGTTGGAAGATCCACGATGGAAGCAGGTACAGGGTAAAGCTTTGGCCCGCAAGGAGGCGTTTTTTCAGCAGTTGGAACAACAACAACAAGAGTTTTTAACTATAGCGCAGGAGCTTGGAGAAGACATCCTGGACGGAGAAGCCCTCTATCGACAACTGAAAAATTACAAGCCATATTTAGCTAAAAATCAGCGGAACTACTCTATTGCTTTGCCCGTTAATGATACCGCTAGTACCTCCTATTTTGTACATCTTCCAGAAAACTACACTCCGGAGCGTAAATACCCCATGTTGATCTTTCTACATGGCGCGGTTAGATATAATGATTTTGCGGATTATCAAACTCAAAGTATCCTATCGGGTTGGAATCGATTTTATACTGAGTTGGCAGATAAGCACGAGGTCATCTTGGTTTTTCCCAGTGGGAGTAAGCAATTCAATTGGATGATTCCAGATGATGGGTTCTTCTTAATCCCAAGCATTGTTAAGGAAATCAAACAAAGCATACACATTGATGACAATAAGGTGTTTGTGACAGGCCACTCCAACGGAGCGACTGGTTCTTTTTCTTACCTAATGAAACAACCTACTTTATTCGCCGGCTTCTATGGTTTCAATACCTATCCCAAGGTGTTTACAGGGGGAACCTTTATCGAAAACATCCTAAATCGGTCATTCATCAATTTTTCAACGGATCAGGATTATTACTACCCTCCGGGAGCTAATGATAGGCTGACGGATATGATGGAGAACTTGTCTGCTGATTACGAGGAACATCGTTACAATGGTTTCCCGCATTGGTTCCCCGCATTTGACGAATCGAAGCCGGCTCATGAGCTTTTGTATGCAGATTTGCTAAAGCGGGAAAGGAACCCACTTCCTTCGGAGATCAGTTGGGAGTTTGATGATGATCAATACGGGGCTATGGACTGGATAGGGGCTATGAAGTTGGATACTTTAGCTAAAAGGGCGGCTTGGCATCAACCGTTAAATTTCAAGATTGATAAGTGGCTGGATTATGATGATCGGGATAGCCTAGTGGTGAAAGAGGTAAATAAAAAAGCCTTTGATTTTCCCAGGAAATCAGGTAAAGTAGAAGCCAAATACGAGAACAACACCTTCCATATCAAAACTTCATGCCTCGCCTCTTTATCGATTAATATTTCTCCGGAAATGGTGGATATGAATCAGAAGGTGAAGGTATTTGTCAATGGCAAATTGTACTACGAAGACAAGGTGCATTATGACCGAAATTATATGCTTAGCTCATTCAAAGCGAATTTGGATCGGGAGCAATTGTGGGTAGATAAAATCGAGCTCCGTTTGTAAACAGATGGTACGATCTTACTGGTTTTCGTTTTCTAATTGATTCACGAGCTTTTTGAAAACCGACTTCGTGAATCGCACATAGATATTCGATTCTAGATCGAAGCCAATCCACTCATAGGCGTTACCATAAGGACAAGAAGGCGCTCCCTCTTCGTGCCCCGAGCGAAGTTCATATCGTTGCGGGGCACGGAGATAGGTTTGCATATCTACTTTGGGAAGTGGTGTGTTCATTTCTGTATTTAATTCCACGATAAGGCCTTTCTTTCTGTCCAGTACGACTCCCTGGAAATGGCTAGGTTTTGTAATAGTTCGATATCTGATTCAGACAATTGCACCCTTTGCATTTGCAAATTACTCAACAAATGATTGGCATTTGCTGCTCCACTTAGGACAGTGAGTGGCGGTAGTATCCAGAAAAGCGTGGAAGTTTTAAAATGGGGGGCCATGGCCCCCCATTTTAATTTGGTAACTTTAAACAACCCACCATGCAGAAGATGAAAAAAGAAGACCTATTATCAGATGATTTTT
>JABSSL010000213.1 GCA_013214355.1 Saprospiraceae bacterium | reverse complement strand
GGCTTCCAGTTGTTTGAAACTGATCCAGGGGCCACTAGTCCGAAAAAGCAAATAAGCGCAGTTAATCACGGTTTAGGTCGCTGTCCTGCAAAGTTTCTTTGGTATAAGCCAGTTAACCGAAGAGAGAAAAGTATAAAGCAATCTCCTTTAACCAATCAGTTATCAAACCTAGATTGGCTTTTGTATTACATGATCGCCAAAAGACAGGTTGACAACTACGCCCCATTCCCGATTTTTTGGGGTTTTGAGGCAGATTGTGACTACGAGAATACAGAAACGCGAGACTATTGTGATGGTGGGTTCTTGAAGGATGCAAATGGGCATTATTTGATGAATGGTGACGGTTCAATCCAAGAGTGCCCAGTCTGTAGTAAAAAGAAACTAACAGGGGCGGGTTCATTTATCGAAGTACCTGCACCGGGTCCACAAAACGACGGGGCAAATCTTAGAGATCCAATCGGGATTGTAACAGTAGACAAGAGCAGCCTAGAATATATAGTTGAAGAAATCGACCGCTTGAAAGTCGAAATATTCGAAAATGTAACGGGATACGGCGGAGATCCAATCAACGATCAAGCGATAAATGAGAAGCAGGTATTCGCCAGCTTTGAAAGCAAAGCCCAGGCGTTAAGGAACTTGAAATCTCAATTCGAAAAGGCTCATGAGTGGCGGAACTGGATGATTTGCAAACTAAGATATGGCAATTCGTTCATTGGCAACTCATACAGCTACGGCACAGAGTTTTATTTGATGTCTCCGGATCAATTGCTCGACTGGTACGAAAAAGCTCGAAATAAAGGCTTAAACGATTCCATCCTTGATATGATCGAGGATGAATACAATAAAACAAAGTATCGGAATAACCCCAATGAGCTACACCGGATAAACATCTTGAAAAACCTTGATCCTTTCCGGCATTTGACTAAGGGTGATGTGCGGGAAATGTATAGGAATGATGGTCTACCCTTTGAGGATTATTTTTTGAAAGTCAACTTCTCAAGCTTAATTCAACGGTTTGAGCGAGAAAATATAAGTGTTACCCAATTTGGAGCAGCACTGGAATTTGATAAGAAAATTGAAGCTATAAAAAACGAACTATTGAGATATGGAAAGCAGTACAAAACAACCACAAGTCAAGAAAACACGGGCAGCAGCCAAGCCCAAGTACCAGCCTAAGAAAGGCGAGGAAGGCATGGTACATGTCAAGATGGAACGGGAACAATTTGTTCCTGGTACTGATCAACGAGTCAGCAAGCCCCAAATCATGCAGTTCAGCCCTAAAGATTTAGCTGACCGCTTGAAGTTCCTACCGGGACAAGGCTGGACGCTCCACGAGATCCTACACGCACCGAAGGAAGGCTGGAAAGTGTATTACAATTGGGAGCTAAAAGGTGTTGAGGCTGAGATCAAAAGCCTTAAGATCAAGAAAGCAAACCCATTGATCGAAAGAAAGGACGCTAAAGTTCTTGATTCAAAAATTACCGCACTAGAGAAGAAAGCCGACGAACTGGACGCGAAGATTGAAAAATTATAATCCATAACAAACAACCTAACATCGAAGGGAAGATGGCATTGACAACTGAACTACTCAAACAAACAAAGGGACTAGATACCCTAACAGAAGAACAACTTGCAGCAATTACAACACTATCAGCCAATAATGAAGCGGCTGTCATCGGTCAAAGGATCGGTGAGATTTACGGAGGGCTAGACAAAGACATTTTGACAGCTTCCGGAGTTGAAAAATTGCAAGGCGAGAAGACTTATGCTTATGCAAAACGAGCATTTGAGCAGATCAAGAAAACCTCAACTACTGGTGGCGATGATCAATTGAAGGCTGAAATCGAAAAGTTGAAAAACACTAATTCCGATTTACAGGAAAAGCTCAAAAGTGGGAAAGGAAACGAGGTATTGCAAAAGCAGTTAGATGACACCTTAAAACTCGTTCAAAGTTGGGAAACCAAGTACAACGATGAGGTGAAGTCGCTAACCGAAAAGCTAACAGCCA
>JABSSL010000212.1 GCA_013214355.1 Saprospiraceae bacterium | reverse complement strand
ATTGCAAGTACTTCCGGTAATCTTGCCCTTTCTCAAGCCGTGCCACTCTATTGTTCCCTGTACAACATCGTAATGTAGCTTAATCATGACTGAAGCTGCTTTAAGATGGTTAGCAAAAACTCTTCAGTATCAGACTTAGATTGAACGGCTTGATTTAGACTTGACTTGATCTGGTCAATATCATCACCTTTGTAAGAAGATAGCGCGGTTCTTATTTTAGCTTTGATCCTTCTTTTACCTCCATCGTCTTTAGGTACAAACTCTCTGACTCGTAGACCGTCAGTGATTTCACCGAAAGCTCGAATACCTGACTTTGCGTAGATTTGGATTTTTTTCCCAACCCAATCTTCGATGTATGGACTTTTGTGGATTTTTTGAATAATCTTAGAATTAGTCCTATTCATGACCATCCCCTTGCTGACTTCTTCAAAATAGAAGACCCAACAATTATCGGAGCTACCATTCGAACCAGTTACTTTTTCATCCTTGGTTTCGCGAATAGTTAAAATTAGATCTTGACCTTCTTCTAATGAGTAGGTCCCTAGATAATCGTAATTAAATTTTTTCTTCCAATGAGTCTTGGAAGTAAGATGTGTCTTTGTCATTGCTTCAATAGGTTATTACAGCTTAAAAAATTACATTTCAACGTACAAAACAACGTAAGGTAATTTTAAAAACCTTGTAACCTATTGAAAATCAACGTAATAAGAAGTTAAATAAGTGATCCCGACAGGATTCGAACCCCTTATTTTTTCCTCACTTTATAATGTAATTGATTTTCAATGTTGTATATTGTTTTGTCGTATTGCACTACAAATATAATACATTTTTTTCCATGTTTCCAAATATTTTTTCATGTATTTTTAATAGAAATTCATGGAATTCAATAAAAATCAGTGTGCATAGGGCAACGTACAGATCAACGTACGGTTTACAAAACCTATAATATATGACTGTCAAATTCAATCTACACAGCAAAAAGAAAGAACTGACGCTGATATACCTAATCTTCCGGTATGGCAAAGCCAAACCCATTCAGTATAGCACAGGTGAGAAAATCAGCCCAAAATACTGGGATGACAGCAAGGAAAGAGCAAAACGGAACTGGCCCGGCTATAAGTTGTTAAACATGCTTTTGGATAAACTGGAGGAAGAAGCAAAGGAGTATTATCGTTCCTGTCAGCTCCAGGAGATCGAGTTTACAAAAGAAGGGATGCGTGATAAGTTGAATGAAGTGCGTCAAAAGAAAGAAGCGCAGGAAGATGATAGATCCTTTTTAGCTTACTTCCAAAGCTTTATTGATGACAGATCGGTAAAATTAAGTGACGGTAGAAAGAAGCATTATCAAACCACGATAAACCATATAAAAGCACTTTCCCCTAAGATTGACTGGGACGGAATCAATGATAGTTTCTTTTATCGCTTCCTAGAACACCTTTATGCCGTACCAATGCAAACCAATACAGCAAGGCAGTATATTAAGGTGTTGAAAAAAGTGATGAAGGAAGGAAAAAGAGAAGGATATCACGAGAATGACAGCTTCCTTTATTTTACTGTTCCCGAAAAGCCAGTAGATAAGACTTACTTCTCTATTGATGAGTTGAACTATTTATACCACATGGAGCTAGAAGGCTTTAGGGAGAAAACTAGAGACCTAGCCTTGGTATATGCTTTTACTGGAGTGCGGTTTCAGGATCTTTGGAAGATTGGTCCAAATAGCATAGAAACGAGACAAGGAAAGCAATATATCAGGATAAAGACAAAGAAGAGTCAAATGACCACAGAGGCCGTTATTCCTCTACATCCTATCGTAGAATCAATCCTGAATAAGTACAAAGGGACTCTGCCTAAGATCAGCAACCAGAAGTTCAATGACTATATAAAGGTTGTTGCTAAGGATGCTGGGATGAATGAGCCTTTCAAAATGGTAAAAAACATCAGCGGTAAACCCACTGAAGTAACACAACCCAAATACGAGTGTATTAGCACGCATACCTTTAGGCGTACCTTCATTACTCTCGCTCATGAAGATGGAATACCTTACAAAGTCATTATGGACATTGTTGGCATTAAAAAGGTTGAAACCATTATGAAATACATTGTCTCGCCTAAAGAGAAGTCAGCCGAAATTGTTGCCAACTCCAGTTTATTTAAGGCTCCGATCCTTCG
>JABSSL010000211.1 GCA_013214355.1 Saprospiraceae bacterium | reverse complement strand
TGACGATCATTACATCCACATAGATGTAGGAGGTGGTAGTACAGAACTCAATATCTATCAAAAACAAATGAAGATCTTTTCTCAGTCTTTCAAACTAGGATCTGTTAGGACCTTAGAAGGTAAAGACACTTTTGAAGCATGGGAAGAAATGCGTGAATGGGTAGGAAAATACGCATTCAAAAGAGGAGAGAAAATTACCGCAATTGGAACAGGAGGGAATATCAATAAGCTTTTCGAACTATCAAATCCAGAAAAAAAGAGTAATGTAAGCTTCCCTAAAAGTTGTCCATTTAAAATTAGAGTTGGCTGAGCCCCAAGGCGAAGCATATTTTCTAACTTTAAATGATATAACAATGAAAAAAAGCAGATTTACAGAACAACAGATCATTTCAGCCATCAAGGAAAATGAGGCTGGCGTGAAGCCTTCGCAGGTAGCCAGGAAGCATGGAATCAGCGAAGCGACCTTCTACAATTGGAAAGCTAAGTATGGTGGCATGGATACTAGCCAGCTCAAGCGATTAAAGGAACTGGAAGCAGAGAATGGTAGACTTAAGCGCATGTTTGCTGATCTAAGTTTGACCCATGAAGCGTTCAAAGATGCAGTAGAAAAAAAGCTTTAACTGCTGACAAGAAGAAGGTGTTGGTTCATCATATGCTCCTTCATTTCGAAGTGAGTATGCGTCAGGCATGTCAGACAGTAAATCTATCGAGAAGTAGTTTTAGTTACACACATAAACCACCGGATGATGAGCAGGTGGTCATGGAGTTGTCCGATTTGGTTGAAAAACATCCATCCATCGGATTTTGGAAGTGTTTCTATCGCTTGCGGCGTAAAGGATATGGCTGGAACCACAAACGTGTTTACAGAGTCTATACGCAAATGAAGTTAAATATCCGTCGTAGAGCTAGAAAACGGCTGCCTGCAAGAGTCAAACAAGCGTTATTTCAACCGGAAAAACCAAATCAGGTGTGGTCACTTGATTTTGTGACCGATAGCCTTTGGGATGGTACTCGCTTCAGAATATTGAATGTAATTGATGACTTTAATCGTGAGGTATTAGCTATGGAAACCGATACTACGCTACCTTCATTAAGGGTCATCAGAGTCCTTGACCGGATAAAAGATTTTCGTGGAACACCAGAGATGATCCGAATAGATAATGGTCCAGAGTTTATTTCCAACAAACTGGATCAGTGGAGTAAACAGAATAATGTTGAACTAGCCTTCATTCAGCCTGGTAAACCCACACAAAATGCCTATATCGAGCGGCTAAATGGCTCTCTCAGGACAGAGCTACTTAATGCCTATGTCTTCAAAAACTTAAAGGAAGTCAGGCAGCAAGCGCAGCAATGGCAACACGATTATAATCAAAATAGACCTCATGAAGCACTGAACAACAAAACACCCAGACAGGTACTTGAAGAATTTTACTAGGTTTGGAACTCTGATTTTGAGTGGATCAAATTCAGGGGAAGCTTACACTCCGAGCTTTATTAATTGCGATGAAATTAGCGAATCTGCCGGTGCATTCAAAGTATCAAACTGGCACTGTGCTATACAAATAAAAAACCCCACAAACAGAAGATAGTAGAAAGCACTTCACTTTCCTGGCGGCTGATGAGCGGGATGGTTAGCAGACTCTTTGCAGAGGGCTAAGTAAGGCCATGCGTCCATATCGCTTGTTGTGGTGAGTTTAACGGGAGTTCAGAGTTACTATTCCGTCTACAATTTTTAGCTTCAAAGCATCCTCTTTCTTTCTTTTCTTTTCGTAAGCACCGTTGTACAGGTAGGTGTTGTCTGAATATTCGGCTTTTGAAAAGTTCATAAGGAACATATCGGAGGTCACCCAGCTTGCAAAAATCATGTCGCCTTTTGCTTCAAAAGCAACTCTATTCTTTTTAAATAGTTCTTCTAAATTCTCATCTCCTTTCTTGTCATCCGACTCGCATCTAATAATTCTACTTAGATATAGTTTGTTGTCCTGAATTCTCCATACGGCTCTGTAACCTCTCCAGCATGCAGTACTTGGAGCGGTCTGTCTAGTTGCACCAAATGGATTGTCAATTAGATTCAAGTCTTCGAGTAGAAAAATTTGAAGAAAAATTGTGTCCTCGTTAAAAATTAGAATGTCGTCCTCTTGATTAGTTGCAAAGCAGGAGAATGAGGTTATTAAAAAAATTAGTATGACGATTCTTCTTTTCATTCGGAGTGCTTCTATTCACCACAATGTTTTGGCTATGAGCAGTAGCGTCCCGAAGGGCGCTATTGCTTAT
>JABSSL010000210.1 GCA_013214355.1 Saprospiraceae bacterium | reverse complement strand
GGACAATACTTGGAAGCCATCCGAGCGGCCGAATTTCCTACGATCAATGCCCATACCTTACCCAATATTCCGGTTCATATTTTAGGGGGTGGTCGCTTTGATACTCCACCGAAGTACCGTTCTACGGAATACGATGCGGAACTCCTATTCCGCTCGAAGCAGGCGCAACGCACCGTACGCTGGATGGACGTCGTCCAATCCGTGGACAAAGGCATGTTTTTGTACAGTGGTGATGCCGGGCATTACATCCAATGGGATGATCCGGAATTGGTCATTGCCAGTATTCGCTTAGTGTTAGTGGATTATGAGTTGCTAAAGAATCAGTGAAAGGACTAGATATATGGGTAAGTATTAGTAGCTCGTTTCGATATTGGATATATCCATTTCACCTAACTACCTGGACATCCGATAATGAGATTTTCAACGCTATTTATTGCTACTCTTCTACCAATTCTAGGAATTACCCAAGAAAGCGAAGAACAAGCTCTCGGATTTTATTTTTCCGAACGTGACCTACTAGAAATAGGCGTACAATCAGAAGATGATTATGACCAGCTTATTCCATTGGCTCTTGGGGAGCGATACTTTAAAATCAAATTCAACGAATGTGAAAACAGGGCCTATTCGATTGATTTTAGAGAAGAAAAGTATTTCGATATCTTTCTGGTAGGCAGACCCTGCTGTGCTGGAGGTATGTGTAGATTTGAATCTCTTTATACTTTGGACAAAAAGGATTCATTACTTAGCCAGCTCCAATTATATAGTAAGCACTTTGCAGATTTAGGGTCTACCCGGAAGACCATTAGTACCTATCATAAAGGTTTAATTATTTCAATAAAAAGGGAGGAGTGGTATGATACGACGCTGGATACACTCCAGAAAAGATCGGTCCAATACCAGTACCACCGGGTAGATACCTTAGGACTTATAACACAAATACCCGCTTACAAACCTCGGGAACATCGGAAATATCCCTTTACAGCAATCCGCTTCGTTACCGAAGAAGAATTGAAAAAGCATACTGCCGCTCAATTAGCGATCATGCGAAATGAGATTTATGCGGATTATGGCTATAACTTTAGTTCTCAAAAATGGAAAGCGTACTTTTCCGAACTAGATTGGTATCAACCGAAACAGGATAATCAAAAGGTCGAGCAATCTATTAATGTCTTAGATCGAATTAATATCGAATTGATCAGCGAAGAGGAAAATCATAGAAAAAGGGAATGAAAAACAGAGGACGAACCCTATCTGAACAATGTAAAACGGTCTTGTAGAAGCCTGTGTATATCGAATATTAATAGCCAATGGGAACCACCTTTACTCTTTATAAAAGTTACCGAGAAAAGAGGTTTACAACCTATCATAAGGTCATTCTAACCCTAATTGGGACCTTTATGATTTGCTTTCTATTTATTCAAGACTTTGAGGACTCCCTAATTTTTAGCATTGTCCTTGTTGTTTGTTTAATCCTTGTCGGAGTTATTCGAATTAGGCGATTTTTCACTAAAGTAGAGCATGAAAAAGAAGTCCTCGGGACATTAAGTGTTCGGGTGGCTTATCTTGATTGGAATGGCGAACAAATTCCTTGGACCGAAATTACAAGTATTGCATGGCAGGACCAACAAATCGAAAATACCTATAGATGGACATCCGGAAGTAAAAATTTAATTTCACCGGGTATTAATGCAATTGAGTTCACTACCCGTAGGGATAAAACCTATAAAGGGTGGTATCGCTTACCCAACGAACAAGAGCTTTTATACTGCTAGCGAATTAGTTTGGGAAAAGTTAGTATTTTTTGGTTGTGAAAATCAAGTTAAGTCCATCGGAGATTAAAGAGTTACAACGAATCCAGAAAAAGGATCGTTTTCATCGTCGTCGCTTTATTAAAGCAACGGTGTTGTTAATGCTTCATCAGGAGTTGTCAATGGAGACGATTCAATTAAGTTTAACGCTGGATGATAATACGATACGTCGGTATGTACGTGCTTATGAGCAGAGAGGTCTAAAGCAGTACATGGAAGATGGCTATGTGCCTTATAGTGGTAAGTTAAGTGAGGAACAGGAACAACTTCTTGTTATTCATTTGGATGAATATCTGTACGAGGATGCCAAAGCCGTTTGTGCCTATGTATGGCAGACCTTTGGGGTGCGTTACAGTACATCCGGGATGCGTGATTTATTACATCGTTTAGGTTTTGAATATAAGCAGACTAAAGCGGTATCGAGTAAAGCGGAAGAAGCTGCTCAAGTGGCGTTTTTAGAACAAACGCTTCCCGCCTTATTGGAAGAAGTAGCGGCCGG
>JABSSL010000021.1 GCA_013214355.1 Saprospiraceae bacterium | reverse complement strand
CGCAATCTGAGATGCCGTCGCCATCGGTGTCGATGAGGTTGCTCAAGTTAGGACAGGGGTCGCAGGCATCACCGATGCCGTCGCCGTCGGAATCTTTTTGCCCACTGTTTTTCTTATCGGGGCAGTTATCGCATTTATCGCCGATGCCATCGTTGTCCTTATCGGCCTGCCCGACATTGGGCTCGTCGATGCAGTTGTCTTCGCAATCAGAGATGCCGTCGCCATCGGTGTCGATGAGGTTGCTCAAGTTAGGACAGGGGTCGCAGGCATCACCGATGCCGTCGCCGTCGGAATCTTTTTGCCCGCTGTTTTTCTTATCCGGGCAGTTATCGCAAACGTTGCCAACGCCATCGTTGTCGTTATCCGCCTGACCGGCATTGAAGGTATCCGGGCAGTTGTCTTGTTCATCGATTACCCCGTCTCCATCGACATCATTGTTGGGGAAGCCAGCCGTAGCGGTACGTGTCTGTCCATCCGGACCAGTCAGGGTCCATACATAGTTTTGACCCGTTTCCATCGGAATGCAGAATACGCTTACCTGACGACCGGGAAGGAATTCGGTTGGTTGGCCAAGATCTGTACCTGGCGTAAATTTATTATCTCCTCCTATCTCAACAGTTACATTTCCCGTATTGCCATTAAGATAGCCGAAGCAGGCTACGTATTTCTTTTTATCGGTATCAAAATTTACCCCTTCCAAAATAGGAGATAAACGCTCTTGGGTAAGGCCTTCAATCGTTACATTTGCTATACAGGAAGCGGTATTTCCAGCTGCATCTACTATAGTGTGGCTTACTTCTATTGTTTTTCCGGCGTCATCTGTATCAAAGTTCAGAATTTCAGTATCGCCGATATTGGCTTCACAGTTATCTGTTTTATTTAATACAATAGCGGAGGTTGGGATAGACGCAATACCATCTTCTAGTTGGATGGTTAGGTCCTGGCAGACTAGATTGGGAGCAATATTGTCTTCTACGGTTACGGTTGCTTCACAGGAGGCTGTATTTCCACTAACTCCTTCTACTGTTAAGGTTACTGTATTAGTTCCAAGATTAGAACAGTCAAAAGTCGCTTGATCTAGTAACCGGCTTACAATGCCACATTTGTCAAATGAGCTCTTTTCAATCTCGCTTACTTCAATAGAAGCAATTCCTGATTCATCCAATTGAATAGTTAGGTCCTGGCAGTCCACTCTTGTTACTGGGAAAAGATCGGCAACCGTAATATTGGCTGTACAAGAAGTTTCATTTCCAGACTCATCCTTAACAGTAATTGTTCTTTGATGGGTACCTACATCTTCACAGGAGAAATCATAACGCTCGAAAGGGGGTTCGATAGCAGCACAGTTATCTGAAACGCCTTCATATAAAGATGCATTGACAATGGAAGCAAATGAAGGGGAGCCATTAGAGCCTGAAAAAAGAGCAATAGTGACATCAATACAATTAACTACTGGAGCGATATTGTCTTCCACTGTTACTGTAGCCTCACAGGTTCCTGTTTTTTCTAAAAGATTGGAGGCGGAAAGGGTAACGGTATTTCCCCCAATATTGGTACAATCAAAAGTAGTTTGACTCAGGGTCATATTCGTAATGCCATCACAAGTATAGTAGGAACCATCATCTACATCAGCCGGAGCAATGGTAGCATTTCCAGACTCATCTAAGCCAACCGTAATGTCTTTACATTTAGCAACTGGGGGTGTGTCGGTATCCGTAACAAAAATTACAGCGAGACAAGTGGCTGTATTACCACTTTCATCAGTTACGGTAAGATATCTCCCTTGGGTGTAAGGATAATCACGGTTAACATAAATTTGTTCTAGTCCATTATTTAATGTAACATCTCCACAATTATCGTAAGAACCATCGTTCATATCGGTTACATCAATTGCAATTCTATCATTTTGTCCGAGCGTAACAGTTACATCTTTACATTTGGCTACCGGAGCGATATTGTCTTCTACGGTTACGGTTGCATTACAAGTGGCGGAGTTTCCACCCGGATCAGTAGCAGTAAGTGTTACCGTGTTCTCTCCCAGGTAGGTGCAATCATAATCGACAAATGGAAATCCAAAAAAATTAGTATAGGTGGGCTGATCGGTCGTTACTCTATACCTTTCATTACAATTATCTATAAAGTTTTCAATTAACAAATTAGGGGAAAATCGTACGTTCCCATCCTCATCGAGTTCAACGGTAATATCTTTACATTCTACTGTAGGCACTATATTATCTCTAACACTTATTTGGGAATTACAAAAGTCAAAATTTCCACTTTGATCTTTAACTACTAAAGCTGCTTCAATATATCCTCCTGACGAGGCCCAGTTACAGTCAACTGTCAAGCTTTCAGCTCCTTCCAATGAATAGGTCAATTCGCCACAATTATCCGTTGAACCATTATCAACATCTTGTACAGGAATGGTAAGCCGGCCAGAAGCAGGCAGCGTCACTTCAATGTTTTTACATTTTGCTATTGGAGCAATATTGTCTTCTATAGTTACTTTCGCCTCACAGGTACCTGTTAGACCTACAAGACTAGATGCGGAAAGGGTGACCGTATTCTCCCCAATATTGGTACAATCAAAAGTAGTTTGGCTCAATGTCATATTGGTAATACCATCGCAAGTATGGTAGGAACCATCATCTACATCAGCCGGAGCAATGGTAGCACTTCCAGACTCATCTAATGCAATCGTAATGTCTTTACATTTAGCAACTGGTGGTGTATTTTCATCCGTAACAAAAATTGTAAAGCTGCAACTGGCGGTATTCCCACTTTCATCAGTTACAGAAATACTACTTCCCTGGGTGTAAGGATAATTACAGCTAACAAAATTTTGACCCATCTCTATGGTAACATCTCCACAATTATCATAAGATCCATCATCTACATCTGTTACCTCAAATTCTACTCTATCATTTTGTCCAAGCGTTACAGTTACATCTTTACATTTGGCTACCGGAGCGATATTGTCTTCTACGGTTACGGTAGCATTACAAGTGGCCGTATTCCCGGCGGCATCGCTTACGCTTAGTGTAACCTCATGATCTCCTATCTCTGAGCAATCGAAATTAATTTTACTGGCCGAGAAATTAAGTGGTATTTCTGCAAAGTTCAAAGGGCCACAATTGTCTGTAGAGCCATCATTTAGTTGATTGGCATCAAGTATTGCATTTCCGTTTTCATCTAAAGCGATCGTCACATCTTTGCAAAAAGCTGCAGGAGCCCTATCATCAACAATAATTACATTGGCCGTACAAGAAGTCTCATTTCCAGCCAAATCCTTCACTGAAACGGTAAAAGCATTTGTTCCAACCTCCGTACAAGTCCATTTATTTGAGGGGAAGATATTTTCTGCCAATCCACAATTGTCGGATACATTTTCAATTATGATGTCATTATCAAAATTAACAAAGCCTTCTTCATTTAGAATTAAGGTGACCTCTTTACAGCTTAAGACGGGAGCGATATTATCTTCTACGGTTACCGTTGCCGTTCCTGTACTGACATTGCCATTTACATCTGTCGCTGTCAAAGTTACTGTGTTGGCACCTAGATTGTCACAATTAAAGCTAGATGGACTCACTTCTACACTAGCTATGCCACAATTATCACTGCTTCCGTTATCTACATCGGCAGCCGTAATAGATGCTTGTCCGTTGGCATCCAATTGGATGGTGATATTTTGAGAAGTCATGATTGGCGCAATCTCATCCACCACTGTAACCGTAGCGGTCGTGGTACTGGTGTTGCCGTTATTGTCTGCTACGGTGAGGGTCACGATATTGGGGCCTACATCGCTGCAGGTGAAGGCGGTCTTGTCGAGGCTCAGGGAGGCAATGCCGCAAGCATCGTTAGAGCCATTATCTATATAACCAGTCATGAGGGGAGCCTCTCCGGCGTCACCGAGGTGTAAGGTGATGTCCTGTGCAGAAGCTACCGGGGCAACATTGTCTTCAACGGTAACGGTAGCGGTGCAGGAGCTGGAATTGCCGTTGAGATCAGTCACCGTGAGCGTTACGGGTTGCTCGCCGACATCGGTGCAGTCGAAGCTGCTTTTATTCAGCGAAAGGTTCGAAATGCCACAGACATCGCTGGAACCATTGTCGATTGCCGTAGCTTTGATGGCCCCATTGCCACTAGCGTTGAGCTGTACGCTTACGTCCTGGCAGGAAGCGGTCGGCGCAATCTCATCCACCACCGTAACGGTAGCGGTGCAGGTGCTAGAATTCCCGCTGAAATCCGTGGCCGTGAAGGTAATCGTTTGCTTGCCGACATCGGCACAGTCGAAAATATTTTTATCCGGTCCCATTATCATAATGCCACAGGCGTCGCTGGAGCCGTTGTCGATGTCCGCGAATGAAAGCAAACCCCTGCCATTAGCGTCAATTTGGACGGTTGCGTCTTGGCAGGAAACGGTGGGCGCAATATTGTCCTCCACCGTTACCGTGGCATTACAGGTGCTGAAGTTACCGTTGACGTCAGTCGCCGTGAGCGTCACCTCCTGTTCACCAACATCGGTGCAGCCGAAGCTGCTTTTATTCAGGGAGAGGCCAGCAATGCCACAGGCGTCGAAAGAGCCATTGTCGATTTGCTCCGGAGTGATGGTGGCCTGGCCATTTTCATCCAATTGGATCGTAATATCCTGGCATTTAGCTTCTGGAGTGATATTATCCTCAACTGTGACCATAGCAGAACAGGTGCTGGAATTACCGTTTTCATCAGTTACCATGAGGGTCACGGTTTGTTCGCCGACATCGCTGCAGTCGAAGCTGCTTTTATCCAGGCTTACCTCAGCAATGCCACAATCGTCGAAAGAGCCATTATTTACCTGGGCAGGAGTGATGGAGCCCATCCCTTGCGCGTTTAGCTGGACGGTGGTATTTTGGCAAACCGCAGTCGGGGGGGTATTATCATTATCTTCGATTGAAATAGTGGAGATACATTGATCTACTATGGCACCTTGCGCATCAAGGACTAAGAGCCCAACTTGAAAGGATTCGGGAAAAGAGCAGTCCAATGGGAACGGTTCTGGTAATTGGGCACCAAGGCCGGAAACCAAGGCCCCACTTCCCCCCTCCGGAACCCTTGAGCGATCATTCACATCAGCAATAGACAAAGAGCCATTGCCATTTTGGTCTAAGCTAATCGTGACGGTGGGCTTACATCTTGCCTCCGGTGGTGCTCCAACGGTAGTGATCTCTAAAAAACCATTGGCCAGATCAGAATCTCCATTCCCTTCACCACTGTCACCGGGGATTTTAGAGACGTCAGAAGCCCCGTATAGTCCTTCCAGCACATAAGACCCACCGCCGCCGCCTGGCTTCCTAGAAGATGCTGCGCCGCCGCTCAGGCCACCGCCGCCGCCGCCGCCTTCGCCCGCAGCACCACCGCCCGTAAATCCATCCCCCCCGGTCGGTGAACTCCCCGGACCGTCGCCGCCCGTAGAGGATACCTGGAGCGGATTATCAAAGCTAACCCGTATATAGTCATAAGTTACCCCATCTATCGTGATAGAAGGAACATTATAACCGACAGTCACGTTATCCCCATCTTGGTCGAAGATACGACTACAGTGGAGTTCTCCTCCCCTTCCTTGCCGGTTGAACCCTACGTTATTATCGGCACAAATGTCAGCAAAAAAGTCCCCTCCACTTAATGTAGCTGTTAATATACTTGAGTTGTCCCCTTTTGTAACAGCATTACCGCCCCCTCCATCCAGCCGAACACCGGCGGTGGGACGGCTGGCGCCGCCCCCACCCCCTGCGACTCCTAGAAGTATCCATTCTCCTTCTAACGGATTTTTTCCAGGAGGTAGATACAGGATGGCAGTGGACCCGCCCCCGCCGCCAGACAGAATGGTTGCGTTAGAACACAAGGGGTCCTGAAAGCCCCCCTTTCGTCCCACAAAGGCTCTTAGCGTACCGCCCGGTTGCAAAGCATTTTCTATTTCACCCGGTCTGGGGGATACTTTATAGGTAGCCCGCACGGTGGCCGCCTCCCCACCGCCAATAAATACATTGCAGCTACCTCGAAAATCTATCTTTCCACCATCCCCGCCATTGAGGACGATGCTGATGGATTCCAATCCCTCGGGAATGATCGCGTCAGGGGGGCTTAAAAGGGTGGTCCTGGCAGTTACGTCAGGGCTGAGTACAATCTGTGCCTGGCTTGAGTGCACTATGAGTAGCCAGGCGAATAAAAACAAGGGTAATTTAAAAGACATTTTAATAGTTCTCATAATTAGCTATTACTTAGTTGATGGCCAAGCCAAGGTGAAGCGTATAGAAGCGACGTTTCCGTTATTCTATGTTGAATCACAGCGGTCGTTAACCCAACCTAAATAGATGATAAATATTGGTTCGCTACAAAGGTGTGGAGTGAAGAAAAGAGGCGTTCTCCTTATTGTTCAAAAAGTTCTCCTTATTGTTCAGAAAGGTGCTTTTTGCGGTAATGACTGGGGGAAGAGCCGATTTCTTCGGCGAAGATTTTGGAAAAATATTTTAGGTTGGAAAAGCCAGTCTCGAAGGCGATATCGGTGATGTTGAGCTCCGCTTGATTAGCCAACAGTTCCTTGGCCTTGTGCATGCGAAGGGATCGGATGTAGCGGGAGGTGGATTGACCGGTGAGGGATTTAAGTTTGTTGTGTAATTGGGTTCTACTCATATGAATAGCCTGGCACAATTCAGCGATGCCAAACGTCTCATCGGAAAGATGGTTATAGATGATTTTCTGTATTTCCAAAATGAAGGTGTCTTCTAACCTATTTTCGGGAGCTTCGACGGATTCATTCCCATCCATTGATCGATACCGCTCCTGCAAGGTCTTTCTGATCTCGAGCAGTTTTTCGAGTCGGACAAACAATTCTTTCTCATTGAATGGTTTAGCCAAATAAGCGTCAGCACCAACTTGTAAGCCGCTAATCCTGGAATCGGCATCTGACTTAGCGGTAAGCATAATGATGGGGATATGGCTGGTCCGTATATCTTTTCTTAAGGTGTCACAAACTTCATATCCATTTTTCTTAGGCATCATCACATCGCTGATGATAATATCAGGCACCTCCTCTAATGCTTTTGCTATACCGGCACCGCCATCTACAGCATAAGATAGTTGATAATGCCCCTCTAGACAGTAAGTCAAGTATTGCCGTACATCGGCATTATCTTCGATAATCAGCAAATTGGGTAGTGCTTCATTTGCGCTCTTTTCAGGGGCTGTAGCCCAATCTTTTTCAAACGCTTTTGCGGTGACCAAAGTATTTGTTTCTAAAAGAGGCGCTTCTTCCACAGCAGGAGCTATCCGGCTAATGGCAGCCAAACCAAAAATCGGCTTCCCTCACCAAGGGTACTTTCCACTTTGATGGTCCCGCCCAAAAGGTGTATTAATTCATGGGTTAGGGACAATCCAATTCCTGACCCTTCTTCTTTTTGCTTAGTGCCATCAAATTGATCAGCCCGATAAAATCGATTGAATATAAAAGGCAATTGGTCCTCGGGAATACCAAGCCCGTCATCGGTGACCGTAATTAAAAGACTTTGTTGCCATTCCTGTTCTATGTTTTCCGGACTAGGAACGATATCCACTATTAAACTTACTTCCCCCCCATTTTCGGTGTATTTGATGGCATTGGATAATAGATTTGAAACGATCCGCTTAATCATATCCGGATCGTGATCCATAACAAGTTCTTCGAAGCCAGGCCTGAAAACGAGTTGAATCCCCTTTTCGCTCCCCATGGAATGGAAAGATTCGATGATGTATTTGATAAAAGGGAGTATATCTCTTTGCACCATTTTGGGGTGCAATTTACCGGCTTTCAGCTTTCGCAATTCCAGAATTTGGTTGACGAGGCTTAATAGTTCATCGGCATTTCGGTTAATCATTTGGGTTCCCCTGGTCGCCCATTGGTCAGGGTTTTGGTTGATTTTTCCTATCATTCCCTTGATGATCGTGAGTGGGGTACGAAATTCGTGGGTGATATTGGTATACAGTCTGTTTTTAAGTGTGTTGAGCGTTCTTAAGTTCTGTGCTTCCTGTTTTTCGATTTGCCGACGGAGCTGGAAACGATACATAACAAGAATTATCCCTGATGCCAATAGGAAATAGCAAATGTAAGCCCACATGCTTTTCCACCAAGGTGGATAAACCCTGAGACGCACTAACATTGCTGGTTCACTAGAAATGTTTTCGGTATTTCTGGCTCGCGTCCTAAGTTGATAACTCCCCGGTGACAGATTCGAGAAATTGATCTGCATATCTTCTGCTAAGGGCATCCACCGACTATTAAAGCCGGTCAATTGATACTCATAGCGAAGACCTTTATTGTTCATCCAATTGAGGTCGGCCAGCGTAATGGTCACAGATTGATCTTGGTGATCTAGCTTCATGGGCCCCTTTGGGGGCCTCAAAAAGTAATCGATAAACTGTTCTTCCTGCTTCAAATAAGGATTGAAAGTAGAAAGTGAATGGATGGCCATTTTAGGTTGGGGAGCAGCTATCTGTAGTACCGATGGTTTTACCGATAAGAAGCCATCCGTACTGCCAAAAAATAATTCTTCACTATTTGAGCTGTTCAGAAAAGCTTTAGGAAGAAAGGAGGTAGTTGCTAGCCCACTCTCTAAACCTAAGGGAAAAAATGCGGCGTCCGAACCGGGGGGTAATTGCCGAGCGAGTCCTTTTTCTGTACTTACCCATAGGATACCCTCATCATCCCCTAGTATGCCATAAATTGTATTATCTGGCAGTCCATTTTTTTTATAGAAACGTTCAAATTTTTGACTTTGCTGATCAAGACGATTGAGACCGGTGTCGGTTCCAATCCATAGGTCATCTTTCTGATCTTGATATATTGCCCAAACTAAATTGTCAGAAAGTGAAGTAGGATCATTAGGGTCATGCAAGTAGTGCATGAATTGTTGACTTTTTGGATCGTATCTATCAAGACCGTCATCTGTGCCAATCCATAAAATCCCATTTCTATCGGCAAAAAGATATCGAATATTATTATTTAAGAGTGAGTTTTCATCGGTTGGATCATGTCTGAATCTTTGGATGGATTCGATACGTGGATCAATACGAAGTAGACCGTCCTCCCAAGTACCGGCCCAGATATAACCTTGCAGGTCTTTTTCCAGTGCCCAGATCCTATGATCACTGGGGAAAGTAGAATCACCTAGATATTCGTTGATGTAAATAAACTGTTTTCTGGTACTATCCATTTTTACCACTCCATGGGTGAGCGTCGCTATCCAAATCGAATTTTCAGGACCTTGAATGATTTTAACCATTCGATCGCTAGCTAAAGTATTAGGCTGATTGGGTATAGAAACCACGGATTGTTTTTTCTGAATGCCTTGATTTTCAGTATAAACAAACCGATCTAAACCGTGATTTAAAATCCCTAGCCAGAGGTCTCCACGATGATCTTGGACGAAAGTTCGCACTTGTCCTTGGGATACTGAATTCGGATCTGCTGGATCATTTTGATAAAAGACGAACGGAAGTTCTGATTTTTGTCCATAGTAAATACCACTCCCTGCTGTTCCTATCCAATAATTGTCCTGACTATCTTTGTAAATATGACGAATTTCATCGGATGAAAATTCTTTAGTCGTCTGATTCCGACTACGCATCAATTCGATTGCTCCTGTTTTGACATTAAGCAAGATTGGGTCTCGATAATTCCACAGCAATAGAACATCCTCGCTGTACTTTTGAATATTTCCTTGGAAATATGCTGTATAAAATATATCCTTTATCTGAGGAAAATCTATAGATTGAAGGTACCTTATTTGGGGAGACTTAGCCTTCGTGTTTAGGATGAAAAGGGCATCTGCTGTATAAAGAATAATGTTCCCATCATCCATATGTTTGCCAGAAATGATTTTGGATTCACTTTCCAGATTACTGGGGAGATTAAAGTAAGTCAGTTTTTGGGAGGGAATATGTAGGCGTTTTATGGTCTCACCATCATTGAACCATAGTTCATCAGTGGAAGCCATCAAAAATTCGTTTTCCCGCTCTTGCTTTTCTAAACTAAGCAGGGTGTCTTCAAAGTCGAAGTGTTCAGTGTGCCAATTATTGGGGTCTCCAGGCACTTTTTTCAACTCAAAAAGGCCATGAAGCTTAGAATGAATCCAAAACCTATGCTTAGAGACTTCGCTCACGATTTTGACTGGACCCTGCATCTTTTGACCATCTTTTAGCCATGGTATCCTTTCTATTTTTCCGGTGGCTCGATACAATAGATTAAGCCCCCTTTGGGTTCCGACCCAAAGATTATATTGACTATCTTCATAAATATGGATTACCCAGTCATTGTCCAGCGTTTCCGGGTCTTCAGGATCAAAGTTGAACTCCAAAAAGTGCTGGCCGTCAAATCGACTCAATCCACCTTCTGTTCCGATCCACATAAACCCCTGATGATCTTGGTGAAAAAAAAGTATATAATTGCTGCTCAGTCCATCCTTTTGAGTAAAGTTTTGGAATTCTAAAGTAGATTGGGCCGTGCTGGTCAATGTACATAGTCCTGCCAGAACAAAGAAAATCATTGTTCTTTGCCAGTTGCTAGACTTCGCCTTATGACATCTAAGCCTATGCTGATTCACCACTGTCCTGCTAGTTTTTCCAACTTTTGGGTGCAACCTTTCTATTGTAATGTTGTGGGAGGAAAGGGAAAACCTCATTAGATAGGCGATAATGTGTTTGAAAGGCTCTTGTACCAAGGGCGACTTCGTACGAAACCCTCCTAACAGAAAGCATCTCATCTTTCCCTCATCATATTCACAAAATACGCAAACTACTCCCTTATACCAAGATTTGTGACCGGAACTCTTTTAAACCGTTTCCTATGCTTGACCTTTTGCGCAGCTCTGTCCAAGCCTTTCCATAGTTTTTATCTAAAAACAGACATACTCGCTAATAGAAAAAGAGCCACCTCCACGATGGAGATGACTCTCTAAGACATTGTCTAAAGTCAATTCTTCGCTTAACGTTGTAATAAGACTTTTTGATTGACTATTTCCTCTCCCGTTTTCATTTGGATCAGATACAGGCCTGCTGGGAGTGACTTGGCATTGGCACCGGTACCATCCCATCCTTGTACTTGGTGTTGGCCAGCATCCAATTGACCGTTGTACAAGTTGCGTACCAGCTGGCCTTGTAGATTGAAGACATCAATCCGAGCAGGGCCTGCCTTCGATGTGTAGAACTCAATGGTGAGTTGCTCACTGAAAGGGTTGGGGAAGGCCGTTAGACTAAGGCCAGCACCTTCTAGTTCAAGGTCCTCTTCCAATGCCACGGGGACAGTTGGCGTCTCTAGTTGCTCTTGAACCACTCTAGCTCCACTCGTACCTTCTTCGACCAGACCGGCATCCCATTTGACAAACAATTGCTGCCCCATGGTCGCCTGGAAGGTGGCCGTTCTACCGTTGGATAGGCTGGCGTCGGAGTCGATATTGTCATTGCTGCCCTTGTCCTTGAGGGTGATGCTGTAGCCCGCCGGAGCCGTGAATTGTAGCTTCACCGCTCGGTTGGCGGGTACGTCCAGGATAGTGGCTATGCCATCGGCATCCGTCGCCGTGCTCACCAATAGGTCGTTATTGCTTTCAAGTAGGTCTACGAATACCCCTTCTATACCGGGCTCGCCTTCATCTTGCTTGCCATCACCATCTAGGTCGTTCCAGACATAAGCTTCAACCTCTCCTGGACTCCACAGTCCGCAGTCCATTTTAGTGTGAACTTGGCCCCCTTGGCTAGCCTGGAAGGTGCCGGTCATGCCGTTGCTACGGCTGGCATCCGAATCGATGTTGTCATTGCTACCCTTGTCCTTGAACGTAAAGCGGTGATCGATGGGCTCAAAAAACTGCAATTTCACTGCCCGATCGGCTGGTACCCCGCCGAAGGTCGCTATGCCATTTTCATTCGTCGTCGTGGTTTGCATGAAGGTGCCATCGCTTTCTAGTAGGTCTACTTTTGCATTAGCAATCGCGGGTTCGCCTTCGTCCTGCTTGCCATCACCATCTAAGTCATCCCATACGTAGGCTTCTACTGTACCGGGGGACCAGAGGCCGGCATCCCAAGAGCGGAAGGTTTGATTTCCTGTACTGGCTTGGAAGGTGGCCGTCATGCCGTTGGAACGACTGGCGTCCGAATCGATATTGTTGTTGCTACCTTGATCCTTGAGGGTAAAATCAAAGCCAGGTAGGGTAAAGAATTGTAGCTTGAAGGGGCGGTTAGCCGCTACATTGTCGAAATTGACTAGTCCGCCAGCTCCCGTCGTTCCAGTCTGTACAAGGGTACCATCGCTCTCTAGTAGATGCACGGATACCCCTTTGATACCAGGCTCACCTGCATCCTGCTTACCATCACCATCTCGATCATCCCAGACATAGGCTTCTACCTGACCGGGGGACCAGAGACCCGCATCCCAGCTTTCAGTCGTTTGATTGCCTTTGCTCGCTTGGAAAGTAGCCGTCATACCATTGGTACGGCTCGCATCGGAGTCGATGTTATTATTGCTACCTTGATCTTTCAAGGTGAAGCGATGATCAACCTTTTCGAAGAATTGTAGCTTAACCGGGCGATCCGCCGGAACATCCGTGAAGGTAACGATTCCGGAAGCATCGGTCTGGCCCGTTGCCAGCAGTGCTCCGTCACTCTCCAAGAGCTTTACCTCTACTCCTTCAACAGCTGGCTCTGCAGCATCTTGCTTCCCATCACCATCTTGATCATCCCAAACGTAGGCTTTCACCTGACCAGGAGACCAGAGGCCCGCATCCCATTTTTGGATGGTCTGGTTGCCCATGCTAGGCTGGAAGGTAGCCGTCATGCCGTTCGTACGACTCGCATCAGAATCAATGTTGTCATTACTACCGCGATCCTTCAAGGTGAAGCGATGATCGTCCTTTTCGAAGAATTGTAGCTTAACCGGACGGTTAGTAGGAATACCGGTGAAGGTCGCGATACCCGAAGCGTCCGTTTGGGCTGTTTCGATGAAAGCACCATCACTTTCTAGCAGATCTACGCGCACTCCTGCAATAGCAGGTTCTCCACCGTCTTGCTTGCCATCGCCATCCTGATCATCCCAAACGTAAGCCTGTACCGTTCCCGTAGACCACATACCCGCATCCCAGCTTTCAAAGCTTTGACTGCCTTTGTTGGCTTGGAAGGTAGCCGTCATGCCGTTCGTACGGCTCGCATCTGAATCGATGTTGTTATTGCTACCTCGGTCTTTCAAGGTGAAGCTCAAATTCGGCAAGGTGTAGAATTTCAACTTGACCGGGCGATCAGCGGGAACTTGGGTGAAGTTGGCCAAGCCAGCAGCATCGGTAGTAGTACTAGCCAGTAGCGTTCCATCGCTTTCCAAAAGGTCCACTTGCGCGCCGCTGAAGCCGGGCTCGCCATTATCTTGCTTGCCATCGCCATCCTGATCATCCCAGACGTAGGCAATCAAGACGACACCAGCTTCCACTGTGACAGTGGAAGTACAGCTACTGCTATTTCCATTACCATCAGTAGCCGTTAGCGTCACCGTGTTTTCTCCAAGCTGGGCAGCAGTAAAGCTAGTCTGATCTGCTGTGAGGTCAAGCGTTCCGCAATTATCGGAGGAGCCATTGTCGATATCCGTGGGTATAATACTTGCCTGACCAGCCTCATCCAAAGTCACTTCCAAATCCTGACAAAGCGCTACCGGAGCGACCTTTTCAATAACTGTTACATTGCCGGTGCAAGCGCCTTCATTACCCGCCTTATCTCTTACCGTATAAGTAACTGGGAAAGTGCCAATTTCATTACAAGTTACCGGTATCACCGGGTAGCTGTTCTGACCCAGTCCACAATTGTCTACTACCCCGTCATCTAGCATATCCGCCGAGTAGGAGCCAAGGCCATTCGCATTCAGTTCTACCGTAATGTCCTTACAGCTTACCACAGGTGCAATATCTTCAGTGATACCTATCTCGCTAAAACAGGTACTACTTAAACCTTTTGCATTGGTTACTTCCACAATAACTATGGAAGCGGTAAGAACATCATCACAACCAAAGTCAAATTGCTGCACGCCGTTTGGAAAACTGACAACCACCTCTCCACAATCGTCAAATGAGCCGTCGTCCAAATCCGTAGGTAAAACGGTAGCTTGCCCATTGGCATCTAAGTTGACAATGATGTCTTTACATTGTGCCACTGGTGGTGTGGCATCTGCGAAACAAGCACAGTCCACAGCCGAGTCAAATTCAGCGGCATTATTCGTAATGGTAAGCGTACCCCCAATCGTCCCTTCCGAAATCAAAGGACATAGCCCCTCAAAATTGCTTAAGGCAGTATTGGTCCTTATCCTGATATTACCACCTACGGACCTCAAGCCCCTTAAACCGTCTAGCTGGGTCAGATTTGGATTAAGAGTGATATCAAGACTGCCAATGATGGTGGAAAGATTCGAAAGGGCATCGATATCGACCAGCGCGTCATGGCTCTCGATGGAAATATCTCCCACTGTACCTGTTAGTCCAGAAAGCCCATTCAGGTTAGTCAATAAGGGGTTTCTGGAAAGAAACACTCCAGTACTGCCAGGGTTGGTTGAAGCGATAGTAGTTAGGTTGGATAAGGCATCAATATTTGCCAAAGAATTATTCCGACCTATGGCGATAACCTCAACTGATGAAAGGTTTTCCAGTCCCCTCAGACTAGACATAGCTGGATTATCTGAAATAAGCAAAACATGTGCACCTTCTAAGCCCGATAGCACTTGTAAATCCGGTAATTGAGTATCCGAGATTGTTATGTCTCCCGATTGGCGAAGATTCGACAAAGCATTAAAGCTGCTAAGCAAAGGGTTTCCGCTTATCGAAAAACCGCCACCGATCTCGCTGAGTTGCCCAAAGGCGTTAATGATCTCCAGGTTTAGGTTATTTCGAAAATCAAACCTTCCGCCTATGCGTGTCAATTTTTCAAAACCAGTAATGCTTTTCATTCCAGATTCATCAATACGAAATCCGCCTCCGATGGACTCCAAGTTATTTAGACCACCTAGCGTAACATTATCAGAACCAAAATCGCCTGCATTATCGATGAAAGTAAAAGCACCCCCGATCGTTTTGAGCTTGGACAAATCATCTAGAATGGGCACAAACCTAAGGCGGACAATTCTTAGCTCTCCTCCGATGGACACTAAATTCGTCAAAGCAAACGCTGGGCTGCCTACATCAATTATTTCCAAGTTTCCTGCTATCGTCTCCAGCTGGGAAAGTGGACTTAAATCTAATACTTCCAGACTACGTATAGTTAGATTTCCGGGTAGATTCTTGCAATTGGGATAAGTCGCTGCAAAGTTTTCTACGGCTGCTTGTGAAGTCAATTCGATATCGCCGGCGGGGCAGAAGCATTCACCGGTAACAAACTCTGCCGCATTATTGGCAAAGTTCTGGGTGCCGCCTATCGTGCCTGTACTAATTAAGGGACAAATACCACTAAAGTCAGCAAGTAGTCCGTTGTTGGTAACAATGAGATCTCCCTCAACAGTATTTAGATTGAAGAGTGCGTTAAGGTTTTGTATGGCTGGCAATTCACTTAGAACCAAGCTACCTCCTACAAACTGCAGATTATTTAGTCCTTGCAAATTATTTAAGTTCGGGATTAAGCCTACAGTAAGGGTTCCACCAATGGAAACAAGACTAGACAAAGGACTCAAGTCGGTGATATCTGAACCACTGATATTTAAGTCTCCGAAGATTTGGTTACATCCGGGATAATTGACTGGAAAGTTATTGATTTCGGCCTGCGAGTTTAAGGATATATTCCCAGCTGGACAAAGGCATTCCGAAGCGATAAAAGCCGCCGCATTATTAGCAAAGTTCTGGGTGCCGCCTATCGTGCCTGTGCTAATTAAGGGACAAATACCACTAAAGTCAGCAAGTAGCCCATTGTTGGTAACAAGGAGATCTCCTCCTACATTATTTAAAGCAGTCAATCCATTTAGACTGGGTAAAGCTGGATTTATGCCCACCGTAAAGTTCCCACCGACGGATTGTAGATTACTCAATCCCTGCAAATCAGCTAATGTGGCGTTAAAACCAATGATCAGGTATCCTTCTATCGAGGTAATATTCGCTAAGGGACTCAAGTCCGTGATATCCGGACCGCTGATGACCAACTGGCCAGGTATTTGCGTACAGTTGGGGTAGTTAATCGGGAAATTATTAACATCAGCCTGCGAGTTCAACTGAATTTCTCCGGCAGGGCAGATACAATCCGCAGGCGAAAAAGGGGCCCCATTGTTTCCGATATTGATGTCCCCTGTAATGCCCCCTGCGGCAATGACTGGGCAGACCCCATCCAAGTTAGTTAAGCTTGAATTATCTCCTATTTCCAAGTTACCGCCAATAGTGGCAAGATTACTCAGCCCGTTCACATTAAGCAATGAAAAATTACCCAAGATACGTACAGAAGAACCAACCGAAGTGAGACTGGACAAACCATCCAAATCCGTTAGAATATCATTAAAAGCAATAAATAGTTCGCCTCCGATCGTTTGAAGGTTGGATAAACCGGCTAAACTAGGAAGAGCAATACAATTATTAAAGTTTACATTTCCCTGCACGGAAGTAATACTTGACAATGGGCTTACATCAACAATATCGAGTCCTGATATGGTTAGGTCACCTGTAATCTCCGTGCAATTCGGAAAATTCGTTGCAAAATCATTAACAGCTTGTTGACTTGTGAGCAATACCTCACCAATGGGGCAATTCGAATTGGCCGTCAGCCTTACAAATCCCTGGGAGGGGAAATTCGTGGCACCCCCCTGATTTCCTGCTAGACGCTCGACCTCAGTCGAGGAAAAATTGGGGGCGATATAGCTGCCGCCGCCGCCACCTTGCCAAGTACTACTACCGGCTCCTCCAGAAAAGCCACCGCCGCCACCACCGCCGCCAGCACCTACTGCTCCGCCGGTAAACCCATCTCCTCCAATGGGTTGGATGCCGGTCTTTCCGCCTGTCTCCGTAGCGAAGGAATTATCTTTTAGTTCAACGACAAATCCATTGCTCCCGCCAAAAATGGCTTCAACCATCCTGTAGCCTTTTTCATCACTGCCTAGACAGTTTATCCCCGCTCCTCCATATCCATTATCACTAGAGCTTCCACAGCTGCCGTTTTTCCCACCTGCAGAACCTGAAGTACCTCCACCATCTTCCACTGCTTGGCCACCCTTGCCAGTCCTATCCGTGATACCAGCAGCTGTACGTGCGCCACCGCCGCCGCCGCCAGCAACAGCCAAGAGATCCCACCTGGTCGAGGTCTCTCCAGGTGCCTGATATAAAATGGCAGAGGAGCCGCCGCCAGCCCCATATCTTCCAACCGGAATCGGTGCACAGCCAGATTCATCCGTTTGTCCCGCACGACCCGCAAAAACACGCAGTAAGCCACCCGGCCTTAATTCATTGCTTCCATTGCCTATAGCAAAAGTTGCCTTCATGGTAGCCCCCTGGCCCCCTCTCACCCGAACATCACAGGTGCCGCCATCTAAACGGGCGTGGCCACCATCCGCTCCTCTAACTTCGACCGTAAGGCTTTCGATCCCTACTGGAACCTGAAAGTCATTTGAAGTTAAAGTACTGATAGTCGTAGTTTGATTAATAGGTAGATTTGTCTGAGCCTGTAGCCAGACTGTGTTGAGTAATAGTAAGAATAGCCAACAGTAGCTATTAATTGTTAATCGATTCATCATGTTTTGTGTACTTTAGACTATGGCAAGAGGGATGAAGAAGTCGCTAATAAAGAGCTCACTTCGTATTGCCACAATTGGAATTATTTTGTTCACGACAAAGGTGCGGGATGGGAAGAAAAAGGCATTGGACTATTCCGTCAAGGGCATGAAGTATCTGTTCAAACGCATGTACTATACGTTCAGCAACATGTATTATATGGTCAGGACGGGTTTAAAGGCCGGTATGGCTGGGGCTTTCACCGAATTCCTCGGTATAACTCCTGGAGAAATAAGAAGGGTCTGAAAAACCTACATCGTAGGCCACCTGCTTAACAGAAACATCGGAAGATTGTAATATTTGCCTAGCTTTTTGCAGGCGTAAGGAACGAAGATAAACTGCCGGAGAGCGACCCGTTAAGGCCTTGATTTTTCGGTAAAGATTTGAACGACTCAAGTTCAGAGCGCTGCTGAGGCCATCCAGATCAAAATCAGGATCTATCATGCGATCCTCTAAGATTTCTCTTACTTTTTGAATGAAAGCATCTTCAATAGTAGGCTCGGCCATTTTTGCCAAGGGTAGCGGTTGCGCATAGACATCCTGGTATCTTTCCTGTAGTTTACGGCGAAGCTGCAATAAGTTTTGCATCCGAACGAGTAGTTCCTCTTCATTAAAAGGCTTAGCCAAATAATCATCTGCTCCATGCTTCAAGCCCTTCAGGCGGGATTCTACATCGGATTTAGCCGTGAGCAGGATAATGGGAATATGACTGGTACGGACGTCCTCTTTCAAGGTCTCACAAAGCTCAAAGCCGTCCTTTTCGGGCATCATGACATCACTGATGATAATATCCGGAATCTCCTCACAGGCTCGATCTATCCCTTCTTGTCCATTGGTGGCAAATTGCAGCTGATAGCGTTCTTCCAGACAAAGCTGCAAATAACTAGCAATGTCAGGGTTATCTTCAACAACTAGCGCAATGGGATAGTCAGCAGCACTCAAGCGCCGTTTTTCGACTGGACCTTTCACCCCAAAAACGGCAGTGGGTATACTTAGTTGATCCTCACTTTGACCGGGAGCAGCTTTTTGGGTAATGGGCAAAAACACCTTAAAGGTTGTCCCATTTCCTTCCTCACTACTCACTTCAATCTTACCCTGGAATAACTGGACTAATTCTTGAATCAATGACAGGCCGATCCCCGTTCCGGTTCCGGTACCCAATTCGTTGCTATCAGCCTGGAAAAAGCGGTCAAAGATACGAGCAACTTGATCTTTGGGTATCCCAAGGCCAGTGTCCTTTACTGCCAAAACCAAGCAGTGAGCGGAGGCGAGTGTCTTATTCGTACCGGTGGACACTACAAAGGTGACTTGTCCTCGCTCTGGTGTAAACTTGATCGCATTCGACAAGAGATTGGAGACAATGCGTAGGATCTTTTCTGCATCAAAATCCATTTGAATGGACTCCTCCGCAGCAACAAACTCTAAATGTTGTTCCTTGCTTTGGGCATAGGCGCGAAACTGCTCGAAGATGGTCCGCAAAAAAGGTACAATATCGTCTTGTTGCCAGGTAATCTTGAGGTTACCCGATTCTACCTTTTGCAGTTCTAGCATCTGATTGACGAGATCCAGCAAATTGGCGTTGTTTTTCCTAATCATCCCCACTCCTTTCTTGAGCCAATCCTTAGGATTCTTCTCTATCTGATCCAGCATCCCCGACATGATCGTCAGCGGGGTACGAAACTCATGGGAAATATTGGAGAATAGGCGAGATTTGAACTGATCTAATTTTTTCAACTGTTCCGCCTGGGCCTGAATTTGCTGGGTCCTACTGGCTACCGTAGCTTCCAATACAATCTTATCCCTGCGGATCCGATACACCCAAGCAAGGCCCAAGCCTAATAAGAGGGCGACACAGAGTAAGTAGAACCAAATGGTCTTATAGAAAAACTCTTCAGCTTGGATAGGAATTTCCAGCCGGTTGACACTCCAATTATTCCGAAAATCCCCAGCTTTAATCTGAAGCGTATACCGACCAGCAGGCAGGCTGGCCAAATTAAGGGTGTGTTGCGGCCCCAGATAATTCCAATCCTCCTCTAAGCCCAACAGGCGGTAAGCATAGTTATGGCGGTTGGGCTCTACGTAGGTTGAAATACCGAAACTTAGGTTGAGATTACGATGATCCGCAGGAAGGTGCACTACTTTCGAGGGCAATTCATGGGGTGCATAACTCACTTCTTCCTCTGCTGCTTCATCATAGTATCTCATTTCCGTGAGGAAGATCCGTTTCTGCCCCTGATCTCGCTGTAAAAGTGATTTCACGGCGACCGGATCAATGATATTAAGCCCTTTTTGATTTCCCACCAGTATGCGTCCATCCTTAGCTACAAAAGGATCAAAGCGGTTAAACAGGTTATCATTTAAGCCCTCATTCGTATCCAAGATGCCTATCACCTCTCCTTCTGAGCTTAGCAAGTTAATACCGTTTTCAGTAGTGACCCAAATATCTCCTTGCTGATCGGGGAAAATACTCATGATGGAGTTATAGGCCAGTCCCTGATCTTGTGTGATCACCTTTTCAATTAGACTCGTCTTCGGATTGTAGATGTAAATACCATTGGTGGCGGTTCCCAGCCAGAGCCTTCCAGCGTCTTCTTGGTAGATACATTGGAAAATTTCCTCGGCAAAACCAACCTCCTTGCCTATTCTACTGCCCTGTTGATTTTTCCAGTCGAGCTTATACAGTCCGTCGGCCGTCGGCACCCAAAGTAGCCCTTCCTGGCCCATCATGAAATCGTATATTTTCCCACCTAAGCGTCGAGGTATGGTTCCTCCGGGGACAAAAGACTGCCCTTTGTCTAAGTCAAAAAACAGCAGTTCATTCCCCCAGTTAGTAAACACAAATTTCCGCTCCTCCAACCTGGCGAATAGAGCTAAACTTTTTGCCCCCAAAGCGGAACCAAAGGAAAGGTCATGGGTTTGGCACGTTTTCGACGGGAGGTGATATTGATACAAGCTGCCGCTTTTTATCCACCAAAGATTGTCCTCGGTATCTGGAATAATCTGTTGGACCATGCTTGCTCCACTTGAAAGGAGCTCGGTGCTACATTCTACTGGCTGCTTCAGGGCCTTCGATTGACTACCATCTGCACTCAATTGAAACCATCCGTCAAAAACCGTATTGACCAGGAATGAGCCATCCAATTGTTCCATCGTAGAGCTGATGAAATAACCATCTAAAGCATTTTGCACTGCGCTCCGTTCCTGCACATATATAGAGCGAAGGCTTCCCGTTTCGGATATCATTAGCTCCCGAAAAAAATCTTTAGCGAGCACCGCCTGTAGATTGTTCGGGGACACCCCCTCAAAGAAAGCCGAATAATTGTAGGGCGTACCTTGCGCATCCTCTACGACAGCTTGCCGTTGACCGCTACCATCTTCCCAAAAAAAGCAGATATTTTGACTTTGATCCTGATATAGTCCAAGTGCCTTATATCCTTGGATAAAGTCACGTTGCAAGGGTAAAAAACGGTCAGTACCCTCATCAAATTGAAAAAAATCAGGCCCGATTCTGATGTATAACTTTCCTGAGTCCATCACCGCAAACTCAAAACCATACGGCCTTTGTTGCAACTCCTCGGACAAGCGCAATTGGTCTTGCTGCGGAAAATCGGCTATCGTAAAGCTTCGCTTCGATTTTGTGGCTAGATCTACTGCCACCAAGGGAAGGCCTCTAAAATAGAACCATAGCGTTTGTTCCGTATATAGCGCTCCGTACTCTGGAGATAAGTCTGGCTCGCTCAAATTAGGATGTTGGAACACCAATAAAGTATCTAACTGCTGGTTAGCTAGAGCATGAATAGCCACCTCCCCTTTCCGCACAGTTGTTATCAGCAGAGAGGAGTCGGACCGATAGCGCAAATCATACAACCCCTCGTTCAACCCTTTCGTCGGCGGGAAGTGCATCTTCCTAGTCGTCAAATCCATTAAAAAAACACCTCCCGTGCCATCTTCCTTATGGTTGTAGCTACCAAAAACCTGATTATCTGAAACCAAGTCAAAGAATTTAAAATCATAAGCTATCAACTCCTCCACCTCTGCCTGATTGGGAGACTCCGCGTGTCCTTGCTTGTAGGTAAGTGGCTCATGTCGGTAACCATCGTATTGGAGCATCAAAAGACCTTTAGTCACTGCTTGACCACAGGTCTTGTACCATATCCGTCCTTTCCGATCCTTGTAGACATTCGAAATACAATCTACTCGAACCCCCTCTTTATCTTGTAATAAATCATGGCTATAGGAAGGCTGAAGTTCGGGAAGGGATGTAGGGAACTGTGCCTGAAGGTGGCAAGCTACTCCCAGGATCAAAAAGAACAATATACACTTAGCCTTAATCTGCTTCATCAGCTCCAATTTCACAACGATTAGAAACGGCCTTTTTGTTATTTTGTTTTGGGGAGAGAGAATTCTATCCGGGGTCTAGGTTTAGGAAAAATTCCTACGTCTTGTGGAGGTACTCTATGTGATCATAAATCAGCGCGTAAGATAAGAACTGCTCCAAACTTATTTAGCGCTTACGTTTAGCAAATAGCTATCCTGGGACATTCAGATGATTTATCCTCCCCTCCAAAGCCTTACAGCCATAAAAAAAGAGCCACCTCCAACGGAAGATGATTCTCTAAGACTTTTAACTGATTTGAGTGTGTAACAAATGGGTGAGCTGTCCATTAAAAGGTTTGAGGAAGGCAGCTAGGCTGAGACTAGCCTATCTAGTGTGATAGCCATGAAGCTAAATGCTAGGTAGAGTTATGCAAGCGCAAATTCATTTAAGAGTATGAACTGATTTAAACTAATTGGCTGTTGACGAGGCCAAGGCATTGAATTTGCTGGCGAAGCTCTTTTTGAGTTTCATACGTGGAAGGTCTGGGACGAGAAAAAGCTGAAGTCCAGAAGGTTCAAGGCTTTAGGTCGCAGTCCAGATGAATTAGTTTAAATCAGTTCTATGTTTAAAGTTTCATGATTGTCCGAGGGCGAGCAAATTTTGTTCTGAACCAGGCAAAAAACCTGCCTTTGCCGGCAGGCAGGCGCAGACATACCTGTAAGGTACGGCGAGGCTTTTTAACGAAGTACAGGAGAAAAATTGCCGCACGTAGCCAATTGATGGAATTTTAAACATACTCTAATTACAAATTAAAATGCGCTATTATCTGCAGCGCCACCTCTTGGGGACTCAATTCCGTATTATCAATCCGAAAAATATTCTTATCCTCAAACTCCTCTTCCTCAGAATTCATCCGGTACTCCCGTTCATAATACAACATCACCTGCTCCGATCTTCCTACATCTCTTTTGGAGGGCTTGGCTGCCAGGCGATCTTGATGCCGATTGCGCACCAATCGTTCTTCCAAATCCGCTCGCAATTCCACCAAACAAATCTGTGCCTGCTGCTCCTGAAAAACCGCAATTATTTCATCTACAAATTCCTCATCTTCCTTACAGTCGAAATCCCAGACCAAGGTAAAGATCAAACCCTCCAAATCACTTTTAGCTACTTCTCGAAAGACGCTGAAGCGGATATCATCGACCAATTGGGTAAAACCCGGTGAATCGTAAGGGAAGAAGTTGAGCACCAATTCTATGGACATATGATTGTGAAACAACTTCAAATCTGTTATCTTTTCCAGGGCTCGTCCGACGGTCATCTTGCCCACGGCGGGCGGTCCGATAATTATGACTAATTTCATACTTGACTTTTTACACTCATCGGGTGAGTCTCACCCGGCCACTTAAATATATTAAATGAAACGGTTTTACTTCTTTCTATTATTGATTGGTCTCGTTTCCTGCGTCAAGCAGCAAGTTGATCCTGAGGTAGCGAAGTGGGAGGCGCAAGCGGCCAATATTGAAATCATACGGGATGATTTTGGTGTCCCACACATCTTTGGAGAAACGGACGCAGATGCAGTGTTCGGCCTATTGTATGCACAGTGTGAGGATGACTTCAGTCGGGTGGAGCAAAATTACATCTGGGCTACCGGACGTTTGGCTGAAGTCGAAGGAGAAGAGGCGCTGTATAGTGACCTGCGTGCTCGCCTGTTCATGACCAAAGAAGAGGCCATCGCCAATTACGAGAGCAGCCCAGAATGGTTGAAGCAATTGTGCAATGCCTTTGCGGATGGTATCAATTATTACTTACATACTCATCCGGAGGTCAAGCCTCGTCTATTGACGCGCTTTGAGCCCTGGATGCCCATGTACTTCAGTGAAGGTTCCATTGGTGGAGATATTGAACGGGTGTCTACCCGACGGATAAAAGCCTTTTATGAAGAGGACAAATCCTTATCGCTGAATGAACATGGGGATGGTTTGATACATTTTGATCCTAATGATGAGCCAAGAGGCTCCAATGGCATCGCTTTAGCCGGCGAATTGACGGAATCAGGTAATGCTATGCTACTGATTAATCCGCATACCTCATTTTATTTCCGGGGAGAGGTACATGCCGTAAGTGAAGAAGGACTAAATGCCTACGGAGCCGTTACCTGGGGGCAATTCTTTATCTATCAGGGTTTCAATGAAAAAACGGGTTGGATGCATACTTCTACCTACACGGATGTGATTGACGAATTCCTAGAAGTGATTGAGGAAAAAGATGGTAAGATGCTCTATAAGTACGGGGATGAAATGCGAGAAGTAGAGCAGTCTGAAGTGACTTTGAAGTACAAGGATGGTGAAAATGGAATGAAAGAAAAAACCTTCCCCATGTACCACACGCATCACGGCCCGATCACCCATAAAATTGATGATAAATGGGTGGCTACGGCCTTAATGTGGGAGCCAGTGAAGGCCTTGACTCAATCCTACGTAAGAACCAAACTAGGTGGGCATGATGAGTTTCGTGCCATGATGAATATGCGGACCAATTCCAGCAACAATACGGTCTATGCGGATGCGGGCGGAAACATTGCCTATTATCACGGCAATTACATTCCCATTCGGGATGTGCAATTCAATTACGCTAGGCCAGTAGATGGCAGTAATCCAGCTACCGATTGGCAAGGACTACACCCAGTGGATGAAGCCATCGTGGTGCTTAACCCGCCCAATGGTTGGATTCAGAATTGCAATTCTACACCCTTTACCTCAGCTGCAGAAAACAGTCCTAAGGCAGAAGACTACCCCTATTATATGTCGCTCAACCGAGAGAATTACCGCGGTGTCCACGCCATTCGCCTCCTCACCGGCGCCAAAGACTTCACCCTGGACAAACTCATCGAATTGGCCTACGAGCCTACCCTACCCGCCTTCGAGGTATTGATCCCGGGTTTGATTGCAGCTTATGATGAGGCCGGTGAAAAGGATGAAGAAATGGGGAAAGCGATTGAAATACTGCGAGGATGGGACTTTAAGACGGGGGCAGAATCCGTAGCTATGTCGCTAGCGCATTTCTATGGCACCGCTATCCTATCCGAAGGAGAGGCTCCGGAAGGCACCCGAGGCATGGCAGCCTACGAATACTTCTCCAAGGACAATCCGCCTGCAGAACGATTATCCTTCTTCCAGCAAACCTTGGACAAGTTAACCGAGGACTTTGGCAGTTGGAATACCGCATGGGGTGAAATCAATCGCTTCCAACGCCTCAATGGTGATATCAAATCCAAATTTGATGATGAGCAGCCAAGTATTCCAGTTGGATTAGCTTCTGGTCGCTGGGGTGCCTTAGCTGCCTACGGAGCGCGTGGGGTGCAGACCACCAAGAAACTCTACGGCACCCGCGGAAATAGCTTCGTGGCTGTGGTAGAATTTGGAGATAAGGTAAAAGCCAAAAGTTTGTTGGCCGGCGGGCAAAGCGGCGACCCCGCCTCCCCGCACTTCTTTGATCAAGCCCAACCCTATGTAGATGTGCAATTCAAAGACGTACCTTACTACCGAGAGGATATCGAGAAGAGAGCAGAAGAAACTTACACGCCTGGTAAGAGAGCTAAATAAAAAAGCTAGAATCCTATACATAAAATGCGGAAGCAAGGAATATTGCCTCCGCATTTTATGTTTTATTTAGCCCCTACAATAACTCCGCTTTCGGAAAACTTCGAGATACAGGTATTCCCTCCTCTACTCCTTCTAATTTCACAGATAGAGATCGGGCATTACCCTCGACATCCTTGATTCGATTTTTATTCACCAGATAAGAACGGTGACAACGGATGATCTCCTTTGCCTCTGCTATCTGCTCCGCTAATCGTTTGATAGATAGGCGGATCAATTCTCTTCTCATTTCTCCATTATCTTCGAAATGAACCGTCACATAATTATTGTCAGATTCCGCAAAGATGAAATCAGCAGCAGGAATCTCTAGCGGTTTGGACTTACTCGTTTCCGGAACAATCTGCAGGACTTTGGTATTGTCCTCCTCTTGCGGGCGCTCCACCAGCTCTTGCGCCAAGACCGAAGCACTTTGTTGGTTTCGCCGATTCAGGTATAGTTCCATCAAAAAGATCATGACGATCACCGGAAATAAGCCTACCGCTACCGTAATCCCCATAAACTGAAGCAAAGTACGCTCGGGGGCGATTCCAGCCCCTACGGTAGCATTGTATACATAGTTTAGAAAGCCGATTAGAATAAAAGAAGATAGGATAAACAAAAATTCCTTTCTGACATTCCAAGTCTTCGGATTAAAGGTCTTCCGGAATAGACGGGGCATCACCAAATAATTAATCGTCAAACTAAACATCACCACTCCACCAAAGCCCGCAAAGAACCAAACCCCATCCTTTCCCAACTCAGATCCGCCGAAAGGTCTATACAGCAGTAAATACAAATAAATGAATACACCAAATGCCAGGATCATCAACGCTTTGTCTCTCGTGCGTTGAAGCAAAGGAAAGGGTTTTTCCAGCCATTCTTGTATAGCATTCATATCTATCTAAAATCCTGGATTTTCATTAACAGCAAGTAAACAAAAAGCGAGTGAATGGGGTAATTAAGTCCTACCTTTCTAGTCCGAAAAAAGGTACATCTGCTTACTATCCTTCCAAAAAGGACACCACTTTATCGATCACAAAGTCAGTACGTAGGATTCTAAAATGCCCGGTACCTTCTATTTCTACGAAATCACATACGGGCCAGTTTCCATGAATGCTCTTGGATTGAGCAATGGGTATAACTTTATCTCCTTTATCGTGAATAATCATCGCCTTCTTTACATCCAATTGCGGTGCAAAATCACTGATATTTAAGGCCGTTACGTCCAACTGTGTTTCTTCTTCCAATTGTCGAATCAAGCGACGCTTCACTTCGTCCGTAATTCCTACTTGTGCGGCTACCCCTTCAATCCGATCCAGGAAGCGGTCTGGACTGGTAAGTAATAGATATTTATCGATAGTATGAACAGGATTTTTGTACAAGCCATAAACTGTGGCTACTCCACCAAATGAATGGCTAATCAACTTCTTTACGCCAGTCCGCTTTACCATCAGACTCACCAGGTCACTAAACTCAAATAAGCTAGTACGCCCTCTGCTGCTAAAGCCATGTGAAGGACCATCGAAGGCGTAAACTGAATATCCTTCCTGAATCAAGCGCTCGATGATATCTGAAAAATTGCCCGCTTGTCCCTCCCAGCCGTGGATCAACAGCACTGAATCAGGGCCACCCGGCCAATGATAAGTTTGAATATCGAAGCCTTTGAAAGATAATTGTTCCTTCTGGGCTTTATCCAAAGTCACCAGTTCGTTGGGTCTCAGCTTACGGGTTTGAGGGTTGGTCAGCTGCTTGTAGGCGAAGCGCGTCATAACACTTGGCAGAAGAAAGGAAAAGAACTTGACAATTTGCTTTTGCATTGGAATACTTTAAGGAGGTCAATTTGTAGCATAACAAGCGAAGACATCACTGGTTCAAACCGAGCTTCTAAATATGAAAAGGGGCTATCGGTTGTACCAATAGTCCCCTAACAGAAGTTCACAGCAAGAAGATTCAATTTCTATCGTACTACAACCGCAGCGGGATAGCGCTTCTTGATCTCCTTATACCTTTCATTTGCCCCGTTAACCTTCTCCCCGGTCTCTACATAGTGCTTCAAGCCTACCAAAGTACCGGCCAATTGTTTCTTGAAGCTCCCTTTAGCTACTCCGCCCATAAAGGCAGGTTTGGTCCGAAACTGGAATTCGTACGAGGCGGTGCAGGTGCCGTCTCCATCGTCCTTGACTCGGTAAAAGGCCTGCGAATTATCGTAGTTGAGTGGCAGCTTGGCACCATCGATCACGACGTTACGCATGACTTTCTTTTCGTGGTCAATTTCCATGATCTTTTCGTGGGACCAGCGCGTTTGTTGGGTATTAAAATGGCATTTCCGCTCTGCTCCAACCTCTCCTTTCAGTGAGCCATTCTCGTAGTTGGAGGAGAAAATGTAGGGGGAGAAGTTTCCAATCTCACCATAGTCTAGCACCATGGCTTCCCATACACGGTCTGCGGGTGCATTGATCTTCATTTTCACATGTACTGTCTTGTATTTCTTACTCATGCTTTGCCCTGAGACCATATAGATCGTGCTTAGGAATACCAGGAGCATTAAGGGCAACCGTAATACTTTCATACTGATAATTTTAATGGACTATCCCTGTTTTAAGGTAGGATATGGGCATACCTCCCCCACCCTAATCCACTTAGGCTAAATCCAGGTTAATAAACTTATGAATGAATATTCAGGCTAAGAAGTCAGCCTGTTTTAAGGCAATGGCTCAATTAAAGTTAAAGCGTCGCATGAGCTCTTCGTCCTGCAAGACCTCATCGATGATCATTTGCTTATCAAAGTTCTCTCGGGTGGGATGTTGACGAAAAAGGAACAAATACTTCTCATCCACGATATCATGTAACGTTTCATATTCTGCCTCGACGAAGTCGGCAATACGCGTTTTGGTAGCAATATTGAAAATCATATTCTGTTCATCTAGCATGCCCATCTTCTTCAAGGCCTTAGCCTTTTTCGGGCAGCGACAAGGATTAGCCTTGTTCACTAGGCCGCATTTATCGGTCATGTAATTGAAGAGATCTCTTCGAGCTCGATGAAGTTTTACTCTAAAGTTCTGTGGGCTCACATCAAAAAGCTCAGCCCCCAGCTTATGGTCAACCCCAAAAGTGTCGCCTAAAATGAAAATCAAGCGTTGTTCCCGGGTCAAGCACATCAACATCCCAGACATGCAGCGAATCTGCATTTCTTTGCTTAATTCCTCGTACTCAATCTCTTCTTCTTTTGTCAGACTTGGGTTCGGAATGGCCTCCAAACGCTCTCCATATTCTTCAAAAGAGCTAAATTGTTCTTCCCCTTTCCTACGCTTAGATTGCAAGAATTCATTCACGACGATTCGGTACAACCAAGTTCGAAATGAGCTTTTGAAATTGAATTGGGAAAGCTTGGTTATCACCTTGATGAGCGTTTCTTGGGTCAGGTCCAATGCGTCATTCGGATCATGCGCCATTTTCCAAGCCACATTGTAGATAAAGGATTGGTGCAGCTTAATCAAATTATTCAAGGCCAACTTATCACCGCTCAGCGACTGCTCCACTAATGCCCGATTCACTTTCTCCGAATATTTAACCGACAAGGGATTTTTCATCTTTCTTTTTAATCATTGGATGCTGGCAAGCTATAGGTGTTACAAGAATCACACTTTTTTTTCAGCCCACAAACCCTTTTTGGCCAAAACCGCATCTATTGGAGGGGATTGCGCCAGAAGTGTTCCATTTCTGCTACCCATTTTTTTAAAACTACCAAAACCACACATTTCACAGTATGAAGAATTACACCCTACTACTAGCCTTTTTCCTCCTGGCTATTTCAAATCTTTCTGCACAAGACGAAGCAAAATATCGAAGTCTAATTGGCGAAGCCGAGAAACTCTACGATGAAAAAGCCTGGGAATCCTCCGCCGAGAAATACGCCGAAGCCTTTGTGGCGCTAGGCAATAAGGGCTATATCAACGATCGCTACAATGCCGCCTGTTCCTATGCCTTATCTAATCAAATAGATTCCGCCTTCGTGCAGTTACTAAAGATAGCAAAGGGAGGACATTACACCAATTACACTCACCTGCTGAAAGATTCAGACTTGAGTTCCTTGTATGAAGATTCCAGATGGGAAGAAGTGAAAAAGCATGTGAAAGCCAACAAAGACAAGCAAGAGGAGAACTATGACAAGCCCTTAGTTGCTGAACTGGAACTCATCTTTGATGAGGACCAAGGGCCTCGCCGTAAAATTGCAGCCATTGAAAAGGAGCATGGCTGGGAGTCTCCTCAAATGAAGGAACTTTGGAAAGAAATTGAAGTCAAAGACTCTGTCAATTTGATTCGGGTCATGAACATCCTGGATGAAAGAGGTTGGCTGGGCGCCGACATCATCGGCGGAAAAGGAAATCAAACCCTATTTTTAGTCATCCAACACGCTCCATTGGAAGTACAGGAAAAGTACCTACCCATGATGCGTGAAGCAGTAGAGAAAGGAAATGCAAATGCCCGTAGCCTAGCTCTTCTGGAGGACCGAGTAGCTCTCCGACAAGGGAAACGCCAAATGTATGGATCGCAGATCGGCCGTGACCAGGAAACGGGAGAAAACTATGTCCTTCCATTGGATGATCCGATGAACGTAGATCAGCGAAGAGCCGAAATGGGCTTGGGTAGCTTACAAGACTACGTAGGACGATGGGGTATCACCTGGGATCCTGAAGCCTATCTGGAAGAGTTACCCGCGCTTGAAGAGAAACAAAAGAATAAATAGGAAAGTACTTGGATAGCATTTGGCCACCAGTCATTTGGAATGAATTTGTTTAATCCTGGCCGAGTACTTAAGTAAAAGAGCAAATCTAAATTGTCATTTTATGGCGGCTTCTTTTTCCCTATCTCTGCGTTGCGTACTCGCCTTAATAGCCAAGGCTATTAGGCTCCGCCGCGCCTTGATCTATGAAAAAATCTGCTCGACCAAAAAAGTAATCTAAATCTGCTCTTTTACTTAACTTCAAGAAGGTGTTTGGCTACTACCAGCGGAGTAGCCAAACACCTTCATTTTTCATCCGATTGAAAAAGCAGCACATGACTCCTCCCAAACTCCTTAGCTATCTCATAATTATACTTGTGATCTCGACAGCCCTATTCTCTAGTTGCGAGCAACCCTCCACTGCACAATTGGGCTGGCAGCTGGTCTACCGAAATGGACCTGATGGAGAAGCTTTAGCGGGGGAGAAAGCGGACCTACTGGAAGCCGTACGAAATGGTTATCCGATTCGTATGGGTTGGGGCATAAGACGCCCCAGTGATACCACTAAGTCCGTCGAACATGTGGCGGATGCCATCTTCATGACTATTGCCAATGGCACCGAAGTGTTCGCCCAAAGCGTGCAGATTATTGGGCAGGCTCCAGACCTTAATGGTCCCGATCTCAAAATGCGTTTTCGCGAAGAAAATCAGTGGGTAAGAATGGCCGGCACCAACGGCTATTCCACCAGTCTCATGACCAACTTCATACAGGACACTTTGGTCAATTATGGTCAAGATCGCCAGGCGGGGACAAGTTGGTATGTCAATTACGGTATTCTTCCACCACCAACCACCAAGGCCCATCCCCTTTGGGATTAATACCTCAATAAGCGATCAATCAGTGGCTGTATTTGCTTATGCCGATCCGCTGACCCGCCGGTTAGCGTACTACGAACGTTGCCACGCTTGTCCAAGATGACGTGAGTGGGATACCCTTGCACCGAATAAGCAGCTGCCTGATCAAATGCCTCTGGTATAATAGTATAGTCAAAGGGTAACTCAGTTAGAAATTTTTCAAGGGCTTCTTTCCCATCAAGGGCAAAAGCGATGAACACTACTTGTTCTTTATCATAGTGCCTCACCATCTCATTGAGGCCAGGTATTTCGATGCGGCAAGGAGCACAACCGATAAACCAAAAATTGAGCACAACTACCTTGCCTTTTAACTCTTCCGAGCTATATGTATTCCCCTCAATATCCGTGACGCTAAAGGGAGCAGCAGGCTCTACCTTTTCTTCGTAGAATAAGCGCCGGAGTAGGGTTTCAGCATAAACTTCAAATTCGGTTCCTTCCCCTGAAAGATGTTCATCAAAAAGAGTCTTCGCAGTTTGTTTTGCTTCCGTGTCGCCTTGATCCGATGCAATTAGATAGGCTTCAATCGCTGCCTTGGGTTGATCTAGAGTGATCAACAACTCTCCTTTCTGCTGAAAATGATCTGCCCCTAATTTAGTGGTATTGTCTTCGATTAACCCTATGGTCTCCCAAGCTGCCTGCGGATTGTCATTCTCCTTATACGCCTCCATTATCTGCATCAAGTAATAGGGAATATCTACTGACCAAGAATGATAGTGTTTCATCATCGAAAACGGATCAAGGAGCATGTCACTCGCTTTGCCCAGCAGCTGATTGATCTCTCCCGAGCCTTTACTAGCTTTCGCTAAATGGTAGTACAGGAGTGGATCGCTTGGATCTTTTTCCAACCAATAGTTAGCAGCCGTATGTAAGGCTTCTTTATTCCGCACTTTATTGTCTTCGTAAAACAAGTGCATCTGCGCCTTGGCAATGGAGTTTTTCGGATGATCTTCTATAAAAGTTCGAATTTGCTTTTGTAGGATTGTATCCGGAGCTGATTGCGAAAAGCACTGGTATTGAAACCATGAATAGGCATCCTCTATGAGGGCAGATGCTGGAAATTCTCCCATCATTTGCCCAATAGCTTTACGTGCTTCGTCCCAATTTCCTAACTGTGCATTACCTGCCGCCTTGGCATAGAAATAAGCCGCGTTTTGGATTCCTTGCCGATCCAGTTCCTTTAATTCTCGCTGGATAATCTGGGCGACAGAGTCTTTGGCCGTATAGCCCAACAGTTGCCAACGCGTCCGATAAACACTAAAATTATCAGGGTAGTTTTCTAGCTCATTTTTATATAGATCAGGATTCTGCATCAGTTGCAGCAGATAAGCATTTCGGTAGTACTGCCCTTTAGCATCACGAGTTTGCACCGCCAAATTGGCGGCACGGTCAAAGGTATTGCCAGATTGGAATTGCATAGTATAAGCAGCATGACCTTCTTGCACTGCTATCTCGGCTGCGAATCGGCCCTCTTCCTCCTTCATTTTCACCAAATCACTCAGCTGGTCGCTATCTTCCTTTATGGCCGTATAACGCATATACACCTCATCACCCAACTTGAATTGGCTCGTACTATCCGGTTGGTAATAAACGGTAATTTTAGTCCCCCAGCTGGGTTCGTTGTTAGATACGCTGATTTGTTGTGCATTTGCAAATAGGCAAAGTACAAGCATGCACAGAGAGAGAATTGTCTTTTTCATACGTCTGAAAGGCTTTTAGACAAGAGATGCCCAAAGCTAAAAAAAAGTTTTACGGAACTGTTCTGAGTATTCTTTAAGCTTTCAGTGTACGTAGTATCGACTCCAAATGATTTCGGATTAAAGAAAAGTGTCCTTCATTCTCTACCAAATGTAATTCTGCTGCTGGCAGCTTAGCCTGGTAGTAGTAAGCTCGGTGATGGGGACTCATCTTGTCCTTATCTCCGTACCACAACTCAATGGGCTTTTGGATTTCCGCCAGCTCTAGATCCCAGTCTGACACATACAGTTTCCACTCTTGTACTACTCCATCAATCCCCTGACGATAGCTTTCCAAACTTCCTTCAATAAAACACCAGGTCAGTTCTGGCTGAGCCTTGAGCAGATCCCGATCAGGTTTCGGCAGGTATTTTTGCAATTGGCGTATCCGCTTTCCGGGCCTATCTCGAAGGGTTTCGTAATCTTTCTGAATAAACCTCCTTAACTGCTTGTCTTTTTCCCAACTCGCAAACCAGTGAACCAGCTTGACGGGGAGCCACATCCCCTTTTTAGTCCCTTTGTAATCATACGGCGCAGCTCCTGACACAATGCCGACACGCAATAAGCGATCAGGAATCTGCTGAGCACAGGCCAAGACGTGAGGGGCACCTCCACTCAGGCCAAATACAGAAAATTCCTGGACCTGAAGAGCATCAGCCAACTCACGGACATCGTCTGCCCAATCTACAAAAGCCCTTTCTGGATGTGGACTAGATTTACCAATGCCGGGACGATCCGGTGCAATGATCTTGATTCCCAGCTGAGCTGCAGTTTCATGCATAAAGGAAGCGGAAAGCCGACTTTCTTGTCCACCATGAAAATAGAACATGGTTGTACCCCTAGCATCTCCATAAATGGCGTAGCTCAATTGTCGCCCATCACTTAATTCTACAAAAAGGTCTTTCTTCTTTGCTAACAAGGGTTGGAGAAAACCCGTCGTAAAAGCAAAAAGCATGAGTAATCTTATCATGAGGTGTTACATTATGAAACATTGAACAGAAATAGCGATCCTCGGTCCAAGGGCAGAAGTCTTTGGAAGAATCACGCACAATTTCCCCTCATCAGCGCTTTAAATCGTTCAGGAATGTAGGATCGAACGTGCCTAGTCCCTAAAACGACAGAAGAGCATACAGCGAACTGTACACTCTTCAAAGTCTTATCGTTAGAGCATTTCTTCTGTGATCCGATTCCGCTTACATGGTATCAAAAATCAATGAATCGGGGCATAAAGCCTCCTTGGGTACAACCGGGTACCGGTAGCAACTGATCCCCTGTTTGGTCCACCCCCAAAGCCATCATTGCTTGATAGAAAGTCTTTTTGAAACGGGCTTCAATATCCGCGAGCTTCACCAGTACATGATAACCTCCTCTGGTTTGCACAATGCGTAAGCAAGATCGATTTAAAACGCCATCTAGTCTGCTTAGATCAAAATCCTTTTCATCAATATCAAAATCTAAATACACCTTCTGTCCAACAGATCGTTGGATAGTGCTCATGATCTCTTGATGTGGATTGAAGTTCTTGTTATTGCGCTTCAGCAATTCAGTGAGCTGAATGATGCTATCGTAGGACGCCTTTTCAAGGTTTCTAGGATTGGGATTAATGTACAATACAAGCGCCTCTTGTGGAGCTGGCTCTCCTTTGATTCGATAGGCCCCTAGTTTGGCTTCCAATTGTTCGATCTTGTTGAAAAGTCGGTCCTTATCAGAGAGAAATCGGCGCAGCTGGGATTTATCACTTGATTTCATTGAAGGGAGATACTTCTTCCGAGCAAACAAGCAGCCATAAAACTTCTCCCCTTCCTTGAGCTCTGGCAACCAGGCAATAAACTCCTTTAGCAATTGAGCGTCTTTGATTATTTCGTAGGTCATTTGGTACTGGGTTATTAAGTCAAATTACTTAGCGTATTATTCTGATGACAATCGCTGTAGGGCATTCATGGCATCCTTGGCACGCTCAAGTGGAACAAAGAGATGATCATGATAATAGCCTGCGATTACATTGCAACTAATCCCTTCCTGAGCCAAAGCACTAGAAAAAGCCGCAGTCAAGCCCACCGCCTCCAGAGCAGAATGTACCGTCAGTGTAATCCAAGCCATCCCGCTTTCATAGCTCCACCCCTTTTGATCAGCAAGGACTTGTTCCAAAACCACCGTCACGCCCTCCTCCTCTCTGAAGCTAGCAATAAACGCTACATCTAAAGGAAGCTGTTTCTCTGGAAGTGTGCAGAAAACGAAGCTTCCTGGATTCAGTTTGGGTTTCATGCCTTGGATCAATTTACGCAAATCCATTTCCCCTGCCATCGTGAATTATTTAGCAATGTCTTTGTGGTAATTCCATGTTTTCCCTTCCAACTTGTATTCTGCTTGAATAGTTTCGATAGTTGCTTGAAAACGCTCTAAGTCGCAGTTGTAATAGTCTTCTCCCAACTTCTCCATCACCTGTTGGGCCAAGACTAGGTCTGCGGGAGTATCTAAAGCTATCTGCAAACCACTCAATTGTGGATGGCTGGTGTTCACATGATGAAATTGCTTGCCTTCCGCAGGGTGCTCATAGAGATATAAGGTAACATGTTCAACATAGCGTGGATTATCTTGGATCTTTTCTTGCAAAGCTTCGTAGAATTTCGTCCGCACAATTTCCACACTCATGCCAAAAGGAAAGCTGCGTCCTTTTACATTAGAGATAAAATCAAAATCCCCAGCCCTGCACATATCTATCATCTCTAGATAGGTCGGTACGTCCAAAAACAAAGCATCCCCATTAATCCGAATCGCATAATCACAATCCATAGACTGGGCTGCTGCTAAAAACCGTTGGGAAACATTGTCTAGACTCCCTCTAAAACAGTTGTACCCATGGGATTGGCAGTACGCTTCAATAATATCATCCGAAGGATCTGTCGAAGTTGCTACTAAAAGATCTTGGCTGTCGATATACCTGGAAAATTTCCCATACAAATAGCTCAGCGGTGTATTCCCTTGGATATCTCTCAGGATTTTTCCGGGCAATCTAGAGGAGCTGTATCTACATAAAATAATGGTTCCAATTTTCATCTTCACTTCTTTATTTACAGGGTGCCTTTTAATTTAGCTGGCTTCTAGATTATCTTTACTGGAATGCAGCTAAAAAGCAATGATCTTCAAAATTTCTTCTTACTCCTCCGCTTAGGTAACAAAGGCGCTTGGGTTAGCTTATGGCTATCCCTTTGCTGTTTTACATTGAACAGTCAAGACCTCCTTGGCTCCGAAGAACTGAGGCTGAATTTGCACTGGCAAGCCAAATCCACCTTTCAAACTTCAGTGCTAGATCAAGTCGACGGCCGTCAAACAAAGTATGCCTATATCAATGATCAACTAGCTGTCATTCACTGCTCGCCCCAGACGGATACTACCCTTGCTAGTGCTACCCCTCCAAGCTGCAATCTAAGCATTTTTGCTAGTATGAGTGAAGGCGAGGCGAGGCTCTACACGATGACTCTACCATTTCTTGAGGCCGCACTCCAAGAAATATTGGTTACCCCAAATGGATTGGTATGCTTGATTAAGGCTAGTGAAGACCCAAACACTACCAAAGCCTGTTTTATACCGAGTACCTGGGGTGCGCTAGATACTGAATTTACCTGGCTCCCTGATTTCCCTCGCCATAGTCAGATCCTGAAAAGCTGGGCCTCAGGGACTAAACTATATTTATGGCTGCGCAAGCAAGAGCAGCATTTAACTGATGTACATTTCTACGCTTTAGATCTAGAACAAACCAATGCCAGCTGGCAATACTTAAGCCCACCTCCCGCTGGCACTGAAAGCATCCTTAATGTATCGCTGCAGCATGACGGATTGCGGAATGCCTTATTCGTTCTGAGTAGGGATTTCTCTACTACCCGTATGCTCAAATATGACCTTGCACTAGACCAGTGGGAGAAATTGCCAACAAGTATTTCCATACCTCAAGAACTAGGACCAGCACCCATTCATAATGTTCCATTTGGCAGTGCAGATATCCTATACTTTAGTGCACAAAGTAAGGACGGTGCCAATCCCTTGTTTATTTTCCATACGATCACTGAAAGCTGGCGATCAGTCGACATGGCTGGCACACTAAACCGGGAAGGAAGTGTAAGTAATGCCCAGCAGGACTTCCTAGGATTAGAAAAGAAGGAAAATTCCACTTTTGAAGTACAGGTGCTGCAGCTTGAGGTTACTCGTCCATCATTTAGCCTCTTGAACACGATCATTATTGTTCTATATTTCATAGTCCTCTTGGGAGTAGGCATATTCTTTTCCCAAAGACAATTAACTGAAAATGACTACTTCAAAGGGGGAAATAGAATCCCCTGGTGGGCCGCAGGCTTAAGTATCTATGGCACGGGCCTGAGCGCCATTAGTTTCATGGCAGTCCCGGCCAAAACCTACATGACGGACTGGGCTTACTTCATGACAAAACTACCGCTCATTCTTATCCCCATTGTTGTGGGTAGTCTCTTTATCCCCTTTTATAAAAAACTGGACATAACCAGTGCCTACGAATACCTCGAAAAGCGATTCAATTTAGCGACCCGATTATTGGGTAGTCTGACCTTTATCATCTTTCAACTGGGGCGCATCGGAGTGGTGCTATACTTGCCAGCCATCGCACTGAATATAGCTACGGGCTGGGATGTAATTCTCTGTATTCTAATGATGGGTGGGGTAAGTTTGATTTACACGCTAATGGGTGGGATTGAGGCGGTTGTCTGGACCGATGTATTGCAAGTCATCGTTTTAGTTGGTGGTATTATTCTGTGTCTGACCCTAATTAGCTTTGATATGGAAGGCGGAATGAGTGGAATTATACGTACGGGAGTAGATTACGAAAAATTCGAGATCATAAATATGGTATTGGACTGGAAACAGCCCACTTTTTGGGTCGTCGTGATCAGCGGCTTTTTCTCCAATCTAATTACTTATAGCACGGACCAAAGCATGGTGCAACGCTACTTAACTACACGTGATGTAAAGGCGGCTCGGCAAAGTATCTGGACCTATACCTGGGTGAGTTTATCGATCGGATGGATATTTTTCTTTGTCGGAACTGCATTGTTCGCCTTCTACAAATCCCGACCCGAAACGCTTCTCCCCGCTATGGCATCGAATGATGCTATCTTCCCTTGGTACATTATTTCTCAACTTCCCGATGGGGTTTCCGGGCTCCTCATCGCAGGTATTTTTGCCGCTGCCATGTCAAGTTTGAGCAGCAGCATGAACTCTGCGGCTACCGCTTATACCATAGACTTCCATCACATGTTTGGTTGGCGTGGGAATGGTTTGTCAGTGGGGCGCTGGGCCACTTTAGTGATAGGAATCGCGGGTATCACCTTTGCGTTACTATTTGCGACCCTGAGTGTCAAATCTATTTGGGATGAATTCCTGAAGATTATCGGGTTAATTACCGGCGGGCTAGGAGGGGTTTTCCTGCTGGGGATCATTAGTAAGCGGGCTAATGGGATGGGAGCATTTGTTGGCCTACTACTAAGTGGAGTGGTTCAATACTTCATTACCATCTATCAGCCCATTCATTTCCTTTTGTATACAGCTAGCGGATTCTTGTCTTGCCTTATCATAGGCTACTGCGTAAGTCTACTTTTCCCAAATCACAATAAACCCATTAGTGGTTTAACCATCTATGGGGATTAGCTAAGAGGTCTGTCCTCTCAGGCCTATCTATTCTTAGCAAAATTTAGTTTGATCAGTCCTCCGCTGGCACTCAACTGATATTCCTCAATCAGGAGGTTGATAAATATCAGTCACCAAACTTCTGGCTCCCCCTAACTTTATAGCTAGAAACTAAGACCTTATGAATTTTTCTTTGCCACTAGCTCATATCATGTCCGTAGAACTGAAGACCTTATCACAAGAGGATTGTGCGGACCAATTGGGCAACATTTTCCAACAACATAAGATTCATCATCTTCCAGTGACTGATGAGGAAAACCGTCTAGTTGGCATTGTCAGTCAGACTGACTATGAACGTATTCGGTATGGAGCTTCGCTTTTCCGCAACCCGGATGCCGACAGCTACAATCAGGCCTTACTACGATCGCTTAGGATTTCTGATTTAATGACCAGAGACGTCCAATCTTTACGCCCGACTGATACAGTCGCACAAGCCTATCAACTCCTGAAAGAAAACACCTTCCGAGCCATTCCAATCCTAGAGAAAGGAAAGTTAGTTGGGATTGTTAGTGCACTAGACCTTTTACATCACTGTTTCCAAAACCAATAATCCATGGGAGACTTCAACATTCGACCAATCCGAGACAATCGGGACAGAGCAAAGATGTATGCGCATGCCATTAATGATATCCATGCTTTTGAATCTCTTTTGGAACAAGGGCGTTTCGAAAGCGGTGCGCCAAAAATTGGTCTCGAGCAAGAGCTCTGTGTGGTAGATAGCCAACTCGAGCCGGCTAAAGCGGCCTTAGATATACTAGATGATCTTCAACTGAGAGAATATACGAATGAGTTAGCCTTATTTAACCTAGAGATCAATGGCGATCCTCTGGATCTAAAAGGGGATTGCTTTAGTCAAGCAGAGCGTAGCCTGCTGGAACTTCTCAAGGCAGGAACCTCGAAGGCCAAGGCCCGAGATCTTCAATTACTACTTTGTGGCATTCTGCCAACTTTACAATATAGACACCTCGCCTTCTCCTACATGACGCCGATTCAGCGGTATCAAGTACTCAGCAAGATGTTAGCAGACATCAGAGGAGATCACTTTGAAATTTATCTACAGGGTGTGGATGAATTGATCATGTCTTTAGAATCTGTATTATTCGAGGCCTGTAACACGAGCTTCCAACTACATTTACAGATTGCGCCTAATGATTTCGTAAGAAAATACAATTGGTCACAAATGATAGCAGGACCCGTTTTGGCTGCTTGTACCAATTCTCCGCTACTCTTTGGTCGCGAACTCTGGTCCGAAACTCGTATAGCCCTCTTTAAGCAGAGTTTAGATACGCGCAGCTCGCGGAACCATTTACGCAAAAAATTACCCCGGGTATATTTCGGTCATGATTGGCTTCGCCATTCTCCTGCCGAGCTTTGGAAAAATGAATTGATGCGGTTTCCGCTTCTTTTAACTTCGGATGACTTTCAAGACGCTACACAGGTCTTGCAGGAAGGCAAAACACCCAACCTGAGGGCCATTCGACTACATAATGGGACCACTTATACCTGGAACCGCCTATGCTATGGCCCACAAGGCACTAAGCCACACCTCAGAATTGAATGCCGTTATCTACCTTCAGGTCCAACCGTAGCTGATGAGATTGCCAATTTCGCTTTCTGGGTAGGTTTAATGGAAGGGCAAAAAGAAGACCATCACAACTTCTGGGAAAAAACGGACTTCCGAATCGCCAAAGACAATTTCATTCGTGCCGCAAGAACAGGCCTGGCTAGTGTGATAGATTGGTTTGACGGACCAATATCAGCGCAGGATCTGATCTTAAACGAATTGATCCCTATGGCGAAATCTGGGCTGGAGAAAACTGGAGTCGATTCGAAAGATATCGAACATTATCTAGGGATAATTGACCAGCGAATTCGAAAACAGCAGACCGGATCCATCTGGCAAGTTGAGGCCTTCAGGGAGTTGACCAAGGAAAGTAGCAGACCTTTAGCGCTGAAAACGATGAGTCAGCAGATGATAGACTATCAGCTCAAGAATACACCAGTCGGTGAATGGGATATTCCGGGGCAAAAAGAAGCAGCTCCAGTCAAGAAGGTAAACCTGCACCCCTCTACTTTGGTAGAAGATATCATGAGCACTGACATTTTCATTGTACATGAGGAAGATAGTGTGCAGTTCGTTGATCAGATGATGCAGTGGAAAAATATTCACCATGTACCGGTAGAAGATAGGCAAGGGAATCTAATCGGGATGATTACCGACGGGCTAATTACTAGGATGACCCAAAACCTTGCTAATCAGCAGGTTCTAGCAAAAAATATCATGATCACCGATGTGATTACGGCCGATGCCAAAGATAGCTTGGAAGAAGCAGGTATTGTCTTACAGGAACATCAGTTAAGCTGCTTACCTATCGTCTACAACGGCAAATTGGTCGGTATCTTGACGGAGAAAGATCTTAGTTCCATCGAGCTACCTTTATCCACCTATACTTAATAGGATGAAATCAAATTGATGCTGTTGTCCGCCTGGTGCAAGGTTTTCGTCCAGTAGATAGCTATATCGCAGTCCAAAATCTACATCTAACAAGCGGATAACCCTAACATCAAAGCCTAAGTCAATACCCAGAGAACGTACATTGCGTGTAACATCGAAGGGATCTGTTAATTGGGCTCGCCCAAAATCGTAGAAGAAGTTTGCTCTTACTCGCTTTACGAATGCAAGTGACCCGATTCCTACATCTGGATACCAGAGTGGCATTGTATAGTTGAGGCCAACCTTATAGAAGTTGTCCGCAAGAATGCTGTTGTATCCTCGTGGATAGACAAAGAAATCTGGGAACCGATAATTGTCCAGGTAATCCCGAGACTGCATCATGGTATTGATGAAGAAACTATGCGTCCTAGCAAATCCCGGAAAATATATATCCCCTCTCAATTGAAACACATTCGCATCAAACTGATCCGTCCCTAAAGTAGTACGGTATCGCCCGTCCACCACTAGGCCCCAGCGTGGGTTAATATGCTGTCGAGCTCGGCGGTCCAGACTCCGCCAAAGTAAGCGGAGGTCCAATGCATTGAAGTTGGTGGACTCCAAGGGAGCTCGAAAATATTGAGACAATCGATTTACGCCTCGAGTACCGACCACAATGGAATCCCTTCTAACATTAGCAGGAGTATCAAAATTCCCTTGCGGGTTTATGGAAATGCCTTGATAATTTCCGATCAAGTCTAAGCGATGAAAGGCGTTCCCCTTCGTAAAGGTCATGGGTATAGCTAGCCCTGCCGACACCCTATTCTCTGTCCATTCTTCGATGTAATCCGCTTGCACAATGGTCGTATCATTTAGGGCAGATAGATTGGTAAAGAACGAAGAACGATTAACACGTGCATAGTTGGCACTTAGTATCGGGAAGAACTCCGCGTATCTCAGTCCGGCGGTATAGGTCCACTCATCCTCATTCACATTGTAATACACATTCCCCTCCGCGGAAAGTGTACTGAACTTGTTGTCTGACAGAATACTGGCTCCAAACAAAGGAGGTTCAACTATCGGCAACACGCTATGCGGGTTAATGATCCCGGAGAGCTTATTGAATTTTTTAACCTTAAAAACCTTATTAGGGACGTTTTCAATAATACTTCCTCCTTCCTGTTCTGCCAAGTTTTCGTAATAGGTGATCCCAAATTCAGGAGGTGTGCTAAGGGGCTGCCATCGAGCTCGATCGAGCTCCATCTTCATTATATTGTAGCCCTCTGGGCTAAACGAACTGTAGGCCAGCGTAGATTCATCGGGAGAAACGGCTGGCTGAAATGCCCCTAGCATATCATTGGTAATGCGATAGAAAGTACTTTCGCCTGGCTTGACTGCGTAAATGTTGTTAACGCCACTGTAAGCTGCTGAGAAATAGATGTACTCTCCTCGGCTAAATGGATGTGTAATCTGGTGAATGGTAGGTGGCAGAATGGCAGTCTTCTGCCCCGTACTTACATCAATCAATTGCAACTCATTGATCTCTCCCTTCTGCCCAACTACAACAATCTGATCCTCGTTGACCCATCGAGGATACATGTAAAACCAATTATCCGGATTGGGGATTCTATTCGTTACTACCCCACTAGCAGCACTCAAAACATGCAAGTTATAATTCTGTTCTTCGTCCGTAGCCACCGCTACGATTTTGCGCCCCGTTTCATCCAAGGCAGGGGAAAAATATTTAGACTTATTAGTCAGTTGAGCTTTGCTGTAGGTCTCCCGATCAAACACCCGAATGACCGAAAAAGTCCGATTATCCCATCGAATGTCAAAATCATACTCTGACCAGCAGAGCTTCCCTCCCCCAATAGAAAGGGTAGAATTGGGAGCCCCTACGATTCGTCCAGATTGCGTTATCCGAGCTTCACTGCCCTCACTATCTAATTGATAGTAGGTCGGGTTTTCATCAAAACCTCGCTTTTCCACCACCAAGGAATTATTGTTCCAAAACTGTGGATTATTATAATGCGTGATCGTTCGTTTCTTTTGGGTATTCCATTGCGTCGCTTCGGCAAATTCAAAGTCCAAGGCGGCTTCCCCCTTCCAAAGACTATCCATTTCCTCGAAAGTTTGCTGATAAAGTCCTCTCGTATTTAGCCCAGTATGGCGTTTGAGGCTTGAACTCAAGGGATAAAATATACCTTTATAAGCAGTGGCATCCTTGACTACTTTATTCCAAATATCTTTACCGTAATGTTTGCGTGCGTGGGTAACCAAGTAATACCCTAGACTATACCAGTCCGGCACAAAATCCTTGAGAGATCCAGCGGAAGCCTTTTCGTAAGTATAGTCGATATCATTCAATCGAAGCGCCCGATACTCCATATCAAAGGCGGGCAAACGCCCTCGGCCCGATGAGGTTAGCGCCGTTTCCATTCCCACTGCATCCCCTTCAAAAAACCACCGAGGAAGTGCCGTAGAGGTAAAACCACCCCACGTCCACGATCCCAGAATAGATTTAAAGAAGTTGGTAATTCCATGATTACCGTTCCCAAACTGTTGAACGTGTCGATACTCATGAATCGCTAATATATCCAACCAATCAGTAGTACAGTTAAATTGTGGAGGAGTGAGGTAGAATTCTGATCGAAATGGACCTACTGTAACAAAGCCATTCGGTATCACCGTTTGGTTTTGCAAAAGGATCGTTACCTTTTGCTGCTTATCTCCGATAGAAGCGTTATCTCTATCCGCCAAATAATGTACAACGTTAGCCACGCGCTGCGCTTCTTTCTCATTTCCTTTCGGAAAGATAACCTGTACTTTATCGGTATGGATCTGTTGCCATTTAAGGGAAGGAGGGTTAATTCCAATGGGATTGGAAGGAACTTGGGCTATTCCCGTCCCTATCCAGATCAATAGAGCGAATAGCAGCAAAATCTTTTTGGTCATACTAGATCATTTTGTAGCGATGGAAAACGGAACTTCAACCCCGTTTGGCAAGAAATTGATAGACAAACAATGTAAGGTCATCGTTTTAAAAGCCGAATTCCATTTGTCCAAAGTTATTTAAAATTAGGAGAAAATTGTGTCGGGGGATAGCTAAGGCCGTCATGAAAATTGCCATAGCTTTGTCTCCCACCTTGCTAGCCGTCAATCTTGGGCCTCAAATCTTTTGAAGTGGCGGCCTGCCCCCCTCGTCCGAACTAGTGAATCCCTCAAATAATTCTTACCTTTGCGGCTTAGAATAGATTGTATTTACCTACAAAAACCATCATACGAAAATACATGCGTCAGTTACTGGAGACCGAACAGAAAGCGCTCGAAATTAACCTCAATGAAACTGTCTATGGCACCTTTGCAGAAATCGGTGCCGGTCAAGAGGTTGCCCGCCATTTTTTTCAGGTAGGAGCCGCTGCCGGAACTATCGCCAAAACCATGTCTGCTTATGATAAGGTCTATTCCGATCAGATATACGGAACCGAGGCTAGTGGCAGGTACGTTTGTGAGGCGCGAATCTACAAGATGCTAGACCATGAATATGAATTGATGGACTACCGGCTACGCAATGAGCGCCCGGAAACCAACTTCTTTGCCTTTGCGGATACCGTTTCGGCTATCAATTACGCCAAAACCATCAAAGGAGATGGTTGGATGGGCATTCGATTTCAGTTGGATCCTCATAGTGAACCTAATGATATCGTACTACACGTTCGCATGCGGGACAAGAACAACCAATTGCAACAACAGGCCATTGGCATTCTGGGCGTTAACCTAATTTACGGTTGCTTTCACCACTATAATGATCCAGAGTTATTGCTACAATCCTTGATGGACAGCTTGAGTGGTCGGGTCAAGATTGATATGATCCGACTAACGGGCCCCAACTTCGAGCATGTGGACAATCGACTGCTTAGTCTCTGGCTGGTAAAACACAAACTAACGGAAGTGGCCATGTTTGGTCCTGATGGAAGGAATATCCATGGTTCTGAATTCCTATATCGCAAAAATGTACTGGTGGTAAGAGGCAGCTTCCGGCCAGCTACGCTGGTCAACATGGATATGATTCGAACCAGCTACCAACAATTTCGCAATAATCCGAAGGTAGATACTCAGAAAACCTTTCTGCTAACTGAAATTACCATGGACAACCTCCGAGCCCATGGAGAATTAGATGAGCGAGACTTCATCGACCGGGCCGAGTTGCTGAATGCCATGGGGCAAACGGTGGTGGTATCGGACTGTGAGGAATATCAAAAGCTCATCTCTTACCTAAGTGACTTCAAAGTGCAACAGTTAGGAATAGTCCTAGGGGTAAGACCACTACTAGACGTCATTAGCGAAAAATACTATCAGAACATGGATGGGCGCTTGCTGGCAGCCTTTGGTGAGATGTTCACCAGCAATGTAAAGATCTATGTCTACCCTGCTATGCAGGAAGGTAGTGCAGAGTTGATGACCGCTCAAAATGTACCTGTACCAGAAGGGGTTAAATTCCTATACCGACACCTCCTTGACAACCAACAGATTGAAGATGTAGAAGGATACAATCCTGATATCCTACACATCTTCTCAAAGGATGTCCTGGTCAAGATCCAGGCAGGCGAAAGTGGCTGGGAATCACAAGTCCCCAGCAAAATCGCCGCCTTGATCAAGGAGAAATGTCTCTTTGGGTATCCTAGTGAAAAGATGGAGTTTGAGTATTAGGAAGCCCTAGAGCGTAAGATTCCTAATTCCAGCCCCCTCAATTCGGCTAGTCCTCTCAAGCGACCAATCGCAGAATAACCTGGATTTGTTTCTTTCCGCAAATCATCTAACATCTTGTGCCCATGATCTGGGCGCATGGGGATGGATTCCGCTCTGCCTTGCTGCACGTCTAACAAAGCAGAAACCACTGTAAACATATCGACATCTCCATCCAGGTGATCCGCTTCATGGAAGTTCCCATCCGCATCTCTGAGGGTGGCTCTGAGGTGTATAAAGTTGATACGATCTCCGAAGGTTTGAATCATGTCTTCCAACTTATTGTCTGCTCTGACCCCAAAGGAACCGGAACAAAAGCAAAGCCCATTTGCTGCATTTGGTGTAGCGGTAAACAATGCTTCTACATCAGCAGCGGTACTTACCACCCTCGGTAACCCAAGCATGGGAAAAGGCGGATCATCTGGATGAATCGCCAGTTTTATACCAACTTCTTCCGCGACGGGAGCAATTGCTGTTTGGAAATCAATGAGATTTTCCCGCAATTTCTCCGAAGTCATCCCCTTATAATTGGCCAGTACGCCTCGAAATTGCTCCAAGGTATACCCGTCATCTGCCCCAGGTAGGCCAGCGATCACCGTCCGTACCAACTTTTCTTTATCGGCTTCGGTAGCCTCCGCCATCCATTTTGCCGCCGCCGTCAAGGTGGCCTCAGCATAGTCGTCCTTAGCTCCACCCCGTTTCAGAATGTACAAATCAAAAGCCGCTAAGGCCGCCAATTCAAACCTAAGGGCCGTAGAACCATCCTGCATGGGATAATCCAAATCTGTTCTGGTCCAATCCAAAACAGGCATAAAATTATAGGTGACGACGGGGATACCGCAAGCCCCAAGGTTTCGAATACTTTGTTGATAATTCGTAACATACTGTCGCCATTCCCCAGCTTGACGCTTAATGGAATCATGGATTGGAATACTTTCTACTACCCCCCATTCTAAACCAGCGGCTTCGATAATGTCTTTTCTTTCTTGAATAGCTTCGACTGGCCAGATCTCTCCAATCGGAATCTCGTGTAAGGCACTAACAATACTGGTGGCTCCAGCTTGTCGAATGTCAGGTAAGGATACAGGATCTTTTGGCCCATACCAGCGCCATGCCTGTTTAAGTGGCTTTCCGTTCATTTTTCGTCTTTCGTTTAATTGATGCGGAAAAATAGCAAGAAAAAGTGTTATTTCGTTGATGCATCAGGCATTGTATTCCTGTTGTATGCGTATGTTTAAATTTTGCGTTAGATCTCTGATAAATACCAATCACCTCAGCCCTTATGTTGAATCGACGATCCTTTTTCAACCATTCCCTGACCGCCTCTCTTGCGGCTTTTCTAGGGTTCACTCAATGTGAATCTCCTGCCCAAACAGAAGATGTTGCGGCGGCTACTCCAAGTAAATCTAATCCCAATTCCAAAGCCATCACCCCTGCGATCATTGCCACTTGGCCACATAAAGAAGCCACCGGCCCCGCTATGGAAGTGATCCAGGAAGGCCGTTCTGCTTTGGATGCCGTAGAAGCTTGTGCTAAAATTGTAGAAGCAGATCCCAAGGATCAAAGTGTTGGCTACGGAGGCCTTCCTGACGCGGCAGGAGATGTTACCTTGGATGCCTGTATTATGTCGGCAGATGGAAAGGCCGGAGCGGTCACCTACCTACAGCACATTAAGCATCCCATATCCGTAGCTAGGAAAGTGATGGAGGAGACGATCCATGTCATGTTAAGCGGCGAAGGGGCACTACAGTTTGCGCTTGAACAAGGCTTCGAAAAAGAAGATTTGCTCACTCCGGCCGCCAAGGAAAAATGGGAGACTTGGAAAGAAGAGAATAAAGGTGCACCTGCTAAGGCCAACATAGACCAGCACGATACCATTGGGGTGTTGGCCATTGACAAGGATGGCAACATGAGCGGGGCTTGTACAACCAGTGGCATGGCCTATAAGGTACCGGGTAGAGTTGGTGATTCTCCAATCATTGGAGCTGGCCTGTATGTGGATAATGAAGTAGGTGGAGCCTGTGCCACGGGCGTGGGGGAGTTGGTGATGACCACTTTAGGCTCTTTCCTTGTCGTGGAATTGATGCGACAAGGAAAAACACCTCAGGAAGCTTGCGAAGCAGCTGTACAACGCATAGCTGATCGACACCTCAAAGAAGGAGATGATCTTCAAGTTGGTTTTTTAGCCATGAATAAGAAAGGGGAACATGGTGCCTATTCAATCCTTAACGGCTTCTCCTATACCTTGCACCAGGACAATCAAAATGAGGTACACGAAGCGACCTTCATGATGAAAAATCCCAACGAGAAATAGCAAACATCTGCGGGCCAAGTCTTAGGAACGGTTTCTCAGCAGACGGGAGGAACAAAATAAGTAAGTAGCAGTATGAACGTATCGATTCCAGTTTGGGCCTTACCGATAGCCCTAATTGTAGCCATTAACCTGAGCTGTCAAGTTAATGCTGACCAGCAGCAAGCGGATGAATCCACCATTGACCTGACAGATACGATTGTTGAAGTGGAAGCACCGCCGCCGCCCACCGTTTCCCTAGACTATATCATGGGGAAATTTAATCCTTCGAAGGATTCCAATTTTGTCAAAATCGCTGCTCAATACACTACTAAATCGAATATCTATTTGCATAAGGAGGCCTATGCCGCTTTCTTAAAAATGCATGCTGCCGCCAAAGAAGACGGTATCAATTTGCGCATCTTATCCGCAACCCGAAATTTCAACGTTCAAAAAAGCATTTGGGAGAGCAAATGGAATGGCTCTAGAAAACTATCCGATGGCACTAGTGCAACAGAAATAGCAGACAGCAATGCCCGCGCTTTGAAGATACTTGAGTATAGTTCCATGCCAGGAACTTCACGCCACCATTGGGGCACCGATATCGATCTCAACAGCCTCAATAATCCCTATTTTGAAAAAGAACCAGGCATACAAGTTTATCAATGGCTCACCTCCAACGCAGCACGCTTTGGATACTGTCAAACCTATACTCCTAAAGGTACCAATCGACCCGATGGCTACAATGAAGAAAAATGGCATTGGTCTTATTTGCCAGTAGCGAAGGAGTATTCTGCTTCCGCAAGGCAGCTACTAAAAGACGAAGATATCCAAGGGTTTGCAGGAGCAGGAGTGGCCCCTAATTTGGAGGTGGTTAAGAAATATGTCTTTGGAATCAATCCTGAATGTCTTGATTAAGAATAGGAACCATTCTTAATTATTCATTCAAAATCCCCCATTTCAACTATTCGTAGCGAAGCGCTTCAATAGGATCTAGTCGCGCAGCTTTAAGGGCCGGATACAAGCCCGAAGCCAAGCCAACTCCCATACAGGTAATCACGGCGATAGTAATCCATAACCAAGGAAAGAGGAAGTTTCCTCCCATCAAGGCTGACACTCCGTTCCCAATCAAGACGCCCAAAATGATACCCAATACTCCTCCGATCTGGCAAATCACAACGGCCTCCGTAAGGAATTGAATCATGATATTTCGGCGCGTAGCTCCCAAGGCTTTGGTGATACCAATTTCTCGGGTTCTTTCCGTTACACTTACTAGCATAATATTCATCAATCCAATCGCAGCACCAAGCAGCGTCACTAAACCGATTCCGATGGCAGCTAAACGGAAGTAGAGTGTATTTTCCTTAATAATGCCGATCAAACCATCGCTTTTGGATATCTCAAAATCATTTTCTTGGTAAGCGTTAAGGCCCCGTACATTTCGGAGCACCATGGTGGCATTACCAATGGCGTGATCGATCTGGGTGGGATCATTCACGGCAACTAAGATATTGTAGTTGGAGTTGGCGGTACCATAGTATCTTTTGGCGGTTTGGAGAGGAATCAATACGCGACGGTCTTGGCTTTGATTGATACTCGAACCACGAGTTTTCAAGGTGCCAATGACCTTCAATTTGATATTCCCTAAGGAAATTACCTGATCCATCGCCTTTTCATCCTTCCCCTCGAATAGATCTTCGACGATATTAGAAGCAATGATGGCTCGATAGCCTCCGTTTACGGCTTCTAAGGGGCTGAAATTCCGCCCGTACTTTATCTCATATCCTTTTGCTTCCAAGTAGTTCTCGTCAATACCAAAAACTAGTGTATTCGGATTGGTCTTTTCATTCCGATACTTAACGGTGGCGTTACCGGTACAATTGAAGGAAACAGAAGTCTGAGCCGGGAAGCGATAGCGTTCTTTGAACTCTAGGGATTGTCTGTACGTAAATACGTTCCCCTGCTTCTGACGTCTACCCCTTTGATTTCCGCTTACACCGGTTCCTTTCCGATCTACATCGAAGGTGTTCGCACCAAGAGAAGAGAGGTTATCACTAAGAGAGTAGATAGCACTATCGATTGCGGTCAAAATACCTACTAATGCCATTATACCAAAGGCGATGATCATTAGCGTTAGGATAGCTCTGAGCCAATTGGAGCGTACCGTGAGTATGGCATAGTTGATATTCTCTCGCAGATTCATATCTATACTTTTAGGGAAGCTAAGGTAGAAAAGCACCCCCGCACGGTAGATTTTGTTAGATTAATGGATTATTCTGCTAGACCAATTGCTCCAAATGCCCCGTGCAAGATTATCCGGAATGGATCATTTACCACTCTGTGTGGAAAATACCATCTCGATCCAGACGCTCATAAGTATGTGAGCCAAAATAATCACGTTGCGCTTGTACGACATTTAGCGGTAGACGTCCGGTACGGTAGGCATCAAAGTATTGTAGCGTGGAAGAAAAAGCTAGCATAGGTATCCCGTGAGCGATCCCTTCCCTCAATACGGTTCGCATAGCGGCCTGAGTAGCGAGTAGATCTTTGCTGAAGGCATCGCTTATCATTAGATTTTTCACCTCCGGTTGATCGGAATAGGCTTGGCGCATCTGCTCTAAAATATCTGCTCGGATAATACATCCTCCACGCCAGATCCGTGCAATGGCTTCCATATCTAGATCGTAGTCATGCTCCTCGGAGGCATCACTAAGCAGCGCCATACCTTGCGCATAAGTAACCAAGAAGGCAAAGTGCAAGGCTTTACCTACCGCCTCTATCCATTGCTCCTGGTCAACAGAAGTTTCAGTCGCCAGGGCAGGGTTTAAAATCTTATCCGCCGCTTCTCGCTCCTGCTTTAAAGCAGATATACCGCGCATACTGACCGCCGCATCGATAGTAGGTACCGGAATCCCAATATCCATAGCATTTTGAGAGGTCCATTTACCCGTTCCCTTCTGCTTGGCCTTATCTAAAATCGCTTCCACCAACCAGCCATCCGTCAGATCATCACGCTGGGCAAAGATTTCGGCAGTAATTTCAACCAGAAACGATCGTAAAGCTCCTTTATTCCATTGGTCAAAAACCTGGTGCATCTGAGGAATATCCAATCCACCTACCCGCTTCAAGAGATCATAGGCCTCTGCAATTAACTGCATCATCCCATACTCAATTCCATTATGAACCATTTTGACATAGTGGCCAGCTGCTCCTCTTCCCATATGCGCTACACAGGGCTCGTCATTTGGGCCTACCTTGGCAGGCACAGCCTCCAACACTGGACGCAAAATTTCATAGGCCTCTTTGTCCCCTCCTGGCATAATACTGGGTCCTTTTCTAGCGCCTTCTGCACCTCCTGAAACCCCTGCACCAAAAAAATAAAGGCCTTTCTCTGCCAAAAATTTAGCTCTACGCTCCGTATCTGGAAAGTGGGAATTCCCACCATCCACGATCAGGTCTCCTTCCTCCATGTATGGCAACAAACTTTCGATGACCACATCCACTACCTTACCAGCAGGGACTAGCAACATGACTTTGCGAGGACGAGACAATGCTTGCACAAACTCTTCTGTCAAAGTTGTCCCCATAATAGGACGTCCATCCGCCTCTTGCTCTAAGGCATTGGCTTTTTCAGCATCTAAATCTAGGCCCGCAGCCGAAAATCCATGATCGGCTACATTAAGCAAAAAGTTACGCCCCATAACACCGAGGCCGATCATACCAAAATCAAATGTTGCTTGACTCATTTTATTATATCTTTTACAGATGGGAAGGATGGGTTTCTCCTAATCTCTCAATTCGCGGCAAAGGTAGGAGGAATTGACTAAAATTGCAGGGGATTTAAAACTTTAATCCCCAGGAGAACATTATCATAACATATGTCTGCCCTTTTGAGTTGATGTATCAAAAAAAATGTTTCTTTACGGCCTATAAACTTCATAACTGCCAATGGACCCACTTGTTTTTGTCATCTTCGGAGCCTCTGGAGATTTAGCTGAACGAAAACTCGTTCCTGCTATCTTCCAACTCTACCTCAACAAGTCCTTGCCGGACAACTTTGCAGTCTTGGGCGTAAGTCGCTCCGAGTTTTCAGACGAAGCTTTTCGCAAAAAAGTTTTGGAAAGTGAACTTTTCAAACCTAAAGGAGCCAGTCCTGAACAAATTGAGGAATTCGGCAAGAAGTTGTTTTACCAAGCAATAGATACGGGTAAAGCAGAAGCTTATGGAGCGGTAAAATCTAGATTACAGGAATTAGATCAACAACTGCATACCGGTGGTAATTACATTTTCTACCTTTCGACGCCGCCAAGGTTGTATGAAACCATTCCAGCCTACTTAGCCCAGCAAGGGCTCAACCAACAAGCGGATGGTTGGAAAAGGCTCGTCATTGAGAAACCCTTCGGATACGATCGTAAATCCGCTTTAGACCTCAATAAAAAGTTGCGTGAGTTCTTTGAAGAGGACCAAATCTATCGAATTGATCACTACCTAGGCAAAGAGACGGTGCAAAATCTATTGGTAACGCGATTTTCGAACGGCTTTTTTGAGCCGCTTTGGAACCGCAATTATATCCAGCACGTAGAGATCACCAACGCAGAAAACATTGGCGTAGAAAATAGAGGAGGCTATTATGATCATTCTGGGGCTTTGCGGGATATGTTTCAGAATCACTTACTACAGATCGTAGCACACATTGCGATGGAACCTCCGATCACCGCCGACGCCAAAGCCATTCGGAACGAAAAAGTGAAGCTATTCCAATCTATCCGCCCTATCTTGGGAGAGGACATTGGAAAATATGCCATCCGTGGGCAGTATATCGCTTCTAAGATCAGAGGAGAAGCCATCAATGGCTACAGAGATGAACAAGGGGTACCAGCAGAATCTAAAACAGAGACTTTTGCAGCCATTAAGTTCTTTATAGACAATTGGCGCTGGGCAGATGTGCCTTTTTATGTTCGAACTGGCAAGCGCTTACCTACTAAGGTTACAGAGGTAGCTATTACTTTTAAATCTCCACCTCAGGCTTTGTTTAATAATGAAGTAGGCCTACAAAACAAGAAAAACAAGCTCATCATTCGCATCCAACCCCACGAGGGGCTATTGCTCAATTTTGGCATGAAGGTACCTGGTCAAGGTTTCCGGGTGAAGGATGTTGATATGGATTTCCATTACAGTGAATTGACGGATGCTTACGTGCCTGAAGCCTATGAACGCTTGTTGCTAGATAGCATTAAGGGAGATCCCACCTTATACTCCCGAGGAGATTCTGTGGAAGCTGCGTGGAACTTTGTAGATCCAATTCTAGATGCATGGAAAAACGATCCAGACATCAAGCTTTTTGGTTACCCAGCCGGAACTTGGGGTCCAAAAGAAGCAGATCTACTCATCGCTAACAGCGCTGTAAATTGGCGAAATCCGTGCAAAAACCTCACAGAATCGGGTGGATTCTGCGAATTATAAAGGACATACAGGATTGCAGTCACTGATCACACAACCATTAAAGTAAAGATCTTGGATACAAAGACAACGCATATATATAAAGATAATCCAGCCGTTGCTGCGGCTTTCGCAGAATGGCTGGTGGATTGGCTCAAAGGTCGACAGCGTACGACTATAGCGCTGTCTGGGGGAAGCACGCCTAAGCTGCTTTTCCAGCTTTTGGCTGAAAATTATGCCAATCAGATCGACTGGTCAGGCATTCACCTGTTTTGGGGAGATGAACGTTGTGTTGCGCCCAATCACGCCGACAGCAACTACGGGATGACCAAGGCCTTGCTACTTGACCACATTGACATTCCAGCTAATAATGTACATCGAATTCGAGGGGAAGAAGCCCCCGCAGCAGAAGCTCAGCGATATGGACAAGAGATTCAGTCGGTAGTCTCAGCGGTGGATGGCCGGCCGGCTTTCGACTTGATCCTTCTGGGCATGGGGGGAGATGGGCATACCGCCTCCATCTTTCCGCACGAGATGCATTTGTTGGAAGAAAAGGAAATATGTGGAGTCGCCACCCATCCCGAATCCGGCCAGAACCGGATCACCATCAATGGGCCCATTATTAATCACGCTTACCTGATCTCCTTCTTGGTTACCGGTAGTTCAAAGGCCGAAAAAGTCAAGATTATTCTAGAAAAACAAGCAGGATATGAGGCTTTTCCTGCTGCCCACGTCCACCCAAAGGACGGGATTACACATTGGTTTATGGATGAAGCAGCCGCGGCCTTGCTTTCCTAAAAATAATTTCAAGGCCGCATTTCATGGCCTTTGAACGTTAGTATGAAGTGTGGCAGGGCCATTGGTCCTCCACAAAAGTATTTGATCTATCTACAAAGGAGCTTTTTCCTTCGATTGAAGATCGCTCCAACTATCTACTTCTCTTTTCGTAGCACTATCCTTTCTACTTTTTCTCAGCAGCTGTTTATGTGAAAAAACGTTCCGATTTGTAAATCCGAACGATCAGCCTCGTCTTTTCGCCGAATTTTGAACTCGAACGCAATAATGAGACAAGAAGTTGTCACAAATACATTGCCTCGTTTGTATGTACTTCAAGTTAATCGGCAAAAGCCATTCAATCATCTCAGTCATAAAGTTGACGAGTTTTTTTTGAAATAATTTTGAATAGTTGTAACCAAGGTTAGAAAAGCATCGTCTAGTTAGGGTATTCACCGAAATCACCCGACTGTATGCAGGCATTTTAACCGGAAGGTTTTAGCAAGGAAACAATCTGCATAAAAAGAAAAATTCTAATATACCCGACTAAACAACGTTTCCAAAAAATTGCCTTCTAATGGGGTGAAGTAGCTGATGTCTGCTTCACCCCAAACTTTCACTAGCGCGATCTTTTCTTTCCTCAGGACACATCTATTTGAAACAGTTCTTTATTCATCCCTGCATTTTAGGCTATTCGAAGCCTTAGTGCTGATGTGCTTTGCACGATTAAACCCTACTTAACAATGGAATGGAAAGCCAATATCCTACGATTACTTTATGTACTTTTTCTGTTTTTGACTTATGTGTTTTTGTTTTCGATACCCTACCTCTGATCATAAAGGGGGTAGGATCAAAGAAAATCATCCAACATGACCGTAATAAAAGACCCGACCCCAAAATCAAGGTTATCTATTTTACCTGATGACCCCATACGAAATGAAAACATATTCGGAGACTTCCGATTCCCCTTTATCACTAAATTGAGTTTTGTCCCCCTTTTAAGGCATTGGGAGGGTTTGGTTAGAAGTGGCCAGCCAACCCAAGCCTTTATCGCCAAAGAAATCAAAAGACGCATCCAGGAAGCACCTGCCCTGCAAAAGGCCATTAATAATACCAAGATATTAGAGCGCTATCCTGAGCTAGTCAACTTGATGCTTGCGCCCCTGTTTCCCTCCGCCCCAGGTGTAGACTCCCTGGGCAGAGTCTTCAAACCTTTGGATATTCGCAGCATTTATCGCACCCCTGGCTTTGATGCCTTGATCCATAACAACCCCTATGAACATTTCCTGCTAGACAAGTGCCCAGAAGAGTGCATTGCCAACAGTATATATGCCAGCTATTGCCTGGTATTAAATGCTCATTACGGCTATCAATTACCGATCGAAAACAATTACAACCTATCTGTTCAACTCGTTAACAGTGGCTTAATTCGTCATTACAAATGCGTCAATAATCTGAACTTCATGGACGTGGTAGTAGTGAAACCACTTCCCAAGCTAACCGATAGCAAGATTCAAGATCTCCTTAGCACTCCTCTTGACTATGAAAAATGGCTGCAAGCCATTCCTCCTGAACATTTTGAATTCCACGGCCTCATCGCTGATACCATGACTGACATTACGGAGGAGATGTCTATTTCTCAATTAAAGAATCAACTGCTTCACAAAAGTGCTTTTGGTGGCCGACAAAGAATTGAAGAGTTGGAGCAGTCGCTTAGGTCTTACCTAGCGCTACCTGACCTAAGACTGGGTTTATCCGCCCTCGATGATAGTGGTTCACTCTGCATAGCCTATAAATATCAAATAGAGTATCTCCTTTATGCGAATGAAAGGGAAACAGATAATCCTTTCCTAGACGAGGGCTCCATCTATCACAAAGTATTGACACAAAAAAAGCCACTCCTCTTACAAGATATTAGTCACTATGAAGACCCTACCAAAGCAGAGGTGGCGCTAATCAATGATGGCTATCGAAGTGTCCTAGCTTACCCCTTGTTGGATAAAAACCAGCAACTCATAGGCTTACTGGAAATTGCTTCTGGTGAGGCTAGAGCGATTAATGACCTGAAAGCCATGAAAATTGCGGAGATCATCCCCTTGTTTGAGATGGCGATTCTGCGCAGAAGGGATGAACTAGATAATCAGATTGAAGCAATCATTAGGGAGAAGTATACATCACTTCACCCGAGCGTGGAGTGGAAGTTTATCGAAAATGCTTACTATATCTGGCAAGATAGAATGGAGCACAAAGGGGAAAGTCTACCACAGAATATTTCTTTCAAGAAGGTATCTCCTTTTTATGGGCAATCAGATATCGTGTCCTCCACCACTTTGCGGAATAAGGCCGTGCAAGCCGATTTGGAAGATAATTTAAGCATGGCCGACCGTTTACTGCGAGACTGTATTTTGCATACTCCCTTACCAGTACTCGATCAATTTCTTTTCAAAATTGGCCAGCAGTTAGAAGGTTTAAAACTAGATTTCACCTCTGCTCGAGAAAGTAAATTAGTAGAGTTCATTCATGCTGAACTTCACCCCTTACTTACACAGTTGGCAGAAGATATTCCGCAACTACAGGAGCAAATCGGCGCCTATTTTAAAGAACTGGATCCTACTTCTGGTGTCCTATACAATCGCAGACGTGGCTACGAAAAGAGTGTAGCAATGATCAATGATGCCTTAGTTCGTAGGCTGCAAAAAGAACAGGAAAAAGCGCAAACATTAGTACCACACTATTTCGAAAAATATAAGACTGACGGTATAGAATTTGATATGTATGCCGGCCAAAGTTTGTTAAGAACAGGCACTTTTAGCAACCTTCACCTACAGAACTTACGTATTTGGCAATTGGAGGCCCTCTGCAAGTTGACTAGAGAGACTGCCATGATCCGTCCCAAGTTACCGGTGCCTTTGGAGACTGCACAAATGATCTTTGTCTATGGCAATGCAATAGATATCCACTTTAGAATGGACGAAAAAAGATTTGATGTAGACGGAGCATACAATATCAGATATGAGATCATCAAGAAAAGAATTGACAAAGCATTGATTGCAGAAACCAATGAACGCTTGAGGTCTCCTGGCACGATTTCCATTGTGTATACCAATGATAATGACCGACAGGAATATCTGGAATACCTCCAGTTTCTTACCGCCAAGGGTTGGCTAGAAGGAGAAATCGAGGACCTGACCTTGGCTAAGTTACAGGGAGTAGAAGGCTTGAGAGCCCTCCGAGTAAACGTGAATGTAGAACTAGTGGACAAAGATCCTGCTTAGACAAATCACCTATCTATCATACAACAAAACCTATTCAATGAATTCGCCCATAGTAAATAACACCTTTCAATTCGTACAATATCTGTACCGATCTTACCTGCCTAAAGGTTTTGATCGTTTCGAAATGGATCAAGCTGTATTTGAAAAGAATGCTTGGGTAAGCAAAGGCCGACGAGCTGGCCTATCGGACACTGAATTGGAAACACTGGCATTAACAGCTCTATTGCATAGGGTCGGGATTATCGAAACATTTCGGTCTTATTCCAAGGTAAGCCGGACGATTGCAGAAAGATACCTAAAGGAACAAAAGTTCCCTAGCAAACGCATTGCCTCAATTCTACACGCTATTTCGGTGGCCAACAAAGGAGGCCAAATGGCCCATCAAAGACTGGAACAGATCATCTTGAGTAAAGCCAAAGCCGAAGTTGTAGATATTTGGCCATAATGTTTTAAAAACCTTTTAGGTTGGAAATCAAAAAGTGCCCCTTGAGCAGAGGCACTACTAATGAACAGAATCCCATGAAACGAAATAAACGCCGTTTAATATATCATTGAAAGCCACAAGGACTTATCTTATTTCTATAGTGAATAGAGGATGACAGAAGGTGTTTGTTTTATGCTTTCGCTCTTATTATACTAACAATTAGTTGCTGCGAAAAGTTGGGTCGAAGTAGCGGTTATCACGAAGGTAACAGTAGCGGAAGTGCGGTGAGTGTTTGTTCTACAATTTGCCCTCGTATAACCTTTTTCGTAGAAACTATATTGTTTTACTCCTAATAAATTTTCAATAAAATCTCACAAGTTGAAAATATCTGAGACCAATACGGCCTCAAATTCGATGAACGACTCCATCCTCTCAATAAGTTTGAAACTTCTGTTGACCTTTTTGAAATATTTGCTTGGATCACCGACGGTGTTGCAGGTGGAAATACCTGCAACGGCTTGGGATTAAACGAGCCTTACCCCCCCTCTGACTCCCCAGTCGGTGTTAGTTTTCACCAACAGCATGCCCTGAGCTGTAAAAAGCTTGCTTGCTTAACCTTAGCTCACCCCAATTTTCGAGATGTGGCCGACCTTCTCCTACTGAAGTCTACAATCTATTTATGAATAAAAATTTGAATCATGAAAATGACCCTTTCTGCATCCCTTGCGATGCTTTTCCTTTATTTATTCCCCGCCTGTACCACTGGCCAGTACGCAGCCGCAGGCCCTGATACAGAACCTGGTAATTTCGTCCGCAGCACTAATGCTTCTGGTGCTAAGCTGTACTTCTACAACCAGGACCAGTTTCGAGCCAGGGTATCCTCTGGTGCTAAAATCTACCACTGGGATGGGAATACCTTGCGTGCGGTAACCTCATCCGGCGCCAAGTTATTCTTCTTCGATGGTACTACCTGGCGGTATCGAAACAAGACAGGCGCTAAGGTGCTCCATGTTGATGGCAACACCATTAGAGCTGTCAACAAAACAGGGGCTAAACTCTTCTATATTGACGGCCAAACCGTGAGGGCCAGGGACAAAACCGGCGCTCGGCTTTTATACTTCGAGGGGGAAGTACAACAGTGGGCCGTGATAGCCGCCCTACTCCAAGAAAATCTAATTGAGCATCTATAAGTCCAGATTTTTATCGGCATGATGGAGAACGCTATCTATGTTCTCCATCATGTCTGTATCTCTCCTTTTGTCAATCGCAGTTTCTTTCCCAAATACTCCCTATCTTGGTCCAAGCAGCGCTACCGTCCCATGTTAAGCATCAAGAAAAGGAGGATATCAAAGGAAGAGTTTCTACAACTTCAAAGCCAAGAACCTAGGTTTTGGGATAATTTTGAACGCTTCACCTTACTACTTATCGTTAGTACTTTCCTCCTATTGATGCCTTTCTTGTGGTATGATAAAAGATACCCTGTCCCTCCTTCTACAGAACTCCTCATACTCATCCCTCTGCTAATTCTTGCCGTGTTCATAGCCCTTTTCCTGCATCGATGGATTGCGAAGGTGGAAGGACCCAGCTATTCCGCTTCTCCTAACCTTAGCGTGGAAGAATGGCATATCAAAAGCAAACGGGTCATTCATCGAGAAGATATTGAGGACTTTGGACCTGCCTACTATTTCCAAGTCATGCATGAGGGTAAAGAGCAATGGCTGTTTCTTTGGGGGCAGTACTTCTATGATTATGATGAAAAGTATGATTTTCCCAATACAGCTTTCACTATAGTTCGGCGAGCAGATAACCAAAGCGTGTTGGGTATAAAAGTGCATGGAGAAGCCTTAGCGATCGAAAAAAGCTTACCCCCCTTTCCTAAAAAAGCCTGGCGAGCCGGGAAAACCGAAGAGGATGGCGATCTACTCCTAGAAATCCCAGATTGGTCATACCCTAAGTAGTTTTAACCTCCACCCCCCTACTCTACTTCTGCAAGAAAAAGGTGTATATTTGGATTTTCTAACCAGCGATCATTACCCTTCAACACCTTTCAGAAATGCCACACGTTGAAACATTCCACGAAACTACGGATGGGAAAAAGCTTTACTTACAAGCCTGGGAACCCGAATCTGAACGCAAGGCAGCGATGCTATTGGTGCACGGTCTAGGCGAACACAGCTCTCGTTATGCGCATCTGGCAGAGTACTTGAATACAAAAGGAATTGCCGTATATTCTTTTGATGGCAGAGGTCATGGCAAATCATCCAAGCCGAAAGTCACAGCCTATTTTGAGAGAGCATCTATTTACGTCAAGGATGTAGACGATCTCTACAAAAAAATGAAGGCTTACGTTGGGGATACGCCCTGCTTCATTTTTGGCCATAGCATGGGTGGAGGAATGGTTGCACAGCACGTTTTAGCACACCAACCAGATACAAAAGGAGTCATCCTAAGTGCTCCAGCACTCATGGCCGGTGATGACATTTCCCCTTTCCTGATCAAGATTTCTGGCTTTCTCAGTAAAGTTGCGCCAAAACTGAAGGCGGTTAAATTGGATTCGAGTCACCTTTCGCATGATCCACAAGTGAAGAAAGATTATGATGCCGACGAATTGGTCTATTCCAAGGGTATCCCGGCTAGAACTGGTGCAGAATTATTGAACATGATCGATGAGATCCAGGCCAAAATGGATCAGTTCGAACTTCCCGTGCTACTCTTACATGGTACTGAGGATCACTTAACCAATATCAACGGAACTAAGTTGCTTTATTCCAAAGCTTCCAGCCAGGATAAAACCTTGAAGCTTTATGAGGGTTTCTATCATGAACTGGTTAATGAGGTAGAAAAGGAAACGGTCATGAAAGATATAGCAGATTGGATGCTGGAAAGATTATAGATCTCCGTATTAAGCTCCCCTAGAAATTAACCCAATAAGCAAGTAGCAAGTACTTAAAAATTTAAAACTCACACAATAGTATGTCCTCACTTCATAACAATGAGCTTTTTTCTGTAAAAGATAAAACTGTTTTAGTTACCGGAGGTTCCCGTGGTATCGGCTTGATGATAGCTCGAACTTTAGTGGAAAACGGTGCCAAAGTCTACATTTCTTCTCGTAAAGCCGCAGTTTGCCAAGCCGTAGCAGAGGAATTATCTAAAATAGGAAATTGTATCGCGATTCCCGCCGATTTATCAACAGCTGAAGGCAGAGCCTATTTAGTCAATGCAATGAAGGAACAGGAAACAGGACTAGATGTACTAGTGAATAATGCAGGTGCTAACTGGGGTGCCCCATTTAAAGACTATCCGGAGTCAGGTTATGATAAAGTGATGGATCTAAATGTAAAGTCCATTTTCTTCTTGACGCAGGACCTTTTACCACTGTTACTAGCCAAAGCTAGTCTAGAGCAGCCAGCCAATGTTATTAATATCGGTTCTATCGATGGCATGAGAGTTTCCACTTTGGACAATTCAGCTTATGGCGTGAGTAAAGCGGCAGTACATCACTTAACCAAAATACTCGCGGTCAAAATGCAAGGCAAAGGTATTACGGTTAATGCCGTAGCCCCCGGCCCATTCCGCAGCAAAATGACGGAGAGCATGCTAGATGCATTCCAGAAACAAGTAGAAGGGGTTAACCCCATGAAACGTATTGGGGTAGATGGTGATATGGGTGGAATCGTTGTCTTTCTGGCTTCTCGCGCGGGATCCTATATCAACGGAGCCGTAATTCCCGTAGACGGCGGCATGCACCTACTAAGCATGGTTTGATGACATCCGAAAACTGCACCTTCTTGTAAGCAGAAAAGCATGGAACCTGAAAAAACCTTCAGTCCCGCCGACATTGCCGAGTACTACGAAAAAACCGAGGTACATTATCGGAGGGGCTGGGATCTTTCGAATAGCCATGCTATGCATTATGGCTATTGGGATGAAAAAACCGAGAATTTCCGGCATTCCTTGCACCGGATGAATGAGGCTCTTGCCGCTTTTGGTGCTATAGAAGCAGAAGAACAAGTGCTAGATGCAGGCTGTGGAGTCGGTGGCTCATCCATCTTCCTGGCTAAGGAGCGTGGCTGTGCAGTTACCGGTATTACCCTAAGCGCTCAGCAGGTGGAACGAGCGAAAACCAATGCCCAAGCAGCAGGTTTGGAACAGCTGCCTCAATTCCGGCAAGCTGACTACACCAAGACCCCCTTCACAGATAATTCCTTTGACGTAATCTGGGCTTTGGAAAGTGCAGTACATGATCCAGAAAAGCATGGCTTCTTCAGGGAAGCCCATCGGGTATTACGGCCCGGAGGTCGACTCATCATGGGAGAATACATCAAAACTGCTACCTCCATGAACAGCAAAGATGAACAGCTATTTCATCGATGGTTGGATGCCTGGGCTATTGCGAACCTTTCTACCCTACCACATCTGAAATCGGTAGCTGGTCAATATGGATTTGAGGTACTAAAAACCCAAGAGATCACTGCTCAAATAAGGAAATCCTCTTGGCGCATGTATTATGGCTCGTTCTTTCTGGGTATACTCTCTGCCGGCTATCGCCTGTACAATCCTAAAGTCAGCTTCTTTGCTGATAATCACTACAAGGGCTTGCGCTATCAATACCCCGCTTTAAGGCGAGGGCTTTGGTCCTACTACTTTATTTCCTTGATAAAACCTAAGAACCGATAGCCTTGCGCCACGCTTTCCGCCCCACATCCTGGCATAAGAATTGCGTCTAAAGGAATAAATGAAGATATTGAAAGTAAAATCCTACTAGATGCCAACCACTGCAACAAGCCCACAGGAATACGTAGATAGTTTATCTGAAGACAGAAAAGAAGCCATCCAAAGACTAAGAGAGGTCATTTCTGCCAACATTCCCGAAGGTTTTGAGGAATGCATAAACTACGGAATGATTGGATACGTGGTCCCACATTCTATCTACCCATCGGGTTATCATGTTGATAACAAGCTACCACTTCCTTTCATGAACGTGGCTTCACAAAAAAGCCATATTGCCGTTTACCACTCTGGGGTCTATGCCAATGAAGAATTGAACGAGTGGTTTCAAGAAGAATATGGAAAGCGTGGCCCAACGAAGTTGAACATGGGCAAGAGCTGTATTCGCTTCAAAAAGCCACAACATATCCCCTATGACCTCATCGGAGAGCTAGCCAGCAAACTCACGGTGCAACAGTGGATCGACATGTATGAAGCACAAATAAAGCGATAAAAGTACCCGGCTTACAAGCGACTCTTAGGTAAGTACCCCATCTGGACCAAATCCACTTTATTGGATACTGGTTGAAGTTTCCCATCCTGCAAAAGCAACTTCCGGTCTGCAGTCTGCAGTACGTCTTCGTAGTAATGGTCAGCTAACAATACTCCTTTAGTGGCCTTCAATCCTTGTAGAAAAGTTTTGATGTAATCCATTTGTATGGGCTCCAACATGGAGAGGGGTTCATCTAATAGTAAGATGGGATGTTGCAAATGGCCTAATAACAAGGTTGCTAAATAGCGGCGCTCACCGACCGATAATTGACCAACAAAATGGTTTTCAATTTTAGAGATTTTAGGTGCGTAAAAAATAGCATCCCTTGCCTCTTCCGAGGCTTGACTACTCTGAATCAAAGTGCGAACACGCAAGCGAGAAGGTAAAAAAGCGTACTGTGGCAAATAACCTACCCAATCTCGTCTTTTGGTAAGCGGAAAACCATCAATAGTAACCCGCCCCCTGTTAGCTTTGATAAGGCCAAACAGAATTTGAAACAAAGTGGACTTCCCACTGCCGTTTCGTCCCATGACAGCTACAATCTCTCCGGCTGTAAGTCTTAGTTCAAGTCCGTCCAACACTTGCTTTCTACCAAATGATTTACTAAGGTCTTTGATCTCTAAATGAGCCATAAAACACAGAGGTATATTGCACCTGCCAAGGGTGCGATAAGACAATTAATTATCCCCAATCGCAACATCATTCTAGGCTTCGTCCACCCCCAATTGCGATAGAAGACATAAGTTGGTCCTTGAAAATATTGGTAACACCCCAGTGCAATGAGATATCCAAAGGAAACATAAAGCAACATGCCCCAAATGACATGTGTATAGAGGCTAACCAAGAAAGAAACTGCAAGATTGTAGACTGATACGTCTATATAGTACTGCCAGAGAACTTGCTTATTTCGGGGTAAATTCATCTTTTACATTTCGATCTGAATCCCAAAATACATTGGCATCCATAGACTCACCCCCCTATTAACCCTCTATTCACATCCTTAACTTATTCTTACCGATTTTAATGTTTTTATTAAACTCGTTTAATCACCTGACCACCTTTCTTATAATATCTTGTCTATTCAACCGAACACTAAACCCGATCTTTATGCATCCATCCATTAAGAGCCAATTCATTAAAGTAGAACACCTTAAGCTTCACTACCTTGAAATGGGAAGTGGAGAGCCTATTCTCCTCCTCCATGGATGGCCAACTTCCTCCTACTTATGGCGAAACCTGATTCCCACTTTGGCAGAAAATAATCGAGTGATCGCATTGGACCTCCCCGGCTTTGGCCGATCGGACAAACGTTTGAGCGACTCCTTTAGCTTTCCCTACCAGAACAAGATGATCGACAGCTTTCTAAAGGAGCTAGGTATAGAAAAAGTCAACCTGGCCGTACACGACCTTGGTGGACCTTTAGGCTTATTTTGGGCCGTCAAAAACCCTGAAAAGGTAATGCGCATTACCTTCCTCAACACATTAGTTTATCCCGAATTCTCCTGGGCGGTAAAACTTTTTGGACTCTCTACCCTCCTACCAGGAGTGAAGACATGGTTAACAAGTCCTCGTGGACTTCGTGCCGCAATGCGGCTAGGTATTGTCAACAAGGATGATCTATCAAAGCAAGATGTAGAACAATATCAACGACCTTTCCAAAGCAAGGAATCAAGAAAAGTACTTTTGAAGACCGTACATCGACTTAGCATTAAGGGTTACCACGAAATAGCGGAGAAGCTTCCAAAATTCAAAATCCCTATTCAAATCATTTATGGGAAAAACGACAAGATTTTACCAGATGTAGCCAAGACGATGGCCAGAGTGAAGCAGGATCTGCCACAAGCAGAATTGATCGCTTTGGATGGCTGTGGTCATTTTCTGCAGGAAGATAAGCCACAGGAAATAGCCCTACTTATGGCTACTTTCTTGCAAAATTAAACGCCGCCTGCGTCATTTGGTAAGTGCCAAAGCATACCCAATCAAGATCGAAAAGTGTTCCATCTTGGTATCATAACCCGTGGTTCTATTGATATCATTGCCCGTTGCATAGCGGGCTTCGGCGAAAAAGTCATAGACCTTAATACCCGCACCTCCCACGAGGTAAGGTTCTGATTTGAGTAGTCGCTGCTCGAACATCTGCCCTGTGTTCACATCCTGTACCTCATAGCTGCTAGCGCTATAACTCAGATTTCCAATTCCGCCTTTTACATAGGGTTGAAAATTCCCAGTGATGAAATTGTATTTCAAAAGGGCACTTATCCGTACCCCTCTGACGTCTAAGGCATAGCGAGCATCTCGAGCCCCAATATCCAGCGGGCCACTCGTAGTGATAGCAGAGGAATTGGCATTCATGAATAAAGCTTCGATCCCCCAATTGAACTTGCCCCTACTCCGAGGAATGCCAAATTCAATGCCCAAGCCAAAGGTCGTCGCCCAAGTGTCTGGCAGCGTATTGGCCAACGAATTATTGGCATCTGCAATAGCAAAACTCGATTGTACTCGACCTGCGCTTACATAAGCGAAATGCTTGGCTCTATCTTTCGGTTTGACATAGATAACCTGGCCTCGACACTCATTGTATCGATTGACTACATCTAAGATACTTCGAGAATAAGTCAATTTGTCGATAGCACTACCTAACATTCCACAGTCTCCAAGTACATACTTCAGTTGGCCTTTAAAGTCTTCAAATACTATTGAACGAGGTAGATTGTTATCCTCCAGGACATCGGCCATCAGCAATTGCCCTGGTCGCATGATCTTTACCTTGCGATAGATTAAAGGTTCGTAAGAGCCATTCCCTTTGCGGAAGTAGTAGTGTGTTCGTTTATTTGTATCGATCAATTGGTATAAATTGAGGGCTCCTCTAGTCAATACCATGAGAAAAACCGTGTCCACTTTCATATCGATCCGTCCATCCACCTCCGCATAAGTCTGGTATTGAGGCATTTCCTCCCAATCCAGTGCCTCTTGGTTTACTAGCACTACGGCAGTTTCATATATCTCATTTTTACTATCAATCTTGAAACTTCGAAGATCTTGGGGTCGCAAGGTGTTTATCACCCCTTCTTTTTTAAATCTAATCTTGCTAGGATTGACTACCCATTCTCGGTAATCAATCTCTCCTTTCAGGATCTCCCCTTCGGCGGTAACGATTTGACCGGAAGTGAATCTCTTTTGGGCAAGGAGTGCCATCGGCACTATAAAGAATAAGAATAGTAGAGTTCTCTTCATAACATTCGGATTAAGTTCATCTTTGATCAAGTATGAACGAAGGAAGAATTAAAGATAAGCACTAAGCCATTCAATCCAGAATTCGACCTAGTCACTGTCCCGTTAAATTCCTGTTAAGGTAGCGATGAAGACGAGTTGATGTACCTCTTGTAAAGAATTTATCCCTAATTATAAAATAATGGATAAGGAGTAATTTTCAAATTGCATCTACCATTTTGCCCGTTCGTTGGCTAAGTATGCCAGGCTAAGCAGCTTCGATTTTCATACTTTCCACCGTTTTGTCTAATGTAAGCGAGGGAGCCCCTTCAAAGTAGAACTATTTTGGGGTACAAATGCTATTTTAGCCTTTTTCACGCTCAATACTTACCCATGTCCAACAAGCTGCATTTCGAGACCCTCGCCATTCAGAGCACCCAGCTTTCCAATGAAGATACCAGGGCTGTTAGCACCCCAATCTTCATGAGTACCACCTTTGAAAGAGCAGCGGATGGCTCCTACCCTAGCGGCTACGTGTATTCTCGCATGGATAACCCCAATCGACAGTTGTTGGAAAAGAGTATTGCCCTGCTAGAGAAAGGCGGAGTTGGGCTTGCGTTTGCTTCAGGCATGGCGGCCACTACCGCAGTATTTCAAACCCTACCTCCTGGAAGTCACCTCATCCTCCCCCATGATGCCTACTATACTACCAATGACCTCGCCAAAACTATCTTCGGCAGCAAGGGGATTAAGATCAGCGAGGTCAATATGACGCGTCTAGAGGAAATCCAGGAAGCCATTCGCCCGGAAACTGCTTTGATCTGGCTAGAGACGCCCTCCAACCCCCAACTTTCGATCAGTGATATCGAGGAAATCGCCAAAATGGCCCATGCTGTAGGTGCCCTATGTGCCGTAGACAATACCTGGCCTACCCCAGTATTGCAACGTCCCTTAGAATTAGGCGCAGATATTGTTATGCATTCCACCACTAAATATTTTGGTGGCCACAGCGATGTATTGGGAGGATGTTTGGTATTGAAAGAGGAGGGTGAGTTGTCGGAACAAATTCGTAAAATCCAAGCAGTGACAGGAGGAGTTCCTTCTCCTTTTGAATGCTGGTTAACCACAAGAGGAATCAAAACCTTGTATCTAAGAGTACAAGCCCAAACTAGAACAGCAGGGGAATTAGCCGCATTCCTGGCCCAACACCCCAAAATTGAACAAGTCAATTATCCGGGGCTTACTGCTCATCCACAACATGAAATCGCTAAAAAGCAAATGCCTGGTGGATTCGGTGCAATGCTGTCAGTCCAGGTAAAAGGTTCGGCAGCAGAGGCCATGGCCTTAACAGGCCGGCTACAACTATTCACAACAGCCACTAGTTTGGGCGGTGTAGAGAGCCTCATTGAACACCGTAAATCCGTTGAAGGTCCGGCTAGCCCAACACCAGATAATCTTTTGCGCCTATCTATTGGTCTTGAAAATATCGAAGACCTAAAAGCTGACTGGGAACAGGCATTAGCCGGATAGCTTTGCTTAAAATTTACCACTATGCGGAAAAGGGATTTTCTACTTCTGCTTATCATGCTAATCAGCTTGACGATTGAGGCACAAAACACTTTGGCGGATATCATTGGAGATGTTACCCTTCCCCATGAAGGAAAACCTCATGGAGTACCTGAAGACTGGGATTGGGCTTGCGCGCCAAGAGTAGGACTTGCTGCACCTCCTGACAACTGGACTGCTGCTATCGCATGGGGACAACTGTATGAATGGAAAGAAGGTAATCCCGCCATCAATACGCGTGTTCAGATCAAGGACTTAGAGATGTACTACCTGAGTCGAACAGACAGCAACTGGTACTTACTACAAGAATCCACCCTTGTCGAAGGAGCCGCCTATCGCGAAGATTTTGCCAATGATGAAAATAAGCCTGCCGATCAACGCTTAGAGGCTGATGGAAGTCTTTCCGTAACCGCAGGTAATGGATATAACTTCCATTTTTGGCCCAGCAATGGCCGCATAACCTTCCCCCTAGATGAAGTAATGGGCTGCTTTGTAACGGTTAAAGCCCGACTGATTCTAGATGATCCAGATGGTGTAGATGATCGGAATACTGCTCGTTACCTAATGGGGGTAGGTGGAGACTGGTGGGAATCGCTAAACGCAGTCTGGGACAATTGGACGACCAATGCGGATATGGGCATTGGACGTTTCCGCTTTGTCAGTTCAGAATGGAATTCTTACAATATGATCTCAATACCACTGGAGTTGATTGAGAGGTTTCCTCCACCTTTCGAATCCCTCCCAACCCAAAGTGATGAGTATCTACACTCAAGTTTTCAGTTTGCTACCGTTTATCCCAACCCTATCCAGGATCAGGTATACCTTGAATACGAGCTTTCCCATAGCAACTACCTTGAAATAGATCTTCTATTTAACAATGGCCAGAAAATATCCTCCTTATATGCGGGATGGCAGCTAGCAGGTTCACATAAGTTTCAATGGGATGCCAGTGCCTACGCCCCGGGTATCTACTTCCTCAGGTATCGCGTCGGGAATCAAATAAAAGTCCAGCAGTTGATTAAGGTATCAAATTAATAGCCCCAAGTAGTGCAAATTGCTAATCGAATAACAGCCTATGCTATACCTTCCCTAATATTTTAGGAAAACTTTAAAGCTTGAAATATATCTTTTAAGATAAGGCATACGTTATTAACATACTACTCTTAATAGTGATAATACAGCTAGAACATCCATACACTTTTAGATTAAACTGTTATATAATCGTCTGAAACCCATTGAGGACTTCAACGTATTGTACTAATAACAGCAACGATATATTACCCCCCAGACCCACCCCCGTTGAGGTGAAACAGTTCTGGGCCTATTCTTTTACCTAATGAATGAAAGTATGGTAACTAGAAAATGCAGCCAAATCCTATTCTTTGTCCTGCTAATGGGCTTAGTGAGTAGCTGTGAGCTTTTCACTCCGATTACCGCTGAAAGCACCGTTCGCTATCGATCCGATCGGAAGGTCTCGGCCTCAGCTACCCTATCTACGCGCACCCGTACACGACCAAGCAGCAGAAATTTACCTCCACCGCCACCACCACCAAAGTCTAATCGTTCCAGGAATTCCCCGGCAGAAAACTTCGAGTGGGATACAGAAGCTGAACCTGCTAGAAGACGTGCTGAAGCCAGCACAAGTCGCACCCGTACTGAAGCGAGACCGGCGCTCACCAGGGAAGAAATGCTTCGGGAAGATGTAGTGCAGTATGCCAAGCAATTTGTTGGAACAAAATATGTATACGCCGGCAAGGACCCAAGAGGTTTTGATTGCTCTGGTTTCACTCGCTATGTTTGGAAAGAGTTTGACGTTTCCCTTTCTGGCAGTTCACGCATGCAGGAAGATCAAGGTACTCCGATATCCGTGTCTAAAGCAAAAGCAGGTGACCTCATCTTTTTCCGAAGGGAAAAACACGGAAGGGTTTTCCACGTCGCTTTAGTAGTCTCTAATTCGAGAGAAGGCCTACGAGTTATACATAGTACGAACCGAGGAGTAGTAATTGACAATATCTCCAATAATTCTTACTGGAAACCAAAGATTTCAACCGCTCGCGATGTGTTCTAGGGAAGGTCTTTATTCTAGACGAGCACTATTCATAATTCCGTAAGTTAAAACGCCTTTGCGTTAACCTCTCCTATACATTCAAGAGGTACTAACGCAAAGGCGTTTCCATTTTAATAGCTTAGTGGCAAAAGCTCCGCCCCTTTACTGTTTCAAAAACTTCACCACCCCTTGGGCATTATCTTGTTGCACGGATAGCCAGTATACCCCGCGAGGAATGGTACTAAGGTTCAAATTCATTTCGGTTCTGCCAGATGGAATGGTTTGCCGATGCACTTCTCTACCTAAGGCGGAATAAAGGATCAATTCTGCCGCATGGCTGCTAGCCGGAATTTCAACATTAAATAGTCCAGTTGTTGGATTAGGATAGACATTAAAATCAAGCTTATTTATTCCACCTTGACGTACACTAGAAACCATAACCACATCAATATTACGTTGGCTGACATTGGAAATTCTTTCCGGCCAACCTCCACCCGTTGGCACGAGTATGGTCTGATATTGATACGCATCCTGGGCGATAGGTACACTTTCTGGTATGAATAGTTTTGCAACAATGTCATTTTGCCCCGGCATCGCAGCTTGGCGAAACTCTTGGAAAGTAGTAAAAGGTGACTGATCTAGCTGAAACCAGACGACAATCTCTTGTCCTTCAATCGCACTATAAGAGACATTTATCTCCGCCGTATCTCCCGGGCTAACACTTCCTGGCCCTAGGATGGAGATAACCAATTGGCTGTTTTCCCCCAATACAGTAACCTAGAATTGGATAAGGTCAGAGAAACTGTTATCTATCCCTTCCCCGTCTGGTGCGATAAAAGCAAGGTAGCGATAATTAAAAGTACCAGCGGGTACATTCATTGGAATGTCAACATCAACATCGATTGTACCTGCACCTGAACTTACGTCTGTAACCACCTGAGAAAACACAGTGAAGGGAGCCTCATTTAACTGAAACCACACCACAATATCCTGATCATCCGTGGCTATATAACTAACGGTAACGGTAACCTGCCCTCCTGGAGAAACGGCATTTGGACCTTCTACAATTAAAATGGCGGGATCAAGACTACCTTCCCCCCCGCAATTCGCAGGAGCGCCATTTCCTGCGACTAATGGAGAAAAACCGAACTCGTCCTGATCTGGTAATGCCATAATGGCGGCCGCAACGCCCTCATAGGCGGGCTTGGGCGTGTAATTATCTCCCTCCACGATTGCTGCATCTTCACAACCAGTAAAAAAACCATCATCCCGTAGTGTGATCCAATTGTCTTCATCTCTCAGCCCCCATATCAATATTTCATGGCAATTAGGTTGAGACAAGGCCATTTCGCAATAAGCTTGAAAGGCCACTTCCTGAAAAGCCTCATCGCGATCATTATTACAAATTCGAATGTCTAATTCTGTAATGGCTACTTCAAGTCCCGCCGAAGCCAAATCCTGGATGGATTGCTCTATCGATTCAATATAGTCAGTGTTGAGGGTACCAGTAGAACTTACCATATCTGAAAGTATCAAATGGGATTGAAAACCGACCCCATCGATTGGAGCTCCACAATCTTTCAACGCCTTAGCTTGATCTCGCATGAAGCGATTTTTTGAGGCCATAGAACTACTGAAGGTCTCAATGCCGTAATCATTGATATGGAGGCGAGCCTGCGGTTGGGCTTCCCTTGCCCAAACAAAAAGCATTTTGATATAGTTCTCATAGGTTGCTTCCCCCCAGTCCGTCATACTACCATCATTGGCTCTACGGTACCAGGTACCTCGTCTCCAAATACGTTGCCCATCCGGCGCATCATCAGATATGGCTTCGTTAATCACATCCCATTCGTCGACTCGATCCCCACAAATTTCCCCTAAAGCCAGGATATACTTCCTAGTAAAATCGAAAACCTGTTGCCCTGTCCAAGTAGGTGCAACTAGGTTCAACCAATCCGGTGCCTGATTAAACCAAATCATGGCGTGACCACGCTTGCGTAGATCTGCCCAATCCTCGTTGCTTAGAAAGGCTTCAATATTATCTTCGACGAGTGTTCCGCGCAGCTGCGCAACGGTGAGGTTATGAATATCTTCGGGTTCATCGGCAGGAAGTACAAAGCTCATTTTCATGTAGTTCTCTAGAACTATAGCATTGTATTCTTCACGTAAATGCGGGTCGGCCAAGCCATTTCTGAAGTTCTCAGGATCATCGAGATGCTCATTGCTGATGAGATTCCCAATGTAAACCTTCTTTGGAGCAGCCAATTCTCGCAGGCTGTTTTGCGCCGAAAGTGACGGATCAAAAAGCAAAAGCGCAAGCAGGGAGAGCAATATCAGGAATACAGGCTTAGACTTTACGGAAAATTTGTTGGTTAAGCGAGTGCCAATAGCACTGGGTAGCGCAGGGTAAGTACTTGAGTTCATAAGGTTTTTCTGAATATTATAGGTTGATTTTGAAATCAAGGTGTTAGCTAGATGCTCGCCATGGCAGTATCCCTCCGGAGGTTCCCCCTCGAGGAAAACCGCCGAAATAGATCTAAGCCCACGAATATTCCGATTCATGGTAAAATATTGGCCGCTCTAGAAGGCTTATGTCTCTATTAATACAAGACTATAAACTTAGCATTATGGAACCTAACAAAGGTAAGTATCAGGTGGCCGTAATTCAAAAGAAAGTAATGATGATTTCTGACATTTGAGAAGCACGAACAAAATCAAAGATATTAATGAGATCACAGTCCAATTCAAGTCGCTTCTAAATCATGTTGTCTTTTTTTCAGGAGTCCGCTTCCTGCCTTAATTTTTCTTATCTTTACCGCTCGCCAGAACCAAATAAGCCTACCGGACATTATATTTTTAGTCTTAACTAAAATCACGACACTAGTATGATCAATTTGATCCTCTTTGGCCCTCCAGGCTCAGGAAAGGGCACGCAAGCCGCTAAATTGGTAGAAAAATATGGGCTGTTGCATATTTCAACAGGGGATTTATTCCGATATGAAATAGGTAACAAAACTCCCTTGGGGCTTGAAGCAAAGAGTTACATAGACAAGGGAGCATTGGTTCCAGATGAAGTAACCATTGGTATGCTTCGCAATAAAGTAGAAGCCAATCCGGATGTACAAGGTTATATCTTCGATGGTTTCCCACGTACTACCCCTCAATCCGAGGCCTTGGATAAGCTGCTGGCTGAGAAAGAGGATACCGTTTCACGTCTGGTCATGTTATCTGTTCCAGATGAAGAAATCGTCAAGCGTCTTCTATTACGCGGCGAGACTTCCGGCCGAGCTGATGACAAAGATGAAAGTGTAATTCGTAATCGTATTCAAGTATATAAAGACAATACTACTCCTGTATACGATTACTATGATGCCAAAGCAAAGTCCACGACCATTGATGGAATAGGCGGAATTGAAGAGATATTCGATCGCCTATCGGCGGTAATCGATACCCTGTAAATTAGTTAGCTTTCCAAAAAGAGCAAGATAACTGTTAAAACTTAGGCCACTGATGTAGATCGGTGGCCTAAGTCGTTAAAATATAAACTGCAACTAAACACCTATCTTATGAGCCGACAGAAAGAACTCTTAACCCTATTACTTGTCTCCTTCCTTGCTTCCATTATGCTAGGTATGATGGACTATGAAACTGAATCATTAGTTCATTTATTCACTAGCGATCCTGGTAATTGGATCGCCTTGCTCATCTACACTGGTGTCTTTATGTTGTTAGGTCTTATGTTGCTTAGTCTATTCCGGGGTATCCGATCATTGGTCAGATAATCCTAAGGATTGGTAAGACACAAGTTGGCAGCATTTTACCATAGCTGCATCCTATCTTCCATGCTAAAGAAGATTACAATCGTACTGCTAAATAATCAGAGTCGTTCCGAAGATGGTCCTCTCCTTCGACATCAGCTATTCCAGGATATTTTGACAGAAGTCCTGAAGGAAGTGTCATAGGACTAAACTTGCATCAAATGCCCCGCAATGCGGTCATTATTTGCTCGAACAGGTCCTCCGGGCGTTCTACCCTTTTGATCGTTTCTGATGGCATAATCGAGGCATCCAAGGGTTTGGGGGTATAGTAATCCGCACTGATGAAGGCCTGTGCCAGTCCCTTTTGATAAACTTTATAATCTGAAGTGCTATCTCCTACCATAATGATAGGACCTTCAACCTGAGATTTGGGCAACCAGGACTTTAATAAATTGGATTTACCCTTCATCAATAAGGTCGACGGCCGATAGCCTAGACTCCGGTTGCCAAGCCAGACAAATCGGTTTGCCATTACGTATTGTCCCTCAAGTCCCCATTCCAAAGCAATCGGTTGAATCCATTCCTTAAAGGCAGCGGAGAGGATATAGGCTTGGATCGATTCCGCGTGTAATTGCCTGAACAGAGCCGGTACAGCAGGATGAATCTGCTGTCTAATTTTGTCAACATACCGTTGTACATGTTTCCACCTGAGATAGGTAGCGGCCTTAATTAGGGTCCATATTTCACTCCCTTGAATTTGATCAGCACTCGTCTTTGGTCCCATCTTCTTTATTAGTGTTTTAATCTGGTTGGCACCTCGACGATGTTCTAGGGCATATTGCAAGATCTGAATGGTACTCTCTTCAGGCACCAAGGTATAATCAAAATCAAGAAAGACATGAGCAACTGGAGAAGCTATCTTCTTCGGGGACATACATAAGGATTTCGAGTTATGCTAAGGCGAGTAAGATAATCATGTTTTTGAAAAGCACTTCAAGTAATCAGATGCTCCTATGACTTCCTTTGAAGCCTTGCTAGCCCAGAATACCGAAAATCCGTATCTTTGCGCCCTAAAAAGAAAAAAGCAATGGCGGAGCAGAATTTCGTGGACTATGTGAAGATCAATTGCCGCTCTGGTAATGGAGGTGCGGGCTCGGCCCATTTCATGCGCGATCGAACCAATCCCAAGGGGGGGCCAGATGGTGGAGATGGAGGTAGAGGAGGTCATATCATCCTGCGAGGTAATCGAAACATATGGACGCTTCTCACCCTAAAGTATCGCAAGCACGTAAAAGCGAGTCACGGAGGAAACGGTTCGGCCAATCATAGCCATGGTGCAAATGGCGAGGATATCATCCTTGAAGTCCCCTTAGGCACCGTAGCAAAAGATGCTGAAACCCAAGAAATCTTGTTTGAGATCACCGAACATGAGGAGCAACGGATCCTAGTTGCTGGAGGACGAGGCGGACTTGGTAATTCTCACTTCAAATCTGCCACTAACCAAGCACCTCGCTATGCTCAACCAGGAGAGTCAGGGGAGGAACACTGGCGTATTCTAGAACTCAAAGTATTAGCAGATGTAGGACTAGTTGGTTTTCCTAATGCCGGAAAATCTACCTTCCTTTCCGTAGTAACAGCCGCCAAACCAAAGATCGCCAACTATCCATTTACAACTTTAAAACCTAATCTCGGAATTGTACAATATCGAGATGGCCGCTCCTTCGTCATTGCAGATATTCCTGGTATTATCGAAAACGCCCACCAAGGTAAAGGCTTAGGACATCGCTTTCTACGACATATTGAGCGCAATGCAACCCTGCTTTTCATGGTGCCTTGCGATTCTGATGATATTCGCAAGGATTACAACATCCTCCTCAACGAATTGGCTGCTTATAATCCCGATCTATTAGACAAACCGCGGGTATTGGCCATTACTAAATCCGATATGATTGATGAAGAGCTGCGTGAAATGCTTGAAGCAGAATTGCCAGAAGGCGTCCCATATCGATTCATCTCCTCAGTAGCCCAGCAAGGAATTGATGAACTTAAAGACTTGCTTTGGCAAACGGTCAATGAGCATACGGATTAGAGACGGCTTCTAGTCAGTAAGCTCGACTTTCGCATTTTGAAAAGCTTAAATGGCTTACTGGAGAGGAGGATAAATCGTTCGATTGTTTTAACTAATTGATAATGAGTTGTTTATTTTTATCAGAAAATAGTTATGTAGAGGTTGATGGATTCTTACATCAATTTTAAACATCCATCTTGAAACCTGATGTTCAAAATTAAAACGACTGTTGCCAGCACTTAAGAGCGGGTGGCCGTCCCGTATTGTTTGAACGGAGAGAGTTTACGGGACAAGCGTTTTTTGATTCCCTGTCTACCGACAGGTAGAGTTTTTGAGGCGATTGTCAAAAATGAATAAAAGCCAGGTAAAAAGATACATGTAATACGTTTTAAGTGATTGACTATTAGCGCCTTAAAGCTTGACCTTGCCTTCGGCGACTTCCTTTTTCAGTCGAAAAAAAGGAAGCAAAATTCTTGGCAAAAAAAACTCCTCCGTCAAACAGTTTTTTGCCGGCAACCCGCTCTAGGGAATGCCTAAATCTATTTTTTGGATTAGCATAAAATGCGAAAGTCAAGCTAAGAAATATCCACCCGTGCTAACGGTTCATATGGGATTTTTCATGGCTTCGCCCTGACCCTTACCGCTGGTCCCTTCTGGACGCTATGGATACCTATCTAGATAGCCAAGTAGATTCCTCACCCACAACACCCAGGCTACCCTCCATTGCCTACTCATTCACGGATTTGAACTTCAATTAAAGTGTGGGGTAAATAGATAGAAAGCTTGAATTTTACGTTTGCATGATAAAGCCAGGCCGCTTTTAGTTTTAATTTGAAGGCGTCCTAGTCGAGCCTAATTTTCAATAAATGCCCAAGTACGCCAGTAGGATTAGACAAGACCGGGTATTTGCTACCATCACTTTAAACTAATTAAAGACCAAGACCATATGAGAAAAGCACTCTTACTTACACTATCCCTTTTGTTTCTATTTACAAGCATTCATGCTCAAGATGAAGCTCCAGCTTTCAATTTTGATTTTGAGCTAAGTAAAGGCGATAAAGGCCTCCCAAATCAGTGGATGCAATGGGGCTCTTACCAACTTAGTGTGGATACCGACACCCCCCAATCGGGCAAAAAAGCGCTATTGATCGATGCTGGAGAAGATGGAGGTTCTTTTGGTAGTGTAGCCTATAAAATTATGCCGGAATATGGAGGAGAAAAGATCACTTTAGAAGGCTACATGAAAACCGAAAACGTGTCAGATGGATTTGCGGGTTTGCTTTTGCGGGTGGATGGAGACGGTGGGCCATTGCATTTTGACAATATGCAAAACCAAGGCATCAAGGGTACGAATGACTGGAAGAAGTACAGCATCACCTTACCCCTCCCCGAGCAAGCAACGCAGATCTTTGTTGCCGGCATCCTAGTGGGCAAAGGCAAAGCCTGGTACGACAATTTTAAGGTATTGATAGACGGGGAAGATATCCGTGGCTTGAAACGGGTGGAAAAGGAAGTAGCAAAAGCCTCGCAAGACAAGGAGTTTGATGAAGGTTCTAATTTTTCCTTGGGTACTGTCAATGCTGAACAATACGAAAAGCTCTATTGGTTAGCTAAGGTCTGGGGCTTTTTGAAATACCACCACCCACAAATTGCGGCAGGGGAAGTAAATTGGGATTACGAATTATTCCGCATATTGCCCGCTATTCATGAGGAAGGCTTCGACATGGCCTTACTGAATTGGGCCCAACAGCTTGGCACCGTAACATCAGGGGAGCAACCCCAAACCGATTTAGAAGTAAAGCTGAGTCCTTCTTCGGATTGGCTAAAACCCCAGGGGCAACTGTCCGAAGAACTGGTTCAATATCTGAAGACCGTCCAATCTGCAAGCCGAGAATCCAAGAGCTATTACCTCAGCTTCGCTCCCAACATTGGCAATCCTCAGTTCCAGAACGAAAAGGCCTACCTGAATATCCCTTCTAGTGATGATGGCTTTCGGCTGCTTTCCCTTTTCCGCTACTGGAATATGATCGAGTATTTTTTTCCCTATAAGCATTTGATGGATGAGGATTGGAATGCAGTCTTACAATCCTCCATACCAATTTTCGCGGCAGCTAAAGAACCCCTTACCTATAAACTAGCCACTCTACAGGTAATCGGTAAAATTCAAGATACACATGCCAATATCTGGATGCAAGACAAGGACTTGAATCAGTTCCACGGTAATAATATTGCGCCCATCGAGGTCAACATCATTGAAGGGCAAGCAGTAGTAATGCGCCTGTTCAGTCAGATGCAGAAAAATAGTAAGATTAAAGTTGGAGACATTATCACTCATGTAAACGGTGAACCTACTGAAAAACTCATCGAAGAGAAAATTGCCTACTGCCCCGCCTCCAACCGACCTACTCAACTCAGGGATGTAGCGCGCCGCTTACTCAGAACCAATGAAGATCAAATAGAATTGAGTATAAGCAGTGCCAAAGTTGATTTCAAAGAAAGCATTAGCTGTGTACCGAGCGCTGAAATCAATTTCTGGCGAAAGGATATTACATCGCATCAGGAATTGGATGGTGACATTGGCTATATCTATCCCGCTTCCTTGGAAAGAGGTGAGATCAATGACATCATGAAGAAGTTTATGGACAAAAAGGGAATCGTAGTAGATTTGCGTTGTTATCCCTCTGACTTCATCGTTTTCAGTTTAGGAGGAGTACTTATGCCTGAACCTACCGAATTTGTCAAATTCACTTTCGGGAACCTTCAACAGCCTGGACAGTTCACCTTTGGATCCACGCTAAAAGTAGGGGGTGATAATCCCAATCACTTTAAGGGTAAAGTAGCGATCCTCATCAATGAAACCACCCAAAGTCAAGCAGAATACACCACCATGGCTCTCCGTGTAGCTCCGAATACTCAAGTGATTGGTAGCACCACAGCAGCAGCGGATGGAAACGTTTCTCAGATCGTTTTACCGGGGGGGATTCGCACTATGATTTCTGGCATTGGAGTATATTATCCAGATGGTACGGAAACACAAAGAGTTGGAATTAAACCAGATGTGGAATTACGGCCAACCATTGAAGGTATTAGAGAGGGGAAAGACGAGTTATTAGAAAAGGCACAGGAGTGGATTCAGCAGTAGACTTACTCACCTCCTCGCATGCTACCGATTAGCATGCGAGGGGCAACTTTACTAATTAATGCAAGTTGCGATTCATCCTCAAGAGCACAAATGCGTCGGATATTTGCTGCAAAACCAAGTTCTCGGCTCTGTTTTTTGCAAAATCTTCCTTTTTTGAGCTCATTCATCGCAACTTGGGTTAATTAGCCATGAGCTCAAATTGCCCCTCCTGTACGTCCCGAGAATTGGTTCCGACATAAATTTTAAAAACACCTGGTTCCGCCTCCCATTTCTTATTGGCACTATAAAAAGCTAGTTCGCTTGTGGTGACCAAAAATTCTACGGTTTCCTTTGCCCCAGCTGCCAAGCTGATTTTGCGGAAACCCTTCAACTCCTTTACCGGTCTTGGGATACTACTAACCATATCTTGAAGGTAAAGCTGCACTACTTCTTCCCCATCTCGTTCCCCTGTATTCGTAATTGTAACGGAGACTTGAAGGGTATCTCCCATTCCCATACTCGAACTACTTAGTAAGGGTGAAGTATAGTCAAACTGGGTATAACTCAATCCAAAGCCGAAAGGGAATCTAACAGATTCATTTGCTGCTGCCCCAGCTCGAAAAAATTGACGATCGCTCTCCAGATGATTGTAGTAGATCGGACATTGTTCCACACTACGGGGAAAGGAAATAGGAAGTTTCCCAGCAGGATTATAATCTCCCCATAAGACATCCGCAATTGCCATTCCCGACATATGTCCTAACTGCCATGTTTCTATGATTGCGGGTATATTATCAGCCGCCCAATTAAAGGTCAATGGCCGACCATTACTTAGTACAAGGATTATATTCTGATTCACTTTAAAGACCTCTTGCAGCAACTCCTCTTGCAAACCCGGCAAAGTGATATCCTCTTGGATGGTATGGGACCCCGTTTGCCAACAATCTTCCCCTAGGGCCATTATTACTACATCTGCTTCCTGAGCGGCAGCAATCGCCTTTGGAAAGTCAGACCTATCTGTCTCATTGAAGGAGAGTGCACTATTTGGCCCTCGATTACCCGTTGTCAACCGACATCCCTTTGCATATAGCAATCTAGCATTTCCTATCCTTTCTCGAAGCCCCCTGAGCAGAGGTACAGCAGAATTTCTCCTTGCTCTCGCTCGTAAACTACCTAGGGGAATATCCCGATCATTAGCCATCGGTCCAATCACTGCTATCGTGCCAGTATTCTTGGACAGGGGAAGCAATCCCCCTTCATTTTTCAAAAGAACAATAGATTTTCTAGCTATTTCCTGGGCAAAGGCCACGTGGTTCCGATGCATTAAGTCTTGCTTTTCTGCGGCTTGGTTACAATACCGATAAGGATCATCAAAAAGCCCCAATTGAAACTTGAGTCTTAGCACCCTTCTTACGGCCTGATCTACTTCCTTTTTAGAGATGCGTTTTGCGCGAACCATAGCAGCCACTTCACTAAGAAATTCTGGCCCCATATTCACATCATAAGCTGCATCTATCGCCATCTCTACCGCTTGCTTTTGATCACCGATCACTCCTCTACCCCTCCAATCAGCAAGCGTATTTGGACCTAGGAAGTTCACGCCATTGAAACCAAAACTTTCTCGCAGCTTCTTACCTTGCCCTTGGATACTTTCTTGAGTGCCTTCCCCTGACTTGCTCACAGGCTCCCATCTGATGAGAGACATTCCAGCCTCTACTGCTGCCTGAAATGGAGGCCATATGGCGTTTTCAAGCGATGACTCATCAACGCCAAGATGCTGTTTGTTTTGACCTGCTTGTGTATAACTGATGCCCGGTAAATGCTTAAAACCGGCCGCAATCGTATTTTTCGCCTTTATATCCTGGCCCTGCACACCTTTTATACGAGCTGCTGCTATCCTACTAGCCAGATATGGATCTTCTCCGGAACTTTCTACTACTTGCCCCATACGTGGATCTCGAAAGACATCAATCGATCCCCCCAGAGCCCAATGCACTCCAGTAGAAGATGCTTCGATCGCCCCTATCCTAGCTGATTTTTCTATCGCTGCTAGATCCCAACTAGCTGCCTCCGCTAAGGGCATGGGCATCATCGTCATATAACCATGAACGACCTCGTAACCAAAAAGAAGCGGAATGCCCAATCGACTTTGTTCTACCGCGATTTCTTGCACCCTTCTGGTGACATTGGAGCCACTGACATTTATAAGTGCCCCAACCGCTCCTTGCTTTATTGCTGCAAGAGTCCTTTGCGTATCATTACTGGGATTAGGACTTGCAAAATCTCGGGACCCCTGATACAGATTCATTTGCCCGATTTTTTCTTCCAATGTCATCAAGTGTAAAAGAGAGTCAATGCTTTTCTCAATCCGTGGATCTAACTGAGAATTTGCGCTAGAAGAGTCAGTGGGCTGGCAGGCATAAAGAGTAACCAACAAAAAGAGGCCACTTGTTAGGTATTTAAACATCGTGATGTCATTTGTAGTTACGGGCTCATGGCCCATCTAGCTAAAACGCTCCCTGCCCATTGGGGCAAGTTATAAGTAGTTTGAAAAATATCATCTATCGATTCCGCTAGACAGGTTTGGTCGGTGGACAACACCGATCAACACAAACGGCCCTTGTGGGTCTTGTCTCTATTTGGTGCCAGACAGGCCCCCACAACTCCCAAATAAAAAATATTCATGCAACAACGACATAAAAAAGGGCAAAGGAACTATAGCCCTTTACCCTAGACAAAATTTTGTCTTTGTTGTGCAAGCCTGGAAATGACTTGCATCCTTCAGAATATCAGTGGTGATGAAATCTATTGATTTCAGTTGTAATGTACTAAAAGTGTTAGAAATGTGAAAGTTATGATCAGGAATTCTGGTAGTGAAGGATAGACAGCTATCCGTTTCATTCGAATCCTGCTTCCCCACTCACCAGCGTAGCTCCAAAAACAAATTCGGGGTGAACCCCAATAGACTCCGGTCATAGGCGACCAGAACCGGGCGATTAAAATCCTCGTTTTCCCTATGGAGGAAATAAGTTCTACTATAAAAATTTAGCCGATCCAACACATTGAAAATAGACCAGCCGATCTTTCCCCGCAGCTTTTTTTGATCCGTAAAATTGTAAGCTCCACTAAAATCAATGCGTTGATAGCCTTGTAATCGATGCGCATTAACATCACCGTATTCAATTTGGGCTTTGAAGCCATTCTCCGACTCCTCATCCGGAACAAACCGGCCTCGTTGCGCCTGAGTATAAGGTAAGCCACTTCCATAGAACCAGGCCACGGCAAAGTCCCAATTACCAAATTTTAGTTGATGTGTCCACTTCAAATTATGCAGCCGATCATAGATACTAGGGAAAGGCTCGTTTCGATTAATGCGATCAAATCTATAATGCGTGCGGCCCAAGGTATAGGCCAACCAACTGTCGTAATTCGGCCAACTCTTTTTCAGTAGTAGGTCCATTCCCAAAACCCTCGCCTCTCCCCCACTGTACGGATTTTGCCAATCCGCATCAAAATCTAGGCTCATGGACACTAAGCCAGTAATCCATTTCTTATAGAAATCAACATCCAGCAACCATCCTTTGCTCTTCCAACGTGCGCCAAGCGTAAACTGTGCAGAGGTAACCGCCGGTATGTGTTTGGAGCTATCCGCCATGATCCAAAATCGCTCTCCTATTCCCAAGTTGTTATTCAGAAATACCTGATTGACCACTTGGATATACCGCCCGATACTGGTTTTGATTTCCACTTCAGGTCGGACATAATAAGACAAACTAAAGCGAGGCTCCCAATTACCAGTATACCCTCCATCGAAGCTTCCATACCTAAGCCCCCAATCCATATGTAGTTTTTCTGGAATCGTGTAATCGTAGTCCAGGTAAAACGTTTGTGTGGTGCCTTGGAAAGCGATGCGCTCCTGTCTAAATTCGGCATTGACGGGAGATTCTATACGGATATTCAGGTCCACTTCATTCAGTACACCTTGGTATCCAAAGTTTAGGCGTTGGTGTTGATTGATATTATAGGTATTGTTCCACTCAATACGTTGCTCGCTAATATTGTTACTTTGAATAACCTGCACCCTGACTTGCTCTGGATTCAGCTTCGTTTGTGTAGAGAAAGCGGTAGAGAATTCCGTAAAGACAAACATGAAATCCGACTGCCAGCGGTCGTTCCAACGTTGACTCCATTTGGCACTAAGCCCCCAATTCAATAAGTCAACCTCATACAGTGTATTGAAATAGAAGTTGGGGCGATCAAATAAGACACCGTAGTCAAGCGCGTCCTCACCTTGATAAAAACTTATTCGGCCTTCTCCACCATTTTCATTACGGATAACCCACTTTAAATTGAAGTCTGAAAAATAGAACTTTGGAGACAACTGTAGATCCGTCAGTTGTTTCTGGGCTGGTTCAAACTCTTCCTTTATACTTCCCCTTCCTGCCACTTGATTGAACAGATTCTGATACACTTTACTTTCAAACAAATCAGAAATCGAACGCCGACCGGCCACCATCAAGGCTGAACGTCCTTTCTGCAGTGGAACCTTAACGTATGCATTTGAACTAATCAAATTCACTCCAACACCTACCTCTACTGTATCCAGCAACAATGGAGAGGTGGTGATATCTAAGACACCAGACACTCGGCCTCCATATTCTGCGCTTACATCCCCGCGATAGACCGCCATTTCATCCACGATAGTGGAGTTAAATGCGGAGAACATACCAAAAAAATGTCCAGTATGATATACGGGTATCCCATCCCATAGAATGAGATTCTGATCCGGCGTACCTCCCCGAATATTTAGGTTGCTGGCAGATTCATCCGTGGTACTAATCCCCGGTAGCAGCTGAGCCATCCGCAAGGCATCAGGCTCACCCCAACCCGGAATTACTCCCATTTGATCAACATCCAGCTGTAGCCCATCTCCCCTACCTGCTCCAGCTAGAAACGTAATCGCTTTATCTCGAATGAGAATCTGTTCAAAGGCAAACTCTTGCTGTGACAAACGGACAGCTGGGCACCCTTTACCCAAAAAGCGTTTTAATGGCACAGTCTGTGCTTGGTATCCGACATAACTAAACACTAAACTATCCCTCTCCCTGAAAGGTCCTTGGATTGAAAATTGGCCTAACTCATTACTGTAAGCCCCTTTCTGCGTCCCTTGGAGCCATACATTGGCAGAGGTGAGTGGTAGGCCTGTAAGGCTATCTTTCAAAGCACCGCAAGCGATGATTAGGGGTTTCTCTTTGGGAGGAAGTAAACCTAATTCTTCGGCATTTGCTCTCCGAATGAGTACGTGCTTCCCTCCCACAACTTCAAAAAACAGCGATTGGGGTAAAAGCAATTGCAAAAGTGCTTCGTGCAGTACTAGATTATTAGATTTAGCTGCTCTTACTAACTTAGTTTGAAGCAACTCTTGGTCAAAGGCAAAGGTGAGGTCATAAGATTCTTCTAGAAAATCGAGCGCCTGCATTAAAGGAATATTCTCAAAATCAAAATCAATTTTCGGCCCATCCTGAGCCACCACAGGTGCGACCCACAGTCCTAGTAGGAATATAAATACAGGAAATGCCTTCACTATCATTTTGCGAATATCCTTACGCTAGTCTTGTCACTACTTAGCTCGAATTGCAAGTCCATTGGGTCACAAATAAATTTCAAAGCCTGCTCCAAGTCATCATTAGGAAAGCCCCCTTGGTATACTCGATAGGTTTCATTTTCCCAATTTACATCCAGTTGGTACTGTCGGCCCAATTCAGCAAGAACCCTGCTTAGTGGTAAACCCTCACAATCCGTCCAACCTCTGAACCAACTTGGCGTTGGGGTCAACTGTAAATTGGTAGTAGTCAAACTACCATCTTCCAAAAGCACGGCCTTTTGTCCTGCCTCAAGTTCCACCGGCGTTTTACTCCCTTTAACACCTACCTTACCACTGTAGCATACTACCTCCAATTGGCCTCCCCTAGCCCAAACATTAAAGCTAGTCCCCAATACACTTACCGATCCGGAAGGCGTCAAGACAGTAAATACGCTACCCTTTTCTACCTGAAAAAAGGCTTCTCCCCTAAGTACCACCTCTCGCCGTTCACTCCACTGGGATTCATCGTAATCTAGTGTCCCCACTGCATTTAGTTGGTAGGTAGAACCATCCGGCAAAGTCCCCTGCATTTGTTCTCCGATTTGCGTAGCGATCAAAGCGGATTCAGGCTGCCACCACCAATAGCCCACTGCAGCTAAAGCCAATATTGCCGCAGCTGCTGCCCACCATATACTGCGGATGAAGCGCCTTCTAGCTTGCTTCGGTTTACTTGGTGTCTGCCTGGCAGCTAGTAGTTTTTCCCAGGCTGCTCCTTCCGAGAACGCAGGTAGTTCCACCGCTTTCGCATCCTCAACAATTTTCCGGAGATCATCAAAATCTGCTCTACCCTTTAGCTCAGCCTCTTCCTCGTGGCTCAATTCGCCATTCAGCCAGCGGGCTAGCAAGGTCTCATCTGGGAATGGTTTTGACATGATTTATAATTATGGTACCTCTTGAATTTACGCTTTAGTTCATGTTCTTAGTATAATAACGATCGGTTAAGCTTTTTCCCTACCGCTCTAAATCAAATCACTCAGTTTTCTTAATTGCACCAGGGCTTTGTGCATTCGCTTCTCAACAGCCTTGACACTTATATCCAATAAAAGTGCAATCTCCCTGTATTTTAGACCCTCTACTCGATTTAGTAGAAAAACCTCCCTACTCTTCTCAGGTAGTTCAGCAATAGCCCTTTCCAAACGCGCGCGGAACTCGTTCTCTTCCAATTCCTCCTGCGGGGTAAAATGCTGTACGGGTTTGCTAATACTCAGCTGAAACTTAGCCACCACCTTTCGATGTTTAACCTCATCTAGAAATAGGTTATTGGCCACGCGAAACAGATAAGCTTTGGCTTTTTCGTACGAAACTTTTTCGCAAGCTGCCCACATGCGCAAAAAAGCCTCCTGCACTAAATCTTCGGACAAGTCAGGATCTCCACTCTTGTAATACAGGAAATTGCGTAATGGACGAGCATAGGCCCAAAACAGTTCCTTAAATACAGATTGTTCACAAATTTGATCTGGCTTGGCCATGGAAATAGATTTCAGCAAAAGAAGTAGGCATGTAACATCAAGGGGGAGAAATTTCGGACTAGACAGTTCCCATTTTGGTACTACAATCCCTTTTTGATACTAAAGCTCCCCTGTAAACCCTGACAGCACACCTTTTTTACTTAGACCACTAATTTTTAAATTCGTTTATTAGCTATCTGGCAAAAAGCACCGTATAAGATGTCTAAATGTCCCACATGAAACAAATTATACGCATACTACTAGTGCTCGGGTGTTTTAACCTGAGTGCTCAAAAGCCCTATTTCCAGCAAGAAGTAGACTATCAAATAAAAGTCAAGCTGGATGACGAACAACATTTACTAGACGGGTATATCACAATAAACTACAAAAACAACTCACCAGATACGCTCGAACGGCTTTACTTTCATCTTTGGCCCAATGCCTACCGAAATCAAACGACAGCCTTTGCCCAGCAGATGCTTAGAAAAGGAAGGCAGGACTTCTACTTTGCTAAAGATAGACAATTGGGTAACATTTCAAAGTTGGACTTCAAAGTAGATAGTACGGATGTTCGCTGGCGATTATCAAGGGAGCATCAGGATATCGCCCTCTTGTCTCTAAATCAGCCCTTACCCCCAAATCAAAGTATAAGCATATCAACCCCCTTTGTCGTTAAACTCCCCGCATCCTTTTCCCGCCTCGGACATATCGATGAATCCTATCAGATTAGCCAATGGTATCCCAAGCCAGCAGTTTATGATAGAACGGGTTGGCATCCAATGCCCTATTTGGAAGATGGCGAATTTTACTCAGAATTCGGTTCTTTTGATGTGGAGCTCACCCTGCCAAAAAACTATGTCGTAGGCGCTACTGGAGAATTGGTTACTCCCGAAGAAGAACAGTGGCTATATGAGCTTAGCGAATCCACTCGACTTTACCTGGATACCTTTAAATACCTTTCTCCATTCATAGAATACGAAGCCAGTCCAGCATCTTCTGAAGAACTGAAAACCATTCGTTTCAAAGCAGAAAAGGTTCATGACTTTGCCTGGTTCGCAGATAAACGATTCAAAGTCATTATGGATCAAGTTGAACTCTCAACGGGTGAAATCGTCGAGACGAAAGTCTTCTTTACTAAAACCGAGGAGGCCTACTGGCAATATGCTACCGATTATCTCAAGCGTTCCCTTGTCTTTTTCTCCGATAAAGTTGGGGCATATCCCTATCCACAGGTCTCGGTGGTACAAAGCGCCTTAAGTGCTGGTGGCGGGATGGAATATCCGATGATCACAGTGATTGACCAAGTAGGTACTGAGGTCTATCTCAATGAGGTAATTGCTCATGAGGTTGGGCACAATTGGTTTTATGGAGTGCTAGCCAACAACGAACGGCAACATGCTTGGATGGATGAGGGCATTACTAGCTACTACGAGCAGAAATATTTGGAGTATGTCGATGACCTGGAGTTTGGAACCTCTCGAAAAAAGAGAGTGCTCGAAGAACGTGGCGACCACCTTAGGCCCTACCTATACAAGGCGCGAACCCGCCAAGATCAGGCTCCAACCACTCCCTCAGATCAGTTGCGACCAGGCAACTATACCATGTCATCTTACACCAAGCCAGCCTTAGGTTTTCGAATGCTTGAGGAATACATGGGCACCTATAACTTTGACCAGGCGATGAAGGAGTACTTCAACAGCTGGAAATTTAAACACCCCGCACCAGAAGATCTAAGAGATGTATTGATGAAGCACAATTCGGACTCATTGGCATGGCTCTTTGAAGGAATCCTAGGAAGTACTGATCATTATGATTATTCCATCAAAAAAGTGAAGCGTGTTAACGATTCCCTAGAAATCGTCGTTAAAAATAAAGGTAAGATTCAAGCCCCCATTGCGGTAGGGGGAGTCAAAAACCGAGAAGTAGATCGACTTTCCTGGCATGCACCAACGGGAAAGAAAACGACCATTAAAATCCCAGATGAAGGATTCCATAAGATTATCCTTGACCCTCTGTTTCTAACTCCGGATCTGTATGGGTCGAATAACTCCTGGGATCTAATGGGACCGATTCCTAGATTGGAAGCGGTAGAATTTCCGGCATACAATGTTTACGAAAAGGCCTACAAAAGCAATGTCCATTGGGGTCCGTTTTATGGTTGGAATGCTAATGATGGGTCTATGTTTGGTGCCGCTTTTTACAACACCGTCTTCCCTCATCGCTCCTTTGAATACCTGGTGGCGCCTATGTTTGGGCTACAAAGTCTAGAGCCCTCGGTCGTGGCATTGGTCCAATACAATGTCTTCCCAAAATCCAAAGAATTCCAAAAAATCACCTTCGGGATGCAGGGGCGGAGTTTCAATTTCTTCACACAAGATGAAATCGGTTATAGCTTGCGCTTCAGTAAATGGTCCCCTTACATTAACATTCATTTTAAGCAGAAGAACCTTTCCACCTTCAAGCATTGGCTGGAACTCAAGGCATCGGCACTATGGAGAGAAAAAGCGGGATTCAATAATGATGGACGATTCTTGGGTACTACATGGGAAAGAAATACTTTCTTTCAAGTAGCCTACAGTGGGAAAAACAAACGCCTTATACATCCTTATAGTTACCGAATAATGGGTGAGTTACTGGAATTCGATGAAATTACAGGCGTCAACCAATACATTAGGGCAAGCATTGAAACTCAAAATCAATTCACCTTCGGCCCCAATCAGCATTTCTACATGCGATTTTTTGCTGGAGCGCACCTTGGCGGCTTCGGTCGTAACGCCGGTAGCATCCGCCCGGCGGCCTTCAATCTAATCAGTCAAGGCTTTAATGATCTTACCTATCAAGACAGTTACTTTGGCAGAAGTGAAACTTCCGGTTTTTGGTCACAGCAAATTACCGTCAGAGAAGGGGGCTTTAAAACCCCCATACCCATCGGTTTTCCACTGGGTAGAAGCAATGATTACATTGTGGCCTTCAATTTCAAAGTTGATATTCCTATTCACAACTATCACGAACCAAGGATACGTCCCTACTTTGACATTGGCTACTTCCACAATGCCACGCCTGATGGTGAAACAGCTACCTTCCAAGATCAGCTCCTTTGGAATGCAGGAATAGCTTTTGAATTGCTAGATGGCGTCTTCGGTATTTATTTCCCCTTAATCAGTTCCTCTAACTTAGAAAATCGCTTGGCGGAAAGAGGCAATTATATAAGCCGAATTAGCTTTGCCTTTGATATCAATAGAGGAGACCCTCGAGATAGGTGGCATCCCTACTAGGCTGCCTTCTAATCTCCATCCGGGAAAAGCAAGATTGTCGGTAGCTCCCTTCCTTTTATTCGTAACTTCCGGTGTTTGCTTCACCAAATACAATCTTTATGTTACGAATGATTTCCTTGGCCCTAGTAGTATTGCTAATAGGGTGTAAACCAAATACTAGCGAGGACATCGGCTCAAGTACCGCTCCTGCAGCGAAAAAAGTGATCCATAAATTTACGGAACACGACAATGTACGGGAGGATCCCTATCACTGGCTAAGTGATAAAACAGATCCAGCGGTAATTGCCCATCTTGAAAAAGAGAATGAGCACACGCAAAATATGCTTGCCCATACGAAAGATCTGCAAGATGAATTATATGAAGAGTTGACTGCCCGCATCGAGCAGAAATATGAGTCTTTACCTACCAAGCGGAATGGCTACTGGTACTACATTCGTTACGAGGAAGGGAATGAATATCCATTCTATTGTCGGAAGGAGGGGACTTTAGATGCTGAAGAAGAAATACTCCTCAACGTCAACGAAATGGCCAAAGGGCACAAGATTTATCGACTATTCCAATATTTTGTAAGTCCTGACAACAACAAGATTGCCTTCTTGGTAGATACTTCGGGGGATCGTAGAAACACCCTCTACTTTAAAGATCTTTCGTCTGGACAGCTCCTAGCGGATCAAATTTCCAATTGCTCCTATGGAGGCGCCTGGGCCAATGATAATCAGCACTTCTTCTATACTCAAAATGACAAGACCGTCCGTTCTTACGAGGTCAAACGTCACCAGCTAGGACAAGCCACCAGTCAAGATCAACAGATGTATATAGAGCCAGACAGCACCTTTTCCGCTGGCGTTCAGCGATCTACAGATGGCCGTTATATCTTTATGGGTTCTGGCAGTACCACTTCCTCAGAATTCTGGTTCTTGCCGTCAGACCAACCTCTGGCTAAGCCAAAAGTTATTCAAGCCCGCAAAAAGGGACTGGAATATCAAGTGAATAGCTACACCGAAACAGCCTTCCACATCCAACACAACCACGAAGCTCAAAACTTCAAAATTTCTTCCGCTCCAATAGATAATCCAGGCATGGAGAATTGGGAGGATGTCGTTCCTCATCAAGAAAATGTACTCATCAGTAACTTCACCGTTAAGGAAAAATACATTGTGGTACAGCAGCGCTCCAATGCTTTAGATCAGGTGTTAGTGATCAATCGTTCTACGGGGAAAAGATCATTTGTTGACTTTGGAGAAGAGGTCTATACAGCTAACATGTATAATCCAACGGACGAATTTGCCTCGGATAGTATCCGATACAACTACACCTCACTTACTACCCCAAGATCGGTTGTGGGCTATAATCTTAGTACCGGCGCTAAAAAGGTACTAAAACAGCAAAAAGTAGGAGGAGGCTTTGATGCTAGCAAATACGAAACGAAGCGCTTGTGGGCCACGGCCGCTGATGGTACTGAAGTACCTATCTCCATCGTCTATAACAGAGAGACTTTCAAACAGGACGGTACGCAAGCTTGTCTACTTTATGCCTATGGCTCTTACGGTGCAAGTAGTATGCCTTCCTTCCGTTCCAACGTAATCAGTCTACTGGATCGAGGTTTTAGTTATGCGATTGCCCACATTCGAGGAGGGCAAGAAATGGGAAGAGGCTGGTATGACGATGGAAAACTGCTTAAGAAGAAAAATACTTTCACCGACTTCATTGACTGCGCAGAATACTTAGTTGCAGAAAAATACACCTTCAAAGAAGGCCTTTTCGCCATGGGCGGAAGCGCCGGTGGAATGTTAATGGGGGCTATCTCAAATATGAGACCCGATCTATTCAAAGGGATCATAGCCTACGTTCCGTGGATGGATGTAATCACAGACATGACCAATCCCGATCTCCCTTTGACGACGCTCGAGTATGAAGAATGGGGAGATCCAAACGATAAAGAGTTTTATGATTATATGCTCAGCTGGTCTCCCTATGATAATGTCCAAGAGGCCGATTACCCCGCTATTCTGGCTACCGGAGGCGTCAATGATACCCAGGTTCCTTACTTCAGCCCCGCTAAATGGGTTCAAAAAATCCGAGACAACAATACAGGGGAAGAACCAGTCCTATTCAAATGTAATATGGGAGCCGGTCATGCTGGAGCTTCAGGTCGATTTGAAAGACAAAAAGAAACGGCACTAGTTTATGCCTTTATGGTAGATCAGGTGGAAGAAAAAATGAAAAACTAGTTTCTATGATAGGGTAGTATAAATGGAGCAGGGTTGAAGTAAGGTGGCAACTAAGCCATTGTTTTCTTCAACCCTGCTCATTCCTCGCTCTCAAGGCGCTCTCCACCTAAAACATCTTCGTTTGGCCATTGCCGCCAACTTCGAAGTCTATCGTGTCTCCCGCAGATAATTTTTTATCATCTGCCTTAGTTGGTGCCTTAGGTTTTTCGGTTAAGTCCTTAAAGCTGGAAATTTTCTTATCGATCAATTTGTTCCCCAAGGCCTTCCATCCTTTGACATCAATGAAATCAGCGATATCTACCGTGCCCTCTTCCTTCCCACCTTTCACCCGGAAAGCATAATGTAGCTTCGGTTGCTCGGCAACGGAAGCAAAATAGAGTTTCGTATTGGTATGATCTGACAAGAATGGGAAAGCTTGCCCTAACTTATTCGTCTCGATTTTGAACCGCTTGACCATCGTCCACTGCTTAGCGCCCTCAAAATACACGGCACTGATGACAGTGTCTGGAGCTAGTTTACCGATATGTACCACATCATTCACATCAAACTTCTTCTGCATATCTAGCTCAAACACCTGGTATTCACCAGATTTATTGATCACCAAGAGTGTATCTCCCGTATCAAAGGCCCCTAGATAAAGTCCTCGATCGGAAGTATTCAAGCGACCGCTCACCTCATCCATCCAAACCTTGATGGCTCCTAAGGTAGACTTGCCTGCTTCCTTCATGGTAATCTTACGAACCGGGTAGCGTGTCAATATGTTACCCGCAGCGCCCCGACCTTTGATATCGATGGTGCTGAAGTCAAAGTCAAAGGCCTTTTTCCTAGCCTTGCTGCCTTGTGTCAATTGAACGTGAACGAGTTCTGCTTCCCCATTAAGATTGGCAGAAAAATAGAGCATCTTAGCCTTCTCTAGTCCTTTAGCGGGGGGATAATTAGTAGTCCTTGTTATACTCGTAACATTAAATCGCTTAACCATCGTACGACCATTCTTAGTATTCAGATAGATCATATTATAGGTCGTTCTTTCATCTCCTTTCTTCCATACCGCCACGTGCAAAATCCCTTTACCGACAAACACCTTATCCGCAATTTTGACTACTTGGAAAGAAGCATCCTTCTTGAACACGATGATATCATCGATATCTGAACAATCGCAGACAAATTCATCTTTCTTCAAGGAAGTACCAATGAAGCCATCCTTCATGTTGACGTAGAGCTTGGCATTATTGGCTACCACCATGGCTCGCTTGATGGTATCAAAAGTCGTAATCTCTGTCTTGCGTTCTTTTCCTTTACCGTATTTCTCCAACAACCTAGTGTAGTAAGAAATAGTATATTCAGTCAGGTGAGCGAGGTTGTGTTTAACCTCCTTTAGGGTCTCCTCTAACTTCGCAATCTGCTCATCCGCCTTGAAGGAGTTGAACTTAGAGATTCGTTTGATCTTAATTTCCGTTAAGCGGACGATATCTTCCTCTGAAACATCCCTTAGCAAATGAATCCGCTTATCGCTGGCTTTCGGTTTACCACTCGGCCCAACCACATACTTCTGCAACTCTCGATCAATCGTCTCAATCACGGCTTCCCAAGTCTCGCATTCCTCAATCTCTCGGTAGATGCGATTTTCAATGAAAATTTTCTCCAGACTAGCGAAATGTAATTTCTCTTCTAGGGCCGCTTTTTCAATCTCCAGTTCTTGCCGCAGTAAATCCTTTGTCTTCAAGGTATTGAATCGCAGAATTTCTTCGACCGTTACAAAATGCGGCTTGTTATCAATGATAATGCATGCATTCGGTGAGATTGATTTTTCACATTTAGTGAAAGCATATAAAGCATCAATGGTCACCTCGGGAGATATTCCAGTAGCTAGCTCTATTTGAATTTCTACATCCTTGGCTGTATTGTCTACAACCTTCTTAATCTTAATCTTTCCTTTATCATTCGCCTTGATGATATCATCAATCAAGCTGGAAGTCGTCTCACCATAGGGCAAATCGGTGATCTTTAACGTTTTCTTATCCACTCCTTCGATCCGCGCTCTAACCTTTATCTTTCCTCCTCTCTTCCCACCTCGGTAATCACTGACATCCACAAATCCTCCAGTTAAGAAATCGGGATAGATTTTCACCTTCTTATCCTCGAGTATCTTGATAGAAGCCTTGATCAATTCGATGAAATTATGCGGGAGTATTTTGGTAGAAAGTCCAACTGCAATCCCCTCCGCCCCTTGTGCTAGCACCAGCGGAAATTTCATGGGTAAATTGATTGGCTCTTTCTTCCGCCCATCATAGGAGATTTGCCATTCTGTAGTTTGTGGATTAAAGGCAACTTCTAAGGCAAACTTGGTCAGACGGGCTTCGATATATCGGGAGGCAGCAGCACGATCTCCAGTTCTTGGATCGCCCCAGTTTCCCTGCGGATCAATCATCAAATCCTTTTGACCGAGGTTGACCATAGCATCGCCGATTGCGGCATCACCATGAGGGTGATATTGCATCGTTTGGCCGATGATGTTGGCCACCTTATTGTAGCGACCATCATCCATTTCTTTCATCGCGTGAAAAATACGTCGCTGTACAGGTTTCAATCCATCACCGATGGCTGGTACCGCTCGCTCGAGGATTACATAGGAGGCATAATCCAGGAAATAATCCTGGTACATACCGTTTAAGCTGATGACTTGTTCTTGCTCTTGTCCGTTTGGGGTGGGCTCGACTTTATCTATACTCATTTGTCCGTTTTCAATTGCCGCCAATATCAATTAATTGAGCGAAAATACAAAAAAGGGACTTAAAACAAAAAATTTAATTCCTCAATAAATAACATTTTTTGTTTTTAAACATTAGCTTTTTAGCACAATTTAGTTTTCCAGATGATCAAAAAATCGATCAACAGGAAGCCAATTACCTAACAATTTGTGTGGGTAGAAGACGAAATATGTTAAAATTCGCTTCCTATTAGATTTACTGGCAGCAAATTCGGGTGCTTAATCGTTGTAAAGCTAGCGTCATTTGTTATTGGCAGTTCCAACCCTAGTTGTAATTTTTGTCCAATTCGCCTAACTTAGCCAATAGGACCAATATGGATATTGCTTTGCCTTTAGGTAACGAAGAGAGAGACCTCATCAAAGCCTGCATTCGTAAAGAGCGTTGGGCACAGAAGCTACTGTACGAAGAATATTACAGTAAGCTGATGGGAGTATGTCTTCGGTACGCTAATAATGAGCATGATGCCCTGGACATTTTACATGAGGGGTTCATCAAAGTTTATCGCAACATCCATAAGTACCAACCTGGTACTTCGCTAATCGCCTGGATGCGACGTATAATGGTCAACACCTCCATCGATTATTGTCGCAAAAACATTCGACGCCGAACAGAAAACATTGAGGAAGCTTTTGATATCAGCGCTGTAGAAGCGGATGCCATCAGTCAATGTACTGAAAAGGAAATCCTGGAAGCGATTCAGCAATTATCAACGGCTTACCGTACCGTCTTTAATCTTTATGTGATTGAAGGATATTCCCACAAGGAGATCGCAGAAAAGTTAAACATTACAGAAAGTACATCGCGATCCAACCTTGTAAAAGCAAGAATGAAACTAAAAGCCATTTTGAGTTCGAGATTCTACGGATATGAAGAGTAAACACGATTTTGATGAGTTTATCTGCGGCCGGATGCAAGACGTGGAGGCGGAAGGCCAGCCCAAGGGCTGGGACCTCCTAGCAGACCGGCTGTCCAAAGAGGAAAGAGGCACCGCAGCTGCTGATGAGAAGTTGATGGAAGCCGTCGTTTTTGAGAAAATGAGTCAAATGGAGGCTCCTTTCGAGCCTGCACATTGGAATAAACTAGAAACTCGCCTAAACGAAGAATATCGATTTGTCAATAAAATTATCCGCTACAAATCTCTCGAACTTTCTCTTTTCCTACTCCTAATTGCACTTTTCGTTAATTATTACCCTCAAAATACAAACCTAAAAGATAAGAAAGTCCCTCTAGGAACGCCTGCGATAGCATCTGATATTGAAATTAAGGAAACCACTACGAGCATCAGTAATTCTACTGGACAAGACATTGCTACGAGTGAGTCTAGTAAACGTGCCTCTAAAACGGAAGGTCTTCAGTCAGGCGATACTCCTACCCTACATATAGCAGATCATACCTCTGCCAAGCCATCAACGGGAGGACAAGTTGCTCCCCAAGACATTACAGCTGCTAGGCCGATTGCTGCGGCATCGACTTCTACATTAAATGAAGCAGCATCTGAGTTGGATCAGCCTAACACCAACACATTCTCTCTACTTGCTTCCCTGCAAAAGCCATCCCTCCTTACACAGGAGTTAAATGCCTTGCTGCCTCAGCATCAGAGTCCATTAACGCCAAAGTCAATGATCCAGCGTCCCATCAGTGAGGTGAACCTGGATGAGGACAAGGCTGGACTAGATCTGAATTTATGGGCTGCTTTAACACCAGTCCCTGGCCTGGACATTTCTCCGTATACGGATGATTTAAACGCTATTGCAGAAATTACTCCTAGCCCTCGCGAACGCTTTGTTCGGTTTGGGGTGCAAGCATCAAGTGATTTCAATCGCGTGATCACTCCGCCTACCTTTGTTAATGGCAAGCGGCATGAGCTGGATCGCTATGCATTGGGATACAGTGGAGGCATCACCTTTAGTTGGGGGAATAAGAAATGGGAGATGGAATCTGGTTTGATCTACTCTTCAAAAAAGTATTTGCCGCTGCCCTTGTCAGAGATAGACTATAGTTTAACAAACGGAATCTCAGGCGAACAATTGAAATCATTCGAATACGATATGGTTTCCATTCCTTTAAATTTCCGCCATCATTTTATTCCTAATGGCAAATGGCGCTTCTATTATACTGCAGGTGTGAGTATGCACACGGTGATGCAAGCGGACTACTTCGTCAAAAGCCCTACTCGCCCACAGCCTGTTGGCCCACCTAGCAACTTCGGCGCGCCTATCCCTCCCAATAACAATGATACCAAAGCGGGGGTAGAGAAATCTGCCTTCACTAAAGGATTGTTGCAGGGGGGAGGATTTGAACAGAATACTTTCTTCACGGCTAACTTAGGAATTGGCTTAGAACGCTACATCAGTCATCGTACTAGCTTGTTTGCACAGCCTCAGTATCAGCACACGGTACTCTATTTGGTTGAAAACGGCGGTGTCGGTCCATTCCAAGATAAGATCAATACCATGCGTTTGATCTTCGGGATGCGCGTGAAGCTCTAGAGCTATTTCTCAACTCAGTACACGCTTATACCATTTAGCTAGCTTGAACGGGCAATAGCCCCTCCGGAAGAGGGTAAAAGTAATGCCATTAATGATCTGGACCTTCAGATAGCTATTCCGCTCATATTTGCGGGCGGAAACCAAGACCGGATTTTTCACGAAATGAAGTGGATACTGCTTCTTCGCTCGCCAGACAAAGTCAAAATCTTCCATAATGGGTAAGTTTTCATCAAATCGCCCCAAAGCCTCAAAGGTTTCTTTAGGTAAAAAAAGCGTCTGATCTCCCCCATCCGATACAATGATTTCCTCTAAAAAAGCTTGGTGTGATAATGTTCGTAGATGCTTAATAAGGGATCCTATTCGCTCTTCTTCATTGAGTGTAGGAATAATGATGCTTATACTATTTAGGTTCATCTTTAGGTCTTAGGTGCACTCTTAGATACGGTGCCATGGTGTCAATCGGTTTTGAGGAGTGGACTTGAAGGCTAGAAAGCCTCCGCCACAGTTAAGTAGGGAGATAGATTGCCCTCCTCATTCCATCCCACATCTATGCGAAGATTTATTTTATCTTGTTTACTAAGTCGGATCCTCAAACCTAAACCATAAGCTAGATGGACTTTTTCCCTGAAAAGTTTAGAAGCTTGTGGTGCGACATTTCCCATTCCTCCAAATACAGCCATCCCAAAGATCCCTTTGATTACCCGGCGATATTCCGCCTGTAGTATCCATAGACTCTTGTCTCGAAATCGTCCTTCAAAAAAGCCACGCATACGCCGGGGGCCACCAATTAAGGCTAGCTGCTGAAAAGGGACTTCACCACTCAGAAACTCTCCCACTACATTTGTGGCCATCACACCTTTACCCACCGGAAAGTAGTAACTCCAGTCCATGGTATAGCGATCGAAATTAAATCGACTCCCCAGCTGCTTGCGATTAAAGAATGTTCGAAATTGTAAGCGCTGACCTGTGGTAGGATAAAATATGTGATTCCTGCTATCATAGTTCACAATCAAACCTAAGCCCGAAATAAAGCCCCCCTCTCGCCCGGGAATCTCGGCTTTACTCAAGGCTCCGCCCTCTTCCCGTTTAGTAATTCTGTAATCGTCCATCCAATACCAAGTCCCCAGATACAATTGCGGACGCACCATGTACTGAGCATTTAGCTGCAGACGGGGATAGGTAGCCTCGAAAGTCTCACTTTCAGTTGGGGTTTCGTTTCCCAAACCAAAGAAGCGATAAACATAACGATAGTAGCCAAGCTCTCCAGAGATGTACCACTTTTCATCCTGAACATAAATATCAAAGGGTAGGTAGGAAAGAACCTGCTTTTCCTGTGTATAGGCTAAGCCAAATTGCAATTGCGAGGGTCTGGATTCCGCGGACTCCCTAGCAAAGCGGAAGGTATATAGAGCCGCAGCACCTCCCCCCAAACGCGTCTCAGGGGTATAAAAGACGATGGGTAAGGCGATCAGACTACTTTTCTGTATAAAACCTTTCTTCTGTTGGAGAGTATCCTCGTTTTGCGCCAAGGAAAAGAGGGGCATCAGTAGCATGAGAGCTACCGAAAGCAATAAGGAACAAGTGTTTTGTTTCATAAATAGCTGGACCTGAAAACCTGCGGCAGTACTAGCGTTCCGCCCTACACGCCCGAATATCTGCAAAAAAAGATCGTTTTTCGAAATCCGTCTATCCAACTGTCTCCGTAACTACAGTTGAACATTAAATAACATTGTTGAAATTCGTAACCATGAAAAACAAAAATCTATTTCTTACAATGCTGGCGATTATCGCCGCTTCTGTAGGAATCGTGTGGGCGGCCGATCACATCGACGCGCCTGCTGTGACCTCAACGACCAGTGACATCACTGATTACTTTGCCTTTGAAAGCCCAGAAAACCCAGACAACCTAGTATTCGTCTGCAACTTACAAGGGTTATTAGATCCAACTGCCACTAGCACTGCCAAATTCGATGAGCAAGTAATGGTGGAATTTAACATCGACAATACTGGAGACAATCAGGAAGACTTAGTTATTCAGGCTTTATTCCAAAATGAGAAGGTACAGGTGTATGGCCCCGTGGCTCCATCTCAAAAAGGGACCGTCAGTGTAATAGAAACAGCAGGTACCTTGACTGAGACTAACATTAGCGCTTATAACCAAGCCGTTAATGTAGGGACCAATGGTGGTATCAAAGTATTTGCGGGTCCTCGAGATGATCCTTTCTTCTTTGACTTCGCTCAATTCAATGAAGTATTAGCAGGTAATGCTACTGGCTTCAAGAATCCAGGTACCGATACCTTTGCTGGTACCAATGTCCTTTCCGTAGTCGTAGAAGTTCCTAAAGCTCTTCTAGGTTCTGCTACTTCACTAAACACCTGGGTCGAAGCCAAAAGAAAGATCTAGTTTCACCTCCCTAATTATCTAAACCTATTCAAAGACAGCACGCTTAGTTCGCTTACCAGCATCAATTGCTGGCTTCCCAATAACTCAAGCGGGAAGTAAGTAAGCCTGACGCAGCTATGCCTGTACTTTAAATTATCAATCCATTGTAACATGAAAAATCCAAAAAGATATCTGTTATTAGGAGTAATGCTAGGGGCATTATTTCTCAGCAGTTGTGAAAAAGACAATGATTTTAATCCGATTGAAAACTTTCTGTACCAACAGGAAGATCAAATGGCACGTCCAGCGATCAATACAGTTTTCGTTTCGAGCGATGACAAAGATGTTTTCAACATCACTCCTCCGGCTCAGCAAGGTGCAGCCTTTGCTAGCAAGTTTAATAGCCGATTGTTGGCGCTCAACCCCAACTATACGACCAATGCACTTGGGCTAGATGCTACTACCTTCACCGACGTACTCGCCACGGATGTACTGACCGTAGCTACCCAACAGCCCACCACCTTCTTTGATGGTACCAATGTACTAACCGGAAGAAGATTGGATGATGATGTCATCTCTGTAGAGCTGCTGCTCATCTTTGGAGGGCCTGATGGTACCGCAAACCCTGGACTAACAGATGATAATGTAGATGCTAATGATAAGGCCTTCTTGAATACCTTCCCTTACTTAGCGAGTCCGCATTAACCGATAAACAAAAGAAATCCTAGCATTTCTCTCATGAACAATCCGCAGGGCCAATACCTAAGTAACCCAAGTTGCGATGAATGAGCGCAAAAAAGGAAGATTTTGCAAAAAACTTAGCCGAGAGCTTGGTTTTGCAGCAAATATCTGACGCATTTGGGCTCTCTAGATTGAGTCGCAACTTGCATTAAGTAATTGGCTCTGCCTTTACTCATCCAGATTCCGAACACCATGAAGAAATTATTCACCCTTCTTGTTTTGGGTAGCCTATTCGCCTTGGGGTTTTATAACTCAAAAAAGCCCATTGTACAGCAAGAAGATATACGTCCATACTTACAAGCCGAGTATTTTAATCATGAACGATCAACACTCCTGGAACAAGTGAATTTCTGGGCAGAACGACTAGCAGATCAAGCTACTAATAGTATATACCAGCAGAAGTTAGCTAGCCTGCAAGCTCAATACTTTCGTTTATCCGGTGAAGTTCAATTCTTACGTAGTTCCGATAGCCTACTACTGGATCTAGCCAGGCGTTTCCCTAATACGGTTGCAAATTGGCAGGGTTTAGCCCAAAATGCGATTACGGGACACGAATTTGCTAAGGCAGATCGGTATATCAATCAAGCCCTCGCTATTGGAGAGAAAAGATATCAATCAAGTCTGATCAAAGTAGACGTTTTACTAGAAAGAGGTGCCCGGATGGAAGCCTTAGGCTTGCTTAATGGTCTGGGCAACTCCTACAAGTTCGAATACCTGACAAGACAGGTTAAACTCCAGGATGAATTGGGGGAGTTAGAGGACGCCATTGTGTGGATGGAAAAGGCAGTAGGCCGGGCCAAGACTTCAGGGGACTCTAGCCTCGTAAGTTGGTCCTTGGCTAATCTGGCTGATATGTACGGTCATCAAGGGAAAATCAAAAAGTCCTACAACACTTTTTTGCAAGCCTTACAATACAATCCTGCGGAGTTGCATGCCCTCAAAGGGATCGCCTGGATAGCCTTTTCTCATGACAAAGCGCCCACCCTAGCCAAAGGTATTATTGAATTTCTACAGTCACTGCAAGACGTTCCAGACTATGACTTACTACTAGCAGATATTGCAACCTATCAACAAGATTTCCAACAGGCAGCGCAATATACCGGTCGCTTCCTCGACCGTGCCAGCAAGGAAATATATGGCTTTTTATACACCCGCCCCCTTGCCGAACGGCAAATGGCTAGTGGTCAACTTGAAGAAAATGATGGTAGAACCAAAGCGGAAATTGACCAACGGGCGCATCCTTTGTCCTATGCCCTTAGAGCCCAATACTTACATGAGCGGGGTTCGAAGGATGCTGCGATAAAGCTATTAGAGGAAAAAGTGCTGGGACAAACTGAAGAGCCAGATGCCCTATATCTAGCAGGGATGGTTTTTAAACAAAATGGAAAAACTAAGGAAGCTAAAGCATTGCTGAAGGCGGCGCGTGAAGCGGCTTTTGAACTTGGACCAATCGCAGAAATTGAAATCAAGAATGCTTTGAAGGGCCTCTAATCTTCGGCTAGTAATTGCTGAAAATAAAGCCCTAATTCATGATTGACCAATTGATGGCCTTGATCAAATACATGAAGCTGTACCTGAGAAATCGGCTTACTCCACCGCTTAATGGAGTCGGTATTCACAAATTTATCTCGAGTACCAAGACTTAGACTAAAGGGTAGATTGCGTTGGAGCAGTATTCGACGAGATTGGCGAGTGGAAACGGGGAAGTTAGGTAAAGAGAGCCAAGTCTTGAAAAGTCGATCCGTTTGGATGGAAGTTCTCAGTTGCTTTTCGATATAGATCAAACTAAAATAATCCAGTAAACGCCAATCGTGTAAACGCCGAGCAAGGCGAAGCCATCTATCGGGACGGCGGGCCATGGAATGGAATAAGCCACGACGAATAAACTGAGGGACCAAGCTCGGATAGAAAGTGCGATAGGTGGCCAATCCATCCGGGGCAATGAGATGGATCCCTTGCAATTGTTGAGGGAAAAAATCCAACATCGAAAGGATAATTCTTCCACCTAAGCTGAAGCCCATCCACTCAAAATGGTCCTTACCGAATTGAGTTAAAACAGCTTCAATCCATTCCTCGACATCAGTCCGGGTATATTGCTCGCTTTGCCATTGCGTGCTGCCATGAAAGGGAAGATCTAGGGCGACTATGGTACATTCATCCTGCAAAGCAGTGCCGATGGGCTCGAAGAGAGAAGCGGGATTAGAAAAGCCAGGGAAGGCTATGATTAAGCGTTCGCCTTGCCCCCAAGACAGAAAGTGTATTCGGCCTTTATCTGTATGGATGAATTGTGACTTCATAAGTGTACAGCGTCCTGATAAAGACAGTAGCTACATATTTAGTGCTTAAGGTTTTAACCAACAATAAATTTTACCGTTAATCATCTACAGCTAAAAACATCAACAATGAAAAAACTTACTGGTATACTCCTCCTAGCTAGTATGCTACTACTATTGTGTGTATCGGGTTGCAAAGTAGCAGATTATGCCTCAGCTTCCAAGCCTATCAGTCATGCCATTTGGGATTCTTTGCTACGACAGCACGTCAATGAAGCCGGCTTTGTAAACTATGAAGGTTTTCTTCAGGATAGTATTCGCTTCAACGAATATTTGGAACTGCTCTCCAATAATCACCCTAATCAACAGAACTGGTCCAAAAATGATCGATTGGCTTATTGGATCAATGCTTACAATGCTTTTACGGTCAAATTGATTATGAATCATTACCCCGTAGCCAGCATCAAGGATATCAAGAAAGGCATACCTTTTGTCAATACTGTCTGGGATATCAAGTTTATCCAGATTGAAGACGCCACCTATGATCTCAATAATATTGAACATGGAATTATCCGGCCAAAATTCAAGGATCCACGCATTCATTTTGCCGTAAATTGCGCCTCCTACTCCTGCCCAAAATTACTGAATGCCGCATTCACTGGCGAAAAACTAGATCAACAGCTTGACCAAGCAGCCAAAGATTTCCTGGCCGATCCTACCAAGAACATCATTACCAAAGACACAGTACAACTGTCCAAGATCCTGTCTTGGTATCGGATGGACTTTAGAAAATAAGATAACATACTCGACTTCGTAAACACCTATGGCCCGATGGAGGTCTCTCCAAAAGCCAAAGTGAAATACATTCCTTACGACTGGAGTTTGAATGTCCAAGGTGAGGTTCCGGTGGCTGCTGAAAGCACCGGGGAGTAAAGCATACGGAGCGGTTGGGCCCCATCTAATCGCTCTAATTTTCCCTTTACCACTTACCGGTTCCTGCTTGCACGTTACCCAGACAAGTATGCCCGTTACCGCGTAGCTATCGTTTTCATGCCTTTGATGGAGCAAATTGTAGAAAAAAAGTTCTCCATAATCAAATCAAATAAGCATGACACATAACGATGCCAATGATCTAAACCTCAGCGTAAAACCTACAGATCTAAAACCTTTATTTAAAACAAACGCCTTCCGTCACGCCTCGGCCATTGCTTTGGACTGGCTAATCATCGCAGCTACCATTATTGCTTGCAGCTATTACTTTACTTGGTATACGTATCTAGTGGCTGTCTTGGTCATTGGCGCTCGTATGCACGCCCTAGCGATTCTTATGCATGATGCTTCTCATTATCGTTTCTTGAAAAATCGAAAATGGAATGATAGAATGACCAATTGGCTCATCATGTATCCCCTATTCAGCTCCATCGAGGTGTACCGACAGAACCACATGCGTCACCATCGACACCTAAATACGGAGGATGATCCTGATTGGGTATCTAAGTTGGGGAAAAAGAGTTTTACCTTCCCCAAAACCAAACAAGCTTTCTTACTACAGATTTTGTCTTATTTCACCTTAGTGCAAGGAATAAAGGATGCCATCTGGTTCTTGAAGCGATTTTCTGTCTCGACAGAGGCCAAGCAAAAGAAAGCCAAAGGACAGAAGAATAGAGCTTCCTTGATCTTTATGCTAACTCTTTTTGCTCTACTTACTGTATTTAACGGATGGGCTTACTATGGTTTATTTTGGGTGATCCCATACCTGTCCACCTTCTTCATGTTCCAGTACATCCGTAGTGTGGCAGAGCATTTTGGTGAGCTGGCCTATGACCACCTTTTGACTTCTACTCGTACCGTAAAGACCAACTTATTGGAGCAATTCCTTTTGGCTCCACATAATGTAGGTTACCATTTAGAGCACCACCTTTATCCAGCAGTCCCCTTTTACAATTTACCCAAACTCCATAATCTGCTAATGGAAGGGGAAGATTACAAGGAAAAAGCACACGTTACCCAAGGTTACTTCGTTGGACTATTCAATGAATTGGGGAAGGTGGGAGAATTAATCCCTCAAAACGGATAACACGCCCCCATACAGATACACCAAAGAGATATAAGTACATCTAAAAAGAAGGCTTAGTCAAAATTTCGACTAAGCCTTCTTTCTTGATTGATCTACAACCTAACTTTTTTCATCCTAGCCATATCACGCTTCATATCCTTTTCTTTAATGGACTGGCGCTTATCGTGTGATTTTTTACCTTGAGCTAAGGCGATTTCTACTTTAGCAAAGCCACGTTCGGTGAGATAGAGGCGATATGGGATGAGGGTAAATCCTCGTTCTTTGATCTTTTTCTCCAATTTCTTGAGCTCCTGCCGTCGCATGAGAAGTTTGCGGGTACGGCGGGTTTCATGATTGAATATATTGCCGAAGTTATACTCCGCAATAAACATATTCTTGATGAAGAGTTCTCCCTTTTTAAAGAAGCAATAGGCATCTCGGAGATTGGCATTATTGCTACGGATAGACTTGATCTCGGTTCCTTGCAATACTAAGCCGGCCTCATAAGTATCGATAAAATGATACTCATGTTTGGCCTTTCTATTAATTATCTCGACTTTATTTTTTTTCTTCTCTGCCATTTTCGTCACATTTCTTCCATCGATCATCTACTGCTATCTGTTTCCCCTCCTGTCCTTCAACAAAGAAACGCTTAACAATAGAATAAACCAAATGCTATGTTCGCCCTAAAATGAAATAGGGGAAAGTTCCCTGCTAGACTGCCTCGGAAGGCATCTAAGCTACTAAATACCGTGGAACATAAGTAACTTTGCATCTTGAGTATGTCTTTTGGCGAATGGCAGCGTTTCTCATCGGTCAGGTAACTAAGGCTATCTTCCCTCTTCGAGCCTTGCCCTTCACCAAAATCCAATGCTCAATATTCCAAAAAACTTTTGTTCCACGGTATTAAACCTTCCCCTATTTAACTACTTTAAATCGAGAATTGTTCCTTTAGCACTATGGCTTGATTACCTTCCTCTTTTTCTTCTTCTTTGGTCCTTCTTCAGTCGGAACGAGTTTAATGGCCTGCTTCATGGTCTTTGGCGAGCGTTGAAAGTCACTTGGGCCCTTCAATTTCTCATCTAAGAAGTTGCTCATTTTTTGATACAGATGCAGTCTCGTCAATCCACCGTAGATGCCATGGTTCCGGTTGGGATAGAAGTAGGTATCATATTGCTTATTAGCCATGATCAGGGCATTAGCCATCTCTGCTGTTTGCTGGAAGTGAACATTGTCATCCCCCATTCCATGTACCAAAAGGTAATTGCCTTTTAGCTGGTCGGCAAAATTGACGGGTGAGTTGTTGGCATACCCTTCAGGGTTTTCTTTTTCTGTACGCATGTAGCGCTCCGTGTAGATGGTGTCATACCATTTCCAGTTGGTCACTGGCGCTACGGCGATTGCGGCCTTAAAGACATCATTCCCCTTCAGCAAACATAGGCTAGACATGTAGCCTCCATAACTCCAGCCAAAGATTCCTATCCGTCCTGGATCGGTATAGTCTAGACTCCCTAAATACTTGGCGGCTTCAATTTGATCTATTGTTTCGTAATGCCCCAATTGCATATAGGTAATCTTCTTAAAGGCCTCTCCCCTCGCACCCGTACCACGGTTGTCCACGCAAGCCACAACATATCCTTGCTGGGCTAGCATTTGGAACCACCAATAGTTTTGACCGCGCCAGTTATCTACCACCTGCTGGCTACCTGGTCCGCCATACAAATACATGAAGACCGGATACTTCCTGTTAGGATCAAAGTCTCTAGGTTTGATCATGTAACCATTCAAGTCTACTTTATCCTTGGTTGTGAAACTGAAGAACTCCGCAGGCTGAATATCATAGGACTTCATTTTACTCTTCAAATAACGGTTGTCCTCGATGGTTCGAACTTCTTTCCCTGTGCGATCATATACCACATAGGTTCCCGGGCTGTTGATCGTCGAATGTGTAAGGACGTAATAATCAAAAGTACTGCTGTATTGAGCACTGTTCCAGCCTTCTTCCTCTGTAAGCTGTTTATCATTCTTACCATCTAGGTCTACAACGTATTCATGACGACGCATCGGAGCATCCTTGGCTGCTTGATAGAAGACTTTTCCATTTTTCTCATCCACGCCATGGAAATCGGTCATATCCCATTTTCCCTTGGTCAATTGCTTAACCATCTTCCCATTCATATCATAGAGATAGATGTGATGATAACCGTCCGTCTCGCTGGTCCAAACGAAGTGCTTTTTATCCTTCAAGAAATGCAAATTATCTAGGACCGACTCCTCGATATAATATTTATTGGTCTCTTCAAAAAGAGTTTTGGTTTTACCCGAACTAGCATCCGCCAACAGCAATTCTACTTTGCTTTGATGGCGATTCATTCGAATCACGCAGAGCTGATCCTGTTGACCCGTCCAACGGATCCGAGGAATATAATGCTCGGCCTCTACTTGGGTATCCGCTTTGACTGTTTTACCACTGGAGAGATCGTGAATATGTACACTTACTTTCGCATTGTCTTCCCCTACCTTCGGGTATTTGAAGGTTTCATATTCTGGATAAGCACCATTGTGATAATGCGTCATGGTAAACTCTTTAACCTCGCTCTCATCAAAGCGCATAAAGGCGAGATATTTGCCATCAGGCGACCATTTGAACCCCACGGCAATGCCAAATTCCTCTTCGTACACCCAATCCGTAGCGCCATTAATGATAGCATTCTTTGCTCCATCGTCCGTTAGCTGTGTAATCTTTCCCGTGCTGAGATCTTTGTAATGAAGATTATTACCATAAACAAATGCTACCTTATCAGCCTTGGGATTGAAAGTGGCATACCGAATCTTATCTTCTGAGTATACCGCATCAAAGCGCTTGGTTTTTCGATCATACACAAAGAACTTGGCCTTCGTAGAACGACGATAGATTCGTTCCGATTGAGAACTAATCATGATCTTAGATTCATCCGCACTGAAGGCATAATCACTCACCCCTTGAAATTCCGCTGATTCCACCTCGCTTGCATTGAAAAGCGTTTCGGTCAATTGTCCAGTAGTAAAATCATACTGATTGATTCGACCTCGCTCCAATCGAGTGTAGTGCTTACCATCATTCATGAAGTTGAAGCCAGGCACCGAGTTGGCCATGAAGGAATAATTCTGCCAGATATCTTCCAATGCGATATCGGGTTGTGCTATACTAATCTGGCAAAGGCATAGGAATGAAATTCCAGCAATAAAAAGACGATTCATAAGCTTTTCCTTTAAGTAGGCACTGGTGGTTTCTTTTGTACTTAGCTTGATCCACTACCTACTACTATGTATGTCAATTTGGGTAATTGAAAATTAGTATCTCGGAACGGCACTTGTCCCTTGTACATTCCAAACGTCGCCTAATATCGGACTATTTTGTAGGAATGAAATAACCGTAAGCTTAATTCAACCGAAACTAGCAGGATATTGCTTCCTCAAGTGATGTGACAATAGATATTCCTATTTTTCAGCTGCGTCTTTTGCCCTTATACTTCGTTAGTAAAAGCCTTGCGTAGCCTATGGCTAGGCGCGATTTTACTGCCTCGTCTAAGAACAAAATTCGCTATCAGAAATTTTATGACTACGATTGTCACACCACTTATGACTTACTCAACTCGGTCAAGCGATGCTGAATAGCGCGTAACTTCTCTCGACGTAGAATGACTTTGGGTTCTACTGCCCGTTCCTTGCAGTCTGAGATCGGACAACGTTCGCAAGTCGTATGGACCTGCTTATGAGAAATGGCTGGATCATCTAGAAAAGCGATCTTGTCTTTTAACTCTGGAGAGACTACAATACCGAGGGTTACACTAACATTGTGATTCGGATTGGGATAGGTGGGCCGGGCTATGGTGAAACAAAGATATTCATCCTCCGTTCCGATATAGCTCGAACGCTGAGCCGCCACCAAATGCGAGATCTGCGCGCCCCCTTTCTGCTGTGCTCTAAGGTCCATCAAAAGGGAAGTAGACACCCATCGCCGGCAGTAGTGCTCCGAAAGGCCATTACTATGGGGCTGGTGGCGGGAGTCCAAATGCAGTTCTTTATCTATTTCGTAGATATCTTGGATGATATCATGGCGAAATCGCAAGAAAAATATCTTAGTCAGTCCAAAAAACTCAGGCAAGACATTGGTCAATCGCTGATAAAACATCTCAGGTGTAGCCTGGTATTTTTGCATAATGCCCAAAAAGGCATTCGGATCCCATTCTTTCTTCGCAAAGAAGGAGCGAATATCATCCACAAAACCCTGTAAAGGCATATGTAAGGCTGCCGAGAAATAAGTAGCACGAGAATGATTGAGTACTTCCTCAAAAACTCGACTCCGTAATAAAGAAGAGGTATTGGCACGCTCCTTTAACTCGAGATAGTTGAAGCCCAATTCTTTACCAAATTGAAAGGAGCGTTGCATCTCCGAGAGGTTCTTATTGAGCAAAAGCTCTTTTTTCTCCGGCACAAAAACCGCACGCAAGTTCCGCATTTCTGGGAAACCTTCTAAACCATTCTCCACCACCCGATAGCCAAATCGATCTTCTAGTAATCTTTTTAAAACATCGGATGAGAAGGGGCGTTCCTTCGGAATATCATACAGGGAAGTGCAATGTGTGACCGCATCCTCAATTTCCTTGAAGTAATTGTTATGCAACTCCAGAAACGAACGCAAGGCCCCGAAGTAGAAGTTTTCTTCCTTCAGCGCATAATTGCGAGAAAGCTCTAACAAGGTAGAAATAAAGGCTCCTACCTTAGCGGGAGCATTAGCAATGATCTCCACTACTTTAGCCAATTCTATCCCAAAGAGATCTAATGGAAGTTCATTCAAGAAGTTCGATTTGAGCAACTCACTAACGGGAGCTAAACTCTTATCCAAATCCTGGGAAGTCAGCTCCTCAAAAGTCACGCCCAATACACTTGCTAAAGATTCAATCTTATCTTGTTTCGGATACTTCTTCCCTTTTTCAATCTCATTTAGATAAGAAACGGACATACTCGCCTCCTTGGCCAAATCCGAGAAAGATAAACCCTTTCCTTGCCGGAGCTGTTTGACCTTTAGGCCGAATATAATCTTTGCGTTTTGTGATTTAGTGCCCATAGAATGCCAAATTTAAAGGATTCAGCGAATATTCGCACTATGCCCTTGATAATATTGTGTCGGCTATCTGTACGGGCCTCAATTGATGTTATCAGACTCTTTTCAATTTCGAATGCCAATAAGCACATGAAAAAACCTTGGCGATTAATCCCCATCTTCTTGAGTCTCTGGCTCTCAAGTCTTGCAAATATGTCTGCACAGTCCTATATATCTATTCAAGATGGTCAATTCTATCGGAATGGATCACCCTACTATTTTTTAGGCACCAACTTCTGGTATGGCATGAACCTCGCCTCTAAAGGTGCAGGGGGAGACCGAGAAAGATTGCTAGCAGAATTAGATCATCTGCAAGCATTGGGAATTACCAACCTTCGGATAGTAGCAGGTAGTGAGGGACCTGATTCCGCTCCTTGGCGCATGAAGCCGACACTACAACATGCACCGGGAAAATACAATGAAGATTTATGGGACGGTCTGGATTTTCTACTAAATGAGATGAGCAAACGTGACTTAACGGCTGTAGTTTGTCTCAATAATTTCTATCCCTGGTCAGGTGGCTTTACACAATACTATACCTGGGCTAAACCTCAGGACATCCCCTATCCCCCTCCTGCGGAGGATGGCAGCTGGTTCAGTTATATGACCTTCGCTACCCGTTTTTATAAAAATCCAGCCGCTATAGCTTTATATGAAAACCACATCCGAAAGGTAATTGAACGAGTGAACTGCTACAATGATAAAGCCTATAAAGACGACCCTACCATCATGAGCTGGGAGTTAGCCAACGAGCCTAGAGGGATGCTCCGCTTTCGCTCCTACCGAAAATGGATCAAAAAGACAGCTCGTCTAATTAAATCACTGGACCCAAATCACTTAGTGACCATTGGCAGTGAAGGCAACACTTCCACACCAACGGGCAATCATTTCACCAAAGACCATAGCTATGCTAACATCGACTATACCACCGTTCATATTTGGATACAAAACTGGCAGTGGTACGACCCCAAACAAGCTGAAGAATCCTATGAAAAGGCCCTCGACAAAGCCAAGAAGTACCTAGAACGTCACTTGAATCTGAGCAAAAAAATTGGCAAGCCTATGGTTTTTGAGGAGTTTGGTATCGCTCGGGATAACGACAGTCATGAACCCGGTTCTTCTACCCTTTGGCGTGATAAATACTACCAAACCCTTTTCGAATGGGTATATCAAAAAGCTAAAGCGGGCGATCCCATTGGTGGCTGTAACTTCTGGGCTTGGGGAGGCCAAGGAAGACCGAGGAAGGCCCGCGCCATTTGGCAAGCTGGAGATGACTTCATTGGTGATCCCCCACATGAGCATCAGGGATGGTACTCCGTGTATGATCGAGATACCTCTACCCTTTCCATCCTGGAGGAATATGGCAGCAAGTTCGCTGCGTTACATAAACGGGAAAAGGGAAAGTAATTTTGGTATAGATTTTAGGTAAAAAAGCAAATCTAAATTTTCATTTCTTGACCGCTCACTAGATTTGTCAAAGAAGGTTTTATTTTCGCAGGGAATAATGTTCACTCGATGGAGAAACTAAAAGAAGTATACCAAAATAGGCAGAAGAATTTTCAAGAAACTGCTGCTGCGCTGCGGGCTAAATATGGAAAATTCTCACTAGTACGCCTATTGGTATTTATGGCAGGAATAGCCCTTACGATTTATTTGGGTAGCATTGCCTGGTATTGGGCGATACTTTTCTTCTTGACGTTCGTTGCTGTGTTTTATCAGTTCATGAAATGGCATCAACAAATTTCAGCAGCTGCACAGCATCACGAGGAATTAGCTAAAATCAATGGCCTTGAGTTAAGTGCACTGAATCACGATTTCTCCCATTTCGATGCTGGAGCTAAGTTCCTGGAAATGGAACATCCCTATGCACTAGATCTAGATCTGTTTGGAGAGCACTCTCTCTTCCAATACATCAATCGTACTAGTACTGAAATTGGCCGACAGCGGCTAGCCCAATACTTGACAGAGCCCAGTGCTACCGAGCTTATCGAAGCCAGACAGATAGCCATTCAAGAATTGGCGGATAAAATAGAATGGCGGCAGCATTTTCAGGCACATGGGCGAGAGACCGAAGACCATCCGACTCATCTACAGGCTTTGCTAGATTGGCTGCAAGATCCCGCATTTGTGAAGGACAACACCTGGCTAAAGATAGCTTTATATGTGGCTCCTATTTGGTTTACTGCTGCACTTATCCTTTGGCTCTTTTATTGGCCTTGGCAATATGCTTTACTGATGCTGATACCACCGGCACTGATTCTGCAACGTACGGTCCAACGGGTCAATGACACCCACCGACGAACAGCCCATGCAGAGGTCATGTTGAGCAACTATGCCCGTCTTATTCGCCAGGTAGAGGAAGGGAGCTTTCAAGCCCCCCTTTTAAAAGAATTACAATCCACTTTCCTGCAAGCGGGCAATAGTGCATCTAAAATAATCAGTAGACTTTCCTATCTAATCAGTCAATTGAATGTGCGTTTTAACGCTTTCGCCATTCTGCTAAACCTTGGAGGGCTTTGGGATTTGCATTGGGTCTATCGACTAGAAATGTGGAGAGCTGCGCAAAAGGAGGTACTGCCTAGGTGGTTCGATTCCTTGCAAGAGTTTGAGGTTTTGTCAAGTCTTGGTAATTTAGTACATAACCACCCGCATTGGCAGTTTCCTACGATTACAGACGCAAGAGAGATCGAAGCTTTGGGCATTGGGCATCCGTTGATTCGAAGGGATCAGGTGATCACCAATGATATCAGCATGCCCATCCAGGGCCATATCAAGCTAATTACCGGCTCCAATATGGCTGGAAAGAGTACGTTCCTGCGCACCCTAGGCATCAATTTAGTGCTAGGCCTATCTGGCAGCCCGGTTTGTGCCAACAGGCTACAGCTCCCGCAACTGCAGGTCTATACCAGTATGCGGACGCAAGACGCGCTCCATGAGAGCACCTCCTCTTTCTACGCCGAGCTGAAGCGTCTAAAAGTAATCATTGAAGCAGTAGAAGCTGCTGCTCAAGGGATCGCCCAGGAACGCCCCATTTTCTTTTTGTTGGATGAAATTCTCAAGGGCACCAACTCCGTTGATCGCCATACCGGGGCTAAGGCTTTGATCCACCAATTGATTGAATACAAAGGAGGGGGCTTAATTGCTACACACGATTTGGAGTTAGGTGCACTGGAAGCCAAGGCGGAGGGTGCGATTGAAAACCTGCGGATAGAGGTGGAAATTCAGGACGGAGAATTACATTTCGATTACAAACTCAAGAAGGGAGTGAGTCAGAGCTTTAATGCCACCCTGCTGATGCAGCAAATGGGTATTCGAGTGAAAATTAGGGAGAGCTAGTCAAGAGCTCATGGATTGAGTTCATAAATCATAATAATAATGATCTACTACAAAACAAACGCAAACTGGTTCGGTGATTTGGGAAACCTAGCTAAAAGCTGGACCATGGTCCGAATTTGGAGAAGCGTCGTTGCTATCGGTGTGTATACCACTGCCATCTGCTTCGCGGTCTGGGGATTCAACCTGGAAGAATACATCCATATGAACACGAGTATTTTCTCACTGCTGGGGGTAATACTTAGTATTTTCTTGGTTTTTCGCACCAATTCTGCCTATGACAGATGGTGGGAAGGGCGAAAGCAATGGGGCGCATTAGTAAACCATACCCGAAATATGGCTATTTACGTAAATACCATGTTCCCGAAAGATAATCCGGAGGTTCGTCGCTACTTTGCGAAACATATCTCCAATTTCTGTCTGGCTTTGGTTGAACACTTAAGAGAAGGGACGCAACTAGATAAATTGATTTACCTAAGCGATGAAGACAAAGCAGTATATGGAGAAAAGGGGCATGTTCCCAATCACATCTCTATGCAAATCTTCGATAGAATGGCAGAAGGACATCGAAACGGTGAATTGAACGAAGGGGACTACATCAATATCAAAGCGCAACATCAAGCCTTACTGGATATATTGGGAGCTTGTGAAAGGATTAAAAAGACCCCTATTCCATTCTCTTATGCGGTATACCTAAAAATCTTTATTACTGTTTATGGGCTTATGCTCCCTTTCGCGCTAATTACCACTTTCTCATTCGGAACTATTCCATTGGTGATGTTTATTTTCTTCGCCTTGCTTGGTGTTGAATTACTAGGGGAAGAGATTGAAGATCCATTCGGATTGGATTGTAATGATCTTCCTACTGGCGATATTGCCAATACGATCAAGACAAATGTGTTCGAAATACTGGAGGATCGCAAGGGGAAAGCCGTCAAACACGAGTTGTACGAAAAATTCTTCTAGATCGGGTAACATAGGGCTGATTTTTTTAATACAATGATTGGCGATACAAATTACATTGCATATTTTCGTAATATATAAAAGAGCAACACTTTGTCTCTGTAATTTTATCGTCAGCTAAGCTTATACCACTTCGCAACCCTTCAGCGATCGGTATTAGTATGCCCAAAAACAGTTTCTCATGTTACCCCTCAACAGAGAACTTATCTCTTTGGCAATTCTCTTCCTGATTGCCCTACTCATCAGTACCCTAATTCCACATTTGCTAGGTGGTAATAATGGTCAGATAGAATTGTCTTTTTCCCATGCGGCCATCAATATTTCTCCACTACTACTGACTCCTATTGTCTTCATTCCTTTAGTCTATATTGTATATCTGGTTAAGGAATGGAACCATGGCTACGGTAGAGGTCGCCAACGTAAGACCTTGTTATTCTTTAATACGATTATGGCGCTGGGCCTAGCTGTAATCCTGGTCTTTTCCAAGCTGCTACGTTTTGTAATGGACTCCATTACAGCCACCAATCCCGAGTTGGAACTGCCTAAAATCATAACGGCTATAGCCTGGAATTTCCCTACTACTTTAGTGGTCATTTTATTAAGCCTCGCGCTTTTAACGGCCATTATGCTGAATCTGTTAGCCTTAAAGAAAAGCTAGGGAGAGGCCCTTTTGCTGCGAAAAGAAATGTAGATTTAGGTGCTAAGGAATGAGGGATAAATAAACTGCACAAATAGGCGAAATATTTTTTCGCCAGACTAGGCTGCAAAAGCCGAGTACCTGTCGAGCCGCCAGGCTGGATAGCCTAGCTACATAGCCTGTCCCGATATCCCATCGGGAAGGCTTTTGTTAACGCAGCCTGCCTGACGGCAGTCAGGTATGGCGGAAAAAGATAAAGCGTAGTTGTATTTTTTATTTGTGCCTCATTCCTAAGCAGGCTTTTAGTGTAGTGTGCATTGCTTTCTTCTATGAAAGTCCACGCAAGATATCCGCAGTTTCGCAAAGGTGTGACCAGGAAAAACTTCGGATATGGATTGGTCGATATTTAGAGGAATGAGTAAATAATATTTCTCCAAAATTGGCTTAGGTGTTAACTTAGGGTAAAAAGCATTGAGATGCAAGAGAGCAAGTTGATCCAATCTCGAGAAGAATGGCGA